>JAWLBG010000079.1:0-13658 GCA_041395065.1 Prosthecobacter sp. | reverse complement strand
GGAGAGGTAAGTCTCCGCCTGGGCGCTGTTGCGCAGCTTGAGTTGAAGCTGGCCGATGTTGCCGTAAGCGCGGAGGCGCTCGACTCCGAGAGTAGGAGACGCTTCAAGTTCGGGCAGGCTGCGCATGCAATAGGCGAGGGCCTCCTTGAGCTGATCACGCGAGAAGCCCGCTTCCATCTCGTTGCCGGTCGGCGTTTGCAGAAGCTGGGTGAGAAACTGATCCACCGCATTCTGCGAGTTCTGCAGGTTCTGATCCGCCACCGCCTTTGCCGCACGGGCCGCATCCAGACTCGCAGTCAGAGTCGTGATCTGCTCCTTGTGCACGTCGAGCTCGATCTTGTGGTTGTCGGCGAGGCTGGCGATCGTCGTCTCCGCCCGCTGCGCACGCCTCAGCGTGACGAAGCCGTAGATGAAGGTGAGGACAAAAATCGTCAGCAGCGAGATGCCGATGGCCTGCAGGGTGAGGACCTTCTTCGCCTGCTTTTGCCGCTCCCGCACGGTCTGTTCCCGCGCTTCCTCCAGCAGATAATCGCTCTCCAGCACCTCGAACTCGCGCACGACTTCACGCATGTCCGCCCAGCGTGCAGCGGGATTTAAGTCCAGCGCCCGCTCGATGATGTTGCGGCGGCGCTCCTCCCACTTCGACTGCGCCGCATCCGGCCAGACAATCCTCGGCTCGGATTTGACCGCGCTAAGCAGGGCGTTGCTGTCCACCTGGTAGGCCAGTCCCGATGCGGCGGCCTGATTCGCCCGGTCCACCTCGGCGGCCCACATTTCCGCTCCACGCGGCAGGGTGCCGTTCAAGAGGCGGTAGGCCAGGACACCGAAGCTGTACACGTCCCAGGACGGACCGTAACCCGCAAACACTCCGTCCGGATTCTCCGCCTGCTCCGGGCACAGGTGGACGAAGTGATCCGTCAGTTCCAAGTGGTGAATGCCTCCCACCCATCCCTGGGCGATGTCCGTGAGGCGGACCGAGGACTCCACATCATCCTCCAGCAAAATATTGCACGGACGCAGGTTGCCGTGCGGCAGGCCGTGCTTGTGCAGCCAGGCCAGCGCGTCAGCCACCTCGTAGATGTGCCTCCAGGCCTGATCCGGCGGCAGACCGCCGCAGGCGGACTCCAGCGTGGGCGTCTGCCAGAGACGCCGTCCATGGCTGTCTTTCGTCATCACGCCGACCAGCGGCATGACGCAGAAATACGGGGATTGATCGAATCCAAAGTTCTCCACCGGCAACACACCGCGGTGATGCGGCATCTGCTGCATCGCACGGAAGGCCGTCGCCAGAGCCTTCCGGTTGATCGCCATCGAACTGAAGACTTTCACCGCGCAGGCCTTGCCGTTCGCGCTCACCGCCCGGTATACGGCACCGCAGCGCCCGCTGCCCACCAGGTCCTGCAGATCATGTCCGGCGATTTCTGGCAGACTCATGCGCGATGGGGTGACTCGTGAATGTGGCGGGTTGGGGCGCAGACTGACGCAAAAAGAAGGAGTTGCGGCATCGCGGGCGCGTACGATGAAGGCAGAACGCAAAATCTCAAACCTCAAATGTCTCTTTGCGGAAAACACGCGCCAAAAATCCCAGCACGCCCATGCTAAGTGCACGCCCCATGAAAAACCGGACGCAGCCCGCCTACCGCCCCGAAATCGAAGCCATCTACGCCGAAATCGAGCGCCGCCCCCTGCCACGGCGCTGCGAAATGCGCACTGGCTGCTGCCACTTTCGTCTGGCCGGTCACACGCCCCTCCTGACCCTGGGCGAGGCGCACTACGCGGCGGATGGCGTGCGCCGCAGTGGTAGAAAGGCCCTCAAACCGCACCCCGACGGCGCCTGTCCCCTGCTGGGTCGCGACGGCCGCTGCACGATCTACTCGCACCGCCCATTCGGATGCCGGACACACTTCTGCGCCAAAGCCGGCGGCATGTATCCGCGCAAACATGTGGCCGACCTCATCCAGCGACTCGAAGCCCTCGACGAAAAGCTCGGCGGCGGAGGCTCCCGCCCGCTTGAGTCCGCCGTCAGCGATGCACTGAAAGAGTTTTAAGGCCTTCACCCCCAGTTCCGGCGACGGCGCAACCCCATCGAAAGCAAAGCTGAAAAAAACAGGATGGCTCGTCCGGGTTCAGGCACGACGACGGTGATGCTACCGGTGGTGAGAAAGCTGCTCACGTCCCAAAAACGCGCGAGACTGCTGATGTCCGGAAGATCGAATTGAAGGCCCGTATCAGCGCTGCCGTCACGAAGGTTGGTTCCCACATCGAAGGTGCCACCAACGACCCCGCTCCAGTCAAGCAGGTCAAATGTCGCGCCATCGGCAAAGACAGCGTCGAGACTCGCGCCGGAAAGCGAGGTGGTGATCACAAGATTGCCATTCAGCGTCAGTCCGTCGTTGGTGATGATCGCAATGCTGTCGTAGCTGTGTGAGCCTTCGATCTGCAAGGCGGCGATGCCCCCTGCGGTCAGATCGAGGCTGCCAAGAGTCAGATTACCTACGGCACTTCCCCCTGCATCACCGGGGCGCAAAGAGCCGCTGGTCAGCGTAGCACTGCCTGCGACAATGCCGCTGCCCGCCAGCGCCGCGGTCGAGCCATTGACCGTGACTGCGCTGCCTCCCGAGATGCTGCCGACACCGTCCTGACCGATCTGCAACGTGCCTTCACTGACCAATGTGGTTCCCGTGTAGGTATTGTCAGCCGCCAAGGTCTGTGTGCCAGCGCCGACTTTCACAAACGACAACGTGCCTGCTCCGGAACCATCGCGAATGATGCCATCGAAGGTGGTCGAGCCCTCGTTACCGCCAGTGGTGAGCGTGGACGAGGTAGAACTGGCGTTTTCAACTATTCCCGAACCGGCGAGCGAACCCAGCGCGATATCCCGGCCCGCCATGCGCAGGGTGCCATTGACCGTAGCGGCCGAATTGACGCCGAAGGCACTGACATTGCCCGCGATCAGCGTTCCGCCCACATCGACCACGGTCGCGCCCGTGTAGGTGTTGGTGCCGCTCAGGGTCAGAGTGCCGGCTCCGGTCTGCGTGATGCCACCCGAGGTGTTGGCCGCCAGCGCCACACTGCCCAGCACCACTCCCGTGCCGCCGCCTCCAGTCAGTGTAACGATGGGCGTCCCGGTATAGTCCGTACCAGCACTCGTGATCGTGATGCTTCCAATTTTGAAGGTGCCGTTGCCGGTGCCGTCATCGACCATGTTAGCGACAGCCGTGGCCCCCGTGCCGTCGCCGCTGATGGAAATGTAGGGTGCGCCGACATAGCCGCTACCACCATCGGTGACAGCAACGCTGACGATGCCATTGCCCGATGGAGCCAGGAGCGACTGACCGATCGTTATCGACTGACCGTTCGTATCGACAGTCAGACCACCTGAAAACACATTGGCGCTGGTGAGACCGGTGAAAAAGGATCCGCTGTTTGCCGAGGTGGCGGCCTTGAGGATGCCTCCGTCGAAGTTCACAATGCCCGTGCCATTGGTCTTGACGATCCGCTGCGTGGCATAGACACCGCCATTCAAGTTCAGGACTCCGACGTCATTCGCGGCCAGGCCCAGGAAGGTGGTGCCGTTGATGGTGATGAGTGCATTCTCGGCCACCGTCTGCTCGCCGCGGATGCCGTTGGCATTGGAACTGGTGCCGTTGTAGCCGATGCGATTGGAAGCTGCAGTGAACGTTCCGCCGGTCAGGTAGGCAATCCCTGTGGCGTTGAATAGATTGGTGCTAGCGTTCGCCCCCACCTCGAGGCCGTTGCCAAAGATGATGGTTATCGCACCTCCAGACTGATAAAAGACGCCTGTCGAGTAGGAGGCGCCCCCGCCCATGCGAAAACGGACGCTGCTACTACCGGTGTCAGCCACGGTGCCGCCGCTCATGCTGTAGAACCCGTACGAACCAGCGGAAGACGACCCGTTTACGCCCAGATTGAAGTTGCCGTTGAAGAAAATGTCGCCGCCGGACTGGATGAAGGCACCAACGCTGCCAGTTCCAGACCCCACGCTAAACGCCGCGTTGGTTCCGTTAATGGTTCCTCCCGCCAGTAGATTGACCATACCGGCCGTGATGGAAAGCGTGCCAGTGAAGGTGTTGGCACCCGAGAGATTCAGCGCACCCGTGCCGCTCTTCGTGAGCGAGGCACTCCCGCTCACAGCGCTGGTCACATTGAGAGCGTTGGTGCTGTTGTTGGTCCACGTCTGGCTGACACCGAGGACGATCGGCGCATTCAGAGTCACAGCTCCCGCACCACTGTTGAGCCTGACCCCCGATGAATTGACGATGGTCAGCGAGTTGCCATCGTCATTGAGAGTGATCCCGCCAGCATCGCTCACGATAAGATTGCGAATGGACATCGAGGCGCCGAGGACCATCGCGCTTTGATTCGTCGCGCCTGTGGCGGAAAAATTGACCGTCGCAGCCGCCCCGGGCACCAGCGGTGTTGACCCGCTGCCATTGGAATTTGTCACCCAGTTGCTCGCGGTGCCATCTGAAAGCGCCCAAACGTTGTTCCCCACGCCGAGACCACCTTTCCAATATGCCGACGTGAGAGCCGTGGCAGTCGCGACATCGATGCTCACCGTCGTGTCCGTGGCCGTCAGATTGCTCACGGTGAAGTTTGTCGCGTTGTAAAGTCCGCCCAGCGCGTAGCTGGCGCCGCCGGAGGTCAGCCCGCCGGATGTGGTGAACAGATTGTGCGTACCGAAAGCCACACTACCGCCCGAAGCGATGAACACATCCACCTTGATCGAGCCACTGGCGCTCGCCGCTCCCGAGCTTTGAATGACCGACTGGCTCAGCGTGCCTCCCAAAGCACCGCCGATCGTGCTGCCGCCAACGAGTGTGATGGCGCCGCTCCCCAGATTAAACGAACCTCCGGTAGCGGGCCGGTAGGCAAAAGTGGCTCCACTTGCGACGCTCAAACCGCTGTTTGAACCGAGCGCCGCCGAACTCGTGCCGATAAGGGTTCCCGCATTCACCAGCGTGCCGCCGGTGAAAACATTGACGCCGGACAAGGTCACAACTCCGGCGGTGGATTTAACCACTCCCGCAGTGCCGCCAAGGATCGCGCTGATGACACCCGCCTGAAGATCGAAGGCGCTTGTACTCGTGAGAATTCCCGTGCTGCCGGTGATATCGCCGCCAGTGAGTTGAACGCTGGCCAGCGTCTGATTGAATCCCTGCAGATCAAACACACCTTCGCTGACAAAAATGCCGCTGACGGTGCTGATCTGATCCGCCTGCAGCAGACGCAGCGTGCCGCCTGCAACGGTCACGTCACCTGCTACCGCCTGACCACCCGAAGTATTCAGATGCAGTTCGCCCTCGGCGACCGTCGTCATGCCGGAGTAGAGGTTTGCGCCCTCGAAAATGAGCGTTCCCTTGCCGGTCTTCGTGAGACCGCCCACGCCGCTGAGGATGGCGGTGCTTTGAATCGTGGCGGTCTGGGTGCCAGTGAGATCTCCGCTGACGTTCCAAGTGTGCGTGCCGGAGGTATTGCCAGTGTTGTTGAGCACGATGTTCAAGCCGCCCGTCAGCCCGTTGACCGCCGTGTTGCCGCTCACCGTCTGGTCCACTCCCGCGATGTTGCCGATCGTGCCATCCACCCAGTTGAAGTTGATCGTCGCGGTGTCTGCTCCCGCTCCGGTGCCAGCCGTGCCACGCTGAATGGTCGTCGCGTTGAGGGTGCCACTGTTGAGGTTGAAGTTGCTGGAGATGGTTTGCGCAGCGGCGCCGCTCTTCTTGTCCGCCAGTGTGAACGTGGTCACGTTGATCGTCCCGCCGCTGAGACTCAAAGTGGCGGTCGCCTGACTGGAGGAATTGGTCCCGCTCACGGAATTCTGCTGCCCCAAAATGATCGTGGTGGCATCCAGCATTCCCATGCCCATCAGGAACGTGCCCGTGACCGCCCTGCCCGGAGTGCCGTTGCGAACGATCTGACCGATCAACAGGGTGCTGACCTTGGCGTCCAAGATGCTGGAGCCAGTCACTCCGGTCACCAAATCCACCGTCGAATCGGAAACGAGGATGCCGCTTCCGTTGTAACCGACGGTGATCGTTGCCCGGTCGGCGTCCGTGGCGCCCGTGCCGCGGATCTTCAGCGTTGGATTGACGAGTCCGCTTTGGAAATCCAGCAGCGCGATGGTCTTCTGTTCCCCGATCAAGATGGTCGTGGCGTTGATCGTGTTGGTCTGGCCCAAGTGCACCGTTCCGGTGTTCAACGAACTGAGCCCCGTGCCAAATGGATTGATCTTGAAATTGGCTGCCGTAATCGTGTTCGTTGCAGCCAGGATTAGAATGCCGTTCCCGGTAATCGAAGTTGAGCTGCTGTTCGTCAGTCCGCCCACGTGGAAATTTCCGGAAGCGTTGTCGTAGGTGAAGGCACCCAAGCCGGACATGTCCACCGTCTCCGAACCGCTCGAGGTGGCATCGCCGCTGCCGATCTGGATGTTCCCGCTGTTCAGTCTGAGAGAGCCTCCGGCACCCGTGATGACATGGCTGCCCGTGCCGGTTGTGAGGAATGTGAGTCCCGTGAGGGTTTGACTCGTCGAGCCAACATCCAGCGTGCCGCTGCCGCCGGAGAAGGCCACGGACCCCGTCCCGAGCAGGCGGTTGTCTCCGCCGCTGAGCGCCAGCGTGCCTGCATCGATGATGGTTCCACCGGTGTAGGTGTTGACACGGGTCAACTCAAGCGTCCCACTCCCCAACTTAACGAGTCCCAGCGAATTCTGTCGATTGTTGGTGTCACCGATCACCGAGTCGTAGGTAAAAATTCCGCCCACCGCGTTGGTCGTGTCGAGAGCAATGAACGAGCCGCTTTTGAAACCACCCGCCGCCGTTCCCAGCGACGTCAGAAGATCCACATCCGCCGTCGTGAACTCGCCCGCGCCTCCGACATTGAAACCGGCCACGGCTCCACTTTCCACGACAAGGTTGGTATTCGTCCAGTTCGAGGTCGCCCCATTGTAAAGGGAGGCCGTACCGCCAAAGATCAGCAAACCCTCGCTCACGGTGGTGATACCGGCGTAGCTGTTGCCGCCCAAGAAGGCCAGCGTGCCGGTGCCGGTCTTCGTGAGGCTTCCGTCACCGGTCAACGTCACAGTATTCTGCACTGTGGCCGTCTGGGTGCCGCTGACGTTCCACGTGTGGGTGCCGGAAACGTTACCAGTGTTGTTGAGCGCGATGCTCAGACCACCCGTCAACCCGTTGACCGCCGTGCTGCCAGTCACCGTTTGATCGCTGCCATCGATGTTACTTATTGTCCCGTCCACCCAGTTGAAGTTGATCGTGGCCGTATCCGCTCCCGCTCCCGTGCCCACAGCACCGCGCTGGATCGTCGTAGCGCTCAGCGTGCCGCTGAAGAGATTGAAGGTGCTGTTGATCGCCTCCGCAGCAGTACTGGCCCGCTTGTCCGCCAAGGTGAAGGTAGCGGCGATGATCGTGCCGCCGTTCAGGCTCAGGGTGGCGTTGGCCACGCCGGAACGGGTGTTTGAACCGCTCAACGACGTCTGCTGGCCCAGAATGATGGTGGTGACGTCCAACGTGCCCAGTCCCATAATGAACGTCCCTGTAGAAGTCTTCCCGAGGGAGGTCGAGTTGCGAATGTTCTGCCCGATAGTGAGCGTGCTCACCATGGCGTCCAGGGTGCTATTGACCGTGCCGCCCGAGGTCAGATCGACCGTGCCGACGGAGTCCGTCAGTCCGCTGTTGGCCGTTGACACCAAAATGGACGCACGACTGCTCCCTCCCGTTGTACCACGGATCGTGAGCGTGGGATCAATGAGATTTCGGAAGTCCAGCGTTGCGAACGTCTTGACGTTCCCCACCACGATCGTCGAGGCGTTGATCGTGTTCGTCTGTCCGAGATGCGCCGTGCCGCTGTTCAACGAATTCGAACCCGTGCTGTAGTATCCCACATTGAAACTTGCGGCCGTGATTGTGTTCACCCCCGCCATGCTCAGCGTGCCGCTGCCCGTCGTGCCGGCAGAGGCAAAATTCGTCGTTCCCCCCACGGCAAAAGTGCCCGAACTCCGGTCATAGATGAACGTGCCCAATCCGGTCATGTCCACCGACTGCGCGTTCGACGCGGAGGTGCTGTCACCGCCCCCGATTTGAATATTGCCGCCGGTGACCGTCAACGTGCCGCCGGCACCACTGATCGTATTCACACTGCTCAATCCGGTGGTCTGAAAGTTCAGCCCCGCCAGCGACTGGCTGGTGGAACCGATGTCAAACGTACTGCTTTCGGTCCCCGTGAAACTCAAGGTGCCGGTCGTTGCCAAACGATCATCCCCTCCGCTCAGGACGAGCCTGCCGCCTGCGATGCTGGTGCCGCCGGTGAAACTGTTCGCAGCGCTCAGAGTCCAGGTGCCAGAACCAGTCTTCTCCACTGACAACGAGGACGCCCCGCCGTCGCTGATGATACCGCTGATGAGGTTCGCGCCTGTATTACTGCCAGAAAGCATCAGGGTCAGTGTGCTGGAAGTCGTTCCGCCTGCAATCCCTCCAGCAATGTCAAGAACCGTGGTCGCCTCTGGACTGTCGTTCTGGAGGGTGAAGCTGCCAGCCGTGGTCGCCGATTCGGGCGCGAGCACCAAGGGCGCATTAACCGTGAAGGTCTGGCCCGCCGTGGTCAGAGTGGACAGGATCGAAATCGAACCTGCATTGACCGTCGTAATCGTATTCCCGCCGAGGCTGCCCAGTGAAAAACTCGTGGCGTTTGTGTCGAAGCTGATGCTGCCGGGTGCAGAGTCTGCAGACAATGTCACAGCGCCAGTCATACTGATGTCGAATACGGCTGTATCCGAAGAGCCGGGAACTGAAGTCGTGCTCCAATTACCCGCCGTATTGAAATCGCCGCCAAGCGACTGATTCCAGAAAACCGTCGCCGCCGGAGCGGTCAACGATACCAACAGAGGGGAAAGAAAGCAGGTGACATGGATGCCGCCTGACAACATGCGGCGAACCCAATGCGGGCAATAACAAATCATGACGTCTTTTAATTGGGGGAGAAGACGCCTTTAACACCATTAAACCAAAGAGCTACCAGAACATCCCCTACCCTGGTGCGTCAGCCGCAAAATACGACACTCGCGCGGGTTCCAAGACTCAGGGAGCGCCGGCATCCTCGGCCTGCTTGCGGCTGGCCTCACTCAATTTCGCCAGCGGATACGGCACCTCCTGACCATTCGCGGGCATGCGCAGAACCACGTTCTCGCCTTCCAGCCGCACAAAGCCGGCGCGAATCGTTTTGCCCTCCCCGTTCGTCCAACTCATGATCGGCGGCAGTTCCTTTTTGGGAGCGGCTGCCACCATCGGCTTGGATCCGTCGTTTTTCTCAAAACTCGCCCCTTCCACGATCCAGTCGGTGATTTTTTTGATTTCACTGGTCGAGAGCTGCTCCTTGGGCGGCATGTGGTTCTTGCCGTCGCTCACCAAGACCTCGAGGAAATGACTGCCGGCCGGATTGCCGGGCCGGATCTGCGCCACGTCGTTGTCGGCGATGTCGAGCTTAAAGATCTCCAGGTCATCAAACACGAAGCCTCCCTTGCGCTTGCCCTTCAACTCGCTGTGACACTCGTAGCAGTTCTTTTCCAGGATCGGCTGGATGTCCTTCATGAAATCCACCGCAGCGGCGGGAATGGCGGCGGTCAGCAGGGCGAGGAGCGTGGTGCGTGGGATCATGATGCGCGTTGGGGGGAGGGTGGGGACAAAACGTGCCACCGAGCTTTTCCTTAGCCAGCAAGTTCTTCCCGTGGCATGAAGGGGCCATGCCCCCGCAGCGCACCGTCAACGCACCCGCCGAACTTCTGCCCTTCCTCTTTGAGAACTGGCCGGAGGCCAAGCGCACACGTGTGAAGCAGTGGCTGAAATTCGGCAGCGTCCGCATCAACGGACGGGTCGTCACGCGTCACGATCACGCGCTCAAGCCGGGGGACAAAGTGGCCATTCAAGTGGACCGCGCGGCGCGAAAAGCCCCGCCTCCGCTGCCCGCCGGCCTCAAAATCATCCACGAGGACGACGCCATCATCGTCCTCGACAAGGGTCCCGGCTGGCTCACCGTCGCCCTGGATTCCGGCAAGGGCCGCACCGCCTACGCAGCGCTCACCGACCACGTTCGCGCCTCCAATCCCCGCAACCGCGTGTGGATTGTCCATCGTCTCGATCGCGACACATCGGGACTCATCGTTTTCGCCAAAACAGAGCCTTACAAGCGAGTGCTGCAGCAGAACTGGCACAAGTTTGACAAGACCTACCACGCCATCGTCGAGGGTATCATCAAGCGCGACTCGGGAACCCTGCGCTGTCATCTCAACGAGGAGTTCTCCCTCCGTGTCCGCAGCGTCCCGCCAGACGACGACACGCGCGAAGCCGTCACCCACTTCAAAGTTCTCCAGCGCACCCACAACACCACGCTGGTCGAACTGAAGCTCGAAACCGGCCGCCGCCACCAGCTCCGCGTTCACCTCTCCGACATGGGACACCCCATCGTCGGCGACAAAGCCTACGGTGCCGTCACTGATCCCGCCAAACGACTTGCGCTGCACGCCACCGAACTGCGCTTCATCCACCCTGCCACGGAGCAAAAAATTGTTTTCAATCTGCCGCTGCCGGGAGCGCTGGCAAAGCTGGTGTAAGTGTCTGCTGCGCTCCTTAAACACGAAGCCAGTGCAGGCCGGCCCGCAGGCAACTTGGACGCATCCTTGGTGTCATTATTGCTTCATTTAACCACTGGCCGGAACTCCACCCTGGTGCGGTCCTGTTCAAATCCTCTGATGATTTCCCCCATTCTTTCAGCCGCCTCGTTCAATCACGATCTGCGCAAGTTCCGACATTTCATTCCTTCTCCAGGCATCCGCTTATTATGGTTGTGGGTGGTGTTGTTTCTGGGCGGATTGAGCCTGCCAGGGCATGCAGTCAATGACCTCTACTGGGATACGAACGGCACGCTGGACGGTTCAGGTGCCGCCACCGGAACCTGGGGCAGCAGCAGTTTCTGGACGACGGACTCCCTTGGCCAGACGGACACCTTCCAGACCGCCACCGGCAGCACCAATGATCTGCACTTTTCCGCGGGCACCAACGGGACCACCGGGACCGTCACCATCAGCGGCACGCAGTTCGCCAACGGACTCTACTTCGAAGAAGGAGCGGTCACCCTCAGCGGCGGCACGATCACACTGAGCGATGGCGCGATCATCAACAATACGACAGGTGCCATTCCGACGATCGCCGCAGCACTGACAACCTCCGGCACAGTGACACTCACCGGCACCCGCGTCTGGTTGAAGAACCCGTCGTTCGCAGGCGGCGGCACGCTCGAGGTGAACACGTCCAACGCTACCCTGCTGCAGGATGGCGGAGCGCTGAACGGCCTTGCCACCATCAATCTTCTCAGCGGCGGCCTCGACATCCGCACCAGCAGCAATGGTTACAACTATGCCGCCGGCACGACGCTCAATTTCGTCAATTCGACCAGCCTCTACACCATCAGCGTTCCCTCGGCGACGTGGCTGGGTGACGCGGTAGTCTCCAGCGGCAAGACCGCCACTCTGTCTGCTTCTTCCGCGAACAACACGTTCACGATCGCAGGCAACATTTCAGGTGCCGGCAACGTGTCGGTGGGAGGGTCCGGCACCGTGGTGCTTTCCGGAACAAACACCTACCAGGGAATCACTTCGGTCAGTGCGTTCACCCTTCAGATCTCCAATGGCAGTGCCATTCCGGATGCCGGAGCCGTCTCCATGACCACCGGTTCGTCTACGAATACACTGGACGTACAGACCAGCGAAACCATCGGCGTATTGAGCGGCGGCAGCGCGGCATTCAGCGTGGTGAACATCGCTGACGGACAGGTGCTGACTTTGTCAAGAGGCTCGCAGACCTACAGTGGCACCTTCTCTGGAACTGGTGGGCTTGCCGTCGCGGGCGCATCACAGACGCTGGCATCCTCCGTCACACTGACGAATCTCAGCGTGGCAGGCGGCGCGCTCACACTGGCGGCGGCCAACACGATCACAGACGGCCTGACCATGAGCGGTGGCACGGTGCAGCTTCGAGATGCCGGTGCCGCAGGCAGCAGCGCGATCCTGGCGAGCGGTGGCACGCTTCAGGCAGCAGTCGCACGTGGCAGCTCTCTGACGATTGCCAATGACATCACGGTATCAGCGGGCAGCCACGTCATCCTTTCTCCTCAGACCAATGGTGGCAGCAGCGGTACGGCGACCGTAAACTTTGCCGGCACCATGAACATCCAGTCGGGTGGCATTCTGCAACTGGGCGCCCCCGGCTCCAACGCAGCCTACGGCACCGCCAATGGCGCGATGACTTTTGCTGCGGGTTCAATCGTAGGCACGAAGTTTCAACTGGCGGGCAACAGCTTCACCGTGGCCGGCTTGAGCACCG
This sequence comes from Prosthecobacter sp., assembly GCA_041395065.1. Taxonomy (GTDB): domain Bacteria; phylum Verrucomicrobiota; class Verrucomicrobiia; order Verrucomicrobiales; family Verrucomicrobiaceae; genus Prosthecobacter. Next base: position 1,254 of record JAWLBG010000079.1, on the reverse strand, counting down.
ACGTGGGCAGTCCGGGATCCGTGGTGGTTGAAAACGGCTCCACCACTGCCGCCACGTTCACCGTCGCCCTGGCGGCCAGTGACACCAGCAGCTACGCAGGCACTTTGCGCAACGGCAATACCGGCACCCTGGCTCTGATCGTGAACGGTGGAACAGGCTCGGCGCTGACTCTGGCTAGTGCAAACACCCACAGTGGAAACACATCTGTCACCGGCGGCAGTTTGGTTCTGGCCCACCGGTTCGCCCTTCAAAACAGCACCGTAACGACCGGTAGCACGGGACTCGTGTTTGATTCCTCGGTGGCAGCCCATGCCTTCACCTTGGGCGGACTGAGTGGCAGCGTGGACTTGGTGCTGGAAGATAATGCGTCGAATGCCGTGACGCTTACCATCGGCAACAACGGCAGTTCACAAACCTATTCAGGTGCCCTGAGTGGAACCGGTGGTCTCACCAAGGCAGGCGCAGGGATTCAGACATTCAGCACCGCTCATACTTACACAGGCGCGACGACGGTAAATGGGGGGACCCTAAAGCTTCTCTTTGGCGCGGGGACTCCGACCAGCGACATCATTGATTCTGGCTCTGCACTCATCCTCGGCGGCGGAACCTTTTTGCAACAACAGACCACTTCAGGACCCAACTCCCAAACCCTGAACGGTGTGACCGTCCGCGCAGGCTCTTCGGTCGTGAACCAAACCCGCGTGGGCGGAGGCACCATGCTGCTGACCCTGGGTTCCCTCACACGCGAGATCGGCGGCACGGTCGCCTTCAGTGCAAATGGCGGCGGTTCATCGGGCCTGGCTGCCAGTGGCACAAACACTGCCTCCGGCATCATCGGCGGTTATGCCACCTACTACACCACCAACGGCGGAGCCAACTATACCAACGGCATCGACTGGGCTACATTCAGCGGAGACAAGATTGTGGCGCTATCATCCGGCGCCTACTCCAACACCTCCGCCACGACCGCTGCGACCAATCTGAACATGACGTCCAGCCTTGCCCTGGACGCCAATGTCACCGTCGGCAGCGTGCGGTTTAACAACGCCATCACCACACCGACGCTCACCCTCAACGGCACCCACACCATCGACAGCGGCGGTATTTTGGTCACGGGCAACGTGGGAGCCAATGCCACTCTCATCACTGATGGCGCGCTCACTTCCGGCAACGGCCAGGATCTTATCGTGATTCAAAACAACACCAGTGCGGTTCTCACCCTCGAAGCCACCATCACCGGAGCGATCGGTTTCA
>JAWLBG010000078.1:0-1851 GCA_041395065.1 Prosthecobacter sp. | reverse complement strand
TCTGGGTCGCCGGCGGCGGCTTCAAACGCGGCTTCTCCCACGGCATCACCGACGACATCGGTCACATGGCCGTCGAAGACAAAGTCCACATGCACGACCTGCATGCGACCATCCTCCATCAGCTCGGCCTCGATCACGAGAAGCTCACCTTCCGCCACGCCGGCCGCGACTTCCGCCTCACCGATGTGCACGGACACGTGGTGAAGGAAGTGATTGCGTAAAGGGGAGCGCAGGCTTCAGCCCGCAGCACTCCGCCGAAGACGTTGACTCTTCAGACTGATTCGTCCGCTAATAGTCTTGATAACCTGCTGCGGACTCGGAGGTCCGCGCTCCATCACTTCTTCGACAACACTTCGAGATAATCCAGCAGGCTCGCGAACTCACGCAACGTCAGATTGTTCACCAGACCGGGCGGCATGATCGAGATGGGGAGCTTTTGGCGGCTTTTGATATCCTTCAAGGCGAAGGTGAACTCCTGCGCGGCGACGTTGCGCAGCTTCACGTTGTCGGCGGACTCCAGTGTGATGAAGCCCAACTGCTGTGTGCCGTCGTTGAGCGTGATGACCTCGCTGGTGAAGCCTTGGGCGATCGTCTTGTTCGGGTCGAGGATGTTCTGCGCGAGTTCGGGACGCTTGTAGGTCTGCGCAATGTTGCCGAGATACGGCCCCTTCTGCGGCTGGCTCTCGCTCGTCGTATGGCAGGCGATGCAGGTAGCCTTGGTGAAGACCATCTCACCCGTCGCCACATCGCCCTTCATGGCGATGACCTTGGCGAGCACTTCCTCCGGCTTCAGCGTGCTCACGAGCGGCGTGATGTCTTTTTCGCGATTCAGGCGCATCGACTTCGCGGCGTTGTCGGCGGCTTTTTTCACCGCAGGATCGGGATCGTTCAAAGCGGTGAGCACCTTGCCCGCCGAGGGCATGTGTTTGATCAAACCGATCGCCTCCACGATCTGCCTACGCCGTTTCGCATCAGCCCAGCCGACATCCAGCGCTTTCTGGGACAGTTGAATCGACTCCGGACTGCCGGACTTGCGGCTGGCGAGATTCAGCAGCGCCGCATCCGCATAGAGCGCAGTCTTGCCGTCCATCTTCTCCGCGATCTGCTCGACGAGCTGATGATGGTTCTCGAGCTTCGGTGCATTGAAGAAGGCGTTCGTCGCCGTTTCGTAGTCCTTGCCGGACTCCGGCATCTTTTTCAGCGCCTCGAAGGCCGCCAGCGTCGCGCTCACGCCGTCGGCGCTGTCGGTTTTGGCCAGGGCGATGATCGCCTGCGAAATCGTGGAGGTTTTGGCATCCGCCAATTTCAACGCCTGCAGCAGAAGCGGCACCGCATCGGCCGGAATCGCATCCGCTGTCGCCAACTGTGCCACGGCATCAGGAATCACCTTCGCATCCTTCTTCGCGAGCACCAGAATGCGCTCCAGCGCGTCATTCGACTGAATGCGATTGAGGTTCATCTCCTTCACCAGAAACGCCGCCTCTTCCGGCGAAGCCTTCGCCAGCGCTTCCTTCAGCGCCGCCGCGATCTTCGGCGTCTCGCTCCAAGGTTCCGGCTGGTAATACGGCCCGCGCGTGTCCGGCCGCGTGCCCCACGAATCGCCCTTCCACTCGCCTTCCTTGAAATGCAGACGGCACAGCGCTGCGAGAATGCCTTGGCGCAAAGCGGGATCGGTCGCCTTGCCGAGCCTTTCGATGAGGCCGGCGACGACTTTGGAATCGTGCATCATGGCGAGAGCGCGGATCGCCATTTGAATGGTGAGCGAAGATGCTCCCCCAGCATCGAGCACTGAAAATGGCAACTCAACAATCCCGGCGTCCACCGCCGCATAGTCTATGATTCCCGATGCTT
>JAWLBG010000077.1:0-1929 GCA_041395065.1 Prosthecobacter sp. | reverse complement strand
TCGCATAGGGATCCCCCTTTTGACCGTCCTTGTCATACGGCGTGCGCAGCACCAGCACCGGCCACGGCCCTTCACCTTCGGGACGAAACACATTCGCTCGCAGCACCACACCGTCCCGCATCGGCACCGCGACGTTCTTTTCGATCTGAACAGCCTGCGCAATGCAGGACCAGGCGACAAGGATCAGCAAGGGCAGTGACTTCATGGCGTCACCTCCAACGCTTCTCTACGCACGATCTGTCTGCATCGCGCGAAACTTACCCGGTGCCATGCCTGCGTAACGGCTGAAATGGCGTGTGAAGGCGCTTTGATCACACCAGCCCGTTTGCAGAGCGATTTCACCGAGCGGAAGATCCGTCTCGCGCAGAAGGCGGGTGCCTTCATCGAGGCGGAGTTTGTGCAGGAGTTGCAGCGGGCTCATTTGAAACAGACGCTGCACGCGCTGCTCGAACTGATAGACGCTGAGGCCCGCCTTCGTGGCGATGTCGTCAATGCGCAAGCTGTCGGCGTAGTGCTTCTGAATGTGTTTCAGTGCGGCGGCGAGTTCGGCAAAGCCGCTGGCCTTGTCGCTGGGCGCATTGAGATCGCGCGAGATGCCGGTGACGCCGATGATGCGGCCCTTCGCATCCTTCAGCGCATGTTTCGTTGTCAAACACCAGCCTGCCTTTCGACCCGGATAGATGTGAAGCTCAAGCTGATGCTCCACCGGTTTGCCGGTCTTCAACACCTGTTCGTCCTGCCGTGCGTAACTGGCCGCCAGGGCGACCGGAAACACCTCGGCAGGCCGTTTGCCGATGAGTTTCGACTTGTCGCCGCCTGCGCAACGATCGGCGAGCGTCCGGTTCACGCGCACATACCGGCCGACGGAATCTTTGATAAAGAAGACGACATCCGGCAGCTCATCGAAGAGCAGTTCCGCGAATCCGTGCGCGGCGAAAGGATCGTCTGTGACCGTCATTTTGGCAGAAATGGCAGGTTCGCCACGCCAAAGCAAGCAAGACCCGCGTGCGTCATCGTTTAGCATCGTGCACGTTCCCTCGTCTTCCGCCATGCCCCACTCCTCCCCTTCCCTCAACTGGTCTGCCGTCTTCCCCGCCGTCGTCACGCAGATGCATCAAGACCAGTCGCTCGATCTCGCGTCCACGGCACGGCATTGGGAGGCGTTGATCGACTCCGGCGTCGCAGGACTGATCGTCTGCGGTTCGCTTGGTGAAAATCAATGCCTGCTGCCCGAGGAAAAACGCGCCGTCGTGAAGCACGCCGTTGAAGTCGCCGCCGGACGCGTTCCAGTTGTCAGCGGTGTGGCCGAGATGAGCACGCAGGCCGCGATCAGCTACATGCAGGACTGCGAGAAGCTGGGCGCATCGGGCTTCATGATCATGCCGCCGATGGTTTACAAGACCGACCCGCGTGAGACGCAGCACTGGTTCCGCACGCTCGCGAAGGCGACGCCGCTCTCGTGGATGCTCTACAACAACCCCGTCGGCTATAACACCGACGTCACGCCGGAGATGTTCGTCGAACTAGCCGACATTCCGAATCTGCACGCCATCAAAGAGAGCAGCGCGAACACCCGCCGCATCACCGAGCTACGCAATCAAACCGGCGACCGCTACCGCATCTTCACCGGCGTGGACGATCTCTTCCTAGAATCCGCCATCCTCGGCATCGACGGCTGGGTCTGCGGCAGCGGCATCGCCTTCCCGAAGGAGAACCAGCAGCTCTGGGATCTCGCCAAAGCCGGCCGCTGGGATGAATGCCGCGCGCTCTACCGCTGGAGCCAGCCGCTCATGAAGCTCGACACGCACATTCACTTCGTCCAATACATCAAGCTGCTCTGCCAGGAGACCGGCCTCGGCAAGGAATGGGTGCGCGAACCACGGCTGCCTCTCGCCGGAGCCGAACGCGAGCAGGTGCTGAAGATCATTC
>JAWLBG010000076.1:0-2050 GCA_041395065.1 Prosthecobacter sp. | reverse complement strand
TCGATTCGGACGATGGCGACACGGCGCTGCACGTCGCGGTTTCGCGGGGGGAACCTGCCATGATCCGCCACTTGTTGAAGCTCGGTGCGGATCCGCTCGCGATGAATTTCTACCAGGACAAGCCGGTGGACATCCTCGAACACCGTAGCGACGAAAAAGAGGTGCGTGAATGTCTCGCCGCGTTGTCGCGCGAGCTCACGGATTTTGATCGCCGGCTCTTGATGGGCATTCCCGCCCCTGTGTGGCGCGAGGTGCTTGGCTTGCCAGAGCGGATGCCGGATCCGCTCGCGCCACCGGTGGCAGACGCTCCGCCTGCATTGGTGACCTTCATCACCGTCAATCATGCCGATCCCGAACCCGAGATGAAGCCGGTGTTCGATGCGCACTATCCCGGTTGGCGTCCCGGCAGTGTCATCGAGCCTGCTGAGCCGCCTGCTGGAGCCAAACACGGCAGCATCATTCGTGACAAGACGACCAAGGAGTTCGGGGAGCACGTTCAGATCACGTTGGTCGAGTCCACTTCCTCCGCCATTCGTCCCACGGCGCGCGATTTTCTTGCTCGATTCATGCGCGAACAGGATTTGGCGGCGTTTGAGTTCAAGGTCCGCCGCACGCGCGGCGGGGCCATGAACGGCGGCGGCTGGGGCGGGCACATTGTCCAGCTCAACGGTTACTGGATCAAAGTGGGCACCGCAGGCTGGGATGAGTGATGCGAAGCGGGAATTGTGAACAACTCCCCCTGTTCATTCTCCCTCGATTCGGTATCACTGAAATGACGCCCATTGTGGCCGCCTTCGCTCCTTCATTTCATGTCCGATTCCTTTGTCCATCTCCACCTTCACACGGATTATTCGCTCCTCGACGGAGCCGTGCGCATCGGCGCGCTGATGAAGCGGGTGAAGGAGCTGGACATGCCCGCCGTGGCGATGACGGACCATGGGAATCTCTACGGGGCCATCGACTTCTACATGGCGGCGAAAAAGGCCAAGGTGAAGAGCATCCTTGGCTGTGAGGCCTACCTGGCACCGGGCTCGATGTTCGATAAAAACGAGGTGCCCGGCCGCAAGCGCTCCTCCCACCTCACGCTGCTCGCCGCCAGCAACGAGGGCTTTGACAATCTCTCGAAACTCATCACCAAGGGGCATCTCGAAGGCCAGTGGTACAAGCCACGCGTCGATAAGGATGCCCTGCGCGAGTACTCAAAGGGACTCATCTGCCTCAGCGGCTGCATCAATGGAGAGATCAACGAATTCCTCCTCTCGGACCGCAAAGACGAGGCGGAGAAGAGCCTGCAGGAATTCCGCGACATCTTCGGTCCCGAGAATTTTTATCTCGAGATTCAGGATCACGGCATGGAACAGCAGCGGCGCAGTGCCAAGCAGATGATCGAATGGGGCAAGCAATACGGCCTCAAGACCGTCGCCACCAACGACGTGCACTTTCTAAACCGCGCGGATCATGAGTCGCACGACATCATGATCTGCATCGGCACCGGCGCGAGCATCTACGATCAAAACCGCATGACCTACTCCCCGGAGGTCTATTTCAAGACCGCTGAGGAAATGCGCGCCCTGTTCGCCGAGGTGCCGGAGGCCTGCGACGCCACGCTGGAGATCGCCGAGCGCTGCGACATCAGCATCCACCTCGATTCCACCAGCATCGACCGGTACCCGCAGTATCCCATGCCCGATGGCGGTGACCGCAATGAATACCTGCGCAAGCTGACCATGGACGGCCTGGAGCGGCACTATGGCCGCGACCGCGCGCTCAATGACGCCAAGCTTCATGAGCGCATGGAGATCGAGCTCGCCCTGCTGAAGGAGAAAAACTTCACGAGCTATTTCCTCATTGTTTGGGACTTCATTAACTGGGCGCGGGAGCATGACATTCCCGTCGGTCCGGGGCGTGGTTCAGCCGCAGGTTCACTCGTCGCCTTCTGCCTTGGCATCACAGACATCGATCCCCTGCGCTTCGAACTCGTTTTCGAACGATTCCTCAATCCCGAGCGCGTCAGCCCGCCCGATATCGACATCGACTTCTGCCAGACGCG
>JAWLBG010000075.1:0-2529 GCA_041395065.1 Prosthecobacter sp. | reverse complement strand
GTGACCTCAAAGCGCTCGACACGCTCGACTTCTGGGTCGGCACCTTCCTACTCTTCGTGCTGGCCACGATTCAGATCATCGTCTTCGGCTGGAAGTGGGGCTTGGACAAAGGCTTCGCTGAACTGCACCAGGGCGCATCGATCCGCGTGCCCTGGTTCTTCCGCCCGATCATGAAGTGGATCTGCCCCATCTTCCTGCTGACCATCTTCGCCATGTGGCTGCTGAAGGAAATCTTCGGCTTCGACCTGAGCACCGGCTCGGCGGGTTCCGTCTCCGGTTACGTCACCGACCTGTTCGGAGCCAAGTCCAACCTCCCGGCGCAGCTCAGTGTGGCGATGGTACTTTCCATTTTTGTATTCTTCGGACTCATGACCGCCCGCAGTCGCGCTTACGCCCGCGCCGAGCAGGGCCTGGCAAAAGAGGATTCATAACACCGTCATCACCTCCATTTAACCTTTCCAACCCATGACCTCCGCCGGCCTACTTGTCATGCTGCTCTCCGTGGGCACCGTCACCTGCATGTTCTCCTGGTGCATCTGGAAGGTGCTCACGACGCCTCACGAAGCGGAAAAACTCCACGGCACCGAGTTTGAGACGCCTGATGTGCGCAAGGATCGCGAAGGCTGACTTCACGGCTCCCCGACCACGCTGACCACGATGCCCCGCGTATGGGGTGCGCGGCGATGCTCAAACAGAAAGAGCCCCTGCCAGGTGCCCAGAGCGAGGCGACCGTCCACGACCGGGATCACCTCTGACGTGCGCGTCAATGCCATGCGCAGGTGGCTCGGCATGTCGTCCGCACCTTCGTAAGTGTGCACAAAGTAGGGCGTGTCCTCCGGGACGAGGTGATCGAAAAAACTGTGCAGATCGGTGCGGGCGGATGGATCGGCATTCTCAAAGATCACCAGGCTCGCGCTCGTGTGCTGCACAAAAACCGTGGCCGTGCCCGTGCGGATGCCGCTGGCGCGCACGATCTGCCGGCAGCGCTCCGTGATTTCATAGGTGCCCTTGCCGCGAGTGGTGATGGAAAACTGATCTGCATGCGCCGCCATGGCGGGGATTTAGCGGATTCAGCCCGTCAAATCAACCCGCCGCCGAACGGCGGGTTGACTTGCCACGCCCCCGTCAGCAGACTTGCGGACCATGAAATGGATCATTCGCATCATTCTCTTCCTCGTGCTGCTCATCGCCGTCCTCCTGTGGCTCGGCTTCTCGCAGATCGACCGCCTGGTGAAAGCCGGCATCGAACAAGTCACGCCTCCCGTCGTGCTGACGGATGTCACGGTCGGCGCCGTGAAGCTCTCCCCCTTCTCCGGCACCGGCGTCATTGAAAACTTCGTGATCGGCAATCCGAAAGGTTACGCGGGTCCCTATGCCCTGCGCATTGGCAAGGCCGATGTCGCCATCGACACCTCGGCCACCGGGGACGGGAAAATCGTCCTCAAGCACATTCACATCACCGATCCTGAAATCCATCTGGAGGCGGGTCTCAACGGAACGAACCTCAAGCAGATCACCAAGAATGCCGAAGCATTCGCGGCAGGAATGAAGCCCAGTGCGGTCGCCGCCGCCGGCGAAACACCCGCCGAGTCAAAGACTGCCACAGAGAAGGACGTGAAGCTCCAAATCAACGAACTGCTCATCCGTGGCGCGCGCGTGAGCGCCAGCACCACGCTTGTGCAGGGCGCCAAGGCCGAAACAACCCTCCCGGAGATCCGCCTCACCAACATCGGCGACGGCCCGGAAGGCATCACGCCTGCTGCGCTGACGGCAAAGGTTCTCGGCATCTTGAGCACCGAGGCGGCCAAAAACGGCGCCGGCGGCTCCCTGAAGAACCTTCTCAAGGAAGGTGCCCCCGGCGGCGGTGCCGGTGCGCTGAAAGACGGCATGAAAAAGCTCTTCGGCAAATAGTCGTCCCGAGCTCTCAGATCATTCCGAGCTTCATCTTGCCTTCGACGCTGATCATACCCTGATTCCAGGCCGGGTCCCAGACCAGTTCGACCGCAGCGTCGTCCATCTCCTCGATGGTCATGATGCGGCTCTGCGCGTCGGCAGCGATGGTGGGTCCCATACCGCAACCGGGGGCGGTCAGCGTCATTTTGACCGTGGCCTTGTTCTTGCCTTCCGCGTCGGTCTCCACCTTGCAGTCATACACCAGGCCCAGATCGACGATGTTCACCGGAATCTCAGGGTCATAGACGTTCTTGAGCTGGTTCCAAACCTGGCCTTCGAGATCGCTGACATCGCCGGGAACGTTGGAGGAAGTGCTCTGTTCCTCCTTCTTGGACGCTTCGAGGTCGATGCCAAGGGCATCGGCGTCTTTCGCCTGAACACGCGCAAGACCGAAATCCGTCGCCACGGTGTAGGTGCCGCCGAGGGACTGGGTAATGATGACCTTCATCCCGATCGGCAGCGTGATGCTGTCACCGCTTGGGATTTGAATGGCTTCGACTTCGCGTTTGAGTTCGAGGGAGGAATGCATGAGTAAAAATGAAAACGTGTGGAGCGAAGGAAAGCGCGACTAGCCGT
>JAWLBG010000074.1:0-2985 GCA_041395065.1 Prosthecobacter sp. | reverse complement strand
GGCGAGCACCATGAAGACGAGCAGGATGCACAGCGGGTAAATGTAAATGGCCGTGTTCCCCGCGATGATCTTTTGATACGTGAGATCGGTCCATTCGAATTCAAAACCGGGCGGCAGCATCTCCTTCGCCATCTTCGCGATCAGATCCTCGCCCTGACCGGTGCTGAGCGGCGGCAACGTGGTGCCGTTGAGGTCGGCGGCGAGGTAGCCGTTGTAATGCGTGACGCGATCAGGGCCGTAGCTTTCTTTGACCTTTACCAGCGATCCCACAGGCACCATTTCTCCCGCCATGTTGCGCGTTTTCAGGCGCGTGATGTCGCTCACGTCATCGCGGAATTTCTCCTCCGCCTGCGCCACCACCTGATAGGTGCGGCCGAAGCGGTTGAAGTCGTTCACGTAAAGGCTGCCCAGATTGACCTGCAGCGTCTCGTAGAGATTCGCCAGCGGCACTCCCTGCGCTTTGGCCTTCTCGCGATCCACATCGGCTTCGAGCTGCGGCACGTTGACGGTGTAACCTGAATACACCGGCATGAACTTGCCACTGCCCATCGCCGCGCCCGCGAGCGCCTGTGTGGCTTTGTAGAGCTCGGTGTAACCGATGTTGCCGCGATCTTCGATCATCATCTTGTAGCCACCCGTGGTGCCGATGCCGTTCACCGGTGGCGGCTGCAACACGAGCACCATGGCGTCCTGAATGGCCATGAACTGGCCGTTGAGCGAGTTCGCAATCGCCTGGCCGGACAATTCCGGCGTGGTGCGCTTTTCGAAGTCGTCGAGACAAACAAACACGATGCCGCTGTTCGGACTGGCGGTGAACCCATGAATGCTCAATCCCGGGAAGGCGACCGCGTCCTTCACGCCGGGATGTTTCATCACAATATCCGACATGCGACGCATCACGCTTTCCGTGCGATCAAGCGACGCGGCGTCCGGCAATTGCGCAAAGCCGACGAGGTACTGCTTGTCCTGCCCCGGCACGAAGCCTTCCGGCACGATTTGGAAACCTTTGTATGTAGCCCACACGAGACCGCCGTAGACCATGAGCGCGATGAGGCTGAATCGAATGATACGCTTCACGATGCCGACATACGCATTCGACGACCACTCGAAGAAGCGGTTGAACGGATGGAAGAACCAGCCCAGCAGCACATCCATGAGACGCGTGAGGATGTCCTTCTTGTCGTGATGGCCCTTCAGCAGCAACGCTGACAGCGCCGGTGAGAGCGTGAGTGAATTGATCGCGGATATGACCGTGGAGATCGCAATCGTGACGGCGAACTGCTTGTAGAACTGTCCGCTCAGGCCGCTGATGAACGCAGTGGGAATGAAGACCGCGCACAGCACCAGCGCCGTGGCGATGATCGGCCCCGTCACTTCCTTCATGGCCTGTTTCGTCGCATCGAGCGGCTTCAGGCCGTTACGGATGTTTCGTTCAACGTTCTCGACGACGACAATCGCATCATCCACCACAATCCCGATGGCCAGCACGAGGCCGAAAAGGCTCAGGTTGTTGATCGAAAAGCCCAGCGCGTGCATCACCGCAAACGTGCCGACGAGCGAGACGGGAACCGCAGCGAGCGGGATGATCGATGCGCGCCATGTCTGCAGGAAGACCACCACCACGATAACCACGAGCAGGATCGCCTCGATGAGAGTGTGAATGACGGCATCGATGGACTTGTCTACGAAGACGGTCGGATCGTAGGCGATGGCGTAATCGACGCCTTCAGGCATCTTCGTCTTCAACTCCTTCATGCGGGCCCGAATGGCTTTGGAAACCTCCAGTGCATTCGATCCTGGAAGCTGGAAGACGCCCATGCCGACAGCCTTTTTGTTGTTGATCAGGCTGCGCATCGCGTAGTCGCCCGAACCGAGTTCGGAATGCGCCACGTCCTTCAAGCGCAGCTTTTCTCCATGCGGACCCGTTTTGACGATGATCTGATCGAACTCCTCTTCGGTGATGAGACGACCCTTCGCATTCACCGTGAGCTCAAACGCGGAATCCTCCGCCGGCTGCTGGCCGATGGCGCCTGCGGCGACCTGGATGTTCTGCTCGCGAATCGCATTCACGATGTCGCTTGAGGTCAAACCGCGTGCGGCGGCCTTGTCAGGATCGATCCAGATGCGCATCGCGTAATCACCACCGCCGAAGATGTTCACCTGCCCCACGCCGGGAAGACGCGAGAGCTCGTCCTTCACATTCAGAGTCGCATAGTTGCGCAGGTAGATCTCGTCGTAGCGGTCGTTGGGCGACAGGATGTGAACCACGAGGGTGATGTCCGGCGAGGACTTCACTGTGGTCACACCAAAGCGGCGAACTTCCTCCGGCAGCTTCGGCAGCACCTGCGCCACACGGTTCTGCACCTGCATCTGAGCGAGGTCGAGATCGGTGCCGACTTTGAAGGTCACCTTCATCGTCATCACACCGTTCGCCGTGCTCTGCGAGTCCATGTAGAGCATGTTCTCGGTGCCGTTGATCGACTGCTCCAAGGGCGAGGCGACCGTTTCCGCGATGGTCTTCGGATTCGCGCCTGGATAATTCGCCGTCACGACGACCGTGGGGGGCACCACCTCGGGATATTCAGAGATCGGCAGCTTGAAGAGCGAGAGCGCCCCAAGGATGAAGATCAGCGCCGACAAGACGCCCGCGAAGATGGGTCGCGTGATAAAAAAGGACGAAAAATTCATGAAGCGCGTTGGGGAATGAGGTTCGCCTCGCGATTACTTCGCGGCCGTGTTCTTCGCCGAATCATCTGAAATCGGCGCGACCGGCATCCCAGGCTGCGGCAAGCGCGCCTGGCCGTTGATGATGATTTTGTCACCGGCCTTCACGCCGCTGCGGATGATGCGTTTGCCGTCAATCACCGGCCCGAGCACAACCGCTTTGTAAACCGAGACCACAGGCTGTTTAGATTCATCCACTCCGAGCACATACTTGTTCGCCTGATCGGTGAGGATGCTCTTTTCATCGACGAGCAGCGCCTT
>JAWLBG010000073.1:0-3038 GCA_041395065.1 Prosthecobacter sp. | reverse complement strand
GGGTTTGCCGGTTTCAGCGCTGCGGGAGGTTTCGCCGCCGCGGATCTTCGGCGGCACTTCTTTTTCCGCCGCACGTGCGGTGGTGAAGGAGTAGCAGACGAGGGTGCCGAGGGTAAGGACGAGCAGGGCCTGAAGAACGGGCTGACGGGTGGTTGGGGTGGCAATCATGAGGATGCGTTGACGCAGGGTGGGATGGTTGCGCACACATGGAGCCAACCCTGCGATGGCCGGTGGTGCGAAGAAGGTTTCCTGAATGCGGAGAAGCGTGTGGCCGTAGTCGAGACGCTCGGACGGCGCGAGGATCTCCAGCGCACCGGCGTCGCAACGCAGTTCGCGGTCCGCCTGAAAGCGCGAGACGACGAACCAGACGAGCGGATTGAACCAATGCAGCGCCTGCACGGCGGTGGCGACCCAGTTCCAGAGAAGGTCGCGCTGCTTCACGTGCAGCAACTCATGCAGCATCACGTGACGAAGGCTGCTCTCGTCGAAACGCGTGTCCCAATCCTCCGGCAGCAGCAGCTTAGGCTGGCGAATGCCCACCATCGCAGGCGTGGTGCCCGCCGGCATGAGGACGACGTTCACCGCATGCTTCACCCCGGCTTTGTGGGAAAGGCTGGCCACCAGTGCGCGCAGGAGCGGCTGGCTGGCACGAGGGCGACGGCGAAGCAGGGCGTTGAAGCGTTGCTGGCGGACGAAGGCGATGGCAAAGACGGTGACAGCGCCAACCAACCAGACAAAGAGGAGCACACGCGACACATCGAGTGTGGGAACTGAAGTGGCCGATGCTGGCAATGATTGTGATTGAAACGGATCCAGGGCAGGTCCTGCATGCGCGGAAGAGGTGAAAGAGGGTGCGGCAGCAACGGAAGTCGGTGAGACTGAAGAGCCCTCTGGTTGAAGCCAGGCTCCAAGGCCGAAACCCGCCGGGATGAACGCGGGCAACATCAGTTTTGCACCCACCAGCATCCAAAGGCCGATACGCCAAGCCGGGGTCAGTCGTGCACCGAGCATCATGCGCAGGCCGATCACGGCGAGAATGAGGATGCTGGCTTCCAAGGAGGTGCGCAGCAGCCAGTGGAGGAGGGTGTCGGCGTTCATGGTGTGGGCTGGATTATTGTTTCAGCTTTTTCTCTGCCTGGGCGAGCACTTCACGAAGGGCGGCAAGGTCGTCTTTCGAGACTTCTTCACGCTCCATGAGACCGGCGACGAAGGGCGTCAGACGTCCGTTGAAAACCCGATCAAGAAAACTCACACTCTCCTCATGCTGGCACTGGTCCTGAGACACAGCGGGCGAGTAGCGGAACTCGCGGCCCACAGCTTCGACGGCAAGCGCTCCCTTGTCGGCGAGACGGCGAGATCAGGCTCTGAACGGTGCGAGGTTTCCAATGCAGGCGGCCCTCGAATTCCTTCACCACCTCGGCGAGGGTGCTGGTGCCGCGTTGCCAGAAGACGTTCATGACGGTCCATTCGGCATCAGAAATCTTCGGGGCGAGTGGAGGTGGAGTGCGGCGTGCCATGACTTGGATTACAAACGTGATCCAAGGATTACGCATGTAATCCTAACCGCAAGCACTTTTTTCAGCCTTTGATTCGGCTAGCCGGAAACAACTAGCACTTGCCCCCGCCCCAAAACGCAGCACAAAGCACCCAAACATGGAAAAACTCATTGTCAGCGGGGGGCGTCCCCTCAAAGGCCGCGTCAACATTAGCGGCTCCAAGAACTCATCGCTCCCCATCCTTGCGGCCACGCTGCTGACGAAGGACACCTGCACTATTCGCCGTGTGCCTGACTTGAGCGACACCAACTACATGGTCCGCATTCTCGGCGAACTCGGTGCCGAGGTGGAGCGTGCAAGCGGCGTCGTGGTGGTGAAGGCGGAGAAGATCAAGTCAGTCGCGCCCTATGACCTCGTGCGGAAAATGCGCGCCTCCATCTGCGTGCTCGGTCCGCTCACCGGACGTCTGAAGAAATGCAAAGTCTCGCTGCCCGGAGGCTGCGTCATTGGTGACCGCCCGGTCGATCTGCACCTCAAAGGCCTCGAAGCGCTCGGCGCGCAGGTCACCGTCGATGGCGGTGACATCAGCGTGAACGCCAAAAAGGGCTTCAAGGGCGGACAGATGAATCTCATGGGCAAACACGGCTCCACCGTGCTCGGCACCGACAATGTGATGATGGCCGCCGTACTGGCCAAAGGCACCACCATCATTGAAGGCGCCGCCGCCGAGCCGGAGGTGGAGGATTTGGCCAACTTCCTGATCAAAATGGGCGCCAAGATCGAAGGAGCCGGCACGAACAAGATTATCATTGAGGGAGTGAAGGAACTTCACGGTGCCGAGCACGTCGTCATCCCCGACCGCATCGAGGCGGGAACGTTTCTGGTGGCTGGCGCCATGCTGGGTGACGGGGTGACTTTGAAACGCGTGATGCCGCTGCACATGAAGGCCGTGACGGACTGCCTCAAGCAGTGCGGTTTTCCGATGGAGGTGACCAAGGACAGCATCACCATTCATCCGAATCCGAAAGCGAAGGGCTTCGACCTTACGACGCTCTGCTATCCCGGCTTCCCCACGGACATGCAGGCGCAGTTCTGCGCACTCGCCAGCGTCATCGACGACACAAGCACGATCACCGAGACCATTTTCCCGCAACGCTTCATGCACTGCGCAGAAATGAAGCGCATGGGGGCGAACATCGATCTGCAGGGAGCCACGGCGCGCATTCGCGGTGGTTCGCCGATGAAGGGTGCACCCGTGATGGCTTCTGACTTGCGCGCTTCGGCCGCGCTGGTGCTCGCCGGACTCGTCGCCGGAGGCAAGACGGAGATCAACCGCCTCTACCACATTGACCGTGGCTACGAGCATCTCGACGACAAGCTGGCCGGACTCGGCGCGGAGGTCGAGCGTGTGAAGGAGTGAGGCGAAGGCAACGGTCTTGCACCGTTTTTTGCTTCGCTCTAGAGTGGCACATGGACAAGACCAACATCTGTCGCTGGGGCATCCTCGGAGCCGCCTTCATCGCGCAAAAAAACTGGCAGGCG
>JAWLBG010000072.1:0-3132 GCA_041395065.1 Prosthecobacter sp. | reverse complement strand
CAGCCAGGGCGGCAAAGGGCAGAACGAGGGCGAGGACGAGCGATTTCATGGCCTGTAGATGGGTTGGAAGGATGATGCGGCGAGCATCACGGCTGAAGCGAGCTTTTATTGTAAAGACTCTGTCAATCACCCAGCAGCCCGGCGGGCCAGCTAGAGGGGGGAGGCAAAAAAGCGTTTGAAAGGAGGGGGGGCGGAATTACTATCGCGGCCCCTAACCCCAAGACCCATGGCCGACGCAGAAAACAAATACGCCCAAAACGCCCCCGGAGCCTACTATGTCGATGACCAGTGCATCGACTGCGACCTGTGCCGTGAAACAGCACCGGCCAACTTCAAGCGTGACGACGACGGCGGCCATTCCTACCTCTACAAGCAGCCCGAGAACGACGAAGAGCGCGCTCTTTGCGAGGAAGCACTGACCGGCTGCCCGGTCGAAGCGATCGGCAGCGACGGAGAATAACCCCCCGTCACCACTGGTCCAAGCGTCAAGGCAGTACCAGCCAACGGGGCGCCACCACCTCGTCGAGGCGGACGCATTGATTGGACTGAGCGTTGTCAGGGAAGGAAACACGCATGGTGTATCCCTTGAATCCCATCGGCCCCGTCGCGGCCAGATCGGACTCCAGCCAGGCACCGAGCTCCGTCGAACGCTCGCAGTAGGCGTAGATGGAGTTCTCACCGCTTTCGGAGGTGACCTTGACGCAGAAAAACTTCGAAGAGTCTGAAAACTCGAAATTGAAGTACTCAAATCGGCGCACATAGGCGCGCAGCAGGACCGGCTTTGCGGGCCGTTTCGATCTGAAATTGACAAAAGACATCTCGCCGTAGCCAACCAGGCTTTCCCAGTCCACCAGGAAGCGCCCGTCAGGTCCGCGGCGCATCGCAACCTCCAGAGACCCGGTGGGACGATTGCTGGTGTAGCCAAAAATCAGGATTTCCGTCCCGTCGATTTCATAACGCGCCTTGCTGACGAGACCTCCGGGTATGGGATCAGCCGCCGCCTGGGTCTCGTAATAGTCTTCCATCAGTGGGGAAACGCGGGCCGAATCGAAGACCAGTTCCCTGCGGTCCCGCCACGACTCCGTTTCCCAGTATTGATTGAGGTGATTCAGGGCCTCGACAACGTCCCCACTGCTATCAACCGACAACTCCCTGATTTTTGATTCGCGGGGCCGGCCGACAGCCGCCGAGGAGGTGGCACTGGACCCGGGAGTCACGGCGGGTGTTGCGGAAACCTCCCGGGGCTGGGACGCCTGAGCGGATGAGATTCCGGGGGCCGGTGTCGGCTCGCTATACGGCACATCCAGTACCAGCCCCATGCTTTCCAGCTCCCGAGCCTTCGCCTCTGCCTTGGCCGCCAGATCAATCAATACCGAGCGGCGGTGCAGTTCGTCGAAATACCACTGCCATCCCATGAAAAGCACCAGCATCAGGCATCCGCAGGCTGTGATGCAAACACCCATGAAGGCGCGATGGGGACCGATGGAACCGGAAGTCATTGGAAACAGTTTTTGGCGGAAAACGGTAAATATTGGCGGGTAATCCCTTCATACTCAAGCCTTGGTTGCCGCAATCAGGACCCGCGCCTAGAGTCCGCACTCCCATGCACTATCCCGAAAAGGCCCGCCGCGTCATCCAGCTCGAAATCGACGAGTTGCAGCGCCTGCACGCCCGCATCGACGGAAGCTTTTCCCGTGCCATCGAATCCCTGCTGGCCTGCGTGACCTCGGGTGACAAGATCATCGTTTGCGGTGTGGGCAAAAGCGGCAACATCGGCCGCAAACTGGCCGCCACCCTCAACAGCACCGGGGCCACCACCGTCCTGCTCGATGTCGGTGACGCGCTGCACGGTGACCTCGGCGTCGTGGGCCCTGGAGACGTCGCCATTATGCTCAGCTACAGCGGCGAGACTTCCGAGCTTCTCAACCTGCTGCCGTATGTGAAGCGCTTCGGCCTGCCGATCATTGCCATCACCGGCGGTATGGATTCCACGCTGGCAAAGAATGCGGATGTCGCCCTCGACGTCCACGTCACCCAGGAGGCCTGCCCGCTAAACCTGGCGCCAACATCCAGCACCACCACCATGCTGGTGCTCTGCGACGCTCTGGCCATGTGCCTGCTCGAAGCGCGCGGCTTCAAGAGCGATGACTTCGCCCGGCTGCATCCAGGTGGCTCGCTGGGCCGGGCCCTGCTCACCCGTGTGAGCGACGTGATGCGCCGTGGTGATCAACTGGCCGTCATCACGTCCGCAACAAAGGTGCGGGAGGCCCTCCAGGCGATGACCCGGGCCCGCAGTGGGGCAGCCGTGGTCGCCGGTCCGGACGGCACGCTCGCGGGAGTCTTCACCCACGGCGACTTTGTCCGCGCCTTCCAGCAGGACAACGCCATCGCAGACCGACCCGTGAGCGAATTCATGACTCCGCGCCCCGTCAGCATCCAGGCCGACAAACTGGCCGCGGAGGTGCTCGCCACACTGCAAACGTTCCGCGTCGATGACGTCGTCGTCGTCAATGAAAACGGGAAACCCGTGGGCATGGTGGACACCCAGGATCTTACGCGCCTCCGCTTGATCTGACACCGCGCGTCAGAAGTCGGTGACTTCACGGTAGTGCCGCACGCGATAACCGCGCTTTCGCAGCAGCTCGATCAATCCGGTGTCCGACGTTAAGTGGCCGGTGCCGACGAGCACCATCACCTTCTCCCCTTTTTGCAGCATTTTCTCCAGCGGATCCACCCACGCCAGATTGCGGGCGGTGAGAAAGAGGTTCATCAGATCCGGATACTTCTCGGCCTCGCGGAAGAGCATGTCCTGAAGCGTCTTCAGATCGCCGTTTTTCCACGCCTTGAGGAGCTTCTCAAACTCCGTGGACACCGTGTTGACCTCGGCCAGCGTCTGCACCAGCAGATCGCGCTGCTGGGCGTCGCTCAGAGACGCGAAGAGCTGGATTTGAAACTCGACTGTCTCCAGTCCAATGCCGGGCTTCCCGTCCTCCTTTGCCCTCTCTTCAAAGTGTGTGTCTACCCCGTTCTCGGGCTTGGCGCCCAGCGCCGCGTACTCCATGGACGTCACCAGCAGGGCCACGAACCACGGGCGGAAGCGGTTCATCGAGGAGGCGTCCAGCCCGTGCTTGA
>JAWLBG010000071.1:0-3139 GCA_041395065.1 Prosthecobacter sp. | reverse complement strand
GATTCGCCTGCGCCTCGCGGCCACTACCTCCGTGAGTTTGGCCAGAGCGATCGCGATCTCATCGACAACGCGAACAGCGATGCGTCCATGCCGCAGGCGCTCGTGTTGATGAACAGCGAGCTGTTCGAGAACATCCTCAAACCAAACACCCAGCTTCGGATGAATCTCGCCGCGGCGAAATACCCGGATGATCAGGTGACGGCGGTTTACCAGACCCTGCTCTCGCGCAAACCCACCGAAGCCGAGCGGGCCGCATGGTCCAAGGCGCAGCAAGGCGGCCTCGACATCGAGGATCTCGTCTTTGCCCTCATTAACACGCAGCAGTTCATTTTTCTGAAGTGATGGGTCGCCTGCCGATCCCGCACTTGGCAAGTGCCGCTCCTTGAACTCTTATCTCATCCATGCGCCGCTTCTTTCGTCTGCTGCTTCGCGTTGTCTTCGCGCTCATCCTGTTCGCTGTTCTGCTCTTTGGCGCGGGATGGTGTTTTTTTCATCCGGGATTCACGGAGACAACTGGCATCGTTTACACGCAGCGTCATGGCCATGACCTGACGCTCGATGTGGTGCGCCCGGCCCATCCCAGCGGCGCGGCGGTGCTGGTGATGGTCAGCGGGCGGTGGAAGTCGGACCCGAAGAAGTTTCAGCCATGGATCGCCTCGTCGTTCCTGCGTCAGGGGCTCACGCTGGTGGCAGTCTCGCATCTCTCGCAGCCGGAGGCGACGATTCAGGAGATCGTCGAGGATGTGGAGCACGCGGCGCGCTTCGTGCGGTATCACGCGAAGGAGTATGGCGTCGATCCAAATCGCATCGGTGTGTTCGGTGGAAGTTCCGGCGGACATTTGAGCCTGATGCTCGCCACCTGCGGCGGACCGGGTGATCCAAAAGCCGCCGATCCCGTGAACCGTGAAAGCAGCGCCGTGCAGGCGGCGACGGTGTTTGATCCCGTCACCGATCTGCTCAATCTCGGAGCCTCCACCGAAAATCTCCACGATGGCGGGCCGCCGAAGAGCTTCCGCAAGTCCTTCGGACCGAAGGCGGCCGACCTGAATGAATGGAAGATCATCGGGCGCGACGTGTCACCGATCTATCACATCACCAAAGCCCTGCCGCCCATTTTCATCACACATGGTGGCGCGGACACGCTGGTTCCGCTGGATCAGTCCACCGCTTTCGGGAAAAGCTGCCGCACTGGGCCGCGAAGTCGCGTTGACGATCCGTCCAGGCGAGAAACATGGCTGGCCCACGATGATTGGGATGCGCATCTGTTTGCGCAGTGGATTGCCGAGCATCTGGAAGTGAATCCTGCCCGTGAAAGTCTTGATGGCTTTCCCAGCCTCGTTCGTGAAGATGGGGCATGAACCCCGCCCCCGTTTCCCGCCGTCATTTCATCTCCGCCGCGCGCTTGCGGGCGGCGCTGCCAGTCAGTCGTCACTGGTGGCGGCTGATGCTCCTGCAGCAGGCATGTTCACCGAGCCTGCGCATGACATTCCGGCGCGAATGACGCCGATGTTATTGTCTGCGGTGCCGGTCCTGCCGGTGTGGCGGCGGCGATCACCGCGGCGCGTGCCGGGGCGAAGATGCGCTTGTTTGAATGGCGCGGCTGCCTCGGCGGCATCTGGACGGCAGGACTGCTGGGATACTTCCTCGACTTTAACAAACCCGGTTTCGCACAGGAACTACGCGAGAAACTCGACGCGCGTGATGCGCGTGCGAATTCAAGCACGAGTCGCTTCTGCTACGATCCGGAAGCGCTGAAGCTGCTATTGGAGGAACTGTGCGTGGAGGCGGGCGTGAAGTTTCAATATCACACGAAGGTCTGCGCGGCCTTCAGGAAGGCAACAAGCTCACCACCATTGTCACGGAGTCCAAATCAGGTCGTCAGGCCTGGAAGGCGCCCGTGTTCATCGACACGACCGGCGATGGAGATCTCGGCTACCAGGCGGGCTGCGCGTTTGAAATCGGCATGGCCGAGGACTGCCCCTGCCAGCCGATGTCGCTCAATGCACTCATCATCGTGAAGGATGTCGAGGCGCTGCGCGAGTTCGTGCGCTTCGGCCAGCCGAAGGAAGGCGAGAACTCAGACCAGGAAAAGAAGAAGCGCATCAAGGAGGTGCTCGTAAGCACCGGCCACTTCCCGAGCTACGCCAGTCCCACGATGTGGCATGTGCGCGACAATTTGATCTTTGCCATGATGAACCATGAGTATGGCATCAAGGCCTGGGACGCCGCCGAGATCACCGCCGCCACCGTGCGTGCTCGTGCGGAGATGAACAAGATGGTCGCGGGCCTGCGCGGACTCGGCGGACCATGGGAAGGCATTCAAATCGTCGCCACTGCTGAGCAGATCGGCGTGCGTGACGGCCGCCGCATCAAAGGCCGCTACACGGTGCTTCAGGATGACCTCGCCAAAGGCGCAAGGCATGACGATGCGGTGACGCGCGTGACCTTCGGCATCGACGTGCATGCGCTGAGCGCCGAGCACAACAAGAACCACGCCATCATGCCGAAGAACATCAAGATGCAGCCCTACGACATCCCGCTGCGCGCTTTGATCGCGAAGGAAGTCGATGGTCTCATGATGGCCGGACGCTGCATCAGCGGCGACTTCATCGCGCACTCGAGCTATCGCGTCACTGGCAACGCCGTGGCGATGGGCGAAGCCGCCGGCGTCACCGCCGCACTCGCTGCAAAGTCGAAGCGCATGCCGCATGACGTTTCATGGAGCGAAGGCGAGGCGAAGCTCAAGGCGATGGGACAGCGCGTGTGACGGTTCGTGATTTCCATGAAATCTCTGTTCGCACTCTTGTTGATCACCACGCCCGCCTTTGCGGAAGTCTGGCCGCTGGATGCTGTGTCTCCATCGCTCATTGTCCACGGCATCGCGAAGCCCGCAGCCGGAGTGGCGGGTCAAAGCTTGGTGCTGAACGGTGATTCTATCATCGAACTCAAAGACAGCTCCGCACTTGCCGCAGACGGCGGGTTCACCGTCTCCGTGTGGTTCAATCCGTATGCGCTGGAGGGATCGCAGCAGATGATCGTGGGCAAAAACCGTTACGCGCTCAATCAAAGACAGTGGGGAGTGATTCTGGAGCCGGATGGCAGGCTGAAGGCCTATCTGCATCAGGGAAGTTGGAGCACG
>JAWLBG010000070.1:0-3617 GCA_041395065.1 Prosthecobacter sp. | reverse complement strand
AACCCCTGCGCATTGTAGGTTAGCGCCCCGTGCTCCGAACCCAGCGGCATGTCAAAACGCGTCGCCAGCGGCAGAGACGCAGTCTCACGCGGGGAAAGCCGCAAAAAAGCCAGATCGAGTGGCTTTGGTGTGACCGCCGACGCAGGCAGTTCCTCCAGCCGCGGCCCCACGCGATCCCAAACCTCAAGCACCACCATGGCGGCGACGCCCAGGGTCAGAAGCAAGCGCGTGATCCGCAGAGTATTCTTCATGCCCCGATGCTTCCGCAGATGCCACGGCGTTGCAAAGGGAACGTGCCGCCCTTAATTAGCCGTCACCTCGTGAACACGCTCTCCCCTTCCTCGTTCGGCTCTCCCAAGGTCTCCGTCTTCAGCGGCAAGCCCGCCTACGACGACACCACCGCCCTTCGCCAGCAGATTCTGGATGCGATCAACGCGCTCGAACTGCCCGCCGACTTCATCAAGCCGGGCGAGCGTGTTGTCATCAAACCGAACTGGGTCAAAGAGCACAACGCCAGCAAGCCTGAACTTGAAGACGGCTGGCTCACGATCATCACGCACCCTGCCGTCGTTCGCGAAGTCGCGCGCTGGGCCGCCAGCAAGCTGCAAGGCCGCGGCTCCGTCACGCTGTGTGATGCGCCGCAGAGCGATTCATCCTTCGACACGATCCGCCGCCTGCACCGCCTCGACAACCTCATCACCGATCTCACCAAGGAGTTCCCGGGCATCGCCTTCCTGCTCTTCGACATGCGTTGCGAGGAATGGACGATCGATGACGGCGTCACCATCGC
This sequence comes from Prosthecobacter sp., assembly GCA_041395065.1. Taxonomy (GTDB): domain Bacteria; phylum Verrucomicrobiota; class Verrucomicrobiia; order Verrucomicrobiales; family Verrucomicrobiaceae; genus Prosthecobacter. The sequence continues at coordinate 2,827 of JAWLBG010000070.1, read as the reverse complement.
CAAGCGCCAGCTCTCCAGCGATCCCTCTGGCGCGGTGGACATTCACCTCGACGAAGACAGCGAGTTCATCGGCCATCCCGGCCTCGGCAAGCTCTATGGAGCCAGCTACGACTTCGCCACGACGAACCGCCAGCACACCGATCCGCATCACGAATACCGCATCTGCCGCACACCGATGAACGCAGACGTGCTCATCAACATTCCGAAACTCAAGACCCACAAAAAGGTCGGTCTCACCGTCGCACTCAAGAACCTCGTCGGCACCACGCCACGCACCAACTGGCTGCCACGCCACACAGAAGGCACGCCCGCAGAAGGCGGCGATCAATTCGCCGAATCCACCGCCAAACGTGCGCTCGAAGGCTCGTTGATGCGCACCGCCAAGAAAATCCTCTTCGGACGCCACTTTCTCTCGAAGCTCTTCGTGCCGCTCAAAAAACTCGGCCGCGTCGTCTTCGGCGACACCAAGAACGTCGTCCGTTCCGGCAACTGGCATGGCAACAACACCGCCTGGCGCATGATCATCGATCTGCACAAATGCTTCTTCTACTTCGACGGCACCGGAAGACGCCGCGAAAAGCCGCTGCGCTACCTGACCATCGTTTATGGCATCATCGGCGGCGATGGTGACGGCCCCATGTCATGCGATCCTGTCGAAAGCGGCGTCATCCTGGCCGGAACGCATCCTGTCGCCGTCGATTGCGTCAGCGCCCAGCTCATGGGCCTCAACTGGAAGAAAACCCGTCTGCTCAACGACGCCTTCACGCTCCAGCGCCTCCCCATCACCGGCTTTGCCCCTTCAGACATCACCGTGTCATCCAACAAGCCCGAATGGATCGGCCCCTTCGAGCAGATGAAGAACTGTTTTGAGTTCCAATGCCACTTCGGCTGGGCCGGACATTTGGAAAACGATGAGAGGTTGGCAAAGATGCAATGAGCACTACTCAAAGTGCAACTTGCCAATGTCCGAGCGCCGTTGCAGCCCATCGAACGTGATCTTCGCACTCTCGGCGTAGGCCTTCTCACGAGCCTCAACTCGCGTCACCCCTTGGGCCACGACGGCGAGTACACGACCGCCGTTCGTTTCAAATTGGCCGGCGGCATTCTTCTTCGTGCCGCAGTGATACACGCGCGCGCCGCTCACAGCGTCCAAACCGCTGATCACATCACCGCTGTGCGACGACGCGGGATAACCGGCGCTCGCCGAAATCAGGCAGATGCTCCAGCCGGGGGCGAATTGAATCAGATCGGGCTTCAGATTCCCCTTCGCAGCTTCAAAGGCATAGGTCGCAAAATCACCGCGCAGCATCGGCAGCACGGCCTCGGCCTCCGGATCACCGAAACGGCAGTTGTACTCGATCACCTGCGGACCATCGGGCGTGAGCATGAGTCCGAAATACAGGAAGCCGCGATACTTCAAGCCGTCCTTCAAGATCCCTTGCACCGTCGGCTGCACGATCTCGCGCTCAATGCGCTGCATCAAAGCCGGTTCGGCGAGTTCCAGCGAAGCCACCGCGCCCATGCCGCCGGTGTTTGGTCCCTGGTCGTTGTCGCGGATGCGCTTGTAGTCACGTGCCGGCATGAGGATCTGATACGACTCGTCACACACCGAGGCGAAGATCGAAATCTCCGGACCCGTGAGGCACTTTTCGACGAGCAGATCGCCCGCGCCAAAGCAGCGCTTCTCCATCACATCCTCGACGAACTGCTCCGCTTCGGCCTTCGACGAGCACACCGCCACGCCCTTGCCGGCGGCCAGTCCGTCGAACTTCAACACGATGGGGGTCTCCGTCAGCGCAGCCTTTGCCTCTGTAGCGTTCGTGCAGATCGTGAAGTCCGCCGTCGGGATGCCGTGACGCTTCAAAAACTTCTTCGCGAACGCCTTCGACGCCTCGAGCTGCGCGATCTCCTTGAGCGGCCCCCAGCACGGGATGCCCGCCTCGGCGCACAGGTTGGAAAGTCCGCGATCCTTCACCAGCCACGCCTCCTCGCCCGCCACGCAGAGGTCGATGCCGTTCTGCTTCATCCACTCGATCAGCTCCGGAAGCCCGGCCACCTCGACACGCGTCGCCAGCGTCGCAATCGCATCACTGCCCGGATACGCGAACAGTTCATGCTTCTGCGGCGACTCGCTCAGAGCCGTTATAAGTGCATGTTCGCGTCCGCCTTTGCCAGTAACGAGGATTTTCATGGGACGCGTTCCTTAGCGTGGCGGGAGACGGGTGCAAGCTCCCTCAATCCCGCGACCCGGGCGTGATCTTCATCTCCACGTCCTTGCCCTCGCGTTGCACCGTGATGGTTGTCTCCTTGCCGATCTTCAGATCGCCCATGACGTAGGTGTAGTCGTAGATGTTCGTGATCTCCTTGCCCGCGAGCTTGACGATGACGTCGCCAGCTTTGACACCGGCCTTGGCGGCTGGGCCGATGGGGGAAACGCCGCTGAGCTTCACGCCTTTGATGTCGCCCTGCGCGTAGTCGGGAATGGTGCCGAGGTAGGCGCGCAGGCCGGTGCGGGCGCCTTGATTCTTCGGCGCCTCCATGGCGATGTAATCGGGCGCAGGATCGGTGGTGGCAATACCGCGGGCGATGAGCCCCATGAGTTTCGCGATCTTCGCCGCGTGGTCGTAGTCGATCTTGTCGGCGGTGTCGCTTGGCATGTGGTAGTCAGCGTGCGATCCAGTAAATGCGTTGAGCGTCGGAATGCCCTTCAAATAAAACGCGGTGCTGTCCGTGGGCAGATGAGCGTCGTTTTGCGTGGTTATCGGCAGGCCGATGGGTGCGTTGCGCTTTTCGATCTCCTTTGCCCACAACGAACTGCTGCCGAGCC
>JAWLBG010000069.1:0-3789 GCA_041395065.1 Prosthecobacter sp. | reverse complement strand
GGCGTGTAGGGAATGTTGCCGACCATTTTTGTCTCAGGGCCGGAGCCGACCTGCTGCTCGACCTGCATGCGCACGGTTTCGAGATCGAGACCGAGCTTGGTGAGGACGTTCACGGCCACGCCCTGGCCAAGCTTGATGAGGCCCAGAAGCAGATGCTCGGTGCCGACATAGTTGTGATTGAAGCGGTCAGCCTCTTTCCGTGCGAGGGCCAGGACCTGTTGGGCGCGTGGGGTAAAATTGTTCATGGGTCAAGTGTCAGAGGGCGAACCCTCGGGGTTTGAATTGGATTGAGAAAGACTACCCGGGCCGTCCAGCGATTGCAACCTTGTGCGGGTGATTTCAGCACGTGTGACGTCGCGTTCCTCGGGTGACAATTCACGCGCAGCATTGAGCTGCAAATGCGCAGGCTGAATCTCCAGGAGAAGCATGTCGAGCAGGCCGCGATCGCAATTCCCGACGATGTCGAGATCTGCACCGAGGCGAAGCATGGAAAGGAGATTCAGGGCTTCCTTCGACGACAGGATGTAAGCGTGTCGCAGGATGGCGTAGGCACGCCCGACTTGGTCCTGCAACATGGTCTGGTGATCCTCCCGGAGCTTTTCACGGGCGTTCTGCTCGCTGCGAACAACGCCTTCGATCACTTTTTCGATCTGGGCGATGATCTCCGCCTCCGCTTCTCCGAGCGTGTGTTGGTTTGAAATCTGGAACAGGTTCCCGAGCGCCTCCGTGCCCTCTCCGTAAAGACCGCGTACGGCGAGGCCGATCTTGCCGACGGCCTTGATGACGGGGTTGATCTGCTCGGTCAAAACCAATGCGGGCAGATGCAGCATCACGGAAGCCCTCATGCCGGTTCCCAGATTCGTGGGGCAGGCCGTGAGATAGCCGAGTTTGGAATCAAAGGCGAAAGGCAGGCCTTCCTCCAGTTCGGTGTCCACACGGTCCACCAAAGCGTAGGCACTTTTCAGGTTCAACCCGGCCCGGATGCCCTGAATCCGGAAATGATCCTCCTCATTGATCATGATGGAGACACTCTGCTTGCGGTCCACCACGACGGCGCAGCCGGTCGAGCGGGCAGCGTGCTCCCGGCTGACGAGGTGGCGCTCCACGAGCACCTGCTTGCGGATTTTGCTCAGTTCCGTGTAGTCCTCACTGTAGCCGTCCGCCATTTCCGGCAGTTTTTCGACCACGGGACGCACCTGCTCCAGCAGGTCGATGCGCTGACTTTCCTGACTGAAGCCGGGAAACGGGAAACCGCTCAGATTCCGCGCCAGACGCACGCGGGAAGTCATGACGATGTCCGAGTGCGGACCTGCGCCCTTCATCCAGTCGGCTGGATTTTTGATCAGTGTGGAAAAACGCATCATACGATGACGGATACGCTTGGAAGGTTATGCGGAGACTGTGCCAAGCACGCGCCTGTTGCATCTCGGCGCTTCATTTTTGCGGAGACTTGGGCTGCAGTTGTTCGATCTCGGCCTTCAGCTTCGCCGCGTCCTCGTAACGCTCTTCCTTGACGGCAAGATCGAGGGCCGCACGCAGTTTGACAACGTCGATCACCGGAGGCGCAGGGGCAGGCACCGGCAGGGGTGCGGGTTCCTCCTCTTTGCTGACTGCGGTGGCCCGCTGCCGCGGGAGGAGTTGCGGGGCGTCCCGCCCGGTGTGATGCGGACGCTTGCCGACATGGCGCGTGCCTTTGTGCATGTTCCGCAAGAGACCGTCGAGTCCCTCGCGGAAGCTCTGATAGCACTCGGGACAGCCCATCCGGCCGATTTTTTTGAACTGGGAAGCGGTGAATCCGCAGGCGCTGCAGACGGCTTCCATCGGATCCTCCACGCGTTGCGACGGCGAAAGAAACGCCTCGGCGAGACCGAAGCCGGTCTCCTCCGTCACGCCTTTGGCTTTCGAGCATGCCTCACACAGATTCACCGTGGTCATCTGACCATTGATGATCTGGGTGAGGAAGACCGTCGCCTCGTTTTCGCAAACGTCGCATTTCATGGGTTAAATCGGCTGCTGTTTTCGTGCCACATCTCGTAATACGAATGTCAGCGCGTACTGGTTATGACAGGGAATCGCACGCGTCAACCAATGCCCTGCGCCGCCAGCCAGGACGCCAGCTCGGCCTCGAACTGAGGGTGTTTCGCAAAGCTGTAGTGAAATGTCTGAAAACCCAGGCGTGCGGCTGTCTCGATGTTCGGCTCCAGATCGTCGATGTAGAACGTCCGTGAGGGATCCAAGTCCAGCGTCTCGATGGTTTGCCGAAAAATCTGCTCCCCCGGTTTTGCGCATCCCGCCTGATGGGAATAGACGCCATCCTGAAAATGCCTGAAAACTTCGAACTCCCTCAAAAAGAAGTCTTTGTGAAGTTCATTGGTGTTCGAGAGGAGGAACATCGGCAGCTTCCCCGCCAGCGCCGCCAGAGAATCCCACATGGGCTGATTCGGGGTGAAAATCTCGCACCAGATTGCCGCCAATTCCTCCGGCGTGCCGCGAAACCCGGTCCTTTCCATGCCCAGCCGCAAAAACTCGTCGTCGTCGATCTCGCCGACCTCATAGGGACCTTTGATATCGTCAAAAAGACTCATCACCATCGCCGCCGGACGCCCGCAGTTTTCCTCCAGCCGTCGGGAAGCGATGCCGAAGTCGAAATCGATCAACACTTTACCAACGTCTGAAAGAAGGGCGGGGCGGGACATGCCTGCGAAATAGAAGCGGACCGGGCGGCTGCCAAGTCATCCTTTCAACCACAAGTCGCCACAGAACAGCAGCACGCCCGTCCAGATCAGTCCGAAGGACGCCAACACCGCCGCAGTCACCGGTTCGTGATAGACGAACGCTCCCACCAGGAACTGGCCGGTGGGCGCGAGGAACTGCAGCACGCCGAGCAAGGCGAAAGGAAGCTGCCGCGCTCCGTGTGCAAAACCAAGCAGCGGGATCGTGGTGATGACACCGAGACCGGCGATGAGCAGCACATCATGGATGGAGGCGGTGCCCCAGATCGTGGCTCCGCCTTGCTGGCTCCAGATCAAATACAACGCTGCCACGGGAACGCCGACAACCGTTTCGACACCGAGACCTGGCAACGAACCGAGTGGCGAACAACGTCGTGCGAGCCCATAAAGCGCGAACGAGCCTGCCAGCAGCAGACCGATCCACGGAAAGTGTCCGACGAGCACCAGTTGTGTCATCACTCCGCAGGCGGCGGAGGCGATGCTGAGCTTTTGCAGGTGCGACAAACGTTCGCCGAACAAGCGGCTGCCGATGAGCACATTGAGCAGCGGATTGATGAAGTAGCCGAGACTGCAATCGAGAATGCGTCCGTGCTGCGCGGCCCAGACGAAGACGCCCCAATTGATGGCGAGAAGAAACGCCGACCACGCATGTGTTTTGAGCACGATCATGTTGCGCAATGACGTCATGAACCCGCGCCATTCGCTGCGCAGCGCAAGCAGTGGCAGCACGGCAACCGCCGTCCACACGACGCGCTGCGCCAGCGCCACGTCGCTGCCGAGGTGGCCGAGCTGTTTCCAGTAAACCGGCAGCACGCCCCAAAGGCCAAACGCGAGCACGGCGCTGAGCACGGCATTCAAAGGTGGCTTGGGATCGCTCATGAAACGCGTGCCTTGCGGCTGTAAAGGATGAGCAGCGCGGCCAGAACACCGAGACCGGCGTTCAGCGCCCACAACGCCGTGGCGTGATGATCGTAGAGCGACATGCCAAGCGCCGAACTCGCCGTGCTCCCGGCGCACCATGCAAAGCCAAGGAAGCCGACGTAACGACCGCGCATGT
>JAWLBG010000068.1:0-3881 GCA_041395065.1 Prosthecobacter sp. | reverse complement strand
CGTCTGACCAGTTCAAGGGAGGGCAGCAGCGGCACTCCGCCGCGCAGCAGACTGCCGAGCGTCTCGAAAAACTGAAGTTCAAAGCGCGCCCGCGAGACATCCCGAATCCCGGGAAAGGTGATGAGAAACCTGTGCCACGCACTCTGCACTGCAGGCGTTTTATGCACGGCGAAGAGAATCATGAAGATCAGTGCCAAAAAGATGAGAATGGCCCACCAGTAGCCCCTGATCACCTCAGACAGCCCCAGGCTGACCTTGATCATGAAGGGCGGCTCCTTGCCCGTGCCGGTGAGCAGGTTTGCCAGCTTCGGTAGCAGGTAGGTGACCATGATGACCGCCAGTGCACCTCCCGTTGTGATGAGAAATGCGGGATAGATCAGCGCACCGGTCACCTTGGCATGCACCGACTCCATGAGCCGCAGGTGCCGCGCCTGACGATCCATGATCTCATCGAGTGCCCCGCTGTTTTCGCCGGCGGCGATCATGTTGCAGTAAAGTTCGTCAAAGGAAGGCGACGTCTGCCTCAGAGCTGCAGAGAGAGGCACGCCGTCGCGCACCAGTTCGCGCACCCTCTTCGCCAAGAGACCAGTTTTAGAGGCGCTGCGATTCTCCATCGCCTGAAGCGCCTGCTCGACCTGCAAGCCGGAAGCCAGGAGGTCCCCCATGTCTTCCGTGAAGCCGATCACTTCCGTCTTTTTGAGGCGCAGCTCGGTCTCCTCCTGCGACACCGCTTTCTTCTCCTGCTCGGCTCCCTCCGCCTTGATGGACCGCGCCTGCAACCCCCTGCGGGCGAGCAAACGGATGGCATCCCCCCGGTCGGCAGCCTCGATCGAGCCGCTTTTAACCGAGCCGTCGGTGGACAGAGCCTGGAAGGCGAACGCGGGCATCAGGCTAGTTCCTCACTGGTGACGCGGGCGACTTCTTCGAGGGTCGTGATGCCTTCGAACACTTTTTGCAGTCCATACTCGCGCATCGGCACGAATCCGTCCCTCCGCGCCTGCGCCTGCAAGTCCGCCTCCGAAGCCTTCTGCGAGACAAGAGACTGCATGGCGGGCGTCATCAGCGCGATTTCATAAAGCGCCACTCGGCCAGCGTAGCCGGTTCCGCGGCACTGCTGGCAGCCACCCGGCGTGGCACGCCACACCTGACGGTCCTTTACTTCGGGAAAGCCTATTTTGGCCAAGTCCTCGCGCTTGTATTTCACCGGCTTCTTGCAGGACTCGCATAGCACGCGGACCAGGCGCTGGGCGAGAAAGGCTCGCACTGAGGAACTGACAAGGAAGGGCTTGACGCCCATTTCGATGAGTCGGGTGATCCCTGCCACGGCGTCGTTGGTGTGCAGGGTCGAAAAGACCAAGTGCCCAGTCAAAGACGCGCGCACGGCGATCTCCGCCGTCTCCAGATCACGAATCTCACCAACCATGACCACGTTCGGATCGCCACGGAGAATGCTGCGCAGACCGCTTGCGAAAGTGAGGCCGATCTCCGGCTTCACCGCGATCTGAACGACCCCCGGCAACTTATTCTCCACCGGATCCTCGATGGTGACGATGCGGCGGTGCACGCTGTTGAGCTGTGAGAGGAAGGTGTAAAGCGTCGTCGACTTCCCCGAACCGGTGGGGCCTGTCACGAGCACGATGCCATTGGGCTTTTCCAGCAGCGTTTCGATCGTCTTGCGATGCGCCGCGTTGAGGCCCAGCCGGTCCAGCGTAAAACGCTCCTGCCCAAGGAGACGAAGGCTGATCGACTCTCCCTCAACGCTTGGAATGCAGGCGACGCGCACATCGATGGAATGCCCATCGGCCTTCAGATGAATGCGGCCATCCTGCGGCAGGCGCTTCTCGGCGATGTCCAATTTGCTCATCACCTTGATGCGGGCGATCACCGAAGCCTGCAGTTGCTTGATGTTCTCCGGCACCGGCACCTCGTGCAAAAAGCCATCGATGCGGTAGCGGATGCGCAGGCTGTCCGCTGCGGCTCCACATGAATGTCCGTGGCCTTCTGCGCCAGGGCCTCGCGGATGATCTGATTCACGAACTTCACCACCGAGGCTTCCTCGTCCTCTCCATCGATCACATTCGCCTCGTCGGTGGTGCAGGTCATCCGTGCCACTGCCACCGGCGGCGATGAGTGCGTCAAAGGTGTCTGCGCCCACGCCGTAGAGCTGCTGCACCGCATTGAGCAGCTCCACGCGCGGCGTGACACCAGCGCACGGGCAAGGAGGATCGACGGGCGACGGCCTGCCGTGCCATCAAATCGCAGGGATCATGGCAGGCCAACACGAGGCGGCGGTGGCATCAGGTTCCTGGTCCTGCTCAAATCCCACGGGAAACACCTGATGCCGCACGGCAAAACCTCGCGGGATCATGCGCTTCAACTCGGCGGTGTCATCCTCCTCTGGCCGGGGCGTCTCCAGCCATGTCCACCCGGAGCCCTCTTCCGCCAGATGCCGCGTGAATGCCGCGCTCATCCACGGCACCGCTCTCCACCAGGGCTTGCACGGGGGAGATGCCGCCTGCGTTCGCCGTGTCGTAAGCTGCCTGGACATCCGCGTCATCGACACCGGAGGCACGGGCGCTGGACTGAAATAGGTTGATCATGAAAGGAAGGATGCGGAAGGAACACGAAGACGATCCAATCGCGGCAGGTCAAGCACCGGAATGATACAGCCGTGTCACCTTCACGCACAAGCTTTTTGCCACTGACGATCTCGTGTGAATTCAGCCTGAGGATAAACGAGGATTTATTTATGAACGGGGGCTTTGTTAAACCGGGCGGGCTATTGAATGGAAATGAGCAGGACTTCCCCTGCCCTCCTTTCTCAAAATCCATGACTCCACACCACTTTCGCCCCGGCAGCACCACCTGCTGGCTGCCAAGTCTTCTTGCTGTCCTGACTTTGATGATGACCGCCGAACTGGCGGCGCAGCCAGGAATTCTCGATCTCACCACCCTGCCCAACTATGCGGCCCAGCCTGTGCCCACCTACATCAGCAGGGACAACACAACCGCGGGCAACACCATCACCGATGCCGGCGCGGCTCTGGGACGCGTGCTGTTTTACGACAAGCGACTTTCCCGCAATGACACGATCTCCTGCTCGTCATGCCACCAGCAGGCGCACGGATTCAGCGATCTGGCCACCGCCAGCAGCGGGGTCAACGGCACAACCGGCCGCCACGCGATGCGGCTGATCAACTCACGCTTCGCCACCGAGGTCCGCTTTTTCTGGGATGAACGAGCCACCACTCTCGAAGACCAAACGACGCGCCCGATCCAGGACCATGTGGAAATGGGATTCAGCGGCACGGATGGCGACCCCGCCTTCAGCGATCTCATCACCAAACTCTCAGCCATTGAGGAGTATCGTGTGCTCTTCGCCCTGATGTTCGGAGAACCGACCATCACTGAGGCTCGCGTCCAGAGTGCGCTGGCCCAGTTCGTTCGCAGCATCCAGTCGTTTGACTCGCGCTACGACATCGGCCGAGGCCAGGTCAATGCGGACAACGTGGCATTTCCCAACTTCACGGCGCAGGAAAACAACGGCAAGCAGCTCTTCCTCAATCCGCCCAATCTGGGGGGAGCCGGTTGTGCGGGCTGCCACCGTCCGCCGGAATTCGACATTGATCCAAACAGCCGCAACAACGGTGTCATCGCATCCCTCGGCGGTGGCACCGATCTGACCAACACCCGCGCGCCCAGCTTGCGTGATCTCGAAAATCCCGGTGGCACCCTCAATGGCGGGCTGATGCACGACGGCAGCTTCACCAGCATCGACCAGGTCATCAACCACTACGCGGCCATTCCAGGAGACAACACCAACCTGGACAACCGCCTGCGGCGGCCCGGCGGCAACGTGCAAACGCTCAATCTCAATCCAC
>JAWLBG010000067.1:0-4135 GCA_041395065.1 Prosthecobacter sp. | reverse complement strand
AACCGCCCCACCTTCCCGACGCCCAGGAGCCCCGCGCTTTGACCCTGATCGTTTTTCTTCGAGCATCGAGATGTTTGAATTCAATCTCCCTCTCGAGGTGTTTCGAGGAGCCACCACCAGCGGCAATGTCCTCTCCCTCAGGGACCTTTACTCAGCATGTCTTACCAGGGAAATCATTCTATGCATGAACTCAGGTCGGCAGTCGGATATCAAGTGGCTCAAGGAAGAACAGCAGCGGGTTCTCGACCGAGTGTATCCCAACGGAACGGTGAACAAGACGCTTCCGTACTCCCTGCAGAAACTGCAGGCCGCATACTGGAAGGCCGCCGTGGAACTTGATCGCATCCTCGACTCGCAACAATAAGCGCCCGCAATTCCATCCCTCACTCTGCGTCGCCTGATGCAGCAGCAGCCGAATCTGCCGCAGCGGCCAGTTCTTTCACTTTGCGCAGATCGGTCTTGCCGGTGCCCAGCACGGGAAGCGCCTCGACGCGGACGAATTGATCCCGCTTCGGCTTCCACAGATTTGGCAGGCCGGTGGCGGAGAAGTCGCGAAAGACTTCCTCCAGACGCGACTCGTCCATGACGTGCAACACCATGAGCTTTTCCCCCTTCTTGGCGTCTGGCAGACTGGTCACGGCAAAAGTCTGAATCGTCGTGTCGGCGAGTTCGTGAAGCCGCTCCTCGATCTTGATATGGGGAACCATCTCCCCACCGATCTTGCTAAATCGGCTGAGACGGTCCGTGATCGTGACAAACCCGTCTTCATCGACAGAGGCAATATCTCCGGTGCAGTACCAGCCATCCTTGAGCACTTCGGCCGTTTTGGAGGGATTGTTGAGGTAGCCCTGCATGATGTTGGGTCCTTTCAGCAACATCAATCCAGGCTCTCCCTGCAGACGCGCCTCGCCAGTTTCAGGATCGACAATCTTCACGCTCACTCCCGGCAGCGGATGACCGATCGTTCCCCGCTTCGCCCCAACCTGCCGGAATCCAGCGGCACGAAAGTCGTTGCGATTGACGGTCACGGCGGGGGCGCACTCCGTGCAGCCATAAGCCTCCATGGGCCGGATGCCGAAGCGTTCCTCGAAGGCCGTGGCGAGTCTATCCGGCAGCTTTTCCGCGCCCACCATGACGAAGCGTATGCTGCCGAACTGCTCCGGCTGACAACCACGCATGTAGAGTTGCAGGAAGGTCGGCGTCGCCAGAAGGAAGGTCACCAGATGCTTCTGCACCATTTCACCCACCACCTTGGAATCCGTCGGATTGAAATGATACGACACTCCGAGCCCCAATATCGCCGGTGCGCCAAGCGTGCCGGTGAAGCCGAAGGAGTGAAAGAATGGCAGGATGCCCAGCAGGCGATCGTCTGAAGCAAAGCCGAATACCTGACCGATCTGCTCCACGTTTGAGACGATGTTGAAGTGAGAAAGCACGACCCCCTTGGGCTCACCCGTGCTCCCGCTGGAGAAAATGATCGTCGCCTTGTCGTCGATTTTCCGCCCTCCGGAGCCCAAGGCTTTCTCAATCCATGCCACCGGCGCTAGGGCCAGCATCAGCGCCACGATTCGCTCCCCGAAAGTCGGCTTGGAGACAATGTCCTCCAAAAACACCACGTCCCCCGGCAGGGTCAAATTCAGCTTGGTGAGGAACTTCTTCGAGGTCACCACCGTGCGCACGCCGCTCTGACGAATGCAGGACGCGATCCCCTCCGCCGAAAGCGTGTAGTTCAGATTCACCGGCACCTTGCCCATCAACAGCGCAGCGTAGTTTGCCAGCGCTCCAGGCACCGACGGCGGCAGCAGAAGGCCCGCCATTTCATCCTCCTTACACACCTTTCTCAGCCGACGCCCCAAGAAAATCGTCTTCACCAGCACGGAGAAAAACCCCGTCACAGGAGTCGTTGCATCGGCCATGGCGAAGCGGAAGGGATGCCTCCGGGCAGTGCGCACAAAGGCGCGGTGCAGTGTCGGCATGTGTTCTTTACGGTAGTTCCACGCATTCGCCCCCAACTCGGACACTGCCTGGCGCACGACCTGCGGCGCCGAGTTGCCCGGCAACGGAACACCATAGCTCACTGTCACCGGATACGGCAGGGACCGAGGCAGCTTTGAGTAAAACCTGCCGCGATCGAAGCTGAAGATGCTTCCCCACACGTTGTCCAGATGCACGGGGATCACGGGAGCATCGACGCCTTTCATGATTCGCGTCAGCCCGCGTCGAAACGGCAGCAACTGCCCGATCCGCGTGATCTGCCCTTCGGCAAAGATGCACACCACCTCCCCGTCCTTGATCGACTGCGTGGCGGATTGAAGGGACTGCACCATCTCTCGCGGCCGGCCTTCGGACGAAATCGGGATGATGCGCAGCATCCTGGCGAAGGGTTTCACATACCACTTGTCATAGATGCCCTTGAAAAGAATGAAGCGAATCCGCCGCCGCGTAGACGCCAACATGAAGGTCGCGTCCATGAACGAGAGGTGATTGCACACCAGCAGCGCTCCACCCCGCTCCGGCAGATGCTCCGCTCCCACCACCCACACACGATACACCGTATGCGTGAGCAGCCAGACGAGTAACCTTACACAGATCTCCATGAACGAATTGATGACGCCTCCCGGCGGGGAGGATTGGGCAGAAGTAGTCGAGGAGTTCATGGCGATGATCAGCGAATGGGATGACAAGCCGATATTGGCCGCTCGTCGTCTCCACGTCGCATCGAATTTTCGCCAACTATCATCGACTGACTCAATGCCTGGCCAGCACATCTGCCATGCCGCCGGTCACGCCATCGGCGGCCTCAAAGGTATTTCTTGGTAAACAGCATGCGCTGGAATGAAGCGATGCGCTTCAGAAGGTCCGAGAGCATGAACTGGTGCTGGTCGATCATGGCGAATTTCGCAGGCTCGGAGATCTTCATCTGCTCGCACTGGGCGTGCACCTGTTCGACGGCGATTTTAATTTCCTTCACCTTGGCGCTGACTTCGTCGGTGATGCGTCCTTCCTCAATGGTATTGCCAAGGATCTCGGCCTCGCGGGAAAGGTAGGAGACGGCATTCGGCAGGGATGCCGCGCCGCCGATGAGCATACCGCTGGCGTAATCCACTTTCGGCTTGCCCGGCAGACCGGGACGTTGCGGCACGACAGACTGCGGCTCGGCGGGAAGTCCACCATGACGACCGTCAATAATCGTCGGGGTGATGAAGAGCATGAGATTCTTGTGATTCTTGCTCCGGCTTTTGTATTTAAAGAGCCACTTCAAGCCAGGCACCTTGCTGAGAAAGGGCACGCCTGCCTCCCCTTCCCGTTCCCGAGCCTCGTCAAGTCCGCCGACGGCGACGGTGTATCCGGAATCAATCTCCACTGGAGCGCTGTAAACACGCGAAGAGGCGATGGGATAAGGGTTTCCAGAGATGACCTCGGTTCCGATGATGCTGGAGACGGTGACGGCCATGTTGAGCATGACTTTGTCCGAGTGCATGCGCTTGGGAAGAATGTTCAACACCGTACCGATCGGCAGGTAGGCCACCTGGGTGGTCGTGGTGGCACCGACCGCGCCCGCACTGGCCGTGGAACTAGCGTCGAGCACCGGCTGATTCACCACGCTGCGGATGGCAACCTCGCGGTTGTTGAGCGTAACCATGCGCGGATAGGAAGTGGTGTTGGTTTCTTCGTCACGCATGATGGCGCGAAGCTTCACGTTCACGTCCTGAGCGCTGAGGATGCTAAGGGCGGGCCAGCCGAGAGTTCCTGCCACGTTGTTCAGATTCGCGCCGCTGAGCAGCGGTGCCAAGTCCGTGCGAAAACCGCCGTTCGTGGGAGTCTGGGTGTATTCGACTTCCAGCTTCGGTTGGTCAAAGTCATCCTTCACAATATCCACCTTGTCCACCTGCCGGAAGTTGCCGCTCTCGAAAGTTCCGGTCCAGTCGATGCCGAACTCGCGCTTCGGATCACGAGAAGTTTCGATGAACTTCACTTCAATCGCGATCAGGGACTGCGGTTTGTCCGCCGCAGCAAGGTAACCCTCCACCCACATGTGCTGAAGACGCGTGGCCACAATGTAGAGCGTGTTCGAATCGGACTTCCAGATCACTTTCGGTTTCCGCACGGCGCTGAGTTCGTTCGAATTCATTGC
>JAWLBG010000066.1:0-4806 GCA_041395065.1 Prosthecobacter sp. | reverse complement strand
GACAATCCGCACAACGTGTGGCCCTACCGCGACTACGTCATCGAGTCGTTCAACACGAACAAGCGCTTCGACCGCTTCACCCTCGAGCAGATCGCCGGTGATTTGATGCCGGATGCGAATCAGGAGACGCGCGTCGGCTCCGCCTTCAACCGCCTGCTGCTCACCACACAGGAAGGCGGTGCACAGGCAAAAGACTACGAGCAGCGCATGCTCACTGACCGCGTTCGGGTCATCGGCAACGCCTGGATGGGCCAGACGACCGGCTGCGCCCAGTGTCACGACCACAAGTTCGACCCCTTCGCCCAGCGTGACTTCTATCAACTCGGCGCGTTCTTTGCAGACATCAAGGAGGGCATCATTGGCAAACGCGAGGACGGCATGGGCGTGACGTCACCGGAGAATGAGCAGAAACTCGCCCGGCTTGACGCGACACTCTCGGACGCGAAGAAGAAGCTCACTGCCGTGCAGCCCATGCTCGACGCCGCCCAGCAGCAGTGGGAACAGGACGTCATCGGCTATGGAGTGATTCTTCCCGAACTGGTCAAAGATTCCAAGGCGTCCGCGAACTCAAAAAAGGAGGCCCAGCAGATCATGGCCATCTTAAAAGCCAAAGAGCGCAATCCGAAACAAAAGCAGGCCGTCGAAGCCTACTTCCTCAAGGTCACTTCCCTTTACAAAGCCGAGCGGGTAGCAGTGGTGAAAGCCGAAGCCGAGCGCAAAGCCTTCTACGACCCGCTGCCGAAGTGCATCGTCTCCATCAGCGACACGAACAAGCGCACCGTGCGCATCCTGCCGCGTGGCGACTGGATGAACGAAACAGGCGAAGTCGTGAAGGCCGCGCTGCCCGGTTACCTGCCGAAGCCGAAGATCGAAGGCCGCGATCTCACGCGTCTCGACCTCGCGCAGTGGCTTGTCTCCAAAGACAATCCGCTTACCGCCCGCACGGTGATGAACCGCCTGTGGAAGCAGTTCTTCGGCACCGGTTTGAGCAAAGTGCTCGACGACCTCGGCGCACAGGGCGAGCCACCGGTGAATCCCGCGCTGCTCGACTGGCTCGCCTGCGAGTTCATGGACAGCGGCTGGGACTTCCAGCACATGGTGCGCATCATCGTGAACAGCGACACCTACAAGCAGGTGTCCACCTCCACGAAGGAACTCACCGCCACCGATCCCTACAATCGCGAATGCGCGCGCCAGAGCGCCTTCCGCCTCGATGCCGAACTCGTGCGCGACAACGCGCTCGCGATTTCCGGTCTGCTCGTGCCGAAAATCGGCGGCCCGAGCGTGAAGCCGTATCAGCCGGAGAAATACTGGGAAAATCTGAACTTCCCCACACGCGAATGGCAGAACGACACCGGCGAAGGTCTGTATCGCCGCGGCATCTACACCTGGTGGCAGCGCACCTTCACGCATCCCAGCCTCGTCGCCTTCGACGCGCCGAGCCGCGAAGAGTGCGTCGCCGAGCGCAATCGCTCCAACATTCCGCAGCAGGCGCTCGTGTTGCTCAACGACCCGACCTACGTCGAAGCCGCCCGTTCCCTCGCCGCGCGTATCCTGGCCGAATGCAACGGCGACACGCCTGCGCGCATCACCTGGGCCATGCAGCAGGTCCTGCAACGCCAGCCAAGCGCCGAGGAAATGAAGACGCTTTCCACCTTGTTCGCCAAGCAGCTCGCCGATTATCAAAAAGACAGCGCCACCGCCGAAGCCCTGCTCAAAACCGGCGCCGCGCCTGTTGCCACCGGATTGAACAAGACCGACCTCGCCGCGTGGACGCATGTCGCGCGTGTGCTGATCAATCTCCACGAAACGATCACGCGTTCGTAACCTGCCGCTGCGAGG
This sequence comes from Prosthecobacter sp., assembly GCA_041395065.1. Classification (GTDB taxonomy): domain Bacteria; phylum Verrucomicrobiota; class Verrucomicrobiia; order Verrucomicrobiales; family Verrucomicrobiaceae; genus Prosthecobacter. The sequence goes on along the minus strand of JAWLBG010000066.1, from coordinate 2,964 downwards.
AATGACGAAACCAGAATGGCGAATGACGAATGAAGCTCCAATGATGAATGATGGGGAAGACTTTTGGTCTCCTTGGCCAGTGGAGTCATCCGGCAGTGTTCGAGAAGAAAGCGCTTCGTATGGAGCCAAGAAAGCTGTCTTCGACCTAGAAGAGCGGACGGCACGATTTGGTGAGACCGTCATTCGCTTCCTCAAAACGATTCCACAAGGTCCGCTTACGAACCGGCTGATCGACCAGTTGGTCGGCGCTGCCACAAGTGTCGGCGCAAACTACTGCGAAGCCGACGACTCGGTTTCCAAGAAGGATTTCAAACATCGAATTGGCACATGCCGCAAGGAATCACGCGAATCGAAGCATTTCCTCCGCATGATCGCCGCGGCCGTGCCAGACAAGCGTCTCGATGCCAGGGATCTGTGGCGCGAGGCCCATGAACTTAATCTGATCTTCTCCACGATCTTCAAGAACACCAAAACGTGACCGCTGCACGGAATGACGAAACCCGAATGGCGAATGATGAATGAAGCCCCAAACCCCTCCCCCCTTCAGCATTCGTGCTTCGTCATTGATTCGTCATTCCTCATTCTGGTTTCGTCATTTCCACCTCCGTTGACACCATGACTCCGCATTCACCCAACACTCGTCGCGCCTTCCTCGGCCGGGCCACGCAAGGTCTCGGCACGGTGGCGCTGGCGGCGTTGATGAATCCAGAACTGCTCCGCGCTGCCGCCACGCGCGGCACCTTGAAGAATCTGCCGTTCCCGCAGAAGGCGAAGCGGGTCATCTGGCTCACGATGGCAGGCGGGCCGTCGCAGTTGGAGCTGTTCGATCACAAACCGAAGCTCGCCGAGATGGACGGCAGGCCGATGCCGGAGTCGTTCACGAAGGGACAGCAGCTTGCGCAGCTCCAGGGACAGAAACTGGTGTGCAAGGGACCGATGTTTCGCTTTCAGAAGTATGGCGAGTGCCAGATGGAGCTCTCCGAGCTGCTGCCGCACATCGGCAGCGTGGCGGACGACATCTGCCTCGTGCGCTCAATGACCACGGACGCGATCAATCACGATCCGGCGCACATGTTCATGAACACCGGCTCGCAGATCGCCGGACGGCCGAGCATGGGATCCTGGATCACGTACGGTCTCGGCAGCGCGGCGGACGATCTGCCCGGTTTCGTCGTGATGATGTCCACCGGCAAGGGCCGCAATCCGCAGCCCATCGCCGCGCGACAGTGGAGCAGCGGCTTTCTGCCTTCCAAGTTTCAAGGCGTGCAGCTTCGCTCGCAAGGCGATCCCGTTTTGTATCTCACGAGTCCGAACGGCGTCACGCGCGAGCAGCAAGGCGCGGACGTCGCCGCGATCAATGCGCTCAACCGGCAGCACGCTGCGATTTGTGATGATCCGGAGATCGCCACGCGCATCGCGCAGTATGAGATGGCCTTCCAAATGCAGGCCAGCGTGCCGGAGCTGGTGGACATTCGCGGCGAAGGCGCCAAAACGCTCGAACTCTACGGCTGCACGCCCGGCGACGGCTCCTTCGCATCGAATTGCCTGCTCGCACGTCGTCTCGCCGAACGCGGCACGCGCTTCATCCAGCTCTACCATCGCGACTGGGACCACCACAGCCTGCTGCGCGAAGAATTGCCGCTGCGCGCCGGTGAAGTCGATCGCGCCTGCATGGCGCTCATCACCGATCTCAAACGCCGTGGCATGCTGGATGACACGCTGATCGTTTTCAGCGGCGAATTCGGTCGCACTCCGATGGCGCAGGGCAACAAAGGCCCCGTCGGCCGCGACCATCACAACAAAGCCATGTCCATGTGGCTCGCCGGTGCCGGCATCCAACGCGGCGTCACCTTTGGCAGCACCGATGATCTCGGCTACGCGGCGCAGGAAAACATCGTCACCGTCCACGACCTCCACGCCACGATGCTCCACCAGCTCGGCATCAACCACGAGGCCTTCACCTTCAAGTTCCAGGGACTGGACGCGCGGCTCTCCGGCGTCGAAGGCGCGAAGGTGATGAGGAAGATCCTCGCGTGAGCCGTACGCGCTGAAGTCGGGCCTTGCAGCCAGCGCGCCGCCTCGTAGGCATCTGCATGCGCATCAGCAGCCTGCACATCTATCCGGTCAAATCACTCCGCGGTTGTGATGTCACGTCGGCGGAGATCGACGACCTCGGATTCGTCGGCGACCGGCGGTTTCTCGTCGTGGATGAAAACGGCGGCTTCCTCACGCAGCGCACCGTTCCCGCCATGGCGACAGTTTCGACCGCGCTGACGGAGGAAACGCTCACGCTCTCCGCTGATGACCGCGGCAGTGTTTCCGTGTCGCGTGCAAGCGATCCCAACGCCATTCTTCGCCCGGTGACCGTGTGGCGCGACAGCGGGCTGCTCGCCGATGATGGCGGTGCTGAAGTCGCGGAATGGCTCACGCGTGTGCTCGCGATGCGCTGCCGCCTCGTGCGCATCGGCGGTCGATTTCACCGCCCGGTGACGAAGGCCGCCGCGCAGCCCGGTGATCTCGTGTCCTTTGCCGATGGAGCGCCGATCCTCGTCACGACCACCCCCTCGCTCGACGAATTGAACCGACGCATTCGTGCCAACGGCGGCGAACCCGTTCCGATGGATCGTTTTCGCCCGAATCTCGTCATCGACGACAGCAGCGAACCCTTTTCTGAGGAGACGTGGCCAGCGCTTCGCATCGGCGATGTGCGTCTCCGCACCGCCGGACCCAGCGTGCGCTGCATCATGACGACAACGGACCAGCAGTCGGGCCGGCGCGGCGCCGAACCGCTGCGCACGCTCGCCACCTTCCGCCGCGTTGCAGGCGGCAACGCGGTCTGTTTCGGCGTGAACTTCATCCAAGAGAACAAATCGGGCCGTCTGAGCGTCGGCGATGCCGTCGCGCTGGCAGACGCGTGAGTGTTTGAAGACGGGCAAGTTGTGGGCGAACGCTGCGTTTCACACC
>JAWLBG010000065.1:0-7882 GCA_041395065.1 Prosthecobacter sp. | reverse complement strand
GGGAATCCAGTAAGTCAGCGGCAGTTGCTCGCGCATGGCTGCCAGTGCGGCGTCTGCCAGCGGTTTGTCATCCATGATTCCCCGATAGAGAACCGCGGTGGAAAGGAAGCGTCCTTCCATCGGCGAGCAGGCAGCGAACACCGAATCATTGTCAAAGAGGCTGCGGATCATGTCCTCGACGCCCATTTCCTCGAATTTACTGCGATCCGGCGGGGTCAATGGCGCAAACGCGCACATGAGGAAATGCAGGGAGGGTTGCGGGACCAGATTGGTGAGCAGTTCGCGCAGGCTGATCTCAACGGTCAGGAAGCCACTGAAGCGCATGGATGCTGTCAATCCGGCGAGTGCTTCGGTGATGAGAAGATTGAGGTCATCGACAGTCGGACTCTCAATGTTCCACTTGCGATGAGCGAGTTCGAAGAGCGCCTCGTTGTCAAAGATAAGGCAGGCGTCCGCTGCGCGACGCAGTGTATTAAGAGTGAACACCGTGTTGTAAGGCTCGGTGACCACGGAAGAAACCTGGGGCGACGGCAAAACCGCGCAGCTAAGCACCGGGAACTCCGGATATCTCTCTTTGATCGACTCAATTACCAAGGCGCCGAGACCGGAGCCGGAGCCGCCGCCTGTCGCATGGAGCACGATGATGCCCCCCACATTGTCGCACTTGTCGATTTCGGAATCGAGGCGTCCCATGACCTCGGGAAGTACCTCACGACCTGCACCAAGATATCCAACGGCAAAGTTGCCGCCAGCACCCTCGGTGCGGCTGATCAGGTTGGCCGGGTTGAAGAGCGAACCAGAGGTAGATTTAACGTTGTCGATCACACTGGGCTCCAAGTCGACCATGATGGCACGGGGGACGTAGCTGCCGGAAGTGGACTCGCCGAGTTTGCCAAAGAAGGCACTCCAGTTTCCAGCCGGTGGCTGTCCTTGCGCGGTTTGGCCCGTCATCGGGTCGATGCCGTGTTCCTGACAGACGGTTTTCCAAAACGAGGCGGCAATCTGATTTCCTGCCTGACCGATCGATACGACGATTGTGTTGTTGACCTTCATCAGCCTCTTCTGGGTTAAACGATTTGTTGTGAGTGTTGTGTCATGATCTCTATGAGGAGCCGTCGCACGGGTGTTCGCCAAATTGAATCGGGGAAATCACATGCGCGGAACCTGTGTCCGAACTTAAATCAATAATTGGGGGAGCCGTCTGCGTCCAAACAAATTCGGAGTTGCTCCCCAATTTCCGCGAGTCGTGAGATTCAGTGGGTGTCTGGCTTGGGAGGAAACTCATGGCTTGCTCTTCTCCTTTTTTTCCGGCAAGCGGGAAGCGGAGGACATTTCGGGGAGTGCTCCAATCCTGTTTTCCACGTGCCCCTGCTTCATTCGCTCAAGTTCTTCCTGTGAAGGGAGAATCGCTCTGCGAATGATGACCGGTTCCTGGTTTGACGCCTTGAGAGGCCTCGCCGCCGGAGGGCTTTTCTTCTTTTCTTCGGCGACTTTGGCTGATGGTGCAGAAGAGACAGTTTTCGTCTGATCGGGTTTTGCTGCGGTGAGTTTGGGCGTTTCGGCGGATTTCCTGGCATCTGTAGCAAGCTTGCTAACGGGATCGTTTTTCTTCTCCTCATTGGAGGGTTTGGACGCCGTCAAATCAGCAGAGGGAAGGGGGGGCTTGGTGGTGTCCTTTTTTCCTTCGGCCACTTGCACGACAGCGGTGTCCTTGGCGCTAGCCTCAGCCGTGGTAGTCGTGTTTGGATTCGATTCGGGACCTTCTGCAGCCGACGATGGCGAAACTGCTTCTGCTTGCGATGTGGGGGGTGACGATTTTCCTCCCAGGAAAAACCATGATCCAAGGCCGAGGACGATCACGGCTGCGGCAGTCAAGGCGGCCCACGGGAATGAGCGTTTTTGATTCAGGGCCGAGTTGAAGTCGTGCGCCTTCATCTTTCTTGTGTCGAAGGGTGACGTGTGAATGGCTTCGTCGTCCAGATCGTCCTGCTGCCAATCCTCATCAAAATCGGAAACCGCACCGACGCTTTCCATTTCTTCCATCGCAACCGATTGTCCGCGCAGTCGAGTCGCGAGATCAACGGTGGGAGCGCTCAATGAGTCTTCAAAACGTGCGATGAACTCGGCGGGTGTCGGCGTTTTTCCGAACTTCTTTGTGAGAGCCAGGCATTCCCGGACATAGGTGGAAGCGGCCTCAGGAACGGATTCGGCGAATTGTGGAGCGTCACCACTTTGTCGTTCACCAGACAAAAGATAGGCGGCGAGCGCCACAAACGACCGGTTCTTAAAATCCCGATCCATAAGGTGCTCTTCCTGGTGCGCTCCGTCGGGCATGTCTGTGTCCACCAAGAGCGGCTCGTAAAGGCTGCGCATGGTCATGTGAGGGCGCAGCTTCACCAGAAACTTCGGCCAGGCGTCCAAACGTTTCTGCATGAGGCGATCGAGCTCTCTTGAGAGTAGCGGACCTTGTTTGCCCACCCTGAGAAGAATGTTGGAAGGGTGTAGATCCACTCTCTGTACACCGCATTCGACGGCCTGCTCCAAGCCGGCGCAGACTTGACGCATCAGGACCAAAACTTCGGCGGGATTTAAAGTGACCCGCTCCGCCATCAGTCGGCTGAGGGCAAATCCCGGCTCCCTCTCTTCAGTGAGGAAAGTCCAGTCGGGACTCTCCCAAAGGCTGAGAGATCGCAAAATGTTCGGATGCTTCTCCGGGTTGAAACGCCACATCTGCAGCGGCACCGCCTCGTAGCGGTTCTTTTCCACGATTCGCGAGGGGGGCAGCAAGTGGACCATCACCGGCTGCTCGGCTTTGACATTGACTGCGGGAATCGAGAATGGATAGCGCCTCGCATAGTCGGCGTTTTCAACGTGAAAGCGCGTTCCCAGGATGTTCTCCACCGGCACGTTTTCGAGCAGCAGATCCTGCAGTTGGGATTCTGGCATCAGGGCTGAGATGACCACTAGATGCTTGCGGAGATTGCGCCCTTGGATCGTGCTTGAAAGTGCGCTGAAGGCCTCCCGGACATCGTCCCGTAATTTTGCCACCGATGTCGGTCCATTTTCGGGATCGGACAAGGACGAGCGCATGGTTGTACGAAGGCTCATGGGGAGTTGCGTCAATGCCGGGAACCGGTCCGGATTTTCACCGTTGTAGAACTCCCCTGTCAGCAACAGAAACAAGAGCCGACAAGCTTCAGCCACAAGGCGCCCTCCCGACTGCGCTTCTTCGCTCAACTCTGGTTTGGACAGGCCGTAATCCACAACTCGAAGCTGCAAAAACGTGTCCTCCAGTGTCGTGACCAGCACCCTATCGATGTGCAAGCCCGAAACCAAGCGCTTTAGTCCTTTTAATTGAAGGAGGTCATCCAGCAATTGAAAGACCAGTGCCAAAGCCGTTGGCGCTGACATGGCACCGCGTCGTTTGACATAGTGATCGACGAATTCCCCGTCGTTTAGATTGCTCGTGTAATAGACAAGGCCTTCATCCTCCCCCAGCTCCAGGATTCGCATGAAGGTGGGGTTGCGGATTTCGGACGCCTGACGCGCACGGTCGAAAGCCGATCTCTTCGCTGCAGCGTCGAGCGAACTCCCTCCCCGCAGCACATGTAATTCGACCAAGCGTCTTATGCGATTGTCGAATGCCAGAAAGACAACTTCATCCTTGGAACGCTCCAATTCCACAGGAGCGCCGCCCGCGCTGTGAGCCATCGACAAATTGCCGAACTGCTGGAGATCCTCGACCATACTGTGAATAGGGGATTAAATAGGAAAGGGGCGACGGCTGATTTGTATGAGCGGCAAGGAGTTACAGCTGGAATTTCTCGATTCTAAGGGTTGAAGCTCAAAAACGCAAAAGAATTCTCATAAATCTAGTAAATTTATAATTCGTGAGCCATTGCTTATGTTAACACGACATATTGTGAGGGTGTTTATTATGAATATTACATCCAAATGGGGCGGCTCCTGCTGCTGTCGCAATCAGCTTGTCCCGTTGATCACCGCAAATCGATTTAGAACCAGTTGGTCGAGGGCTCGGAAGTCTACGTTGACCTGTTGCCGTCTGTGATAGCCACAATGGCCTTAAGACGAGCCTTATCGGTATCGCTCCAAGTGAAAGTGGCATCTGTGAGGGCAGCGAGAGCTGCGTCCCTAATTTCCCGAGCATTTGCTGAGCCAGGATACGAAAGTTCTTCCCATAGGGTGATTGCCCCCCGGTTCACTCGCTCCAGCAGCAATTTGGCGACCTGCCTTCGCACCTCGCTGTCTTCGGGTGGATCCAGATGCAACCAGACTAGAAATTTGACATACTCGGAACTGTCATGGGGTAGCCGTTCGGTGTGGCCGAGAAGAACTTTTTCGCTTTCTCTCCATGTGCCGTTCTTGGCCACCATCTGCTGTGCGGCAAATTCCGCCATGTCCTCTTTCATGCGTCTGAGGTTCTCCTGGCGCCAAGCTTCCATTTCCGCAGGGCCCTTCACAACGGTTGTCAACGCCGGAGCAGCGCCTGTTGGCGCGATCGTTCCCTCATTAAAGGAAACAAGTCTGCCGATAATGTGCTGAGGGAGCAGCAGAATGGTGAGTGCCATGGTCAGGGCGCCGCATGTCCACCCGAGCACAAACAGCGAGCGGCCTCGGCTTACTTGCCTCGGTTTTTCGGGGATCGGTACTACATCTGGATGGGGGCGCTTCGGCACCTCCGGTGTCGGAGGGGAAGTTTCCCGATCACTAGCGATTGGAGCGCTTGTATCCCTTTTTTGGGATGTATTTTCCGCTTCCTTCGTGGTGGCGGCGCTCATGGCGAGATCCCACCAGCACTCCGGCACGATCGCCTGATAACTTTCGGCGCCTTCCAAGTTGGGTCTTACCTGTTCGGCGAGATTCGCCAAGGCATGGCGCTCCTGCTGGCTATCCCACTGCCACGCGGTCTTGGGACGGCGCAACCGTACATCCCAGAAATCCCGCTCTTCTTGGGAGGTACTGCAAACGACTCTGCCCACTGCCAGCCACTTCCGCGCATCCGCGACGGCTTCGGCGTGTTCATCTTTGACCAAGGGTAGCGCCGCCTGAAACAGCTGTTCCGCTCGCGAGAGGCGCGTTACGGCCAGTGTCGCGGCCAATGCCAGCATCACCTCCACAGCACACGCGCTTTTGCAGGCATGTGAAGCGACGAGTGCGTCGGCCAAACGTGATAGGCGATGTGTTTCCCCTCGGGCGGCCCAGCGGGACGCCACCATGCAGGTGATCGCCACCTGCCCGGTGCCCATCTCGATGATTAAGTCGGGGATTCTGGCGAGTTCAGCCAAAAGGTCCTCGTCCTCCTCAAACAAGTCGGCAAGAACCGGGCTGGCGGCCGCAGCCCACTCTGGCTTTGCAAAAGCCTGTCCACAAAAGGCGTCAAAATGCTCCGCCACGGCCACTTTGAGCATGATTGCCCTCAGAAGTTCCAGCGCTGACGGCCGGAGTTCCCCTGGCAGCTCCGTGGCGATCACCTGCTCCATTTGCTCCGCCATGGCGCGACGGTCATCCGTGATGTCGCTCGCGGATGACTGCTCGCTGCCTGCGGGAGTCTTTTGTGAGGACTGGGTGGCGCTCGTTACCATACTGAGCGCTATCCATAAGACGAATTACGCGGTATGCAACGTGCGCATCATCCATATGTCATGCGATGATTTCCTTGGCCACGGTGCCATAAACATCGGTCAGGCGGAAGTCGCGGCCCGCATATCGGTAAGTCAAGCGCTCGTGATCCAACCCCAGTAAAGCCAGCACTGTGGCGTGCCAGTCATGAATGTGCATCTTGTTCAGAACAGCCTCGTAACCGTAGTCGTCCGTCATGCCGTAGTTCATGCCGCCTTTCACGCCGCCGCCCGCCATCCACATCGTGAACCCCTTGTTGTTGTGGTCACGGCCGTCGTCACCTTGGGAGTGCGGAGTGCGTCCGAATTCTCCGCCCCAAACGACCAGCGTGTCCTTGAGCAGACCGCGGGACTTGAGATCCGCCAGCAGACCGGCGATCGGTTTGTCCACCTGGTTGCAGTTGCGTTCCAATCCGGTTTTGAGGTTGAAATGCTGGTCCCAGTTCCCGTGAGTGATCTCGATGAAACGGACACCTGCCTCGACGAATTTTCGCGCAATCAGACACTGCTTGCCAAACGTGTCCGTTTCGCCGTCGCCGATGCCGTAGAGCGCCTTGGTGGCTTCGGTCTCCTTGGTCAGGTCCATCACTTTCGGCACCTCAGCCTGCATTCGGAAGGCCAGTTCATAAGATTCGATCACCCCCTCCACTTCCGGGCTTACGCCGCCGCTTTGCTGCATGGTGGACTTGTTGAGTGACTGCACGAGGTCTAGTTGCGCACGCTGAGTGTCTGTCGAAAAACGGTTGTTCTTGATGTTCGCGACCGTGGCTTGATCCATAGCGCCACCGAAGCGCCTTGCGGCGGCTCCACCCAAGCCGGGAATGGTCGGTCCTCCGACTTTCGTGCCCTGGTAAATGGCCGGAAGGAAGGCGCTGCCAAAGGTGCGGGTCGCATTGCCGGGAGGGTTGATCGTCACAAAGCCCGGCAGGTTTTGATTCTGCGTGCCCAGACCGTAGAGTGTCCATGCACCGAGCGAGGGCCGCACAAACTGTGTTGTTCCCGTGTGCAGCTGGGCAAAGGCCTGCGGGTGCGCCGGCAGGTCGGTCGCCATCGAGTTGAGCATGCAAAGATCATCCGCGTGCTTCGCAAGATTGGGCCAGAGATCAGAAATCCACATTCCGCTACGGCCATGCCGGGAGAATTTCCACTGCGAGGGCATGAGAGTCGCTCTGCCGTAGCGACCAGCTGCTGCGGGGGCCTGCTTGCCGGCGTCCGCGATCAGTTTCGGCTTGTAATCGAAGGTGTCCACATGCGAGGGCGCTCCCTGCATGCAGAGAAAAATCACGTGCTTCGCACGCGGTGTGAAATGCGGCTGTTTGGGAGACAGCGGCCCGGCTGCGGTGTTGGCGCGAAGAGCCTGCTGCTGGGCCATGGCGGCAAAGGCCAGATAACCGAAGCCGCTGCTGGTGGTCTTCAGAAAGTCACGGCGGGATGGGATCACGGTGTTCATGATGTTGAATGGGTGAATGTGGATCAGTTCAGGTGACGGAATTCAGCGCTGGCAAAGAGTCCCTGGCAGAATGCCGAGAGTGCCAAGCCTTGGATCTGGTCTTTCGGGATGCTCTTGTCTTTCGCCGCCTCCTGCGGAAAGCGTGTCCAGAAATTTGAGATGGCCTGCTTCTCTGTCGCGGATGGTTCGCGGCCAAAGGCAAGGAGGTAGGCGTGGTTCAGGCGCTCCTGCGGACTACCTGCGAAGTTTGCGATGCGCCGTGCAAAGGCGTCCGCCATGCCCTGCACCTGGGCGTTGTTCATGAGGAACAGGCTTTGTGAAGGGACGTTGGTCGTTTCGCGGTCGCCGTTCACAAGACTCGCATCAGGGAAGTCGAACACGGAGAGGAACTCGGGGATTTGATCCCGAATGATCGGCAGATAGATCGAGCGTTGGTTTTGCGGAGTCGAATTCACCTCCCTGAGAAGTTCGATGAGGCCGGTCCGGCCTTCACCCACCCGTGCGACGGGCGAACCGTCCACCGGGTAATAGTTGATCACGCCGGCCACAGCCAGCATCGCGTCGCGGATCGCCTCCGCATCGAGGCGGCGCTGACTCATGCGCCAGTGATACTTGTTGTCTGGATCGAGCGCATAATTCGCGGCGTCATGCGAGGAACCCATCTGATAGGCGCGGCTCATCATGATCTCACGGATGAGGCCTTTGATCGACCAGCCCTTTTCCATAAAGCTTACGGCCAGGTGATCGAGAAGCTCGGGGTGTGTCGGCTTTTGCCCCATGGTTCCGAAATTGT
>JAWLBG010000064.1:0-9745 GCA_041395065.1 Prosthecobacter sp. | reverse complement strand
CGCAGGCTAGCAGGACCGCATGCACGGTGTCATGCCTGAAATGCACCTGTGAAGGTCACCTCATTGGTTCAGGCAGTGTTCTAACCGCTAATCTGACACTGATGAGACGCTAATAATGAATTTCTGGCATCAGCGTCAGATTAGCGTCAGATTAGCGGTTGGAGGACAGTCTCTTTCTCAATCATGCCCACAGAAACAGACCTTCACGAAACCACCCTCAACGGCCCGAAGACGCGGCGCTGGGTGGTGGAGGCGCGGGAATGTGTGGAGATGAGCACGCATCGCATCGCACGGCTTGGCATGGACGAGGCGTTGCCGCCGTATCGGCGTGTGCGCATGAAGCCAGAGGGGAGTTTCGTCCTCGCCTGCGTGAGCGGGGAAGGTTCGATCCTGCTCGATGGTCGTTGGCAGCGGGTGAAGCCGGGCATGGTCTGTCTCGCGCCGCCCCGTGTGCTGAATGCGTTCGAGGCAAAAGGGCGCGAGCGCGGGTGCTTTGCATGGGTGCGTTACGATGAGCCGAGTTTTGTCACCCCGGTGGTCGGTGCGGCGTCGCCGGTGATGCCGACGGCGCAGGCGGACGCGATCGTGCGCATCATCTCAGGCGTGCGGGCGGAGTGGGAAGGGGAGCGCGAGCCGCGTCTTCTGCATCACTGGCTGGAACTCCTGCACGCGACGATCCGTCGCATCGCCCAACCGTGGCGGAGCAAGGAACCGCGTGTGGCGAAGTTGTGGGCTGATGTGGAGCAGGACCTGATGCGCGACTGGACGCTCGCCGAGCTGGCGCATCGCAGCCATTGCAGTCCGGAGCATCTGCGGAGGCTTTGTTTGAAGGAGCTCGGTCGCAGTCCGATGCAGCATCTCACCTGCCTGCGTATGGAGCAGGCACGCCGCTTCCTCGAAGCCGGGAACGACAAACTGGAGGTTGTGGCTGCGAATGTGGGTTACGCAAACGCGGCTATCTTCTCACGTGTCTTCAAACGCTGGGTGGGTGTGGCGCCGGGAGAGTATCGGGGGCGAACGTGATCAACCTGTCGTGCGCAATCCGGACGCGATCGCATTGATCGAAATCAGCATGTCGGAGATCATTGCGTCGGCGGCTTCGGTTTTGTCGGCTGCGACGAGTGCGCGCCACTCACGGAGCAGGGCGATCTGCTGCTGATGCAGCATCTTGAGCGGCTCCTCGCGAATGTTGAGCGTGTAGGCGAGGCGCGGGCGGCGTGACTCGAAAGTGCCCTGGAAGAGTTCGTCGATGATGCCGCGCGTGGTGTCATACTCGGTGAGGATGGTACCGAGGAAGCGATCCCGAACCGAGGCATCTTCGACAAGGCCAGCGTAGGCTCGCATAAGGTCGGTGTTGGCGCTGACGAGGGAGCTTTCGATGTTCGTGAGAACGTAGCGCAGGAACGGCGAACCGTGGAGCGCGGCGGCGAGAGTGGCGAAGGCTTTGGGATCGTCTTTCTTGAGCTTTGTCAACGCGCTGCCCGCACCAAACCAGCCGGGCAGGTAGAAGCGCGACTGCGTCCACGAAAACACCCACGGAATGGCGCGAAGATCGTCGAGTGACGCCTGGCCTGTGCGGCGGGCGGGACGGGAACCGATGCGGGAATTCTCGAGCGCGTCGATCGGCGTGGCCTGGCGGTAGAACTTCATGAAGTCCGGCGCATGCAGGAAGGCGCGATAGGCGTCGCGGCTGTCGGCGGCGAGCTTGTCGAAGAGCGGTTCGAGCGCGGGATGCGCGCGGGATTCGGTGCTGCGATGGCGTGCGGTCGCCGCCGTGGCGGAGGCGATGAGAAGCTCGGCGTTGTAAACGGCGGAACCGATGTGCGCATACTTTTGCGCGATGGTTTCGCCCTGTTCGGTCATGCGCATGCCGCCGCTGAGGGAGCCATGCGGCAGCGCTTCCATGAACCAATGCGTGGGGCCTGCGCCACGACCGACGGTCCCACCGCGGCCATGGAAGAAGATGGGGCGTGCGCCGTGCTTGTGGATGGTCGCGGACAACTCACGCTGCGCGCGATGGAGCGCACACTGGCTGGCGACGATGCCGCAGTCCTTGTTCGAGTCGGAGTAGCCGACCATCATTTGGAACACCGGCGTGCCGCCGTTGCTCTGTGCCTTGAGGCTGCGCTGTGTGACCGGATGCGCGAGGAAGTCCTCGACGATGCCGGGGCCGGCTTCGAGGTCGCCCATGGTTTCAAAGAGCGGAACGACAGGCAGCGGGCAGACGAGCCCGTCGGGCGTCCATTCCATCAAACCGGCTTCGCGAGCGAGGAGATACACAATCAGCAAATCTTCCACGCGGCGTGTCATCGACACGATGAGCGAGCCCAGACCGGCGTTGCCGAACTGCTGGCGATGATCCGCGAGCACGCGATGGCAGGCGAGCACGGTGTCGGCTTCCGGACCTGCGGAGATGCCGGGAGATAGGAAGGGACGCGGTGAGGCGAGTTCACGGTCGAGCAACTCACGCTTTTTCTCGACACTCCAGTCGATGAACGACCCTTCGTCCAGCAATCCAGCGGCGCGAAGCAGTTGATCGATGGCCTTCTCGTGAAACGCGGAGTTCTGGCGCACGTCGAGCGCGGCGGAATGGAAGCCGAAAGCGGTGAGGTTGCGGCGCAGGGGAACGACGAGTTCTTCGACGACGGCCTTGGCTCCGACATCGAGCAACGTTTGCGCAAGCGCGTCGATGTCGGCACGCAGTTCGTCCGGATTGACATAGGCGGCGGATGAGGACGGCTTCTCGATGGCCAGCAGCACCTTTGCACGCATCAGGTAAACCGCGGCACGCCAGGGCTCCTCTTTGTTGCGTTCCAGAATGTAGGCCAGATCCGTGTGCGGCTCGTTTTGAAGCTGTTCCTTGAGGCCGTCGATCAATTCACTGAGCTGCGGAGGCGTGGCCTGGAACAACGAACTGAGCGGCAGGTGGTGGGCGAGGGACTCGAGCGCGCGGCGCTGGATGCGCAGGGCGTTTTTGCGCATGACCTGCAGGGCATGACGCGTGATGTCGGCGGTGACAAAGGGATGGCCGTCGCGGTCGCCGCCGATCCATGAGCCGAAGCGGAGCAGGGGAGGGAGGGAGTCGATCTGTGCAGGATCGTATCCGGCAGCCTGCCAGGCCTCGCGCAGATGCACATGCGAGCGTGCGAGGGCCTCGGGGAAAACTTCGCGCAGGTAGTGCAGCGCGTTTTGCAGCTCCGCCTCGATGCTCGGGCGCGTGACGTGGATCTCGCCGGTGCGCCAGAGATTCTCGAGCTGGGTCTGAAGCTGTCCCTGCAGGCGGTTCTGCTCGCGTGGTGTGTAGGCCGCGTTCTCATGGCGGTTCATGAGACTGTAGATTTCGCGATGCAGTTCGCGCACCGTCTCACGCTTGGCCTCGGTGGGATGCGCGGTGAGCACGGGCTCGACGCAGACCTCGCGCAGTGCGGCGAGGATGTCATTTTGATTCAAGCCGAGCGTGCGCAGCTGCTTCAGGTTGTCCGGCCACAGACCTTTCTCAGCCTCGGGGCCGAGTTTCTTTTCGCGCAGACGGCGCACCTGGGACGCGGCACGTTCCTCGACGACGTTCAGAAGCTGGAAGGCGATCGAGTAGGCCTGGCCGAGCGAGCGGGTCGTCTGCTTCGGTGCGCCGGTGCCGATCCATGGCAGGCAGGCGGCCAGATCGGGTTCCCCCAGGTTCTTCAGCACCGTCGAGAAGGCCTCCATGAGAAAGCGGAGGTCATCTTCGAGGATTTGGAAACCGTGCTGACGGAGATTGGGCGGGGGAGTTTCGGACATGGGCTGGATGAATAGTTCTAGCTAAGCAGGATTGGTGCCTGATTGAACGATGAGGAAGGGGTGAAGCCGAATGCCCACGGAAGGGGCAAACTTCAAGTGGTAACGGGCCTAATCTTTATACAGGCTAACAAGCACTACAGTGAGGCACTGCTGCGGACGATGTCCTCGCCGATACCAGGGATGGCGGCCAGCGTTTTTACAGGGGAGTGGCGCATGGCGGGCACCTCCAATCCGTCCGCACTCACCGCTCCGATCATGTTGTCCAGGGCACGTCCAAACGCGTCGATCGCTGCGCATTCTTCTTCCCGATTGTGGTTCAACCCGTTGAGCTGCGCGACATGTTCGTAGCGGTGCATCCATTCGTCAGCACGGGTTCGGTAACGCTCGATCACCGGGTGCATGAGTTCCTCCGCGGATTCCGTCCCGGATTCACGCAGCACTTGCCAGGCGAGGCAGCGGGCGACATCGGCCGCGGCGGTGACGAGACCGGGTTCGTTCACGCCGATCTGATCATGAGCGAGGCTGCGGTGCCGGTGCTCAAAATGAAAGCCGAGGTCCACCTGACATTGCCGACCTTCCGGCAAACGACGATGTGCCTCACAAAGCATCGACACTTCCAACCCCCAGCCTCCGGGCAGACTGAAGTTTTCCACGGCATCCATGCAGGCGGCAAACTCCCCTGATAGTGGATAGCGAAAGCTGTCGAGATGCTCCAGCAGGGGCTTGTTTCCGAGGATGTCCCTGAACGCCTGCACCAGAGGAAAGATGAGCAGGCGGGTCACGCGTCCGTAGAGACGATCGGAGACTCGACTGTAGTAGCCTTTGGCAAAAAGGTATCCCATCCCGGGATGCAGCAGGGGGTAGCACAGCCGCCACAGCAGATCCCGGCTGTAGTTCAGGATGTCCGTGTCATGACTGACCACGACTCCCTTGAATCCGCGGGCGTGCAGATAGGCGATGCCCATCCAGATGTTCGAGCCTTTCCCCGCGTGTGCACCCGCCAGTCCTGCTTCCGCCATTCTTTCATAAACAGCCGTCAAACGCGGGCCGTCATTCCAGAGGACCTGCGCCTTGACGCCGCGCAGGTGCTGGCGGCAGACCCGCAGCGCGCGCTCGTGCTCCGCGGCATCCATGCCGTTCATGCTGAGAACGACTTCGGAGACATGCCCAGCCTGGGAAACCTCCTCCAGTATGCGCGGCAGCGCCGGTCGCTCACACTCGGCGTAGAGCGCTGGCAACAGCAGTGCGACGGGTTTTTCTGCGGCCCATGACAGCATTTCTTGCTCGCGCTCGGAACTGTCCGCGTGCGCGAGGTGATGAAGAGTGGGCACGCGGGCGTGCTGGTAAAAATCTGCCATGAACGTGTCGGTGACGTTCAATTACCCGAGCGGGGCGATTGTGAAACGAATTTGTTCAAATCTGTGCGGCGGGATCAGACGTGCGGGAACGAATCGATTCGTCGTCTCCGTTGAGGGCCATTGTTTCGACATCGGGGTCAAGTTCGGAAGATTCAGCCTCGATTTCGATCTCCTGCCGCCAGCGGCGGGAGACCCATGGGCGCACCAGCCCATAAAGCAAGTAGCTGACAAAGATGATCGACGGCATCCAGTGCCAGTTCATGACCGTGAAGGCAATGATCACAATGCTGATGATGACCCAGTGAAACGAGCGCTTCGTGCGCCAGTTCACCGCCTTGAAACTGGGGTATTCGAGATCACTCACCATCAGGTAGGAAAGCAACGCCATGAGCCCAGCGAGCACGTATTTCCAGTGGCCAATCTCGCGTTCGTTGCTGTCCAGCCAGATTATAAGCAGGGTGAGGGAGGAGATCACGCCGGCCGCTGCAGGAATGGGGCAGCCGCGGAAACTCTTGCTGCTGCTCTTGGTATCCATGGCCGCCAGACAGTTGAAACGAGCGAGACGCATGGCGCCACAAACGAGATAAACACACGAGATCAGCCAACCAAGCCCCTTGGGCGTGTCGATTTCCTTGAGAACAATGTCATGCACCAGCAGAGCTGGGGCCACGCCGAAGCTCACAATGTCCGCTAAGGAGTCGAGTTCCCGGCCAAAGGGACTCTCCGTTCCGCCCATGCGGGCCACACGACCGTCCAGAGCGTCAAAGACGCAGGCCAGCAGTATGAACACAATCGCGTAGTGATAATGCAAATTCACCTCGTAGTGCCTTCCGTCGAAGATCTGAAGAATGGCGACAAAACCGCAGAGAATGTTCCCGGCTGTCATCAGCGTGGGCAGGAGCGGGATGCGGGGCTCTTGGGCGTGGGACATGAGTGCAAAGGTGAACGCGGATTTTAGAAAGTCGAACGCCGAAATCCGAGACGCCGCAGCCGGCTATTTCACTACCTTGCCGCCGAGAGACAAAATCCGCGCTTTTCCTTTAGCGTCTTCCGCTTCGGCAATCTGCTTGTTGGCGACATACATCTGGGACAAAGCCGTCCACGCCAGAAGGTCGTTAGGCTGCAGAGTTGTCGCCATCAGACCCGCGCCGATCGCCTCTTTCACCTCTCCATTACGAGGAGGGCCATCCCGAGAGCGTGCCAGCCGTCGAAATAATCGGGCTTTAAATCCACACAACGCCGGTAGAGCGCAATGGCTTCCGTCAACTCGCCGAGCGCAACGTGTCCGCTGGCATCGTCGAATAGTTCTTCCGCAGTGCCCAGGGGCGACTCACTCATGCGCTTCAGGCGGCGCCGATTTTCATCTGCACCTTGGCTTCCTCCTTTTTCTTGGCAAACCAGGCATTGAACAGGCGCTGACTTTCCTGGCGGGAAAGATTGTCCACCTGGCTCGCTCGGACGGTGTCCGCATCCGGACGTTTGCGCAGTTCCTTGGCTTCGACATAGATCAGCAGCGTGCCCTTGTCATAGTCCACCGCGTTGGAAACACCGCCCACCGCCGTCTTAGCCGCCTGTTGGGCAATCAGGAAAGCATTGGGGACCTCCTGCGGAGGATTGGCGATGTCGATGTCCGGCAGGGCTTCGAGAGTCAGTTTGTTCTCTTTGGCGAGATCGGCGATCTTTTTCCCGGCTTTCAAACCTTCATTCAGCGCCGTGCGAGCATCGTTCACCGCCTTGGTGCGCTCTTCGTCGGCCTTTTGAGTGAGGAGGACATCTTTAATCTTTTCCGTCACTTCGGCCAGCGTCTGAGGCTTCGACTCCTCGACCTTAACAAGGTCAAACACATACCAACCGGCGACGCCCTCGATCGCCTCGGGCGGTGTCTTGGAATCCGCCGCGCGAGCGAAGATCATTTCGATCAAACTGGATTCGCTTTTAAGTGCCTCCGGCGGCTCGCCAACGCTAAAGAGGGGCGTCGTCACCACCTTTTCCTTGGTCTTCTCGGCAGCCTCCTTGAAGCTCTTCTTTTCCTTCATGGTGAGGTCATTGAAGTCATTGACGCGCTTGACCTGATCGTTTTGAGCCTTTTGACGCTCTTCGAGCGGCTTCTTGTCCAAATCCTTCGGATTCTCAAAAAGCACATACTGGATCGAACGCTTTTCTGGGGTCTTGTAGGTCTCCTTGTTTTCCTCGTAGTACTTCTTGATCTCTTCGTCGGTCACCTTGGCCGCCTTTTTGAAGGATTCGGTTTCAAAGGTGATCTTGCTGCCCTTGAAGGTGTGATAGTTGCTGGCGTAGAGCTTATTCGCCGCTTGAGTCGATGCCACATAAGGCTCTGTCACCAACTCCTGAAGCTTTCTGAGACCGACGGTGTCCTTCATGATGCCCAGCAAATCCTCGCGTTCGAAGCCCATGGAGGCGGCCATTTCCTCCAACTGTTGACCACGGGAAATATCAAATTTGCCATTCGTCTGCAGCGCGGGGATCTGCTCCAATGCCAGCCGGGCCTCTTCGTCGCTCACGCGGATTCCCAGATCTTCCATCAGGCGACGTGCCACGAACAGATTGATCAGCATATCCGCGCCGCCGCCACCGAAACCACCGCCGCCGGAGAGTTGCATCAACGCCGCGAGGAGTTCATAGGACTGCATGAACTGCTGGGAAAACTGCAGGGAACGCTGGGCGCGTTCGACATCTCCAATGGTATAGTCACGTCCACCGATCGTCATGGCCAGATCCGTAACCTGGGCCCTTCTCTGGTGATCCCGTTCGCGACTGGGAACGCCCCACACGGAAAAGCAGATGATGATGATGATCGTCAGCGTGATGAGGAAGGCGCCACGATGGCGGCGGAAGAATTCGAGCATGATCTTACTGGGGGTGGCGGTTGAAGGGCGGGCAATAAGGCGCACCCCTTCAAGCCAGCAACCGGAAAAACAGGGTTCTAAAATTCAGTTTTCGGACGTCGTCGGGACGTGTTGACATTTCATCCGCCCGGCACACTTCATGCGTCGTCAATTGGCACCCGCCCCAAACCCCATGCCTCAAAATAACAAGACACGCTATTGGACCGTCCGATCCTCCTCCATCCACAATCGCGGGATTTTTGCCCGAGCCGACATTCCCAAAGACACCCCCATCATTGAATACACGGGTGAAAAAATCACCAAGGCCGAGTCCCAGCGCCGGGGAGACGCACTGATCAACCGTTCAAAAAAGTCCGGTGGGGCGGCAGTCTATATCTTTACGCTTAATCAACGCTACGACCTTGACGGCGCCAAGGGCCGCAACCCGGCGCGCTACATCAATCACTCCTGCGCTCCGAACTGTGAAGCCTATGTCATTCGAGGCCGCATCTGGATCTACTCCCTGCGCGAAATCAAGGCCGGGGAAGAGCTCACCTACAACTATGGTTTCGACATCGACAGTTGGGATGAACACCCGTGCCGCTGCGGCTCCGAACGTTGCGTCGGCTTCATAGTTGATGAGAATCAGTGGCCTCTGCTTCTTGAAAAACTTCAGAAGCTCGAATCCGACGCGAAGAAGGGCGAACTCAAACTCAACGGCTCCCCGACCACTGCACGGAAGTCCCGGGCGGCGTGAGTTCCGCGCTGCAAAAGCGGCAAGCTAGAACTGCAGACGGTTTTGAGGCTGGGCGCTAACTTTTCCCCGGTTGAAGACAGGATTTGCCCCCTTTTTCCGCTTGATGAAGGGCAAGGGACCCGTATGATCCGCATCCTTCCCGGACAGAATTAGCGTTTTTCGGCGAGAGTGGGGTTTCTCCCCGCTCTTTTTTGTCTTGTGGCCTCACCTTTTTATGATCAGCGAACTTAAAGCCCTTTTCGACTATTACGAGAAAGAGAAAGGAATCGACCGAGACAAAATGGTCGAGGCCCTGTCACAAGCACTGCTCGCGGCTTCAAAGAAAAGCATCGGCCCTGCGCGTGAACTCCGCATCGACATTGATCCCGACAAGGGCAGCATCAAGGCTTTCGCTAAACTGCTGGCCGTAGAGAGCGTCTCGAACCCCTGGGAGGAACTACCGATAGCAAAGGCGCGTAAATTTAAGAAAGACGCCCAAATCGGCGATGAAATCGAGATCGAAGTAACGCCCAACAACATGGGGCGCATCGCGGCACAGACAGCGAAGCAGACAATGCTGCAACGTCTCCGAATGGCGGAAAAAGAGAATCTTTACGACGAATACAAGGATCGCACCGGGGATGTCGTGAATGGAGTGGTGCGTCGTTTTGAAAAATCTGACGTGATCGTGGATTTGGGCAAGTTCGAAGGGGTGATGACCACCAAGGAGCGCGTCTCCACGGAAGACTACACGCCGGGAGACCGCATGCGTTTCTACGTCAAGGCGGTCGAGAAAGACAGCGGTCGCGGCCCTGAGATCATCCTTTCTCGCGCTCATCCGAACTTTGTGCGTCGCCTTTTCGAATTTGAAGTCAGCGAAATCGGCGACCGCACGGTTGAAATCGCGAGCATCGCACGTGAGGCGGGATACCGCACAAAAGTGGCCGTGCACAGCGAGGACGAGAAGGTCGACCCTGTGGGTGCCTGCGTGGGGCTGCGTGGCGCGCGAGTGAAGAATATTGTCCGCG
>JAWLBG010000063.1:0-10894 GCA_041395065.1 Prosthecobacter sp. | reverse complement strand
ATTCAGGACCACGGTGAGTCGCTCTACCGCCGCAGTTTGTACACCTTCTGGAAGCGCACCGCTCCGCCGCCGAACATGACCTCCTTCGACGCACCGAACCGCGAGAGCTACTGCCTGCGCCGCGAGCGAAGCAACACACCGCTGCAGGCGCTCACGCTGATGAATGACATTCAGTTCTTCGAGGCCGCCAGAAACTACGCGCAGAAGGCGATGATGGCCGCCTCCACCACCGATGGCCGCATCACGGTGCTCGTCCGCACCGCCACCGGTCGTTTCCCCACCGCGCAGGAGGCCGAAATCATCCGCCAGGACTTCGAAAAACATCTCGCCGCCTACACCGCGAAGCCTGAAGAGGCCAAAAAAGTCATCAGCTACGGCGAATCGAAGCCCGATGAAAAACTCGCGTCAGCCGAACTCGCCGCCTGGACCATGGTGGCGAATCTGGTCCTGAATCTCGACGAGGTGGTGACCAAGGGCTGAGGTTGCCGACAACATTACCTTGGAACCGCCGGGAGGAAGTTGGCCCGGTGGTGGATCGCCCGTGGTTAAGTCCAGGAAAGCAAAGGCTGAAGCCATTGCAGGGGGGGAGTGGTGCCTGTTTACCAACTATAATTGCCACAAATTGAGGCCTGGCTGGGAAACGGCCAAAAATGGCCAGAAGCCCAGTAAATCAGGGGAAGTAAGGCTTTTGTAAAGCGGTCATCAATTATTGCAATTATAGAAATGAGTCTCTAAATTGCCATCGTTCGCAGATCTGAAAGTCTTCTACGCCGATGCGCCCTTCATCTCATTTTCACTCCTTGGTTGCCCGCTTTTTGGCCTGCTGGGCTGCGGTTTTCGCCCTCAGTCTTGCGGCAGCCGATTTGAATTCGGTCCGCGATTTCTATTGCGATCAGTCTTCGCAGCCTGACCCGCGCTCCCTGCTGGCGTTCGATCTCAGTGTCCTGAGTCCGCATGCCGAGCTCGACATGGAGCCGGGCCACGCACTCGGAAATCGCTACCTGGCGCTGCTCGACGTAGCTTCCTTCCGAACAGGTTCGCGCGAGGCGATGCTCGCGGTCGGACGGGGAACGCCTTCCAAACCGGACGCCAAAGACGACCACCTGCGTTTCGCAGATCTCTCTCACTCCCAATGGATTCCGTGGGTCGTTGAGTCTTTCGTGGACCCTGCGGCAAAGAAGGGATTCGACGGTTTTGCCATCACGCTCGGTCGGGTGGAGACCACGCCGGAGGCCCGGGTCGCCCTGCTGACTTTGGCGGCGACCATCCGCCAGCGCTTTCCGGACAAGACGATCCTCATGGATTTCCGCAGCGGCCTGGACTTGCAGGCGGCTTCCGTAGCGGACGGCTTTTTCGCCCTGGGTGTCTACACACGTCCGGGACGCAGCGGCGGTCAGGAGTGGACACCCATCGCCGAGGTGCAGAAAGTTTCCCGCCGCATCCGCACCGTGCAGATGCAGGGGCTGCGGGTCTTCGGTGTCGATTACTGCCCGGAAGACGACCGGCAGGCGGCGCGCGAGGCCGCGCAGCGTCTCAGCGCCCTCGGCGTGACGCCCTTCATTACCACGCCCGCTTTGGACGGCGTCAATCTGGGTCCGCTGGAGGAAATCAACCGCCGTGTCATCGTCCTGCATGGCTGGGATGAAAAACACACCGGGCAGGCAGCACCCGCCGCGGAGAGTACCGCGACGGCCCGTTTTCTGACGCGCAGCCTCGAGTGGCTCGGCTGCCAGCTGGAGTTCCGCTGCGCCAGCTGCGAGGACTTCCTGCCTGAGCGGCATGATTTTGCCGCCTTGATTCTCGATCCGGGGCTCCTGCTTTCCTCCGCCCAGCAGCGCACTCTGGCCGCTTGGCTGCCGTCTTTGCGCGTCAAAAAGATTCCGCTGTTGCTGGCCGGCATGCCCTTCACGGATGAAGTCGCCCGCCAGCTTGCCCTCGAGCACCTCGGACTGGGTGGCAGCGCGAAGCCAGTCTCCAGCCTCGCCAAGGCAAACGTCGCGAGCGTGGATTCGACCCTGATGGTGCCGGGCGCTCATGTGCAGGCACGCACGCTCGGCTTCCTCGATCTCACTGCACCCGCCGACGCGCGCGTCGTCCTGTCCCTGCGCGGCACGGACGCTCTTGGAGGAGAGAAGCGCTTCGATCAGGCCTTCCTCGCCAACTGGGGTGCGGCCTGCATCGACTCGGCGTTCGAAATCGCCGGTCCCCAGGTTCATCTGCCTGCCTTCCTCGCCGCCTGGCTGGGAGAGTCCGTCGCCCCGGTGCCCGACACGACCACACGCGAAGGCCGGCGTGTTTTTTACAGCCACATTGAAGGCGCGGGTTTCTCCACCCCGTCCACCCTGCCGGGCTTTCCTCTTTGCGCCGAGGTCATGCGCGATCGGATCATCGACCGCTACCTGCTCCCCGTCACGGTTTCCATCTGCGAAGCTGATGTGCGCGGCTGGTTTCCCGGACAACAGCTTAAAGAGGCTGTCCAATTGGAGCACGTCGCCCGCAGCATCTTCGAAATGCCGCAGGTGCAGGCGGCTTCCAATTCCTTCACCCGACCGGAGCGCTGGACAGCGGGCATCGAAGTGGCCGCAAAGCTCAACGAGCGCGCCCAGACCACGCGGCTCGACATGGAACGCGAGATCGCCGGATCCATGAGCTACATCCACCGCCGCCTGCTGCCGATCGGCAAAAACGTCAGCCTCATGCTGTGGCCCTCGAACGCCACCCCGACTCCCGAAGCGCTGAACTTTTGCGACGCGATGTCCGTGGAGCACCTGCCTTCGCTCCCAGCCACCGCGCATGCCGAGGACTCCAAATTCCGTCTGGAACCCAAAGCCGTGCGGATGCGCTTCGACCAGGTTCGCACCGAGCAGGGCATCGTGGCTTTGGAAAAGGAACTGGATGCCTGCGCTGCCGAGCCGCTGCACGCCACGACCGCCGCCGCCTACGCCGCGAGTGGCCGCGACGCCCGCCAGACGCGCATCCTCCGTGTGGCCGACCGGCACTGGATCGTCCTCAATTCCGGCGACTGCCGCACCTTCCGCCTCCCAGCCTCGGCGGGCGTGCCGGACATGGCCCGCTGCATGGGCATCTCCGGATTCAAGGTGCAGGAAGGCCAGGTTTACATCCATACCATCGGCAGCGGCCGCGCCGATGTGGTCATGACAGAAGAGGCGCCAGCCCCGCATGTGCATCTCTCCGAAAGCAGCACCGCAGTGGAGTTCATGGATCTCTCCTCCCGTCGCGCCACTTTCCATGTTCGTGATCTTCGTCCGGTGGAGATGGTGTTCGGCGGCTTTGAGCCGCACGGCCAGTGTGCCTATCTGGAAAACGGTCGCCCTTACACCGCGAATGCTGACGCCGCGGGATTCGTCCGCCTCGAGCTTGTCTGCCGCGCCACTGTTTCCCTGCAGTCTCTCCCTCCCGCCACAAAGGCGGCCATGCGTTGATCCTCCCGCCCACCTTTCCCTGTCATGTCCCGCAATTCCCGTCAGGCTCTTCTTCTCATTTTCTCCTGCACCGCGCTCGCCGTTGCTTGGGGGTGGCGTTTGCATTCGGAGGATCCGCGTCCCCGAAACGACGATTCGCTGCTCGAAAGCACCCGCGCCGAGATCGCTGCCCGCCTGTCAAAATCTCCGGAGCACCTGCAGCAGGCCGCCGTCTTCCAACTGACCATGCTTCCGGATCACGAGGTCCGCGCGCTGCATGAGTGGCTGGATGACACACCCGAGGAGCGCCTCCGCCAACTCACTGTCCAGCAGGGGCCAGTGTCGGCGCCCTGCCCGTTGAATGTGGCGCTCGTTTTCGCCGAAATCGCTCGCGTCGATGCTCCGGCCGTTGAGGACGTTCGCCACCTCGTCTCCGCCTCCGGGGACCGCCTTGAGGAACCGCACAAACTGGCGCTGCTGAACGTGCTCGCCCGCAAGGCGGATGAAAATCACGAATCCTCGCTCGCGGTCGAAATCCGCCAGCGTGTCTGCGAATCCAGTGCCGCCACTTGGAATGATGTGGTCGCACTCGCCGACGCCGCGCAAGTCGCCCGCCGGCCGGCCGCCGCGTTGAAGACCGTCAATGTCTGGCTGGATCCGTCCTCCACACGACTCGACCCGGCCCGGCGCGATGACGCCCTCGACTTGCAGATGAACCTGCTGCTGCAGGGCACGCGCTATGCCGAGGCCAGTCGCATCGTGCTCGACGAGTTGCGCTCTCTGGGTCTTGCCGAGGCCATTCCCGTTCGGCTGCTGGAGCGCGCCCTGCTGGCCACACGCGCCGCCGGCGAATCCGCCGAGCTACTGCCGTGGATCGAGCGCCACCTGCGCACGTTTGCCGATCACAAAATCAGCGTGGAAGACATCGCCGCCGGCAAGCCGCTCTCGGTCGACTACCTCCGCTGGCTCGACGAGTCCGCATCGATCGCCGACAGCCAGCACCACGGCAGCATTGCCTGCGACGACTACTTGCGTCTCGCCGCCGCCGGTGAAATCCGCGTTCTCGCCCGACTGCACGCGCTCGCACTTCAGACCGGTCGCGGTCAGGAGTTTGCCGGCCTCCTCGTCGCTCTGCAAAAGCGCTTTTCCGTGCTCGAACTCGCCGCCGCATTGGTTGAAGGCGATGCGCCCGCGCCCGCGCGGAGCCTCCTCACCGTGCATCTGAAAAACGCACCGAAAAACCGCGCTGCCTGGCGTCTGCTCACCGAGATCGACGTCCGCGTCCGCGGCGAATCCTCCGCCTCCATCCTGTGGCTGGAATTCCTCAAACGATTCCCGGACGATGTGCCCGCCATGCGCCACCTGGCTCAGTTGCAGGTGGAGCGCTCCCAACTCCCGCAGGCGCTGCGCACGCTTCAGCAGATTCCCGGAGAAAACCTCGACGAAGCCACGCTCCGGCAGATCGCGGCATTGGCCATCCAGCTCGACGATCTTTCGACCGCGCAACGCGCCCAGCACCTGCTCGTGCAGGGTTCCAAATCACCTGCAGTGGCAGACCTGCGCACTCTCGCGGCGCTCACCCGACAGAATCACAGCGCCGACTCCGAGGCGTTGCTGGCCGGCAGCATCGCCAAACTTCCCGCGGCGAAAAGTCTTCAGCAGTCCCTCCTGCCCGTGGACAAAACCGCCGAAGGCAGCGCCTTCAGCACCGCGACGCGCACGAAGAGTAAGTGATCCTGCCGCGAAGACGTTGCGATCCAGCCCAGCCGCGTATTGACTCTCGCCATGCCCCTCGCAGATCCGCGCATCGAAGTCAGCATCGGCACACAGCGCCTGCGCCTTTTTGACGGTGCGCGGCTCGTTCGTGAATGGTCCTGCTCCACGTCCAAGTTTGGAATCGGATTCACCGAAGGCAGCAACAAGACGCCGCTCGGTCATTTCATGGTGAAGGAGAAGCACGGGGCCGATGCCGAGTGCGGCACCATTTTCAAAGCCCGTCAGCCCGTCGGCCTGTGGAAGCCCGGCATGGACACCACGTCCGACTTCGTGCTCACCCGCATTCTGTGGCTGCACGGTCTTGAGCCGCGAAACGCGAACACCTACCTGCGCTACATCTACATCCACGGCACGAACGACGAGCAAAGCATCGGCCGTCCGGCCAGCCACGGCTGCGTGCGGCTGCGGAATCGCGACATGATCGAGCTCTTCGACTTCGTTCCCGCAGGCACGCCGGTGTGGATCGGCGAGTGATCAGTCCAGCAGCCCGAGAGATTTCAGAAACGCGTCCGTCTTTGCCATCGTGTCGTCGTAGAGGGCCTTGTCGCGCATGAGGTAGCCGTGGACGCCGCCTTCGTTCACATCGAGCTCACAACGGTTGCCTGCCTTGAGCATCGCGTCGTGGAAGGTTTTGGCGCCTTTGAAGGGAGTAACCGTATCGCCGGTGCCGTGAAAGACGATGGTTGGAGGAAGCCCGGGACGAACGTTGTGCGCGGGCGAAATTTCCTGCCAGCGCTCGCCGATCTTGGCCTGGCCGTAGCCTTCCTTGGAGGTGTCGATGACCGGAAAAAGCAGCACGAGTGCGGCGGGCGTGACGCTGACGGTCAGATCGTCGCTGTCCTCGTTCACCTTGTCGAACATTGCCGTCGCCGCGGCCAGGTGTCCGCCCGCGGAACCGCCGCTGACGATGATCTTTTTCGGATCGATGCCCAGTTCGCCCGCATGCGTGTGCAGGTAGCGCATCGCCGAGCGCACGTCCTTGACGCAGTCGAACACACTCACACCCGTCTTCGAACTGTGCAGGCGATACTGTAGGCTGATGGAGACGAGACCCCGCTTCGCGTAGTGGGCGGCGAAGGGATACATGCGTGGCGGTGCGCCGCCCGTCCAGCCGCCCCCGTGAATGATGAGGTAGCAGGCGCGCTGGTCGCCCGCTTTGAAGGCCTCCGGCTCAAACACATGCATCTCCAGCTCACGGTCGGCGATCTTTTTGTAAACAAGCACGCGCGACGGCTTCAGGTCCTTCGCCATTGTATCCACCGGATCCAATGGCTTTGTCTTGGCGGTGGTTTGGGCAAAGGCGGGAAGCGCAAGGGCAAGGGAGGCGAAGAGCAGGAGTTTCATGAAATCTAGCAGCGCGTGGTTTTTCGTTTCAGTGCCACGGGCAGGCCGCGGCGGCTTTTGAGAATGTAAGACTCGGCATCCGGCACCTGGCAATTCGTTTCACCCATGTCCACGTCGACCCGACCGATCTTTCTGGCTGCGGCGACGGCCTTCTCCGCCAGCGGCGCGACGTAAGTGCCGCAGCAGATGACATAGTTGTTCATCGCGTAACGAACTCGGTTTTGCGAGGCATGAATCGTCTTCACGACTCTCGTCAAAAGGGTGTCGAGTGTCTTGATCGGAAGTTCATCATCCTTCCGGACGCAAACGACGGCCGACAGCGTCGTCCAACCGGACACGGCAACGGGTTCCTTCGGCGAATCGATCCACTTCAACGCAATTTCCACCGCGTCCGGATGCTCCGCCGCCACCCAGGGCACCGTGCAGCCGGAGATCATGTGCCAGGTCGCGCCTTTGACCCAGCGGTCGAGTTCGGAACGCTTCATCTTGCGTCCGTCCGCGACGAGGCCGGCGAGATACATCGCGTCGCTGTTGCCCGTGGCGTAGAGTTGCATCGCCAACGCCTGATCCCCCTTGATCTGTTTCACGATCGGTTTCAGATCGCCGATTTTCACGCCGAACATCGGTTCCGGTGCGCCATGGCGCTTGTAGGTTTTCCGGGTTTGCTCGCTGCCCTTGCTGGCGAGCAGCTTCATGGTTTCGTCGAGTGTCATGATGTGGGATGGGGCCGCTTGCACGTCGGGACACCGAGTGCAACGACGTATCCGGAGGGTTCCTCTCAGAGTCCCATTCGCAACTTTGTCCGCCTCAAAGAGTTAGACTGCCCGCTATGAACAACGCTTCGCCCCTTCATCGCCGGTCATTTCTCGCCACGGCCTTCGGCTTCACTCTGGCGCGCTCGGTTCGCAGCGCGGAATCAACTGTCGGCGCAAAGTTCAAGCTCAAGGCGTTCCAGGCCCGCTCACTGGCTGTCGCTGGTGACCAGATCGTTGTGGCGGCGGATCGTGTTCTGTTGATTCACGAATTGGACGGTTCCTTCGTTCGCCAGATCGCCATGCCGCGGCCAGTCCGCGCCGTCGCTGCGGATTCCGAGGGGCGTTTGGTGGTGACCTTCAGCGATCAAGTCGCGCGAGTGGATGTCGGCGGAGGGTTGGAATTGCTCGGCGAAAGCTTCGGCAGAAATGCGGCACTCACTGGTGTGGCCGTGGCGGACGACGGACGCGTATTTGCCGCGGATAGTGCGGGGCGCGTGATCTGGCGGTTGGATGCGGTCGGAAATCTGCTGGGAAGCATCACGCCGGGTCGCGGCGGATTCACGGTGCCGCGGGCTTTCTTCCCAATCGCTTGGCAAAACGGGCATCTCGTCGTCGCAGAGCCGGGTCGGCATCAAATCCAGCGCTACACCGCGGAAGGTGTGCTCGTGTCGAAATGGGGCGGTCACGACCGCACGGCAGAAGGCTTTTCCGGCTGCTGCAATCCCGTCGCGCTGACGGTGGCGGGCGATTCCGTGATCACTGCTGAGCGCGGCCAGGTGCGTGTGAAGAAATTCAGCAGCGTAGGAAAACTCGCGGCGCAACTCGCCGCTCCGGAGCAGTTCACGGTGGTTGCTTCCGAGGATGAAGGCGATCTCTTCGGCTGCGAAACTGGGCTTCTCGATGTGGTGGCCGCGCGCGACGGTCGTGTGGTCGTGCTGGACCGTTCCGCCTGCGAAATTCAGGTGCTGTCATGAAACGCGTTTTGATCATCCTCGCGGCGTGCACCGTCGCGTGCGGCGCGCAGTCTCCGGACCAGCCGACGCACCAGGAAGTCGCGCCCCTCAAGATCCCGCTCGGTGCGGAAGGCGCGCTGAAAACGATCTCGATGGATCGCCGCGGCAACCTCCTCGTCGGCGTGTCGTTCCGTCCGGATGAAAAGTCCGCCGCAGCCCCGAAACCCGGTTTGATGGATCGTCTGCGCGACGCCTCCCGCGCGGGCGATGCGAAAGCCTGGGATGCGGCGTTGGCGGCGGCCACGGTGGAGGAACTGCGCGAGGCCATGACGGCAGCCGATGCAACGACCCGGCGCGATTTGATGAGTGCGCTGCCGCAGGACAAGCGCGACGCCGTCATGCAGTCCATGCGCGGCAAAGGCGGGCGCGGCGGGATACGCGACATCAACCCGGATGCACGCGGCGGCATCTCGCCGCAGCTCTCCACCGATCACGAAGGGCACGCCTACGAGCTCAAGGTCGTGAGTCCTGAAGGAAAGGTTCTCTCCACATGGCCGATGAACGACGGCTTGGCCCCAAAGATGATCTTCGGTTGTCCGGATGGCACGGTGTATGTGGCCGGTGGCGGCAGGCTGGCGCAGTTCACCGAAGACGGAAAACTCACGAAGATGATCGATACCGACGAGGTGTGTGGACAGAAGGCCGCCGCCAGCGGCATCTGCGCCGACGATACACACGTTTACCTCGCGCTGGGCATGGGCAACAGCACGCGGGCCACGGAGGACTTTTACAAGTTCAAACGCGACCTCAGTGAACCGAAGATGATCGTCGAGCGACAGTTTGGCTGCTGCAGTCACATCGACCTGCGTGTGCATGCGGGCGAACTGCTCATCGCGGAGAATTCGCGGCATCGCGTGAACCTCTTCGATCTCGACGGCAAGCCGAAAACCACCTGGGGGCAGCGTGATCGCGCGAGCATCGCGGGATTCACCGCCTGCTGCAATCCGTGCAACATCGACTTCGGACCCGGCGGCGTGCTTTACACCGCCGAGTCCGGCGTGGGCCGCGTGAAGAAGTATTCCGCAGACGGCACGTTCCTCGGCCTCGTCGGCTACGTGGACACGACGAAGTTCGACAACGGCAGCCAGCTCGCCGCCACTTCGTGCTACATCCCCATGGAAGTGAATGTCGACGCCAGCCGCATCTACGTCATGGATGTGCGCGCGCACATCATTCGGGTGCTGGAGAAGAAGTCATGACGCGCTGGCTGCTCCAACTCGTGTTGGCGGGCGCCTGCTTCGCGGACACGCCGCTGCAACTCGTGGTGATGGACCCGTTGGCGCTCCAGCTTTCCTGCACCTGCGTGAAGGGCACGGGCCAGCGGCGCTATGATCTGCTGGCGAAACACTTGGAGAAGCAGCTTGGACGCGAGGTTCGGCTGACCTTTGATGAAAGTCTGGTGCTCGCGCTTCAACGCACCGGCGGCAAGGCGGACATCGTCATCGGCAAGGATGCCACGGTGCGTGCGGACGCGACTCAAGCCGGACTCAAACTTCGGGAGGTGGCCGCCCTGAGCGATCCGCGTGGTGACACCACGCTGCGTGGTGTTTTCATCGTGAGGAACGAATCAAACGCACGATCGCTGGCGGATCTGGGCAATCAAAAAATCGGCATTGGGCCGGTGGAAGACGTGGAATCCCACGGGAGTGCCAAAGCGATGCTGAAGGCGGACTGGCGCGGCTATGGCAGCATGGACGCCGCCGCGCTCGCGCTGAGCGATGGCGAAGTCGAGGCCGCCGTGGTTTCCGAGTTCATGCCGGTTCTGCTCGAAGGATGCGGGAAGCTTGAAAAAGGCGCGACGCGCATCGTCGGCACGACGGAAGACGTTCCTTTCATCCGCGTCTTCGCGGGAGAAGCAGTCGACACCGACGACCTCGTCGCCGCGCTTGGCGACGTCGCGAAAAACAAGGAACTGAAGTTGGCGTTGGAGAGCCGGGACGGCTTCGTGATTCAATCCAAAGAGGCATGGCCCGACTGGCGTGGTGAAGGACGCCGCGGCGTGGTTTCGAATTTGCCGGACAAGCTACCGGATCCGCTGCCAAAGGTGTGGTCAGCACCGCTCACCGGTCCGCCAATGGCAGGCGCGGCTATCTTTGGCGATTTCGTGATCGTCCCCGACAAATCAGCCGATGGAAAACAGGATGTATTCCGCTGTTTGAGCCTGAAGAATGGCCATGAGCACTGGCGGCTCTCCCATGACGCGCCGGACGATCTTGAATACACTAATGCGCCACGAGCCACACCGGTGATTCATGAGGGGCTCGCGTATCTGCAGGGTGCGTTCGGTCACTTGCACTGCGTGAATCTCACCGGCGGTGAAATCGTTTGGAAGGTGAATATCTTCCAAGATTTCAAGGCCGAGCGGTTGAACTGGGGAGCGTCCGTCTCGCCGCTCGTGATCGACGACAAGTTGATCGTCGCACCCGGCGCGAAAGACGCGTCTCTCGTCGCGCTCGATCGCAAGACGGGGGAAGTCATTTGGCGGACGCCGGGCCATGCGGCCGCGTATTCGGCCTTCCTTCACGCCAAAGGTCAGATCATCGGCTACGACGCAGGCAGCATCGGCGGTTGGGACGTGGGGACG
>JAWLBG010000062.1:0-18109 GCA_041395065.1 Prosthecobacter sp. | reverse complement strand
TTCTGCGGGAAAAATGCCCCAGCAGAGAGAATCACGCGAAAGGCACTCTTTGTGCTTGGCGAGGCACCCTTCCTCCCCTTACAAACTGCGAATGGACTTCGCCGAATTCGCCTCAAAGCTGAGCGGTTGGGTCTGGGGAGTGCCGCTGATCGTGCTGCTCTTCGGAACCCACCTTTTTCTGACCTTCCGCACGGGCTTCATCCAGCGCTTCGTCCCGCGCGGGATCAAGATTTCCCTCTCGCGGGAAAAAGACGGCGACGGTGATGTCTCTCAGTTTGGCGCCCTGATGACCGCGCTCGCCGCGACCATCGGCGCGGGTAACATTATCGGCGTGGCTGGAGCGGTGGCAACGGGTGGTCCTGGCGCGGTTTTTTGGATGTGGCTGACCGGTGTCTTCGGCATCGCCACGAAATACTCCGAGGCGGTGCTCGCCGTGAAATACCGCGTGCAGATGCCGGACGGCAGCTACGCGGGCGGGCCGATGTACGCACTGGAACGTGGTCTGGGGCAAAAGTGGCTCGGCATCGTCTTTGCCGCGTTCACCTGCATCGCCGCCTTCGGCATCGGGAACATGTTTCAGGCGAATGCGGTGGTGGAATCTCTCAAGGACTACATCAAGCCGGGTGACGACTACGAGAACATCATGCGCTGGGTTTGCGGACTCGTGATGGCCGCGATCACCGGCGCCGTGATCCTCGGCGGGGTGAAGAGCATCGCCAAAGTTTGCGGTGTCCTCGTCCCAGTCATGGCGGTGGGGTATGTGATCGGCTGCATTCTCATTCTCATCAAAAACGCCGCACTCCTTCCCCAGGCCTTCAGTGACATCTTCAGCGGAGCGTTCACCAGCCATGCGGCGGTGGGTGGCTTCGCGGGGGCCACGCTCAAAGCCGTGGTGCAGTCCGGGATCGCGCGCGGATTGTTCTCCAACGAGTCCGGCCTCGGCAGCGCCCCGATCGTGGCCGCCGCTGCGCAGACGCGGAATCCTGTGCGACAGGCGCTGGTTTCCTCCACGGCCACTTTCTGGGACACGGTGGTGGTGTGCGCCATCACCGGGCTGGTGATCGTCAGCAGTGGTCACTGGAAGGAAGGCCTGGCCAAAAGTTCCCTCACCAACGCCGCCTTTGCCGAACTGCACACCGTGGGTCCCATCTTCCTGCTCTTCGGCCTGATGACCTTTGTCTTCTCCTCCATTCTGGGCTGGTGCTACTACGGCGAGAAGGCGGCGGAATACCTCGTCGGTCCGCGTGCGGTGAAGCCGTATCGAATTCTGTGGGTGCTCATGGTGCTCGTCGGTGCCGTGCAGCCTGCTGCTGCCGTCATGGACTTTTCCGACGCCGCGAACGGCCTCATGGCCGTGCCGAACCTGATCGCCCTCCTCTGCCTGAGCGGTGTCATCGCCGCGGAGACAAAGGCCCACGCCGCTGAACTGACCGGCAAGGATTAAAAAGTCCTCCCTGCCACTTGCAAGCGCACAAACGGCCTCTACTTTGCCCGCCCTTCGACCACTGCCTCATGGTGTAATGGTAACACAGCAGATTCTGAATCTGTTATTCAAGGTTCGAATCCTTGTGAGGCAACCACTCTGCCGATTGAAAATCGGATTCCCAAAGATGCGTCAAGCCAATCGCCCAACTCCCTTGCGGCACGCCTCGAAAAGACTGCTCGCGGTGGTGATGATGATCTCGATCGGAGCGCCGTGGGCGGTTCTCCAGTCCGTCGCCTGGGTCGGCATGTCCGTGGCCTACTCCGTGCGCGTAGGCTCCGTGGTGGAAGGTGTCGCCCAAACCTTTGACGGACGCCATCCCTGCGCCCTCTGCCAGACCGTCGCGGAGGGAACCCGGACTGAGAATGGCAAAAAGGACGCCATCCCGCTTCCAGACGCGACCAAGCTCATCCTGACGACCTTTGTCGCGGAGTCTCTCCTCACGCCGCCGAACGCGCTCCGGCACGATTTCGCGCCGCCGCCCCACTGCCGTGCTCCGGAGAATCCGGGCAAGCCGGGTCTGCGACCGCCGAGAACGCACGCCTAAACCGCCTCCCGCCCGACAGACGCTGCACGGTTCCGAGGAACCCTGCGGAAAGCGTCGGGGCTTGGCCGCCACTTGGACACCGTCGCCCCATCCGGCGGCGAGTGTGACTTCGCTTGCGATGCGCCATCCCATTCGGGATTCAGCGCCCAACTTTTCACCTTCAAGACATATTTTCCACCATGCACTTTTCATTCAAATCCACGGCCGCCATTTTGGCCATCACCACTTCTGGTTTCGCCCAGTCTGACATCGCCACGATCAGCCAGGACCACCACCATCATCACCTCCCCATCGGCCTCCAGAGTCCCATGTCCATCATGGGCGACCACATCCATCAGGATGGAGACTGGATGCTCTCCTACCGCTACATGTTCATGGACATGGACGGCATGCGACAGGGAACGCACCGGGTCAGTTCCGCGGATGTCTTTGCCAACCGCTTTGCCGTGACTCCCGAGCGCATGACGATGGACATGCACATGGTCGGCATCATGTACTCGGCCAGCGAAAAGTTCACGCTGATGGCCATGTTCCAGTACAAGAACCTGTCGATGGACCATCGCATCAACCCTGCAGTCCCCGGTGCTCTCGGCGGGACCCGCTTCACCACGGAAACCGAAGGCGTCGGCGACACCGTCCTGACGGGAGTTTACAAACTCTACGACCAGAACTGCCTGCAGGTCCTCGGCGGACTCGGCCTCAGTCTGCCGACCGCCTCGATCAGCGAGAAGGACGGCATCCTGACCGTCCCGCCGCCCGCGATCTCCGTCCGGCAACTGCCCGCCGCCATGCAACTCGGCTCGGGAACCTTCGACTTCCTGCCCATGCTCACCGTCACGAAAAACTACGATCAGTTCATGCTCGGAGCCCAGGCGCGCGGAACCATACGCACAGGGAGGAACCACCACGACTACCGCTTCGGCAACGCCTTCGACCTCGACACCTGGTGCGCCTGGGCACCAGCGAGGTGGTGCAGCCTCACCGCCGGTCTCGGCTACCACTACGACGGCCAACTGCGGGGTCGCCAAAGCGGCGTGGCCACCGCCTCCCCCATCGGCAATTCAGTGCCGACTGCCTATGGCGAGAATTACTGAGGACAAACCGTCGACGCCATCCTCGGCATCAACTTTGTCATCCCCAGCGGGATGCTGAAAGGCAACCGCCTGGGCATCGACTTCCGAATCCCAGTGTATCAAAACCTCAACGGCATGCAGTTGGAAACCGACTACACGCTGACGGCCGGTTGGCAGTGGTCCTTCTGATCAACTTTGCACTCACGGGACGCGCGTTCGCCGATACGGATACGCGTCCCCTTCCCTGTAGCGGCGCCCTTTAACCAGCGCCTGACATTTTCGCGCTTGGTTCCGCAGCGCCGCGGCTGCTAGAATCTCCGCGAACCTCATGAAACGCCTCCTCGTCGCCCTGGCCCTCGCGACCGTCGCCTGCCGCGGCACCGATGACGAAGACGCACAGCTCAAATTGATCGCCAAAGGCATCAAGGACGGCGTGCAGGAGAGCCTTGCCGGGCTGCATGACTGTCACGGCGAAAAGGCCGCCAAACTGGTCCTGGACGCCGTTCGCAGCGATCGGGTCGGTGCCGGTCTCAAGGCGCGGATGGCAGAAATCGCCGCCACCTGGCCCGTGTCTGCTCCGGGACGCGCCTCACTGCTCGACTGGATCACCAGGCATCCCAATTGCAGTGACGACGAACTGCTGTTCTTCGCATCACTCCGCCTCAGGGAGACCCGCAGCTTTTTCTGGACGCAAATCGAGCAGATCAAGGGAGATCCTGCCAAACTCCGCCAACCGCAGCGGGTCGCCATGGCGGTGATGGCGCTCGGCTTTTTCGAAGACAATCCGGAGCCCGTGGTCACGCGCATCGGCTCGCTTCTAGCCGAAGACTACCCGCACGTCATCCGCGCGTGCAGTGCGGACGCCCTCGGAGGCATGCGCCACCGCGCGGCCGTCGAAGCCCTCATTCCTCATGTGCAGGATGACG
This sequence comes from Prosthecobacter sp., assembly GCA_041395065.1. Lineage (GTDB taxonomy): Bacteria > Verrucomicrobiota > Verrucomicrobiia > Verrucomicrobiales > Verrucomicrobiaceae > Prosthecobacter. Next base: position 14,080 of record JAWLBG010000062.1, on the reverse strand, counting down.
CCGTCGGTCCGCAGGTCGTTCGCAGCCTCTACCGTCTCACCGGACAGCATTTCGACCGCAACCCACCAGAGCAATGGCGCGACTGGCTGGCAGAAAATCCGCAGCGGATCGATTTCAAAATGCACACGCAGGCGGATTTCGACAACTTCCTCAAGATGCAAGCCCTGCTGAATCCTGACGACGATTCCGTGACAAACATGGACACTTTTTACGGCATCGACCTGCGCGGGAAGGCCATGCTTTTCATTCTCGATGTCAGCGGCAGCATGACGACCGATGATCGAATCAGCAAACTCCGCGCGCAGATGAGCAACATCCTCGTGATTCTCGGGTCACGGTCGGAGAAACTGCGTTTCGGCATCGCGATTTTCGGCGACGACGTCAGGCCGTGCTTTCCCCGGGGCATCATGGCCAACGACGAAGCCAACCGAAGGAAGGCCGTCCGCTTTGTGGAGGATCTTCAAGCGGATGGCGGCACGCCCATGGTCGAGGTCCTGGACTATGCGAACCGGAAGATCCTGCCCGACGCCAATGTCGATACGATTTACTTCCTCAGCGACGGCGCGCCCAGTGACGGCACTCCGGAAATGGTGCTGGACATCACGCGCAGGATTTTCCAGCAGCGTCAGATTCGCTTCAACACAATCAGCATCGGCGAGGACACGCCCGAGGTTTTCGGAGAGCAGACGCTGCTCCAGCAAATGGCCGAACTGACTGGCGGCACCTTCACGCAACCGAGGTAGTTCACGAGAACAGCTCGCTGATCGTCGTGCCTTCCGTCAATGCGACAGGCCTGCCGTCCGAAGACTGGTAGGAAATCTCGCGGTAGTCGTAGCCCAGCGCCGAGTAGATGCTCGCGTGGATGTCCGCGGGCGAGACAGGACGGTCCTTCGGATAAGCGCCGGAGGCATCACTGCTGCCGATGACCTGTCCGCCTCGCACGCCGCCGCCGGCGAGGAGCACACTGTAACAACCCGCCCAGTGATCGCGGCCCGCATCGTTGTTGATCTTCGGCGTGCGGCCAAATTCGCCCATCCAGACCACGAGCGTGCTGTCCAGAAGGCCTCGTTCTTCCAGATCATCGAGCAGCGCGACATAGGCCTGCTCCATCGGCGGTACGAGGCGGTTCTTGAGGCTGTTAAAGTTGTCCTTGTGCGTGTCCCAGGTGATCGACGGACCATTCACCGTCGTGACAAAGCGCGTACCGGATTCGATCAAACGACGCGCCAGGAGGTGCGACTGTCCCCAGCTGTGCCGGCCGTAGCGCTCGCGCACCTTGTCCGGTTCTTTGGAGAGATCGAATGCATCTGCCGCCTTGCCTGTTTGCAGCATGGTCGTCGCCTGCTCGTTGAAGATGTCGATTTGCGCGATCTGTGGCGAGGCGATGGGGAGTGCCGCGGCGCTCATGTGGTTGAGCAGCGCGAGGCGTTCCTGAAAACGCGCTGGAGTCAGGCTGGGATCGAGCCCCATGTTCTTCACCCGGAAGGAGGCGGCATTGGGATCATCATCGAGCACGAACGGGTCGTAGCGTGTGCCGAGGCAGCCGCCAAACTGGCCGGGCGTGAGATACACCTTGCTGTCGCAATGCGGAAACGGCGTGATCACATACGGCGGCACGCCTTTGCTGAATCCATCCCGCTGGGCCAGCCATCCGCACAGCGTGCCGACTCCCGGCAGGTCGGTGGGGCTTGGATTGATCAAGGTGCTGTCCACGCGATACGGCCTGCCGACCGTCGCCCAATGCATGCCGCCATTGTGACTGCTGTGCCCGTGATGCACGGAGCGGATCAGTGCGACTTTGTCCATGCGCTTCGCCATCTGTGGCAGTAACTCGGTGACGTGGATGCCCGGCACGTTTGTCTTGATGGTCTTGAACTCACCGCGAATCTCCGATGGTCCGTCCGGCTTGGGATCCCACAGGTCGATGTGGCTCGGCGCTCCGCCGTTGAAGATCAAGATGACCGACTTCGCCTTGCCGAGACCGATACCGGACTTCGCCGCAGGTGCTCCAATAGCACTCAATTGATTCAGTCCGAAGCCGAGCATCCCCATCCCGCCTGCCTGCAGGATGTTTCGCCGCGAAACGCGCATTTCCGGAAGGGCCGTCTTAACCACGGAGCAAACCTACGGCGGAGGAGGCAAGGTCTTGCGGGTGGGATGTGGAGAACAACGTTGTTCTCTGCCACTGTATCGTCAGCTCTCACCAGCCCTGGTAGCGGACAGAAGCATACGCTGTAGCAGTCTGTTGGTCGTATAGGAGTAGAACTTCATGGTGATGAATTTCTTTAACCAGAGATGACTTGGCATTCGCAATGTCCTGGGGCCAGCCTGGCGGCAGTTTGTCTCCGCGAAGCAGGTGAAAGTTAGTGAACTCAATATGATCGAATGGCTCGCGCAGCCGCGAATAGAACTCCTTGTTCGGCATGACAAAGGAAATGAAGTAGCCGTCAAATCGACTCGTGGCAGTGGTGGTTATGCTCGACGCCGCAGAGCGATTTTCCGCGCCGAAGATGCGGTCGAACGCTTGTTCTGGATTCGGAGGGGTAATCGGCAAGAAGATCCATCCAGCTATGAGCACCACCGCAGGCGCACCAAAAACAATAAGACTCCGTTTTTGAGCAACAAGGCCGACGACAAACACCAGCGCACCCGCGAATACTCCAAGGACAATTAGACTGAAGAGAGGCGACATCTGGACAACGAAGGTGGGGTGAAAGTTATGGCTGAGGGCACCCGCTGAAAACGCAGCAAAAACACACCTTCACGGTCCCATCAGCTTCAGCGCAGCCATGTCAGCGGCACCTTCACACCATTCCACTCGTGCTCGGCAATATGCGTGTGCGTGGTCACCTCGGCGCCGCCATCTACCAGACGCAGCATGGTCCAGCCAATCGTGGAGGTCTGCTTGTTGGCCACATACGAAGTCGCGGGCGTGTTGAGGATGTGGATGCCCTCATGCTCGAAGAAAGTGCGATGGTGAATGTGGCCGTGGATGTAGGCTTTGACGTGCTTTCGCGCAGCGATGGCCGACCACAACGGCTCGCTGTCCTCGAGACCGCCGGGAAAGTGGATCGGGTCCCCTCCAAGCCGCGGATTGTGATGGGCAAAGAGCAGCGCGGGCTTGTCGGCATGCGCATCCAGCAACTTGCCAAGCCATGCCATCTGCGCCTCGCCGAGCAACCCCTGCGTGACCATCGTCGCCTTCAGAGAATCGAGCAGAAACAGATTCACGCCCGGCAACTGCACTACTCCCACGTGCTTTGACTCCACTATAGGAGCTTCGGGCTTTTCATTTTTCAGCACGTCGTAGAAGACAGCGCGATCATCATGATTGCCCATTGTCAGGTGCAGGGATACTCCGGCGTCACGCAAAGGCGCGATCAGTTTCGCGAAGTGCTCGTAATCGCCACGCTGACCGTCCTTCAAGGCAAGATCGCCGTTGATGATCACAGCCGCTGGCCGTTTCGGCTGGGTGAGCAGCCATTCGACGGTGTTGCGCAAGTTGGTCGGGATCGATGCATTCGCCGGATGCTGTGCGCCGATGTGCGTGTCGTTCAAGATCGCGATCCAGTCGGCATCCACCTCAGCGGCGGAGGCATCCACATGAGCCAGCGCCACGGCGGCTCCGAGTTGGGTGATGAACTGGCGGCGGCTGGTGAGATGAAGCGGCATGGCGGGCTGGGTGGGTTACTTCCAAAGAATACGCACCGCATGCACGCGATTGTTCGCGCCGAGCGGATGTCCCGGCCGGATGACGATGTTCGGGCTCGAAGTTTGCATCCACTCCGCCACCGTGACCCACGTCTCGTTTTCACTCACCTCGCAGACACCGAAGTTGCCGAGCCGCGCGCCCGTCTCAGGCACGAGCACGACTTCCGTGTCCCGTTTCACGCGCAGGGTTCCAGTGTCCACCTCCGCCATGAAAAGCGGTGCGCGATGCCGGAAGACGTGGTCGTTGTGCGCCCCCTCGCGCGTGTAAACCAGCCACAACCGCCCGCTGTGGGTAACCCAGTGCTGCTGCGTGTTGTAGTTGCCCAGTTCCGAGCCGTCCTCCCATTTCCACTCCACCGGCTTGCTTAAATGCACGCCGTCATCGCTCACGGAAACGTAGCCCGCCGTGTCGTTGCGCAGCGTGAGGTAGAAGCGTCCGCCGCATCGGATCAGCGACGGCTCATACACGCCGCGGCCTGACTCGAGCGTCAGCACATCGCCATGTTCGCGATAGACCAGCTTCGTGCCGTCAAAGGAACAGCGCAGGACGGTGACGGAGTAGTATTTGTCCGCCTTTCCCTTGAAGTAGATCGGCAGCAGGATGTCGCCGTTGTCCAAATCAACGCGCTGCACGCTGCCAGCGCCCGCGCTGTGAAACTGCGGTTCGTCCGGCATGTCGAGCGTCGCCCATGGCGCCCACTGATGCGTCTTCTCATCGTAGATCGACAACGAGGTCTCGCGTTTGCGGTCATGAATGACCTTGTCGCCGCTGTAGCGCACCGTGTGGCCGATGCCGAGCAGTTTGCCGCTCTTCGCATGCCATTTCGGAGTGAAGTCGCAGGTCGCCACCACCACGCCTTCCGGCTCCTCCCGGCGGCCCAATGTGTCGCCGTGCTCCACGATCGGACTCCACGTCTTGCCAAGGTCATCGCTGCGCGTGTCATTGAGCGCGAAGAAGACATCGCTGCCGGTGAGGAGCAGCTTTTGCATCGTCAGCACCACGCTGGGTGTCTTCCCTGGAATCGCACCCGCTCGCGGATGGACCCAGCAGGTTTTGCCATCGTAGCCCTCCGCCACCACATGTCGCTCCAGCGCGAACGGCAGGTATTGCGGCATCGGCACTTGTAGTTGCAAATGCGGACGCAACTCCGGCACCTCGCGTTCCAACCCCAAGGCAACGAGACGCGCGACCATGCGGGCGCCTTCCGGGGAGAAGTGCGACTTGTCCTCCAAGGATGGGCCGTAGAGTTGGCAAAATTTCTCACCCATCTGGTCAAACAACGCGAAGCTCGCCTGATGCAGGTCCACCACGGGCACCTGCATCTCCTTGCCGACAGCCTTCGCCCCCTCGACGTAAGGCGTGAGCGAGGTGGTCATCCTCCCGTTTTCATAGATGCGTCGTGCCACGGAGGTGACGAGCACCGGCCTGCCGCCGCCATCGCGCACCTCGTGGATGAACGTCTTCAAGTTCTCTCGGTAGGTCGTGGCCGGATCGGTGTGACGCTTTGGGTCGTCCTTCTGGTCATTGTGCCCGAACTGGATGAGCACCCAGTCGGGCTTCTCCTTCAGCACACGTTCCCACAGCCCCAGATCACGAAAGCTCTTGGTGCTGGTGCCTGAACGCGCGTGGTTCACCACCTGTGCTTGCGGCATAAATTCCCCCAGCATCTGGCCCCAGCCTGCGAGTGTCGGACGGTCTTTCGGGTTCGTGTTCGTGGCCACGGTCGAGTCCCCTGCGAGGACGATTTTGAGCGGTTTTTGAGCCTGAACCAGGGCCGGGACAACAAAGGCGAGGAGAAAAAGGGCGCGAAGCATGACCAGCTAACGATGCAACGTTGGTTTCCCCATCATGGACCGCCGCGATTTCATCAAGACCACGACCGCTGCCGCAGCAATGACCGGAACTCGAACGCTCCCTGGCGCACCCTCCGCTAAACGTCAGCCCGATCTCATCAAGACCGAAAACGCAAACGCGGGCGCGAGTTTCCAGCTCACACGCATGCGCCCGGACAACGCGAAGTCCTATCGCACGTCGTTGATCGAGGGCTACAGCTCGCGCCAGTCGGTGAAGGCGGGTGAGAAGCTCGACATCTTCGTCAGCACCAAGCCGGCGGCGAAGTTCACGATCGAAATCTTCCGCATGGGCTACTACGACGGCGCGGGCTCGCGTCTGATGACCACGCTCGGCCCGTTCGAGGGCAAAACACAACCGGTGCCCGAGATTGGCGAGCAGCGTCTGCGCGAGTGCCAGTGGGAGGCGAGCACCTCGCTCACGATTCCCGCCGACTGGCCCAGTGGTGTGTATCTCGGCCGTCTCACCACGGTTCCCGACACGTTGGAGAAACCCTACTGGCAGAGCTACGTCATCTTCATCGTCAAAGACGACCGCCCCGCCGACATCCTCTTCCAGTGCAGCGACAACACTTGGCAGGCCTACAATCGCTGGCCGGTGAACGAGTCGCTCTACACCGATCCCCGCGCCGCTCACGCACCGGGCGTCAGCGTGAGTTTTGACCGCCCCTATGGCAAATACGTCCAGATCTTTGAGAACCCGCTCAGCGTGGGCAGTGGCGAGTTTCTGCTGTGGGAATACCCGCTCTGCTACTGGCTCGAAAAGGAAGGCTACGACGTCACCTACTGCTCGAACGTCGACAACCTCGATCCTGCCAATCTCGCCCGCGTCAAAACGATGATCAGTGTTGGTCATGACGAGTATTGGGACGTGCGGCAGTATCAGAATGTCAAACAGGCCATCTCCGGTGGTCTCAATGTGCTCTGGCTCTCCGCCAACGACGTTTACATGGTCACTCCCTTCACGCCGAATGCCAAAGGCGATGCCAATCGCCGCCTCACGCGTGAAACCTGCTACGGCGAGTTTCGCGAGAGCGAGCGCGAGGCCTATTCCAAGGTGCTCGGTCCGTTTGAGAATCCCGGCCCCGACGAACGCGACATCATTGGTGCGCGCACCATCGTTCCATTCAACGGTGGTGGCGACTGGACCTGCGCGAAGCCCGATCACTGGCTGTTTGAAGGCACCGGCATGAAAAAAGGCGACAGCATCCCCGGCCTCGTCGGCTGGGAATTCCACGGCGAACCAGACACGGATCGTCCAGGACTCGAAGTTGTCGGTGAAGGCAATGTCTGGGCAGGCGGTACACGTCTCGGCAAATATGCCTCGACGATTTACGAAGGCCCGAAGAAGAACATCGTCTTCAACGCCACCACCATCTTCTGGTGCCAGGGCTTGAGTGATCCACCCGGACATATGATCCCATGGAGCCACTGGTCCCGTCCGCATGGACCCGACGAGCGCGTGCAGCGGATCACGAAGAATGCGCTGAAGCGGGCGATTGGATAATCCCGGCTACTTTTTAGCGGCCGCGACCTTTTCCTTGAGTTCGCTGAAAAAGTTCGCGCTGTAGCCGCCCCAACGTGCCACCTGCTTGCCGTCGCCATCCACGACGATCAGGGTGGGATAACCGCTAATCTTGAACTGGTCCTTCAGGGCGGCATTTTGCTCCTGGAGCTTGCGGGTCTGGCGCTTCCCATGCGGATAGTCGAGTTCGACCAGCACTAGGTTTTCCTTCGCGTACTTTTTGAATTCGGATTTTGAAAAGACCTCGTCATCGAGCTTCATGCACCAGCCACACCAATCGGACCCGGTGAAGTCGAGCAGCACCAGCTTTTGTGATTCCTTGGCCTCGCCAAGAGCCTTTTCATAGTTCTCGTCCCATCCGGTTTTCCCGGCCAGGGCGTTGAGAGTGAGCATGCAGGTGCAGGCAAGGAGGATCGCGATGGATTTCATGGTGGTTGAAGGTTCGAGTTCCCATGGATGATACTGAATGTCCGATGTCCTGCCAAGCCCCATGTTTTGTCACATCCACCCACTTGTTGGATTCTGAATCTTGAATGAACCACAAGATTGAAAACTGCCTCACTTAAGCACGTTGATCTCAATCCATGAAGCGCCTTTTCGCCCTGACCAGCCTGCTCTGCCTCGCCCTCTCAAACGTCGTTGCCGCCGACAAACCGAACATCATCTTCATCCTGTGCGATGACCTCGGTTACGGCGATGTGAAATGCCTGAATCCCGAAGGCAAAATCGCCACGCCGAATTTCGACAAACTCGCCGCCGAGGGCATGAAGTTCACCGACGCCCATTCGGGCTCCAGCGTTTGCACGCCGACCCGTTATGGCGTGGTGACCGGCCGTTATGCGTGGCGTTCCAAACTGCAAAGCAGCGTTCTCGGCGGGCTGAGTCCGCGTTTGATCGAGCAGGGCCGCATGACGGTGGCCAGCATGCTCAAGGCGCAGGGCTATTCGACTCACTGCATCGGCAAATGGCATCTCGGCATGGACTGGGTGCGCAAGGGCGAGGTGACCGAACTGGGCATCGAATCCGCCGCTCAGGTGAATAACGTCGATTACACGAAGCCGATCGCCAACGGGCCCACCACCGTCGGCTTTGACACCTACTTCGGCATCAGCGCCTCGCTGGACATGGTGCCCTACTGCTTCATTGAAAACGATCACGTCGTGGCGAATCCGACGGAGACCATGAAGCTCGCGATGAACGGCTCGGGCGGCAAGATGAGCTTCACCCGCGAAGGCCCCGGCTCCCCCGGTTTTCGTGGCGAGGATGTGCTGCCGATGGCTCACAAAAGCGCGCCGTGTCGATCATCGAGAAGGCGAAGAAGGCGCCCCTTCTCCATCTACATGCCGCTGAACTCACCGCACACGCCCATCCTGCCGAGCGAAAAGTGGCAGGGCAAAAGCGGCATCAGCCTCTACGCCGACTTCGTCATGGAAACCGACGATGCGATCGGCCAGGTGATGCGAGCCACGGAAGAGAACGGCATCGCCAAGGACACGCTCATCGTCGTGACGAGCGACAACGGCTGCTCGCCCCAGGCGAACTTCCCCGAACTCATCGCCAAGGGCCACAATCCGAGCTACAACATGCGCGGCCACAAGGCGGACATCTTCGACGGCGGCCATCGCGTGCCGTTCATCGTGCGCTGGCCTGCGAAGGTCAAAGGTGGTCAGACGACGAGCCAGATCACCTGCCTCACCGACTTCATGGCCACCGCCGCCGAGATCGTAAGCGTGAAGCTTCCGGACAATGCCGCGGAGGACAGCTTCAGCTTTCTGCCGGTGCTGCTTGGCGAGTCTAGCAAAGCGCTGCGCCAAAGCGTCATTCATCATTCGATCAACGGCAGCTTTGCGCTGCGCGAGGGCGACTGGAAGATCGAGCTCTGCGCCGGTTCCGGCGGCTGGAGCGATCCGCGTCCGGGCAGTCCCGGCGAGCAAGGCCTGCCTGACACACAGCTCTACAATCTGAAGGACGACATTGCCGAGAAAGACAACCTGCAGTCCTCGGAACCGGCCATCGTCGCCAAAATGACCGCCGAACTCGAAAAGATCGTCACCGACGGCCGCAGCACGCCCGGCGCGCCGCAGAAGAATGCGGTCGAGGTGGTCATTCGCAAGAAGACCCCCGCCGCGAAGCCAAAGAAGAAGGCGAAATGACGGCATTTTCTTCGTGCGTTCCAAATCGCACCCGCTAACCTCGCGATTCCGTTTCCTCAAACCAAGCAACCACCATGAGCTACTCCTCACCCAAACTTCACAATGCAATGTGGCCCGGACTCGTCGGCAAAGGCGATGGCGAAGGCCAGGAGCCACCGATCAGCCTCGAAAAGATGCTCGACCTCACCGCCGCCGCGAATGTGAACGGCCAGAAGTTTGAAGGCATCGACTACTTCCTGTTTCTTCCTCACACCGATCCGAATGCCAGCGACGACGAGATCAAGAAAATCGCCGACTCCATTGCCAGCCGCGGTTTCAGCGTCGGTTCTCTCGTGGCTCCTGTGTGGCCCGGCACCGTCGGTGATTCCGCCATGGGCGACGACGCCCAGCAGGAGAAGTTCCTCAGCGCCGTGAAGATGGCCTGCCGCATCGCGAAGGTTTTCAATGCGCACGGCGTCCGCAAATACGGCGTCATCCGCATCGACTCCGCCGAGTTCGGCATCGCCAAATGGCGTGAGAATCCGAAGGCGAACACCGCCCGCATCATCGACACCTTCAAGAAGGCCGCCGCCATCGCCGCCGACAACGGGGAGCGCCTCGCCGCCGAGGGTGAAATCTGCTGGGCCGGCATGCACTCCTGGAAAGACATGCTCGACGTCCTCGAAGGCGTGGGCATGCCCAACGCGCTCGGCTTCCAGGCCGACCTCGCCCACACTTACCTCTACACGCTCGGCTACAATGCCCCTGAGCATGCCCTCGTGAAGGAAGGCTACAGCGACGCAGAATTCTGGGCCGCCTACGAGAAGATGACCGACGCCCTGCGTCCTTGGACGATCGACTTCCACGTCGCCCAGAACGACGGCACCGTGCATGGCGCCGGATCGCACGACAAGACTGGCAAGCACTGCCAGGCTGACGATCCGAACGGCAAGCTCGACATCACCAAGGCCTCCGGTTACTGGCTCAAGGACGCCGCCGCCCGCGGCATCCAGCACATCTGCTGGGATGGCTGCATGTTCCCGAACGCCGTGCTCGAAACGCCGGACACCTGGAACAAGATCCTCGGCGCGATGATCAAAGTCCGCGACGCGCACGGCTGGTAAAACCAATCGTCTAAATCACCTCAAAACGCCGCAGAGCCTAATAGCCCTGCGGCGTTTTCTTTTTTACCATCACAGCATGCACCGCGTCCTTGCCATGTCATTCGCACTCGCTTCCTGTGCTCACATGCCTGCGCCCTTGACGCTGCCCGAGGAAATTGCCGGAGCCCTGCCTCCCACATGCTTGCAGGTGCTCTACGTCACCGCACGTGACGAAAAGGCAACCTCAGCAGAACTTCGCATGCTGCAGCGCACGACTGCAGGCACATGGCTCGCCGCTGCGGAGACTATTCCTGTTCTCATCGGTCGCAACGGTCTTGCCTGGGGCCTTGGCGAACCCGCCTTACCACCACCCGCCGGTTTTCGCACCAAACAAGAAGGCGACAACTGCGCCCCTGCCGGCATCTTTCGAATCACCCAATCCTTCGGATCTGAACCACCCCCGCGCGGCCTTAAACTTCCTTATCTCCGCTGCACTACACACCATTTTGGCATCGATGATGTGCAGTCCCGTTTCTACAACCAGATCGTCGATGATCGCGAAGTCATTTGCGATTGGACGAGTCCGGAAACCATGGTCCCCAGCAGTGGGTGCTACAAACTCGGAGCCGTCGTCAGCCACAATCCGCACAACAAACCCGGTTTCGGCTCCTGCATTTTCTTCCACATCTGGCAGGGCGAAGCCGTCCCAACCTCCGGCTGCACCGCCATGAGCGAACCGCATCTCCGCGAAATCCTCACCTGGCTCAATCCCGCCGCCGATCCTCGGCTGGTACAGTTGGCAAAGTAGCCGTCACAAGCGGCGTATTTGACGCATGACTTCACGTCGCACCTTCCTGAGCACCGGCCTTGGCGCCCTCGCCGCTCGCAGCTTTGCTCAAACACCCGCTGCCGAGCCGATCATCGACATCCACCAGCACATGAACTATCACCTGCGCTCGGATGAGCACCTGCTTGTGCACCAGAAAGCCATGGGCATCACGACGTCCATTATCCTGCCAGCGGGCACTTACATGGACCGCCCTTCGACGCACAACGGCAAGTCGAACGGCCTCGCAGCCAAATGCGCCACCACGGAAGCCGCACGTGACTTTGCACGCGAACATTCCGACTCCTACCTTTGGGCATGCAATGAAATCACCGATCTCGAAACTGCACCAGCCGAGATCGAGAAGTGGCTCAAACAAGGCGCGTGCATGATCGCCGAGCAGAAATTCAAGGTGGAGTGCGACTCACCCGAGAGTCAGAAGCTCTACGAACTCGCCGCCGCCTACAACGTGCCGATCCTTCTGCACTTCCAATTTCAAACCTACAACCTCGGCTACGATCGCTTCCACACCATGCTAGCGAAGCATCCGAAGACGAACTTCATCGGCCACGCCCAGACATTCTGGGGAAACATCGACAAGATGCAGGAGCAGAAGAACCTGTATCCCAAGGGCAAGGTCACACCCGGCGGCCTCACCGACCGCTACCTCGCTGACTACCCGAACATGTTTGCCGACATGTCCGCCGGTTCCGGTCTGAACGCGCTCACCCGTGACGAGGAGCATACGACGAAATTCTTCGATCGGCACCAGGACAAGGTTCTCTATGGCAGCGATTGCGCCGACCATCTCGGTCGAGGTCCCGGCTGTCAGGGAGCTGCCACGATCGCGGCCATCCGTAAACTCGCGCCGAGCAAGGCCGTGGAGCGCAAGATTCTGTTCGAGAACTCGAAGAAGCTCTTCCGGCTGGCGTGACCGCTCGTGGTCTGCTATGCCATGCGCCGCATGCTCATCACCAGTTCCTCCAACGAACGCGTCAAACACGCCCGCCGCGTGCGCGAAGGACGTGAACGAGAACTGATTTTCGTCGAAGGCGAGCGTCTCGTCGCAGAGTGCCTCTCGTCTGGTTTGAAACTGCACGCCTGTTTTACCGGCAGCGAACCATCCGCCACGCAGAAGACTCTGCTGGAACGCCTCGCCTGCCCTGCGTTTCAGCTTTCGGATTCCGTGCTTGAATCACTGAGCGATACCACTTCCACCCAAGGCATCATCGTTCTTGCCGAACGTCCATTTCCTGCTGTGGATCGTCTTTACGAAGGCAGCACATCGCTCATCCTCGGACTCGACCGCATTCAAGACCCAGGAAACCTCGGCACCCTCGTCCGCACGGCGGAGGCTGCTGGCGTGAACGGCCTGTTCTCCTTCGCAGGATCGGCGGATGCCTTCGCACCCAAGACCCTGCGCAGTTCCATGGGTTCTGCGTTTCGTCTGCCCATCATGCCGGATGTGTCCGGCATTGGTGTCATCGAAACTTCCCGCGCGCGTGGCCTCAAAGCCGTTGTGGCCACAGGAGAGGCAGATCTTCTCCACTATGACTACGACTGGCGTCAGCCTACGCTGCTCATTCTCGGCAACGAAGGCCGTGGCGCGAGCACTGAGATCATGAATGCATGTGATCATCGCTTGCGCATTCCCCTGCACTCACCCGTCGAGTCCCTCAACGTCGCTGCCGCCGGAGCCGCGATTTTGTTCGAAGCGGTGCGGCAGCGGACAGCAGCTTGCGCGTCCGGCTAACCGCCTGCACCTCTCCGCATGGCAGAATACCTTTTCGACTTTGTGGTCATCGGCGGAGGCAGCGGCGGCTATGCGGCAGCACGCACGGCGCACAGCGCAGGTTTGAGCGTGGCCGTCATCGACGGCGCCCAGGAACTCGGCGGCCTTTGCATCCTGCGCGGCTGCATGCCGAGCAAGACGCTGATCGAATCCGCCAATCGCCAGCTTCACATCCGCCACGCCGAGGAGTTCGGCCTCAAGGCCACGTCACAAGGCGTGGACATCCGCACCATCCGTGATCGCAAACGCACTTTGATCGCGGATTTCGTCGGTTACCGGCAAGGGCAGCTCGAGGACGGCCGGTTCACGCTTTACCGAGGCCACGCACGCTTTCTCGACAAACACACCGTCGAAGTCGTTCCGCGCGATGGCTCAGCCTCGTTTCAAGTCACCGCTCGTAGCTTCTGTATCGCCACCGGATCGGAAGTCTTCGTCCCTGATGTGCCGGGACTTGCGAAAACGGGGTTCTGGACCAGCGATGACGTCCTCGACGCTGATTCCCTGCCGAAAACCGTCGCCGTGCTCGGCGGCGGAGCCATCGCACTCGAGATGGCACATTATCTGGAAGCCATGGGCTGTGGAGTAACGCTGATTCAACGCAACGCCCAACTTCTCACCGGTCTCGATCGTGAATGCAGCGATGTCGTCACCAAGGCCTATGCCGCACGCGGGATGCATCTACATCTCGGAACGCATCTGAGCAACGTCTCAGCACACGAAGGTCAGAAGTGCATCGAGTTCTACGACGGAGGAAAAATGTACCAGATCGTAGTCGATGAAATCCTCCTCGCCATGGGGCGTCGGCCCGCGACGAAGAGCCTCAACCTCCATGGGGCACACGTCTCTTTGAGCAAAGGCAAGATCACCGTCAACGACCGCATGCAGACCTCGCAGCCGCACATCTTCGCGGCAGGTGACGTATGCAGCCCACTGGACGTCGTGCATATCGCGATTCAGCAGGGAGAAATCGCCGCACGCAATACAGCCTCACTCCTCAGCGGTAAAGACGCCGACGAAACCATCGACTACCGCCTGCAACTCTTCGGTGTTTTCTCACACCCACAGGTCGCCGTCGTCGGCGCGACGACCGAGAAACTCAACGAGCAGAAGATTCCCTTCATCGAGGCCAGCTATCCGTTC
>JAWLBG010000061.1:0-22374 GCA_041395065.1 Prosthecobacter sp. | reverse complement strand
AATCCACTTGGTACCACGCTGGCGGATGATGATGTTGCCAGCGATGACGGATTCGCCGCCGAATTTCTTGACGCCAAGACGCTTGCTGTTGGAGTCGCGACCGTTTTTGACGGAACCTTGTCCTTTTTTATGGGCCATAAGGGTGGAGAGGTAAGGGGTTTATGCGTTGATTTCGGTGATCTGCACTTGGGTCAGCGGCTGACGATGGCCGCGGGTCTTGTGGAAGCCCTTGCGCTTGCGGAACTTGAAGGTGGTCGCCTTGTCCGCCTTGTGCTGCTTGAGCACCTTGGCGGAAACGCTGGCACCGCTGACGGTGGGAGCGCCGACCTTGATGTCGCCGCCTTCGCCAGCCGCGAGGACCTGGTCAAAGGTGGCTGTTTCGCCTTCGGCAGCCTCGAGCTTCTCAACGTCGAGCTTGTCGCCCACGGAGACTTTGTACTGTTTGCCGCCTGTTTTGATGATTGCGTATGCCATAACCTGAAAGAATGATGATTGCCTTCTCGTCCGGGACGAGGGGCGCGGAGATTTCCACAGAGACCCCCCTTCGGCAAGGAAAACTTCTGCGAAATCAGGCCGCGGCGGGCGAAGCACCACCAAAAAAGTGCGTCAGAGCCTCCATCATGCCCTCACTAGCGAAGCGCGTGGCGACAAATCCCCCCCTCGAATGCACGATCTGCTTCACGGGATCCAGCGCGTTGCCGGGGCAGGCGATCATCCGCGCGTGACGCTGGTCGAGCATGCTCAGGTCGTTGTAGTTATCCCCCGCGGCAAAGCAGGTGGAGGAATCGAGACCCAGTAGACGTGCCAGTTCGCCCAGCGCAGTGCCCTTGCTGTAACCGCTGTGGGAAAAACGCAGGTAGATGCCGTTGCGATGGTAGCCAATGTCCGGAAACTGCCGCGCATGCGCATCGATGTGAGCGCAAATGGCGTCGAGTTCCTCATTGCTGCTGCCCACGATTCCCATTTCCCCCTCCCCGCCGCTGATGAAGGAAGCCTGGGTCTGCGTTTCGACGAGCTGCTTGATGGCGTCGAAGGACTCCCGATGATCTTTGATGAAGCGCTCGTGCGCACGACGCGCCTTGCGGTTCCAGGAGCCGTAGTCGGTCCAGCGACTGAAAAAGCCCGGCTTATAGATGTCGCATTCCTGCGCGATGATGAAGTCGGGTTCGGTGAAGATGCCATACTGGGCGATGCCTTCGAGCGTCTGCCCGAGGCTGCGACCCGTGTTGATCACCCAGGCCGCGCCCTGGCCGCGCAAGGCCCGAATCATCTGCCCCAGCCCCGGATGATATACGGGATCACTGTCCGGGTGGATCAGGGTGCCATCGAAGTCAAAACTGAGGATGAAACGGTATTTTGGGGCGGCCATGAAAAGGGCATTTATTCATGCCGTGAAAGACGTTCGCTGCAAGAACGCGATCAACCACCAGCCCCCGACTCCGCAGAGGAACGTGATGGCGGCTTGATAACTCAGGAACACCGGGAAGCGCATCTGGCGCCTGCGCACCCGCTTGACCAGAGCCTCGCAGGCCCACACGAGACTGAGCACCAGAGGCGCATAGAGGGCGAGGCTGCGCCTGCCAAAATCCAGCACGATCAAATCCCAGCCGAAATCCAAACTGCAGACCACCAGCGCGAGCACTGAAAAAAGCACAATTGGCGCGGTTTCAGGATGCAGTGCCTGCCCGGCATGATGCGCCTTGGGCGCGACGAACCAGAGCAGCAAAAGGAGCAGCACCAACATGCCCGCAATGGCCAGGGCAAAGCAGCCCCTGGGCAGCGATTCCGCCCATCTGAAAGTGAATACCCGTGTGGCCAGTTCCGCCGCACCGTCCTTCAAACGCGTCCGTATTTGTTCGGTGGAGTGAGTCGCCCTGTAACTGGGAAAACTGGGCACTTCATCATCACTCAGGGACCGAATCGACTCCGGTGTGGCATGCGTCGTCGTCCATGCGCGCATCTGCGCGGCATCGTCAAACCACCTCCAGTGAAACGGCGTGGGATCACCAAACTCCTGATGCGCATGTGCCAGCATCGGACCCGAGGTCAGCAAATGCGTCACCACCAGAACAAGCATTCCCAGCCAGTGATTCCGCCGCACCCACAGCGTCGTGCCACCGCCGGTTGACCAGTGCTGGAGGATCCAACCCCACAGCCAACGCAGCGTGCTGACCCCGGCAAACACGAGAACCAGCGGTGTCGTGGTTGGCGCGGCCAGATTTCCCAACGCAGCGAAGAATCCGATCAAGCCATAGAGCCAGAGCGAGTTCCGCTTCAGCGCCGCAATGCAGCAGATCCAGGTCAGCAGAAAAAGCACGCTGAAGAGCAGGTCCGGAGTGAAGTGCCTGCCGGAAGGCAGAAACACTCCGAAGGCGATGAGAAATACCGTGAGCAGCGCCGCAGGAACGGAGAAAGCCCTCGCACAGGCCAGTCCCAGCAGTGCCAGCATGCCGATGGTGAAGGAAGCCTTTGCCAACTGAATCTTGGTGGCAAAGCGCAGCGACATGCCGACACCGCCCACTTTTGCCTCCTCGTCGTCCATCATCCAAGCGGAGAGCCAGGGCCACAGCGGACGCACTAAGCCGTCGGTGCGGTGGGGCAGCCAGTTGTTGAGTGGTTCGGAGACACCTTTGCTGAAATCCAGCGTGAGATCTTCGCGCGTGACCATTGTTAGGGCCAAGTAACGAGCCTCCGTGTCATGGGGGCGGTTCAATTCCTCCCGCATCGGAAAATCCAGTTTGAAGGCTAAGGCGTAAGCCCAGAGCAGCGCCACCAGTGAAATCCACATCGTCACCCAGCGTCCACCCCGCAGCCAAATTCGTGTCAGATGAAGGAACGCGGATGTCAGCGGCATGCCTGGGCCCGTTGAAGATTATGAGTTACTGCTTCGGACGGACCTTAATCTCGACGCGACGATTCATCCCCTGCTCTTCCACGCTTCCGTCGACGGACACGATCGGTTTTGATTTCCCCATGCCCACCGCCTGAATACGGTCGCTGCCAAGCCCCAGGGATTCGCGCAGCCAGCCAACCACGGCGTTGGCGCGTCGCAGACTGAGTTCCAGATTGAATTCCTCGCCTCCAAAGCTGTCCGTGTGTCCCTCAATGATGAACAGCGAGTCGGGGTTCTTTTGAATCAGGAAGCCGAGCTTCATCAGGCTCAGTCGGGCGCTTTCAGCCAGCTGGTCGCTGCCGTATTCAAACAACAGGTCCGTCGGCATCAGGATCGGCGCGGTGCTGCCACCCATCTTTCCTCCGCCGCCGAGCAGGTCGTCCAAATTGCTGAACCCCTTCACACGCGCGCCTGCGGCGGTGACCGTTCCCTGACTTTTTACTGCATCGAGCAGACCTGAGTCCATCAGGCCACCTTCACCGGGATCGAGCGCACCCGCGTCGAGCAGCATCTGTTTTTCTGAAACGGGTTTGGAGAGCACCTCTCGGCGCACGCTGGCCATCTCCGCAGCAAGGTCGGGCGCAGAGATGGCTTCGGGGGCGAGCAGTTTCGCCATGTCGTTGCCTTTCGTCGTGCCGGGTGCGCCGTCACCAGGATCGTTGGCGCGAATGAAGTTGGTGATCTCCTTCACGTTCGGCGTGAGGTCGATCTCCTGGTTCATCGGCAGTGCCTGCATCTTGTCGAAGTCGTCCAACTGCGGCTCAAAGGCCTTCATGTCCGGCACATTTCCCGGCGCGATGGTCTCCGGAATCTGCTGGATGGCCTGCTGCTCCTTGAGCAGTTGCTCACTGATGCGAATGCGCTCGGGAACCTGCTTCAACGGCACGGGTTTCAGCGCGGCCATGCCCAGCGTGTCGAAACCGACGACCAGAAGCATGTGAAATACCACGGACAAGATGAGCGCAAACATCACCCACCACTTGAGGCTCCAGTCGTCGCGCGAGCGAAAGGACGCCTGCGGGGTGGTCCATTCGGGGGGATGTGTGACGGCTGCCATGACGTGCGAATGCTAGCACGGAGGTGACGGAATGCACGCGGCAAGTCTTGCGCGGGCCGCGTGCATCTCAGCGCTTTATCCGCATGTTCTTGACGGACTTGACGAGCAGGTCAGCGATTTTTTCAGCGGAGTTCTTCACGGAGAGTTGTTGGGCGGCTTTCTTCATCTCCCCCGCCTCGCGCGGATTGTTGAAGATGCCGCGCACGGCGTCTGCCAGCGTGTCGGCGTTCATCTCACTCTCCTTGATAAGCTTCGCGGCACCGGCCTGCTCAAAAATCTCGGCGTTGCGGGTTTGATGATCTTCGGCGGCATACGGATAGGGCACCAGCAGACTCGGCACGCCGAAGTAAGCCAACTCGGACATCGAGGACGCACCAGAGCGCGCCACCGCCAGATCCGCCACGCGATAGGCGAGATCCATGCGATGACAAAAGGCGGCCACATGCTGCTTGAGCAGCGGCACCTTCGCATAGACGTCCCGCACCTCCTCGTAATCCGTGGGCCCGGCGATGTGCAGCACCTGGATTCCCATCTGTTCAAACTGGTCGAGCGCCATGCCGACTGCGCGATTCACACCCCGCGCGCCCTGACTGCCACCCATGATGAGCAGCGTGCGCTTGTTCTTATCGAGCTTGAAGAACTCGCGCGGATCATCGCCGTTCAGATGCTTCATGCCGCCGCGAATCGGTGTGCCGACCACGCGCACGTCTTCGTGATGCGGGAAATGCGCCTTGCAGGCCTCCAGGCCGCACAAAACGGTGTCGGCGTAGCGGGCGTTGAGGCGGTTGGCCTTGCCGGGAATGGCGTTGCTTTCGTGAATGAAAGTGCGGCAGCCTTCCTTGCGTCCCGCATAGAGCGGCGCGAAGGAGGTGAACCCGCCCATGCCGAGGACCACCTTCACATCCTGATCGCGTATGAGCTTGCGGCAGGCCTTTGTGCCCTTCCACAGCCCCTTGAGAAAGCCGATCATCTTCGGCGACCACGGCTTCGGCATGGCAAGGAAGGGCATCTTCTCAAAGCGCAAATCCTTGTGTCCGGAGGCGGCCAAGGTGTCGATCTTTTTCTCGCTGATAAGCAGGGTCACATCGTGGCCGCGCGAGGCCAAAACCTCACCAACGGCGATGCCGGGGAACAAATGCCCGCCGGTGCCGCCGCACGCGATCAGCACATGGACGGACTTCGGATTTTTCTGTTTCACTGGAATTCAAAAGGCTGAAATGGGGTTGGCCAGTGGCGAAGTCCCGGAGATCACGCAGACAGATCCAAATCGGAGACAGGCCCTGGAAAGGAGACGGGACGCCCGCCGCGACCTTCGCGGCTACGGGACTGAATTTTTCGCGACCTGCGAGAAACAGCGGCAACCCCGGCAGCCGGAGCAAAGCGCAGTCCCGCCCGGGATCAAGCGCCGTCTCCAAGCCGGTGGAAGCATTCCAGCCTACGAATCCCACTGACTGCGCTGCACACCAATGAAGCTCATGGCCAGCCCCACCAGAACATGCACGCCCAGAACGAAGGCAGCAACGCCCGGGGACACGAGGTCCGTGGCGGTGACCTGCTTCACGGCGTCATAAAACGCGGTGCTGCGCATGCTGCTGAGACCACCGCTCCAGCTCCAGAAGGCGGCGATCAGCGGCTGCACCCAGTTTTCCAGCCAATCCGGCAGCGTGAGCACGGCACCGGAAAGCGGAAGCTGAAAGCCGACGAGGTAAATGCACAGGATCGTGGCCTTTTCCGGCGACTTGCTCATGGCGGAAATACCAAGACAAACGCTCGTCATGGCGGCGGAGGCCAGCACGAGCAACGCGAGTTTCGTCACCAGATCCCCCGGCAGCCCTCCCACCACGAGATCGACGAAAAACCCCATCCATAAACTCTGCGCGAGCACGAACATCCCGAGAAAGATGACCTTGCTGCCGACATATGCGAAGGGATGCAGCCCGCCGAGCTTCTCGCGTTCGAGAATGAGACGCTCCGAGGCGATCTCACGCGCCGCATTGTTGCTGGCCATGAGCGTGACAAGAACGACCTGCAGCATGATCAACCCTGAGACAAGTCCGCCGGCGTCGAGCTGCTCCAGCTTGTGCTGGATGATGCTGCTCTTTTCCGCCATGACGTTTTCATTCTGGTAGGTGGAGAGCGAACGCAGCGGCTTGATGCCATCGAGCGCGAAAATGACCACCAGCAGCGGGAACCCAAAAAGCATGGCCAAATGCAGCCACACCTGCGCCTTGTCCCTTCGAAAGATGGTCATCCGCCGGCGCAGCAGTTCGACGAGTTGCGTGGCCATCGACGGCATCTCAATCGGCGGGAATTCGTGATGAACAGGCGGAGCTTTTTCCACGGGCGTTTCCTGCTGAGAAGCGCCGGCTACCGGTACGGTCGTGCGCTTTGGCTTGGCGGCAGCCTTTTCAGCCGCGGCCTCTTCTTCCGACAAGACGCGTTTGCCGTCAAAGCCGTGCTTCTTGTAGTAGGTGTCGCGATGTTTGAGCCAAGACTCGTGCCAGTCGCCGTTCTTGCGCTCGGTGAGCCGCAGATAGACCTCCTCCGGATGTTCGACGGCGAAGTAGTGCATCATGGACTTCGGCGGACCATGGAAGGCAAGCACACCCTGATACATCACCATCACGCTGTCATAGTCGTCAAGACTGGCGAGGCTGTGGGTGACATTGATGACCACCCGCTTCGGATGACCGCGCGAGAGCACGCGCAAAAGCTCGGTGATCTCCTGCTCCGATCGTGGGTCGAGTCCGCTGGTCACCTCGTCGCAAAGCAGCAGGCATGGATCGGTGACCAACTCCAGCGCCAGGCCGAGACGTCGCTTCTGGCCACCGGAGAGCACTTTGACCAATCGGTCGGCGAGATGCGTCAACCCCGTGACTTCGAGAATGTAGTCGAGCGAAGGGATGAAATCGTCCGTCTTGGCCAGTTGCGTGCGCAGAGCCATGGCGCTGGCAATGCTTTCTTCGACTGTTAGCAGGTCGTAGGCGACACTGAACTGCGGCACATAACCCAAGTCCCCGGGATGCAAATCCTCTTCCTCGCTTAGATTCCGGCCATCCCAAAGCAGATCACCGTCAGTCTGCTCCAGGATGCCGGTAATCACTTTCAGGAGGGTCGATTTACCGCAACCAGAGGGCCCGACGATGGCCATCAAATGGGAGGGCGGAACAGTGAAGGAAACCTCCCGCAACAAATGCAGGACGCTCTTTCCTTCGGCATCCCCGGGTCCATCGACTTCAAGACTGACGTTGTGTGCGTTAAGCATGCGGTTTAAATAGGTTACAAGACCCTAGGCCGGAAACCGCCGGTCTGGCGACCAAAAAATTGCTCCTAGTCCCGATGTCACGCCGAACACGCACCGCCATCCGCCGCAAGTCTTCGCCCCTTCGCTGGCTCGCAATCCTCGCCGTAATCCTGATCGTCGGCTGCGCTCTGCTGGCGCTTCTGGCTCCAACCCTCGTCACCCGCTTCATTCGAGCCTACGTCCAAAAGGAAGAGTTTCGAATGAAGGCGGAGGAATTGATCGCAGCGAAGACCGGCGGCGATGCGCACATCGAATCCCTCAGCTGGCACGACGATCATGCCAATGTCAGCGAGTTGCGATTGGAAGACGCACATGGCGTCGACCTTGAGGCCGTCAATCTGCATGCCGGCATCGACTTCGGCGCCATTCGCAAAGGGCTGTGGAGCGTTCACAGCGCCGGAGCGGACGAGATCACGCTAAGCTGGAAACCATCCGATTCATTAAAATCTATACACACGTCCGACTTTGGTTCGACGGCGGAAGAGAGCGACGGCGTGCCGACTTTTCTGCGGCGCTACCTGCCCACGCGCACGGAGCTCGGCGGCTTTGACGTGGAACGTTTTTCCTTCGAAATGGGCCCCTGGAAAATCACCAATGCCAGCTTCGGCGCCGAAGCCTGGGAGAGCGGCCAGAGTTCTGTCCCCGTACAACTTTCGGGTGGCATGCTTCAGTCCCCCTTTAAAGCCCCCCAGCAGACCGAACCGCTTAAACTGAACATCGACAAGGCCACCCTGCGTCTGGGTGCGGACCACCTCCAGTTGAGCACGTCATCCCTGCGCTGGAAACAGAGTTCCGAAGCGCGGGTACGCGGCGCGGTGGAGTTTGCCTCCGGCTCTTGGGAAGTCTTCACGCGTTTGGAGAACGTGCCGCTCGACGAATTCCTCGATCCATGGTGGAAGCAACGCCTGAGCGGCCGGATCAGCGGTGACATTGAGTCTTCCGGCTCAAAATCCTCGGCAGTCGCATGGAAAGCAAACGCCGTCCTGACAAAGGGTGTTTTGGAGGGACTTCCCATTCTCGCAACACTCGCCGACTACACTCGAACACCGCGCTTCAAACGCCTCGTTCTGGACACTTGCCAGGCGACGATCCGCCCGGACGGCGGAGCTCTTCGCTTCGAAAAGATCATTGTCCACTCAAATGGACTCATTCGCATCGAAGGCACGATGAGCCTGCGCGGCAACATCGTGGACGGTGACTTCATGGTGGGCGTCACACCCGAGACCCTGCGCTTCATTCCTGGCGCGGAACAGCTTGTCTTTACGGAACAGAATCTTCAGGGGCCGCCCGGACTTCTCTGGACCCGTGTTCGCGTCGCAGGCACCCTTGACGCACCTCGTGAGGATCTCAGCGCCCGGTTGCTGGGCGGCGCGGGCATGTCCCTACTGTTCGATACGCCCGAAAAGATCGTTAAGCAGGGGGCGGACACTCTTTTGAAACCTGTCCTCGGTGACGAAGCATCCAAGATGCCCGGTAAAGTCATCGAAGGAGCCACTGGCCTGCTCGAAAACGGAGTGAAGACTGGAGCCGGTCTGTTGAACGGAGTTCTCCCCAAATGACGAGGTTGCACGGCGGGTGCGCGCCGCTAGCATGGCCCTTCAATGTCCACCCCTGCCCACATCTCCTTTGCCCCCCGCGAATCGAAAGAAGCCGTCGAGGAGGGAATGTTGTTTGCGCCCAAATTTGACGATCACGGCCTGATCCCCGCCTTTGCCATGGATGCGGAGACCGGTGCCCCCCTGATGCTCGCCTACATGAACGAACAGAGCTTAAAGATGACTCTGGAACTCGGCCAAGCCGTATACTGGAGCCGCAGCCGAAACCAGCTTTGGCACAAAGGCGCGACCAGTGGTGAGTTTCAGGAAATCGTCGACATCCGCACGGACTGCGATCAGGACGCCCTGGTCATCAGGGTCAAGCAGCATGGCGGTGGCTGCTGCCATACCAAACGACCCACATGCTTTTATCGCGTGGTGAAAACGACCGAAGGAGAAGCACTTCTGGAGGCCGCTCCTGTTGTACCGTAGAAGGAGTCAGTTTTGCTGAAACGCGCCGCCGAATGCACCTGTGTTGGCTGCATTGCCAAACGGGGAACGAGCGGTGGCTTCCCACTTGCGAGGACGGTTCCACGGCTGCGTGCTGTACTGACTGCTGTCGGGACCCACTACTTTTTTACGTTTCGGCTCGTCCGAAGCACAAGATGGCAAAAATCCGACAGTCGTCGCGACAAGCAGTAAAAGGTAAATAACCGAACGAGTCTTCATGCAGACTGCTTAACGATTCAGGCTCAGTTCCGGACGAGATTTTCAAGAATCACCACGTCCCCGGGCATGATGGTCTGTCCGTTGGAGACCGCATCCGGCACAATGCTGGCCATCGTGCGTGCACCATCCACGTTCATGACGCTGACCTTGCCCACGGTTTGCAGACCGCGGGTCACAATCAGCTTGGTGTCCTGGGTGAGTCCCACGGTCTTGCCCGCGTCGATGATCACAAAACCCCAGTCGTGGTTCACTGCCAGCACGCGGGAAGTGAGGCTGTTGCGGTCAAAGTTCTTACGGCGCTCCTCAATTTTACGAACGACCTCGTCGAGACGCTTCTGCACGCCAGCCACTTTCTCTTCTTCAGCTGCAACTTCCTTGGCCTTGGCTTCGGCCTGCGCTTCGAACTCAATCTTATCCTTCTTGAGCTTGGCGATGTCTTCCGAAAGGGTTTCGACCTTCACATCCTTTGGGAGCATTGCGAGTTTTTCCGCCAGTTCCTGCTGTTGTTTCACTTTGACGTCCAACTCCTCCTGGGTGCGGGTGGATTCGCTCTCCGCCTGAGCGAGCTTGTTCTTCTGTGCCTTGAGTTTTTCGGCTTCGACATCCAACTCTCCCTGCACACGACCGATGTCAGCGACCAGTTGTCCGACTTCAGCGACAACTTTTTTATCGGCGGCGACTTCGGTTTGCAGTTCACTGTTGATGGAAGCGATGTTGGTGCGAACACCAGCAAACTCACGACCGTTCTGATAGGCGAAAAAGCTGGCCACAAGAATGACAACGGCACTGAGAATAAAAAGGACTTTGGTCATGGCGGGAAAGGTAACTAGGGTTTAGTGAAGGAAACGTCGGCTTAATTTCCGAAGGGGTCGGCATTGCTGGGAGCCGCCGGAGTCCCACCCGCGGGAGCCGGAGCGGCCCCAAACGGATCGGAACCCATGGCCGGAGCGGCGGGAGCCGCAGGGGCGCCAAATGGATCGGAGGCGGCGGGGGCAGCAGGAGCCGGAGACATGGGAGCCCCAAAGGGATCGGAATCCATACCTGCGGGTGCCGGAGCAGGAGCAGAATCTGTAGGAGCAGCGGCACCGCCAGCGGCTGGAGCGGGAGCTGCAGCAGCGCCCTTGGCGGACTTGGCGCTTTGCTCGGCAGCAGCTACCACAAGGTCTCCGGGACGGATGCGTTCGCCTTCGGCGAGACTGCCTTTGACCAGATCGGCAACACAGGAGGCCTGCTCCACATTGCGAACCTTGAGTTTGGCAACGATTTCCTTGCCGCGCTTCACTTCCAAGTCCGCATTGGCAAACACACCACCGCCGTTGCCCTTGTTCAGAACCACGAAGCCCCAGTCGGTGAAAGACTGGCTGACGTTGGCGGTGAAGTCATCATCGACAATGCCGCGGCGTCCACGGGACTCGCGCTCTTCGGCGGCCACAGCGGAGGCGGTCAGGTTGTTAACACGCTCCTGGGCCGCTGCAAACCGTGCAACCTGATTCGCGAGTGCCCTTTCTGCCTCTAGACGCTCTTTCTTGATGGACTCGATTTGGGCAAGGAGTCCAGGGATGTCACCGGCATCGTTAATCTGCTTCTCAAGATCCTTCACGATCTTCGTCACTTGGTCGAGATTCGTCTTTGCCACGGCGAGTTCCGCCTCCTTGGTCTGCGCCTTGGCGGTCGTGTCGATCACAGCTGTCTTGGTGGTTTCAAGATCCGTGTTGGCGGTGGCCAGTTGGGCTTCGCGGTTTTTCTTCGATTCTCCAGCCTGATCCTTGTGTTCTTTAACCTCTTTAAGATTGGCCGTGAAATACGCTTCGCGTTTGCGCTCTTCGACCAGGGCTTTCTGGTTATTCCAAGCAAAATAACAGGCGACGCCGAGGCAGACGGCAGAGAGGGCAGATAAAAGTTTCCAAACCATGGCAGGAGTGTGTTTTGAGAATTATGAACGTCGTTTCTACCGGATCGGACCTTTTTCGACAACACCATTTTTCAGCATTTTACCCCGAGGCCCGGAATCTTGCTTGTTTCCTTCAGTTCCCACCGCTAAATCGACCTTGTCAGGGGCCGCGGATGTTCAGCTTGCGAACCCCGCCAGGTCCTGACGGAAGCAACGGCAGCCTGCCTGTCCATGTCGCGGTTCCCTGGCACCTTTATTTGAGATTTGTGGACGGTTGCGGCCGGGTTTCGGCGGAAAAACGGGTCGCACAATTCCCGTCATCATCCTCCTCAGCGCCTCCCCCATGAATAAGCTGGACGAAATCATCGCCCACAAACACGTTGAACTTCAGCGCCTCCTGCCCCGGGCTGAAAAACTGCGCGCCGCAGCCGCCTTGCGGGATGATGTGCGTTCATTTTACGACGCCCTTCGGGCCGATCCCACGCGCCTAAGCATCATCGCCGAAGTCAAGAAGGCCTCCCCCTCGGCCGGTACCATCGCAGCGGACTTCGAGCCGCTGACCATTGCCAGAGGCTATGAAAAGGCCGGTGCCAGCGCGATCTCCGTCCTCACAGATGAAAAATACTTCCAGGGTCGCCTCGAATATCTCACCCTCATCCGTGAGCAACTCGACATCCCCTGTCTGCGGAAAGACTTCATCATCCATGAGGCGCAGATCTTCGAGGCAGTTGTCGCCGGCGCGGACGCCATTCTCCTCATCGTCGCCGCCCTGGACCAGCCCACCTTGGAACACCTGTTGGAAGTAGCCCACACTTTTCAACTGGACGCCCTCGTCGAAGTTCATGATCTGCCGGAACTGGAACGCGCTCTGGCCACCGACGCCCGCATCATCGGGGTTAACAACCGTAATCTGAAAACCTTCACCGTCGATCTGGCCGCCACGGAGCAACTCGCCGAAGAAGTGCCGGACGACATCGTCCTCGTCGCCGAAAGCGGCATCAAGACCCCCGCCGACGCCGCCCGACTTGCCGAAGCCGGCTCGGACGCCCTTCTCATCGGCGAGACGCTGATGCGCAGCGGCAACGTGATGATCGACCTTCCCGCACTGCGCGCACCCATCCCGGAACGGCCAAATTGATCCTCGGGTGACGGTTTAAGGGCGAAAAACAGCTTGCCGCCCTCCGGGAGGCCGCTACCATCGCGGCCCCTTTCGGCGGACCACCCTGGTCCGTCCTAGGGACAATTAAACGCCCGATCAACCGGATCAGCCGTCAGGCTGAGCATTTTGGATCCCCAAAACGTGCGGAAGACAGGCACCCACACAACACATGTCCACCCCCATCCTCGCCGAACTCGTCGAAGCCGGTGTCCACTTCGGACACCAAACTAAACGCTGGAACCCCAAGATGAAGAATTTCATCATGGGCACCAAGAACCAGATCCACATCCTCAACATCGAGGAAACCGTCAAGCAGATCGACGCCGCCGCCGAGTATCTCTCCGAGCTCGCCCGCAAAGGCAAAAAGATCCTCTTCGTCGGCTGCAAGCGCCAGGCTCAGGAGGCCATCAAGGAAGCCGCCGAAGCCTGCGGCCAGTTCTACGTCAACCACCGCTGGCTCGGTGGCACGCTCACGAACATGGAGACGATCAAGAAGAGCATCGCCCGCCTCAACTACCTCGAAGACATCGAGAAGAAGCCCGAGTTCAAGCTCATGTCCAAGAAGGAGCTCGCCAGCCTCAATCGCGAGCGCATCAAGCTGGAGCGCAACCTCCGTGGCATCCGTCACATGGACAGGCTGCCCGACGTCGCCGTCATCGTCGATTCCGCGCGCGAACACATCGCCGTGCATGAAGCCCGCCGCCTCAAGATCCCGATCGTCGCCCTCGTCGACACCAACGCCGACCCGAACATCATCGACTATCCCATCGCCGCCAACGACGACGCCATCCGCTCCATCCGCATCATCCTGCAGAAGCTGATCGACCCCGTCATCGCCGCCACGGCCGAAGCGAAGAGCTGATTCCCCCCATTAAAAACCACCAACCACCTTTGAATCAACATGGCTGAAATCACCGCTAAAACCGTCATGGCCCTGCGTGAAAAGACCAACGCAGGCATGATGGAGTGCAAAGCCGCCCTCAAGGAAGCCGACGGCGACCTCGAGAAGGCTGAAACTATCCTCCGCAAAAAAGGCACCATCAAGGCCGAGAAAAAGGCCGACCGCCAGACGAAGGAAGGCATCGTCGCCTCCTACATCCACATGGCCGGCCGCATCGGAGTGCTGATCGAAGTGAATTGCGAGACCGACTTCGTCGCCCGCAACGACAACTTCCAGGCGCTCGTGAAGGATATCTCCCTCCACATCGCCGCGTCGAACCCGCGCTTCCTGCAGCGCGAGGACGTGCCTGCCGACCTCGTCGCCAAGGAGCGCGAAATCGGCACCGAACTCGTCAAGGGCAAGCCCGCGAACATTGTGGACAAGATCGTTGACGGCAAAATGGAGAAATTCTACGCCGAGAACTGCCTGCTCGAGCAGGCCTTCATCAAGGATCCGGACACCTGCGTCCGCGACCTGATCAAGCAGAAGATCACCGAGCTCGGCGAAAACCTCGTCGTGCGCCGCTTCGTGCGCTACGCCGTCGGCGAGGAAATCTGATCCCGCTTTCGGACCAATCCTCATCACTGCAAAGGGCGGACGCGAGTCCGCCCTTTGTCGTGGGGAAAGGTGATAGCGAACTCGGGAAGGCGGCGTTAACCATGCTCCAACCGCATGAAATACCTGCTCCACGCCATCGCCGCCTTGTCTCTCGTCGTTCCCGCGTTTTCGGCGGACAAAAAGTCCATCGTCATGATCGCCGGAAAGCCCTCGCACGGACCGGCCCAGCATGAGCACAACGCGGGTATCCTGCTCTTGAAAAAATGCCTGGAGCAGGGCGTGCCGGATCAGGTGGACATCAAGCACCATCTGAACGGCGAATGGCCCTCTCAGGAGGAATTTTCGGCCGCCGACACCATCGTCATATACGCCGACGGCGGCGAACGTCATCCCGCGCTGCAGGACGACCGCCTCGCGCAACTCGACAAAGAAATGAAGCGCGGCTGCGGGTTCCTGACGCTGCATTACGCGGTGGAACCGACGATCGAGAAGGGCAACAAGGAGTTCATCGACTGGATGGGCGGCTGCTTTGAGATCAATTGGAGCGTGAACCCGCACTGGGACGCGAACTTCAGGGAATTGCCCAATCATCCGATCAGCGAAGGCGTGAAGCCCTTCGGATCAAATGACGAATGGTATTTCTACATGCGCTTCCGCAAGAACATGGAAGGCGTGACACCGATTCTCAGCGACGTGGCTCCTGCATCGACGATGAGCCGCCCCGATGGTCATCACAGCGGCAATCCCGCCGTTCGCGAGTCGGTGGCGAAAGGAGAAAAGCAGCATGTCGCCTGGGCCTGCGACCGTGCGGACGGCGGTCGTGGCTTCGGCTTTACCGGTGGTCACTTCCATCAAGGCTGGGCCAACAACGACCAGCGCAAGCTCGTGCTGAACGCGATCCTCTGGACTGCGAAGGCCAAGATCCCCGTCGATGGTGTCGCATCATCGGTCACCGACGAAGACATGAAAGCGAATCTCGACCTCAAGCCAGGCCAGGGTCTGCCTGAGAAGCCGAAGAAGGGGAAGTAAACTCGGATGGCCGAAAAAGAGAAAAGAAGGAAAAGGCCAGACCTCATTTTTTTGACCTCTTTCGTTTTTTTCGGCCAACTACTCTGCCAGTCATGAACCGCCGTCGTTTCATCCAACAAACCGCGGCGGGTTTTTGCTCCGCGAGTCTGGCGCGCGCGCAATTGGCGGAAGGCTTGATTACCGCCATCGACAAGGTCACGCTGAAACATGGGCGTGATGGCAGCGGGCCGTCGTGGTTTCATCCGCGGCCCTGCGTGGTGCCGGGCAGGGATGGGCCGAAGATCCTGATGACGATGCAGGAGATCCGCGGCTCGGATTACTTCCTGCCGGTGCACTGGATGGAGTCCGCCGACCTCGG
Source organism: Prosthecobacter sp. (assembly GCA_041395065.1). GTDB lineage: Bacteria > Verrucomicrobiota > Verrucomicrobiia > Verrucomicrobiales > Verrucomicrobiaceae > Prosthecobacter. The sequence continues at coordinate 6,921 of JAWLBG010000061.1, read as the reverse complement.
CAAAACATGGACGGAACCGCAGCCGGTGCCTTCACTCGGACGTGATCCGACAACCGACGGGCGCGGTGACGAGGGCGTGTGCGATGTCGTGCCGCAGTATCATGCGAAAACCGACTGCGTGCTCGCCATGGGACACAATGTGTTTTATCGCGGTCCGAAGTTCGACCGCAAGCAGCCGCCACGCTGTCCGGTGTACACGGTTTACAAGAACGGTCAGTGGTCAGCGCGCAAGCGTCTGCTGTGGGATGATCCACGCGGCGCCTTCATCTACACGAACAACTGCGGCCAGCGCGAAGTGCTCGAAGACGGCAGCATCGCCTTCGTCATGTCCTTCGGACCCACCGAAGCGGGACGCTCCGCCGCAGGAGTGCGCTGCTCGTTTGATGGCGAAACGCTGACCATTCAGAAAGTCGGACGCGAAATCAAGCACGCCGCCGGTCGTGGATTGCTGGAGCCGTCGATGGTGCGCTATCGCGGGAAGTTCTATGCGACGATCCGCGCCGAAGACAGCCGCGGCTACGTGGCCGCGAGCGATGACGGCCTCGACTTTGACGAGAAGCAGCCCTGGTGCTGGGACGACGGCACGCCGCTGGACATGAGCACCACGCAGCAGCACTGGCTGCCACACAGTGACGCGCTGCACCTCGTTTACACGCGGAAGGATGCGAGCAACGCGAACGTGATCCGCTGGCGCTCGCCCTTGTTCATCGCGCAGGTGGATTTGAAAACGCTGCGTCTCATCCGCGCCACGGAACGCATCGTGCTGCCGATGAGCGGTGATGGTGTGAAGAAGCCGGACGACGTGGCGCTGATGGGCAATTTCCAGACCACCAACGTCACGCCCGACGAGTCGTGGGTCAGCGTCGGCGAAATGCTGCCGAAGCACGGCTACCGCGGCGACCTGACGCTCGGCAAGATCCACTGGAGCCGGCCGAATGCGCTGGTCTGATCACTTCTTTTTCTTCTTCGGAGCGGCCCTTGGGCTCTGGAAGATCGGAGCGATGGTGCCCTTCTCCCATTCGGCGATGGCGGCGACGAGTTCCGCGACCACCTCCGGCTTGTCCTTGGCGAGGTCCTTCGACTCGCCGATGTCCGCCGCCAGATCGTAGAGCTGCGGCTCCGCCTTGCCGAGGCGCACGAGCTTCATGCTGCCGCGTCGCACGGCGTTGTTGCCGCCGGGGCCTCCCGTGCGCCAGAAGAGCGTCTCATGCGGTGCGGTGGTCTTTTCTCCACTGAGAAACGGCAGGAGGTCCACGCCGTCGAGGTTCTTCGGCGTGAGGTCGACGGCTTTCGCCGCGGCGAGAGATGTGGGGAGGAAATCGAGCGCGATGACCGGCTGTTCGTAGATGCCGGGTTTGATCTTTGCCGGCCAGCTCACGAGGAAGGGCACGCGCATGCCGCCCTCATAAACATCGCCCTTCGCGCCGCGCAGAGGTGCGTTGTCGGTGAAGTTCGAGCCGCTCTTGGCCTGCAAGTTCGGGCCGCCGTTGTCGCTGACGAAAAACAGGAGAGTGTTCTCGCGCTGTCCGGTCTCGTCGAGTTTCGCCAGCACACCGCCCACGGCCTCATCCATCGACGCCACCATCGCGGCATAAATGCGGCGGCTCTTGTCCGCGATCTGCGAGAACTTGTCCAGCCACGCCTGCGGCGCCTGCAACGGCGTGTGCGGCGCGTTGAAGGCCAGGTAGAGCATCCACGGTTTCGATCCGCCAGCATGACGGCCGATGAAGGCGGACGCCTCGTCGCCGAACTGCTCGGTGAGGTACTTCGTCTGCGCTTCGTCCTTGCCGTCGCGGTTGAGCGGGATGGTGTACTCCACGCCTCCCTTGTCGCCGGGGAAATACTGATGACCGCCACCGAGCACGCCGAGGTATTCGTCAAAGCCGCGCTTGTTGGGATGAAACTGCGGATGCGCGCCCAGATGCCACTTCCCGACCGCGCCGGTGATGTAACCCGCCTGCTTCATGAGTTGCGGATACGTCGTCTCGCTTACCGGAAGCCCCGCCACCGTGTCCTCCGGCAGCCACGCGGGGTTGTTCTCGTGTCCGAACCGATGCTGGTAACGGCCGGTCATGATGCCCGCGCGTGTCGGGCTGCAGAAGGGGTGCGAGACGTAGCCGTTTGTGAAGCGCAGGCTGCGTTCGGCGAGCTTGTCGAGATTGGGCGTCAGGATCTCCTTGGAGCCTTGGAATCCCACATCATTGTAGCCGAGGTCATCGGCCACGATGACGAGCACGTTCGGTTTGGCCGCGAAAGCCGGGGCGGCAAGCAACAGAAGGGCGAGGAAGGTGATGGAGCGCATGATGTGCCGGAAACGTGCCATCAGTCGCCTTGTTTCAGCCTCGGTGGTCGGCAGTGTGTCGGCTCATCATCTCGTCCGCCTTGTCTTTGCCGTAACGCGTCACGCGGCCATACATCGCCAGCGTCATCGCATCCAGCAACGTCGATTTCCCCGCACCCGTCGGCCCCGTGATCAAAAACACGCCCGCCGAACTCAACGGCGCCGCATCAAACCGCACCTCATGTGCCCCGCTGAGCGAGTTGAGGTTTTGGAGGCGGACGGCTAGGAGGCGCATGGCGAGACCACTCGTCTTTCTAGTTTCGAGAAACAAACTTTCGAATTCGCTCTCGCATAGCATTCACAATCTCCTGATCAGTGATTTTGTAATGATTAACGCACGCTTCGAATAGGTTCCTTAAACATGCTTCAGCGAGCGGCTTACCTTTGGGTTGTAAAAGCAGCGTCAAGACTGCCATTCCTTTGCGGTCGAGTTCTTTGTTCCACTTCGCAAAATCTTCGGGACTGGCCGCAAGCTTCTCGAAAGCATCGAGGAATTCGCGGATCTCGTTCATCGGCACATCAAAGGCCTGCAAACTAGCCTGTATAATGTGAATGCTATAAAACTTGTCTGCCATAACCAGATAGGGTTGGTGTGATTGCTGTTATATAGTTTTCTGTCAAAGTGGTTCCCTCAACGCCAGCAACTCATCAAACACGGCGCTGAGTTCCTCGCCTTCGATCTGCTTTTCCTTCAGCAGTTCGCGGAACACTTCACGGGGCTGGAGTTCGTTCAAGGCGGGGCCGGTGTGCTGCCAGGCGGTTGTTTCACTGAGCGGCAGCTCAGCGAGAACTTTCAATACTTCGAAACGGTCGGCGGCGGCTTCGCGGATCTGGCGGTCGAGATCAGGTTCGGGAGCGTCGAGCTTCACGGTGATCTCCGTCCAGCTTCCGGCAGGCACGGTTTGAAGATCGGCGGCGAGCGTGGCGCGGTTCACGGTGGCGCGAATGAGCTGGCGGCTCACGGGCACGGCGGGCGTTTCGATTTTCATGCCCTGCGTGTCGAGGATGACGGCAGATTTTTTGTCAGCGGCCTCGGAGAAGCTCAGGGCGATGGGCGAGCCGCTGTAGCGGATGGTTTCGTTGCCAGCGACCTTTTGCGGACGATGCAAATGACCGAGGGCAGTGTAGTCGAAGCCGGTGAAGATGTCCGCGCCGACGGCGCCGAGGTTGCCGATGTGGATGTCGCGCTCGCTGTCGCTGGTGGTGGCACCGAGGACGGTGAGGTGGCCCATGGCGATGACTGGGCGCTGCTTCGCGAGGTCGCGACACGCGACGAGTTGCGCGGCGTAATGCGCACGGATGGCGGCGCGGACCTGCTCGTGCACGACGGTGGTCGTTTCACCGGCGGAGGCCTGGCGGAGATCGCGCTCGCGCAGGAACGGCACCGCGGCGACGACGGCATCGCCGAGATCGACGATGTTCTCACCGGCGTGGCCGAAGACATGCACGTCGAAGCGGCGCAGCAGGTCGCGCGGGGCATTGAGGTGCGAGGCGGAGTCGTGGTTGCCACCGGTGATGACGGTCTTCACCGTTTTGAGGTCAGCGAAGCGCTTCAAGAAGTCGAAGTAGAGCGCGACGGCATCCTGCGGCGGGTTCGCGGCATCGAAGACATCGCCGCTGACGAGCAGCGCGTCGATTTTCTCGCCGCGGAGTGTGTCGATGAGCCAGTCGAGAAACGCAGCATGCTCCGGCAGCCGGTCGCGCTCGACGAGCCGGGCGCCGAGATGCCAGTCTGCAGTGTGGAGAATGCGCATGAGGTTGAAGTAGCGAAGACAGACGGAAAAGGAAACGGGTTTGCGAGGGAATCTCGGATTCACCCTGATCTGTTAATGGATTTGAAGGCCAAGGGCCCTCCATCATGCAGCCCAGGGTTGCGCGAAGCGACACCCTAGGTTCACAACGCGACGATTTCCGTATTCAAGAGCGAACCGCAACGCGGTTCCGTCATTCTCCGGCGACGATGGACGGAACCCCGTTGGGGTTCGCCCTTGTGAAAGTTTTTCGTCAAATCGTAAACCCAGGGTTCTGCGAACCCTGGGCTGCATGACGCAAGCCCGTTGGGCTTGGGGAAAGCGCTTGTTGGCAGAAGAGCGTGATAGCGCCGGGCTCATCTCGCGGAGCGAGATGGCTACTGTACTGGCAGCAACACGCGAGAGGGATGCTCCTTCTCATGCAGGATGGTGTGCGTGCCAGTCTTCGTTTCCTTCATCCAATCGACGGTCTGCGGACCGCCGGTCTGGTTGTTCGGCTCATACAACGGCGCGCCGGTGCTGGAGACGGTGACGCGCAGGCGGTGGCCGGCATTGAGAATGATGCTGGTCCAGCCGATGTGCCATTGGAGCTTCGCGGGTTCGCCGGGCTTGAGCAGCACCTGATGATCGAAGCCGTCGCGGTAACGTGCACGCATGGGGTAATCCATGAGCACGATGCTGCGGCCATCGGGATAGACATCCGAGACGCGAAGGATGAAGTCGGTGTCGGTGACAGTCGATTTCACCCACAGCTCGGCCTTGATTTCACCGGTGATTTCGAGCGGTTTGGTCAGCGGCTCGGTGCTCCAGGTGCGCACGTCTTTCTGTTTCTCGAATCCTTGGCCATCCTTCGCGCCGAGGAAGGCGCGACCGGGCATTTCCATCGGCTTGAGCGGATCGCAGTCGTAGCTGGTGCCGCTGTTCACTGCGGAAGGCGCGTCGGCTTTCAAAGCAGCACCCTCGTGAAGGTAGAAGCTCGTTTCCTTGGCAGTTGGAGGCCAGTCTTTGGCCTCACGCCAGACATTGCCGGGTGCATTCGCCTCGCCAAGAGCGCCCATGACGTAGTAGCGGACGACGGGTTCCTTTTCGACGCCGTTGTCGACGCCTTTGAGCCAGTGATCGAACCAGCGCACCATGTGATCGACCTCGGGCCACGTGGCGTTGTCGGGATAGACGAGTTCGCCGACTTTGCTGCCTTTGTTGAGGCGGCCATGCAGCCACGGGCCGAGCAAAAGCTGCTGCGGTGCGTTGGGTTTGCGGCCGATGAAGCTCTGCACACTGCCCTGAATCATGAAGTCATACCAGCTGCCGATGGTGAAGCACGGGACATTCATTTTGTCGAAATGCAGCGTGCAGTCCTCAGCGCGCCAGTAGTCGTCATAGTCGGGATGCTGGTCCCACTCGCGCAGCAAATCATCGTTGTCAGAGGGAACACGGCAGTTCTTGCCGAAGTCGGCGAAACGGCCCGGACGCGTGACACCGCCGATGCGATAGCCTTCCTGAAACAGGCTCAAGCCCGTATCGACCATGTACTGGCAGGCAAGATGCGGCGGCTGCGTGACGGCGAGGAAGTTTTGCGCGAAGCCGCCCTGTGAACTGCCAAACGATCCGACCTTGCCCGTGCTCCACGGCTGTGTCGCGAGCCATTCGCAGGTGTCGTAGCCGTCCTTCTGCTCGCCCCAAGCGAGAGCGCGATAGCCGACGTATTTGCCCTCGCTCTTCTGCGAACCGCGAAAATTCACCATTGCAACGGCATAGCCATGCTGCGCCATCTCCGCAGCGCGTTTGCGAGTGCTGAGGCCGCTGATGTCGGCGTAGCGTTGTTCGAAGATCGCGGGCCATTTGCCATCCCCTTCGGGAAGATAGAGATAGGCGGAGAGATGAATGCCATCCCGCATCGGGATCATCACATGCTCCTCGCGAATACCGGGGACATCGAGCTTTGGTGGCTGTTGCGCGAACGAGGCCGAGACGAATGCGAGGAGGAACAGCAGGCTGGATTTCATCCAGCGAATACGCGATCAGAGCCGCATATCCATCGGCGGATCAGTTGCGGTTGATGAGCCTGCGCACCTCGTCCTCGCTGTAGGCGCTTTTGCCGCCGCCCATGTCGTTGTAGTTCTCGATGATCTTCGGCGGTTTGGGGGCACCGGCGGAGCGTGTCAGCGCATTGCCGGTCTTGAAGATGCTGTCCGATCCACCAAACACTGAGGCGCCATCCCGCGACTGCCGAGCCCCCAGCTTCGACTGACCGGCGTCGAATCCCTCGCCGGCCATTGAGGACTGGCGGTTGCCCAGAGAGTAGGTCGTGTCCATGCCCTGCGCCCTGGACTTGCCGAACCAGCTCTGCCCCGCCTTGAACTGCTTCTGGCCAGCGTAGGAATTTCCGCCGGAGAAGCTGTTCGAGTGATGGACCTGCTTTTGAAAGTAATTGCCCGCGCCGCCCTTGCCGGCCTTCGGATCGGTGATGAACTTCTCGAAGCGACTGCGCTGGTTTTCGTCCGGCTTCAGCATGGAGCGCTGCGCCAGCGGCATGTTCGACGTGTCCTTCTTTTTGGCCTTCTTGTCGTCCCCGCCGGTGCACTGGCATAGCACGCCAACGGCCAGCGCACAGAGCAGGATCTGGGAGGTCGGGTTCATGGTTGCGGCGTGGATTGGGCGGATTGGCGGGCGAGAAAGAGTACTTCCTTCCGCACCGCTCCGGGCAGGCGGAACTTCGGCAGTTCGCGCTCGATGTCTGCCACCATTCCCCAGCTTTGATAGAGTTCAAAGACGAGTTTGGCCGACTCCTCCGGCATGGCCCAGTTCCGACGCATGAGAAACGTCTCC
>JAWLBG010000060.1:0-22668 GCA_041395065.1 Prosthecobacter sp. | reverse complement strand
CGTTGTAAACGCTCTGCACCATCGGCTCGTAGCGTTCCAGCCGGCGTGTCCAGATCCACACGTCCTGTTCGCGCACCTTGAGCTGTCCCTGCTCCTCGATGCTGAGGCCGACATGGCGGATGGGTTTCATCTCATCCGGATCGTCTTTGCGGTCGGCCTCGTTTTTGTAGGGCAGCTTGTTCTCCGCATACCATTTCCTCGCGGCGGTTTCGCGTTTGTTCACGAGCTTGGCTTCCTCCGCCTTGGCGAAGTCGAGCAGGCGCTGGACCTGCGCACGGCCTTCGGCAAATCCGTCACAGTTTTCTTCGGGCAGGAAGTCCGCGGGACGTTCGGCGATCTGCGTGCCGGCAAAGGTCGCGTAAATGCGGTAGTAGTCCTTTGTCGGCAGCGGATCGAACTTGTGATCGTGGCATTTGAAGCAGCGCATCGTCGTGGCGAGAAAGGTCTGCCCGACGGAGTTGACGACGTCGTCGAGGTAGAGCTGGCGGGCTTCGTTGTTCTTCACCATCGCCGGATCCCAGGGGCCCATGCGCAGGAAGCTGGTGGCAATCAACAGTTCTGAGTTCTTGGTTCCTAGTTCTTGGTTGGCCGCGAGTTCGTCGCCAGCGATTTGCTCCAGCACAAACTGGTCGTAAGGCTTGTCGTTGTTGAAGGCGCGAATCACGTAGTCGCGGTAGCGCCAGGCATTCGACCGTTCGTAGTCGTTCGACATGCCGCCGGTGTCGGCGTAGCGCGCGACATCGAGCCAGTGCTGCGCCCAGCGCTCGCCGTAGTGCGGTGAAGCGAGCAGACGGTCAGTCAGTTCCGCAATCGCAGACGCAGCATTTGCAGCGTGGGTTTTGACAAAGGCTTCCACTTCCTCCGGTGTCGGTGGCAGTCCGGTAAGATCGAAGCTGATGCGCCGGATGAGAGTGCGTGCATCGGCAGATGGCGCGGGCTCAACCTTGGCGGCCGTGAGTTTTTCGCGAATGAGGTGATCGATGGCGTTCTCGTTTTGCTGGAGGTTGAGCTGCGGCTTAACCACCGGCTGAAAGGCCCACACGTCCTCCGGCTTGTAGCGCCGGGTCGTCCATTCGCCCGACAGACCGCCCGACGTCTGGAGGATCACGCCTTCATCGGTCACCTTGCGTTTTGCTTCGGCCACACGAATGGCCTCCTGCTTCGCCTCATCGGGCCAGGGAGCACCCGCCTGAATCCATTCTTCGAGGTATTGAATCTGTTCCTCCGTCAGCCGGTCATTCTCCTTCGGCGGCATCTCATAGTCCTCATCCAGCCAGCGCACGCTCGTCATGATGAAGCTCTTCTTCGCGTCGCCCGGCACGAGCACATCACTCTTCGTCTCGCCGCCCTTCAGCAAATCCTCGCGACTCAGAGTCTTGAAATCACCTTTGATCTTCTCCGGATCACCGCCGTGGCAGCCATCGCATTTTTCTTTGAGCATCGGCTTCACTTTGAGCGTGAACAGACGTTCGGCATCGGTGGCAGGCACTGCACTAAGAGCGCTGGCTGTCAGAAATGACAGAAGGACCGGGGTGAGGTGGCGGATCGGAGAGGCACACATGGCTGAATTTGAACGCAAATGCCCAATCTCCGGCAAGGTTAACCGAAAAATGCTTTTCCTCTCACAGCGCATCCTGTGACTCACCTGCTTTGACAGGAGCTGGTGCGCCGTGAGTGTCGCTTGGTCTTTAGGAGCGTATGGAACCTACTTCCACACGCCGGGCTCGTCGGTCCACTTCGTGAGCACCTGGCGTTCGGTCACAGGCCACCAGGCCTGCAGTTTGGCGGCGAGGCGGGCGACGACTTCGGGATTCTCGGCGGCGAGGTTTTTGTCTTCGTGCGGATCGGCGATGAGATCGAAGAGCTGAGGGCGTTTCTCGGTGCGCGGATGACTGCTGGCGTAGTGGCCGAGTTTGCCGTCGTAGGTGAGCAGCAGCTTCCATTTGCCCTCGATCACCCAGCGATAGACCAGGCTGTCCTCAGGCTTGTCGATGTTGGCGACGTCGTGCGCGAAGGATTCGCCGTAGCATTCCTTGCGTGGCGTCGGCTCGCCGGATTCGAGAATGGGCAGCAGGTTGATGCCCGGGAGCTGCTTGGGAATCGGCGCCCCGGCGGCGGCGAGCGCGGTGGGCATCATGTCGATGCTGGAGCAGAGCTGTTCGCCGCGCATGCCGGGTTTGATCTTGCCCTTCCAGCTGAACATGATCGGCTGCCGGACGCCGCCTTCGTTGGAGGACTGCTTCGAGCGCGGAGCGTAGCCGTTGCTCTTCTCGCTCTGAATCCAGCCGTTGTCGGCCACGTAGACGAAGAGCGTGTTTTCCGTGAGTCCCTTCTGCTCGATGCGGTCGATGAGCTGGCCGCAGGTCTCGTCGAACCACTCGACCATCGCGTAGTACTTGGCCACGAAGTCGGACTCGATGCCCTTGGCCTTGTACTTCTGGAACAGGCGGTCCGGCGGCGTGTGCGGTGTGTGCGGCATGAACGGCGCATACCAGAGGAAGAAGGGCTTCTTCTCCGCCACCGCCATGTCGATGAAATCAAACACGGGCGCCATGCCCTCGCGGCCGATCTTCAAGCCGTCGTCACCATGGCGTCCGCCCGGCTGCGGGAAACCGCGCGTCATGCCGTGCGTGAAACCGCCGCGCTGGTAGCTGCCTTCCCACCACTTGCCGGACTGATGGCTCAGATAGCCCTGCGCGCCGAGCAGCTTCGCGATCGAAGGCTGCACGTTCATGTTCGCGATCAGCTTCTCGCGCAGCGCGGCATACGCGGCGGAGTCGCCGCCCTTTTTGCCTTTGCCCTTCGCTTTGGGCTCCGCATCCGCCAGCGCGGCGGGATCGTTGCCGCTGACCTTGTGCTGATGCGTGTACATGCCGCTGGCAAACGTCGCCAGCGCCGGACGGCAAAGCGCCGTGGGCACGTAGCCGCGGGTGAAGACTGCGCTGTTCTTCGCCAGCTTGTCGAGGTTCGGCGTCTCGATGTACTTGTGGCCCATGAAGCCGTAGTCCGTCCACGCCTGGTCGTCCGAGATCAGATAAACGATGTTCGGCGGCGCAGAAAAAACCGGCGATACCGCCAGAAGGGTCAAGGCGAGGAGAGAAAGAGAGAAGCGCATGGTGGGATGGGTTGGGCCCATGGTAACGCCCCCACCCACCCTGCGCCTATCGGCAAAAGCGGTGTCGGATCCGGCAAAGCCGCCAAACGTTGCCATTTATGCAGGCACTCACTTGCGCTTCTTCTTCGCGGCGGGCTTCCTCGGTCCGAGCTCGAGCGTCGGGCGCCATGCTTCATCCCCTTCGACGCCGGGTCGCGGCAGAAGGGTGCGCGTGGCGTGCGTCTTGCCAACAGGCCGGGAGTTGGCGGCGAGCTCACGTTCGAAGTCGGCAAACATGGGTTTCAGGCGTGCCACTACGTCGGGATGCTGCGCAGCCACGTCTTTGGATTCGCCGATGTCTTTCTGCAGGTGGTACAGCTCGCCGCTGACAAAGAGTTTCCACGGACCGGACCGCACGGCGCGCAAGGTGTCGCCTTGATGGTAAAAGAAGCGATCATGCGGCGTCTTCGCGCCCGGCTGTCCCAGCAACAGCGGCGCAATGTCCCGTCCGTCGATCACGCGGTCGTCCGGCACCCGGGCTTCCGCCATGTGGGCAAAGGTGGGGAGCAGGTCCATCGAGGTCATGATTTCGTCGCAGCGCGCTCCTGCGGGCACGGTGCCGGGACGCCACACGACAGTGGGTTCGCGCATGCCGCCTTCAAAGGCGCTGCCTTTCCCGCCTCGCAGCGGCTTGTTGATGTTGCCCTTTGTGCCGCCGTTGTCGGAAGTGAAAAGCACGAAGGTGTTCTCCGCGAGGCCTTCCTTGCGCAGGGTTTCGAGGATCTGGCCGACGCTCCAGTCCACCTCTTCGATCTGTGCTTCAGTTTCATCCGCCGCCTTCGCCATGAACTCGGGGCTCGCGGCGCGCGGATGATGCACGAAAGCGTGCGGCAGATAGACAAAGAAGGGCCGGTCCTTGCTGGCCGTGATGAATTTCACCGCTTCTTCCGTGAACCGACGGCACAGCGTGCCCTGATCCTCCATCGTCTTGATCTCATCAACGACCTCGTAACCACGCATCACCGGCAGTCCGGGAAAATCCCATCCGGCGTGTCCCGCCCACATGTCGTTGGAGTACGGAATGCCAAAGTAGGTGTCGAATCCCTGATCCGTTGGCAGAAACCCCTTCTGATCTCCGAGGTGCCACTTGCCAAAGCAGCCCGTGGCATAGTCTGCTGTCTTCAACACCTCGGCGATGGTGATTTCATCGGGGTTCAGGGCGTGAGCATCGCCGGGGAACAACACGACATGTCCCGATCCTTTGCCCAAGCCCACGCGGCGCGGATAGCTGCCGGTCATCAGCGCGGCGCGCGACGGCGTGCACACGGGTGCGGCCACATAGAAGGAAGTAAGCGTCATGCCCTCGGCTGCCATACGATCGAGATGCGGAGTCTGGTTTCGCGTCGAACCAAACGGTCCAATGTCGCCGTAACCCATGTCGTCGATGAAGATGATGACAAAATTGGGCGGACGCGCTTCGACAGGAAGCGGCGACACGAGGCCGGCGATGACAATCAGGAGAAGCAGGAGCAATCGAGTCATGGCAGGGGAGGCTATCAGGGAACCAGCGTTCCTTGAACGGAAAAATCGTCGACATTGAGATGACCCCAGCCGGACGTCTTGTGATCCACGATTTGAAAGCGCACGCGGCGGTTCTTCCATTTGGCGACGTCCCAAATCACGCGTCGCATGAGCGTGTCGTGTTCGCCGCCGCCCCGGATGAGCACCTCGTTTGAGTCGGCGTCGATGAGTGCGACGAAGAGTTTCTCCTTGTCGAAGCCTCCCGAGACGAGAAACGCCGCCTTATCGCCTTCGAGTTTGAACGTGGGTGACTGCATCACGCCGACCTGCGTGTCGGACGCGCTTTTGCCATCGGCGAGGGCGACAGTGGACAAATGATGAGCGCCTTCGCGGGCGAACGGTTGGCTTTGAAAACGCGGCAGCGAACGCATCGCGGTCACAGGCTGCGCGAAGGCGCCTTCCGTGATCGTCCAGCCGTCCATGTCTTCGGATTCAAAGCGGAAACGCAGACTGCCGACGGGTTTGAAGTCGTCGTACTTGGTTGTAGGCGGCTTCGCTGAAGCCTGCGCTTTGACACCCGCTTCGAGCCGACGTTCGCCGGGATCGAAGAAGCGTGCGCCGCTGCCGGTGCGGTCGATGTCGCCCAGTTCAGCGCGGGCTTGTTCGATGCGCTGCATCAGGCGTGCGACGACTTCGGGATGCTCGGCGGCGAGGTTCTTTGTTTCGCCGGGATCGGTGTTGAGATCGAAGAGCGACGGCTCTTTGACAGCCTCGATCATGCGTCCCCACCAGCCGGTGCCGGGTGGATTGGCGGGGCGTGGAAGCACGAGTTTCCACTGGCCGACACGCACACCGGTGAGCAGGCAGCCGGTGTAGTAGAAGTAATCATCGCGCGGACTTGTCTCCGTTTCGCCGGTCAAAAAGCGCGTGCCTTCGCGACCATCGAGCACGCGGTCCGCCGGCAGTTGGGCGCCCGCGATCTTCGCAAACGTGGGCAGCAGATCCATCGTGCTGAAGATGCCGTCGCTCACGCGGCCGCTTTGGATTTTTCCCGGCCAGCGGGCGACGAACGGCACGCGGCAGCCGCCATCCCAGGCGGACATTTTCCAGCCGCGCAGCGGATCGGCGGTGCCGGAGTGATCGCGAGGGATGAAGGGCTTGCCGCCGGGTTTCATGCCGGCGGTCGTTTCCACCCACGGCCCGTTGTCGGAGGTGAAAACGACGAGCGTATGGTCGTCGAGGCCGAGTTGCTTGAGCGTGTCGAGAAGCCGGCCGGTGGACCAGTCGATCTCCTCGATGGCATCGCCATAGAGGCCGTACTCGGACTTGCCTTTGAAGTTCTCCGACGCGCCAAGCGGGATGTGCGGCAGGTTGTGCGCGAGGTAGAGGAAGAAGGGCTGCGCCTTGTTTTTTCCGATCCATTCGATGGCCTCGCGCGTGTAGTCGGCGGTGATGTGATCCCAGCTCTCCACCGCCTTCACGACGACCTCGTCGTTGCGCATGATGGGGCTGCGCATGGGCGTGTCCTGCACGCGCACCGTGGTGCCGTTGAATTTGGGCGTGCCGTAAAAGTAGTCAAAGCCCTGCGCGTTCGGCATCGTCGCCGGATCGGTTTTCGCCGGGCCGTCTCCGTTCAATCCGAGATGCCACTTGCCGATGAGCGCGGTGGCATAACCCGCGGACTTCATCACCTCCGCCATCGTGACTTCCTGCGGATGCGGCACGGTGTGCAGGCGCTTCACATTCCCCGGCTCCGCGACGCGGATCGGATACGATCCCGTCATCAACGCCGCACGCGACACACCGCACACCGGCTGCGCATAGAAGCTCGTCAGCCGCACGCCTTCCGCGGCCATGCGATCGATGTTCGGCGTCTTGATCGTCGTCGAACCAAAACACCCGAGGTCATGATAACCCTGATCATCCGTGAAGATGAGAATGATGTTCGGCTTGCGCGCGTCCGCCGCACTGGCGAGCGCTGCAAGTCCGATCAGGACGATGAGAATGCGTTTCATGGCGGGATGAAACGAGCGCTCACCACGCTTCCTGCATGTCCATTCCACACCATCATGTGACCCTCAGCCACATGGTGGGCGCAGCCGGTTCCGGCGCGCTACTTCATCGGATGCTCCTTGAGCAGCTGGTCCGTCGTGTAGAGCATCATGCGGCCAGGATTGGCGTCGCGGATGGCTTTGACTTCGGCGGGGCTGATCGGATCGGCTTTGTTGCCGAAGTGATTGCGAACGAAGGTGAGGACGTTGGCGATTTCCTCGTCCTTGAGCATGCCGCCGAAGGGCGTCATGGGCACCTGGCCGTTGTATTCCTTGCCGCCGACTTTGATGGGGCCCATCAAACCATACATCGCGATCTTGATGAGGCGGTCGCGGTCGGTGGTGACCCACGGGCTGTTCACGATGCTCGGGAAGGCGGGATCAAGGCCGGCGCCGTTCGGCTGATGGCAGGTGACGCAGTGACCTTCGCGGAAATAGACTTCTTGACCGGCGGTGAACTGGGCTTTCGCAGCGTCGCTGAGATGCGCGGGCGGCGGCACGGCCTTGTATTCGGGCTTCACCACTTCGACGATGCCGGCGAGGCGATCGGCGGCGGTTTTGGCGGCGGCGCTGTTCCAATCATCGAGCGGCAGCTTCGACGCGATGGCGACGATGTTTTTCGCAGCGGGAATGTTCGGCAGCCAACTCGCGGCGACGATGGCTTCGAGGCGTACACGGCCGTGTTCATCAGCAGCGGCTTTTTCGAGCAGGGCGACGTGATCGGCGATGACGTGCGTGTTGTAGCGCAGCACGCGCACGGCGGCGCAGCGTGCGTGGAAGTCGCTGGAGGCGAGCATCTCGCGCAGCAGGCCTTCATCGACCTTGTCCGCACCCCAGGTGACCCAGAGGGCTTCGAGTTTCGCGTGCGTGTCGCTCTGCTTCTCGGCCCAGGCTTTGACGGCAGGAACGACTTCGCTGGCCGGATGCGCGCGCAGTTCGCGACGTGTGCGGTAGCGCGCACGCAGCTCGGGCTCCTTGAGGTTTTCAAAGAGCTGATCAAGCGAGGCTCCGGCGACGGGCACAGGCTTTACGAGCGGTCGCGAAGGATACGTGATGCGGTAGATGCGGCCGTGCGCATGATCGCGCAGCGGGTCGCGCGCGTTGTGCTGCATGTGGCCGATGAGCACGTTGTGCCAGTCGATGACGTAGAGGCTGCCGTCCGGCGCGAATTCGAGATCGACCGGGCGGAAGTTGCCGTCCTTGCTGACGAGCAGGTCGTGGCGGTGATCGGTCTTCCAGCCGGTGCCGTCGTCCACGATTTTCACCTGCTTGATGCCGAGGAAGCCAATGGCGTTGCAGTAGATGAGATCGCCCTGCACTTCGTCGGGGAAGTGGCGTGATGAAACGATCTCCAAGCCGCTCGTCGGACGCACCTTGTGGTCTTTCGGCACGAGGTCGGCGGCGGACGGCGTCTTGCTGCCGAAGGCGGGCTTCACCTCGACGGGCAGCGCCCAGTTCATCGTGGTGCCGGAGGTGTGGAGGAGGAAGTCCTGGCCCCACTGATCAAACACGAAGCCCCACGGATTCGGGATGCTCATCTGGATCGTGCGCTCGAGCTGGCCGCGCTGCGGGCTGTAGCGATAAAAGCCGCCATCGACGCAGCGCACGGGGCCGTAGGGCGTTTCGATGTTCGAGTGGAGGAACACGCCCTCGCACATCATGAACGCGCCGCTCGGATCGGCGGTGTAGGCGCTGACGGCGTGATGCGTGTCGTGCGTGTCGAAGCCGCCGAGGATGATCTCCATGCTGTCGGCCTTGTCGTCGCCGTTCGTGTCGCGCAGCAGCACGAGATTCGGCTCCTGCGAGACATAGACGCCTTCAGGTTCGAGCTCGAATCCGATCGGCAGGTGCAGCTTGTCGGCCCAAACGATTTCCTTGTCAGCCTTGCCGTCGCCGTCGGTGTCTTCGTAGATCAGAATCTTGTCATCCGGCATCGCATCGCCGGGTTTGAAATGCGGATACGCAGGCATCGTGGCGACCCACAGGCGGCCTTTGTTGTCGAAGCTCATCTGCATCGGGTTCGCGAGGTTCGGGAACTCCTTCTCGCTCGCGAACAGCTCGACTTTATAGCCTTCCGGCACGGTGAGCGACTGCAACGCTTCATCGCCATAGAGATACTTCTCGCTGCCATTCTTCACGCTTGGCACGTAGTTCGTCGGCACGGCGGGCAGCGCGTGCGTCTTGCTGTCATCGACCTTCAAATCGGTCGTCTTGCCGGCCGTGACCTGGTGGATCAAATCATCACGCAACGCGGTCATCTCGCGCGTCTTCTGCACTTCGTCCGGATAGTTCTGCGGACCATACGGATTGTAGCGGCGGCCGTGCGCATGCACGCCGTTGAGGATGTTGTAATCGTTGTTCCACATCCAGTCCTTCTCCTTCACCGCGGCGTGAACGAGTGCGGGATCCGCCTTCGATTCGCGGCTCTGATGACCGTAGAGGCCCGTGGCCAGCCATTCGGCGACCTGCTCGTAGCCTTTCTCCGTCGGCACAAAACCGCCGGTGGTGAAGAACTCGCCGCCCTTCGCATAAACCTCCTGCGTTGGCGTGAAGAGGTCGATGTAGGTCAGTCCGTGCTTTTTCGCGACCTTCTCGATCGCACCCGCATAGAGCACGAGGTTGGCGTTTTCGACGTCGCCCTTCGGCAGGTCGCGTTTCGCGCTCTGATTTTCATACGCGATGGGCGAGACGAGCACCACACGTGGCGCAGTCTTGCCGTTGTAGGCCTTGCTCAGCGTGTGAACGACCCACGCGTCGAGTTCCGCCTCGAAGTTGTCCACCTTGCTCGGGCCGTCGAAGGACTCGTTGTAGCCGAAGAAACCAACGATCGTGTCCGCCTTCAAATGCGTGAGCCACTGGTCCGGCGTGGCGTAGAAGCCCTGTCCGTTGTGGATCGTCTTGTCCGGATGAAACTTCTCCGCACCGGGGAAGGCCCATTGCGAGGCACGCGACGGATGCGGACGGAATCCCGGCGTGTCGCCCACGTGGCCCATGTTGCGGAAGAACAGGTCGCGGTCGGGATAACGAAGCTGCAGCTCCGTCTCGATGCGGCTGTACCATGTGTCACGCTCGGCAAGGCCGTTGCCGATGAGCACGATGTGCTCGCCCTTCTCCGGTGGCGCGACGTTTTGGCTGCGGGCCGTGGTCGCGGCGGGTGGCTCAATTGCGGGCTGATGCGGTGCTCCAGTTGGCTGCTCTTCCTTCTTTTTCTCAGCTTTCTTAGCACCACCCTTTTTGGCGGCGACTTCTTTGGGCTTGTCCTCAGGAAGTCCCATCGAAGGGCTGCTGCCCGTCGCGAAATCACCCGGCTTCAGATTGCGCTGCTTGAAGTAACCAGCGTCCCTGATGAAGCCGTAGAACGTCGGGTTGAAGGGATCGATGAAAGCCACGTCTGCTTTTTCTGGCACAGGAAGGCCGAGCAGGTGATGCGCAGCGTTCACGATGAGACGGCGCAGGTTTTCGTCCTGATAATCCACCGCCGCACCCATCGTCGTGCAGAACGAATGGCCCTTTGTGGTGCCGTTTGGTGCCGTGTAGTCGTGCAGCCAGGCGATTGGCTGCATCGGCTCATTCTTGGGCCCCACCAAGTTCTTCGACTTCGGATCGAGCGACTCCGTCACCGCGCCGCGCAGCAGGATCGTGTCGCTGTCAGACTTCACATCCGGAGCGCCATACACATCGCTCAGCGCAAAGATCTCTCCCACGCCACGCAGCACCTCGTTCTTGGCATTGGCTGCCTCCACGACGCTGCGCGTGCCTTCCTTCTTGTGCGAACCATGATGGCTGACCCACTTCTCGCCGAGGATTTTCAGGCCAAACTCGCTCCACTTGAAGTCACCCGTCTTCGCGCTGCCCGTGAACGCGTGCGTCGCCGTGCGGAAACCGATCACCGGCTTCCCGGCGTTCAGAAATTTCGCGAAGTGTTCCAGCGATGCGTCCGGAAGCTGGCGGAAGCGTGTGCCGATGATCAGCAGGTCGGCATCGGCGAGCCTTTCCGTGCCGCGGATGTTCTTTTGGTTGTTCGGATCGATGTAACCGCCCGCTTCGTCCGTGGAGAACAGCACGACGCAGTTGAATCCGTGCGTCTTGGCCAGAATCTTCGCCAGCATCGGCATCGACTCCTCCGTGCGGTATTCCTCATCGCCCGCGACCAGCACGATCGTCCTGCCCTTGCCCGCACCGACAGGGTTCGCGGCCATTTCGATGTATTCCTGCGCGGACGCGGCCGAGCCAAGGAGTGCGAGTGAGAATAGGAGGTGCTTCATGGTTGGAAAAAACGGAGGGAACGTTATACCGCGCCAGAGTCCGGAACCGGACAAGAAAAAAACAGCTGCTTGGTGGTTTTCGTGTTGGAGGACTACTCCACCAGCTTCCGCAGACGCGTCGTGACCTCGTCCCTGCTTAATGCGCCCGCAGCGACGGCGAGCGTGAGGTTCTCCCAGTCGTCGCCGTCAGGAGCTGGCGAGAAGCCGTTCAGTTGGAGAAAAACAAGACATGAGCCGAGTGCCACGCGTTTGTTTCCGTCCACGAAAGGGTGATTGCTACAGAGATAGAAAAGATAGGCGGCGGCCACTTCGACCACATCTTGAAAAGGAGACTCGCCGCCAAAGCTGGCTTGAGGAGCTGCAATCGCTGATTCGAGCAGCGTCCGGTCACGCAAGCCATCCGAACCGCCAAATTGAGAGATCGCCTCGGCATGGATTTCGAGCACGATGTCCACCGTGAGGTGAAGACATTTATTGGCACCCGTCTTCATGCCAGACTTTTCATCGTTCTGGCATAGTTCTTCATGGTGTCCTTGATAAGCGCCGACACATCTTCCTTCGGCGGCATGGAGACAATCGGCGCGATCGTGATCGTGCCGCCCGCATGCACTTCCACATTCACCTCGTCACCGACCTTGAGGCGTGCGAGCTGAAGCAGGGCGGAGTCGAAGATGATGCCCTGGGAATTACCGATCTTGGAGATGGTCTTGATCATGCGTTAAACTATGTATTACATGCCGTGTTGTCAATGCGGCAGCCCACTTGATCGCAGACCACTCTCATTGAATCACGCCACGATCTCCTTCAGCTCGCCCGAGCTGTCGCCGTGGCGTTCGGCGTTCACGCCGATGCCGTGGAGCAGGGTGAGCCAGGCATTGCACAGCGGCGTGTCCTTCGGCACGACGATGTTGTGACCAAGCTTGATGCCGGCGCCACCGCCGGTGAGAAGCGTCGGGCAATTGTCGAGGTTGTGCTCGGTGCGGATGTTGCTGCCGTAGGCGAGGGCGATGTGGTCGAACAGACTGCTGCCGTCGGCTTCCTTGGTGGCTTTGAGTTTGTCGATGAGTCCGGCCAGAAGTTCGCTTTGCGCGAGGTCGCGGCGCTTGGAGGCGTCGAGCTTTTCGCCCATCGTGCTGTGATAGTGGCTCATGTCATGCGGCGCGACTTTGATGTCGAGGCTGGTGAGCAGCGTGCTCACCGGCTGACGGTAGGTGAGCACGCGCGTGCTGTCCGTCTGCATCGCGGCGACCATGATGTCATACATGATCTTGATCTCCTCCTTGCCGGCGAGACCGGCCTGCGGCTCGGGGATCGGCGCTTTCGGCTGCGGCACGCCGATCCACTGCTCGTCCTTGCTCAGGCGCGTCTCGATGTCGCGGATGCCCTGGAAGTATTCGTCGAGTTTGGCCTTGTCCACTTTGCCAAGGCCGCGTTGCATCGCTTTCGCGTTTTCCATCACGGTGTCGAGCACGCTGCGCTTCTGCGCGAGCATCGCCTTCTGCTGCTCGATGGGCGTGGTGTCCTTGGAGAAGAGACGATGAAAAGCTTCCACGGGCCCTTTGTGTCCGCCAATGGGTTTGCCGCTCACATCCCAGGCCATCGAAAGGCCTGGACCATGTCCGGATGACTCGGCGCTGCTTTCGCCGCCGTTGAGTTGCAGCGAGGCAAAACGCGTGTCGAGACCGAGCTTCGCGGCCGCCACCTGATCGGCAGAGATGCTGTTGTGGAAGTTCTGTCCTGGCTCGGCGAAACGGTTCGCGCCGGTGAGCCACATGGTGCTGCCCCAGTGGCCGTCATTGCTGTACTTGTTCCAAAGCCCCTGCACGACCGTGAAGTCCGCCTTGTGGCGGGCGAGCGGCTTGAGGCCCTCTGGCAGCGTGTAGTCCTTTCCGGTTTGCTTGATGTCGGGGAACCATGTTTCCGTCGTGATGCCCCAGCCAAAGCCGAGAAAAACCAGACGCTTAGGCGGCGTGGCCGGAGCTGCCGCGGAGGCAAAGCGGCGGAAGCCAAGCGATTCGAGCGCCGGCAGTGCGATGAGCGCGGTGCTGGATTGAAGAAAGTGGCGGCGGGTTTTCATCGTGGGGTGTTACTTCGTATGGAATTCCTTGCTGTCGACCAGTGCGTGAATGAACTCGCGCATGGCGAGGTTCTTTTTCCTGGACCGTTGAACCATGTCATCGACGAGAGGCTCGTCGCGGAAGCCAAGCGGCCGGCCCAGCGCGAATTCGATGAGCGCTTCGCTGAAACTGCGGGCGAAGGCGTCGGACTTTAACGCGACGATGTCGCGCAGGCCGAAGAAGTCCTTGAACGCAGGACCTTTGTAGAGCGCGGCGGCGGCTTCAATGGTCCATGTCTTCGTGGATTTGGGATCCGGTTTGCCGTTCTCGTCGATGGCCGTGTAGCTGTCCTCGGTGCGCCACTGGCCGGCGGCGTCGAAGTTTTCCAAACCGAAGCCGACGGGGTCGATCTTGCGATGGCAGCTCGCGCACTGCGGATCTTCCTGATGCGCGAGCAGACGCTCGTGCGTGGTCAAAACTTTGCCGGCGAGTCGTGTGATCGCCGGGACGTTCGCCGGCGCTGGCGGCGGCGGATCGTGCAGCAGTTTGCGCAGCACCCAGGCGCCGCGTTCGACGGGGCTGGTGCGCTCGCCATTGCCGCCCATGAAGTGGATGCCCGCCATGCCAAGCAGTCCGCCGCGCGGTGAATCCTTGGGCAGCGACACCCTCTCATAGCCGTCCCCCTTCACGCCGGTGATGCCGTAGTAGTGGGCGAGCACGCGGTTGATCACCACATAGTCGGATTTCAACAAGTCGCGCAAACTTGCGTTGTGCTTCAAGATGTAGGCGATCGTTTCATGGATCTCGCCTTTCGCCGCGACCTTGGTGCCGCTGTCGAATCGCGGATACAGCGCCCGGTTGACCTCGAAGAAGTCGATGCGATCGAGGTCGAGCCATTGATGCACGAAGGCTTCGAGGAAATCCGCCGAGCGCGGATCGTCGAGCAGTCGTTCGGTCTGCGCGGCGAGCACGGCCGGCTTCTTCAATTCACCGCGCTTTGCGAGGTCGCGCAGCGTGGCGTCCGGCGGGGCGCTCCAGAGAAAATAGGAGAGCCGCGTGGCAAGTTCCGCATCGGTGAGCGGCCGACGTTTGTCATCCTGCGAAGGTTCCGCGAGGTAGAGAAACATCGGCGATGCGAGCACCACGGACAACGTCTCCTTCAGCGCCGCGGCATGCTTGTCACCGGCTTTGCGGCGCACGTCGTAGAGCGCAAGCAGGCGTTCGATGTAGCCCGCGGGCGGTGTCTTGCCGCGGAAGGCTTCCGTTGCAAACTGTTCGATCGCTTCACGAAGTGCGGACGCGGCAGGCGGCGGCGATTTGTCATCCAGCGGAATGTTCAGCGCGGTGATGCCGGGTGGTTTGGGCCTGGCCACATTCGGCACGCGTTCGACTTCGATCCAGTCCACCCAGAGAACGAGCTCCGGCCCGATGCCGTTGCGCTTCACCGCCTCCGAGCGTTTGCGGCCACCTTCTTCATTGGTGTCCCAGCTGCCTTTCTCGCGGAAGAACAGCGAGCGGTTCTCCCGTGTCATGTTGCCACGCGTCAGCGTCAGCGGAATCTCGATGGTCTGCGGCTTATCGATTGTGCCGGTGATCTCGTAAGTGTTCAGCACCTTCCCGGTTCGTGCATAAATGCCGAAGTCGAGGAAGCGCCGTTCGGGCGGGCAATCCTTCGTCGCGCCGGCTCGCACCCGCACGACGTAATCGCCGACCGGCCAGCTAAACGGCACGAGCAGCTCGATGTAGTTCACGTTCAACTGTGACGGATGCCGCGTCTGCGTGCCGAGATACGCGCCGCGATCCACGGCGGGCATCTGCGTGTAATACTCGTGATACTTCAACCAACCCGCACCCAGCGAGTCGTTGGCGAGGTCGGCGTCGTTTTCCTGCCCTTTGTCGAAACCAAACGAAAACGGATCGGGCGCGCCGGGGATGCGCGCCCACTCGCGGCGAAAGCGTGAATCGTTGTTCTTCACCTCCTCACGGATCTTGGCGACGATCTCCTTGTTTTCCGGCTTCGCCGCCGCGGTTTCCACCGCTTTCACCCACTTCTGTGCACGCTCGCGCGCATCGATCTGATACTTCACAAAGTCGCGCACCTTCGGCGTCGTCGTTTCGGCTTCATAGTGCAGCTTTTCTTCCACGCTGGCCGCCGCCTGCCATGCAAACGCCTCTTCCAAAGCCTCGCGTCCAAGCGCCTGATATTGCTCGATCTGGTTCGCCGACATGAAGAGATTTGACCCAACGGTGTCGAAGCTCCCGGAACCACCGTCCGGCGGGAGTTCGGACACATTGACCTGTGCGCCGAGCAACTCCCTCAGCGTGTTCTTGTATTCACGACGATTTAGCCGCCGCATCGTGATGACGCCGTTCTGATCTCCCAGGCTGCGCCGTGCAGCGACCATCACGTTGGCCAGGTCATCGAGAAAGTCCGCCTTCGCCTCATTCGGCGGCTGCTTTTCATCCTCCGGCGGCATGTCGCCCGAGTTCATCTGGTTCAGCACCTTTTGCCAGCGCTCCGCCGACTCGATGTTCGTGATCTCAAACGGCAGGTCATCCACGCGAAAGTGCCCCTTTTGCTTCTCCGGTCCATGACATGAGACACAGTGCTCCTTGAAAAGGACACGATGCTTCTCCTGCATGACGGCGTTTGACACGCCCTCCGCCCGGGCAGCCAGTGGAACAAGGAAAAGGAGGAAGGGACTGAGGGATCGGAGCATGATGGATTTCAGGGCATTCTAAAACTGCCCGGCGAGGGAAGGGAACATGAGTACGAATTCCCCGGGCATGGTACGACACTTGATACCCTGATCGCGCAAGGTTCCGACAACCACGAACCGTATCTGCGACTTTGTCCGTGAATGCTCCGGGTCGGTGACTATTCCAGCACCTTGATTTTCAAATTCCGATACCAGACCGGCGCCTGAGCCTTGCCATGCAGGCCCTGGAGGCCGATGGGGCCGCTGCGGGCGAAGTCCTTGAGAGCCTTCTTGAACTTGTTCGGCGTGCCGTCGGGGTTCTGGCCGACCTCGGGCCAGTTGTCGAGATTCGCGTCGATGACGAGTTCGCCGTTGAAGACGACCTGCACCAGCGGGCCTTTGCAGGTGATGGTGTAGTGGTTCCACTCGCCGACAGGTTTGGCGGCGCTCTTGCTGGGAGGCATCGCGTCGTAAATCGCGGAGACCATGCCGTACTTGCTGCCGTCGGCGCTGTCGTGAACCTGGATTTCGAGCGCGGAGAGGACGTTTTTGATGTCGCCGGAGCGCAGGAAGACGCCGCTGTTGGATTCGGCGATCACCTTGAACTCGAGATCGAGAATGAAGTCGCCATACGAATCCTTCGTCCAGAGCGTATCGTGGGTTTTGGCGACGAGTTCCGTGCCTTCCCATACCCAGCCGGCGGGATCGACCGTGTTCGAGAGGTCGGCGGCGAAGAGATCCTTCCAGGCGGTGGTGTCGGGGTGTTCGGCGGCGAGTGCGCAGGTGGAAACGAAAGCGAGGAGGGCGGAGAAGAGCTTCATGGTGGCCGCGATGGTCAAGGATCAAGCGGCGAGGTCAAGGGAGGAGTTTGCAGTTAAGACAGGCTGTGCGTGACAAGAGCAACAGTCCCGGGCTAAAACCTTCGATAAAACCAACCCACGGAACCCTTTTACCGACCTATTGATGAATTCCGACTCCTCCACGCCTCAGACCGCGCCCGTTCATTGGGCGTCCATCCTGCGCAGCATCGGTCCCGGACTGATCATCACAGCTTCCATCGTTGGATCAGGCGAACTCATCGCGACGCCCAAAGTCGCCGGAGAGGCGGGCTTCACACTGCTGTGGTTCATCGTGCTCGGCTGCTTCATCAAGGTCTTCGTGCAGGTGGAGCTGGGCCGCTATGCGGTGACGACGGGTCAGACGACGTTGGAGGCGATGAACAGCATCCCCGGTCCGCGCTTCATCGTGAGCTGGCTGCTCTGGTTGTGGCTGGCCATGTATGTGACGCTCGTGTTTCAGGTGGCGGGCATCGTCGGCGGAGTGGCCGAAGTGTTTTCTTCAGCGGGCCTGATGCTGGACAAAAAGTGGATCGCGCTGGGGGTGGCGGGTTCGGCGGCTATTCTGTTGGCCGTGGGCCGGTACCGGCTGGTGGAAAACGTGTCCACGGGGATGGTGGCGCTGTTCACCTTTGCCACCGTCATTGCGGTGGGTTCGCTGCAATGGTCGCCCTATGCGATCACATGGGCGAATCTTGTCGAAGGCTTTCAATTCAAACTCCCGGCGGACACAATGACGGCCTTCGGAGCGTTCGGCATCATTGGTGTCGGTGCGTCGGAGTTGATTTACTATCCTTACTGGTGCCTCGAGAAAGGCTATGCACGGAATGTGGGCGAAAGAAGTTCGCCCGGCTGGCTGGAGCGCGCCCGCGGCTGGATGAAGGTCATGCGCATCGACGCCTGGTTGTCCTTCACGATCTACACACTGGCGACGGTGGCGTTCTACCTGCTCGGCGCGGCGGTGCTGCATGCGAAGGGGCTTCAGGTGAATGACAAGGGCATGATCGACACGCTTGCGCACATGTACGCGGAGAGCTTCGGCACGTGGAGCCTCTACCTGTTTTTGGTCGGGGCGTTCTTTGCGCTCTACTCAACGGTATTCGTGGCCACAGCCTCCAACGCGCGGCTGCTGGTGGATGCGGCGGCCTTGTTCAAGGTCAAGACCTATCCCACGCCGGAACATCGTGTGCGTGCGGTGAAGTTCTGCGTCGTCCTGCTGCCGGCGCTTTCGCTGCTGCTCTACATGACATGGGAACAGCCGGTGACACTGGTGCTTGTAGGGGCGGTGAGCCAGGGCGTCATGTTGCCCTTCCTCGCCGGAGCGGCGCTCTACTTCCGCCACCGTCGCATCGACACCGAACTGCGCCCGGGACTGGTTTGGACCGTGTGTCTGTGGGTCGCAGCGCTGGCGATGGCCTCGATCGGCCTGTATCAGGCGATCAAGGAAATCGCCAAGGCCATGGGAGCCTGAGCCTTGAATCGACACGTGTCATGAATTTGCATCTCCAGGGACAATCCGTCGCCGTCATCGGCTGCGCGCGCGGCATCGGTCGTGCGATCGCCGATGGCTTCGTGGCGGAGGGATGCCAGGTGCGCGGTTTTGACCGCGAGCAAACGACGGACTTCATCACGGCGGGTGATGTCACGGATTACGCGGCCGTGAAGTCGTTCGCCTCTGGCTTTGCAGCGGTGGATCATGTCGTCTTCTGCGTTGGCATCGGCTCCGGGAAATTCGGGTTTCCCTTCTGGAATCTGGAGCCGTCGGACTGGGCGCGGGTGCTCGATGTCAATCTCGTCGGCGCCGTGAATGTGGCGCACGCCTTCGCACCGAAACTGATCGAACGCGGTGCGGGCTCGATGCTCTTCCTCGTCTCCGTCGCCGGTCAGATCGGCTCGCAAACGGACCCGCCTTACAGCGCGTCGAAGGCGGCACTGATCAACTTCACCCAATGCGCCGCGAAGGATCTCGGCCCGCACAACATCCGTGTGAACGCGCTCGCACCGGGCATGGTAAAGACGGAGCTTAATCAGTCGATCTGGGCCGCAGGTCAGAAGAAACTGCCGGAAGATCAACGCGTGAGCTTCGATGACTGGGCGGCGGAGAAGATCAAAAAAGTCTCCCACCTCGGCCGCTGGCAGATGCCGGACGAATATGCCGCCATGGCCACGTTCCTCGCCTCCGATCACGCGAAAAACATCACCGGCCAGACGATCAACATCGACGGCGGACAGGTGATGCACTCGTGACGGTCAGCGCTTGGAAAGCGCCTCGAAACCTGACACGAGATCGAACAGTTCCTCGTCGATGCTGCTTTGTCGCAGGCGGTGAAAATTGCGGCCGAGGTCTTCGAGGAGTTCGCCGATGTTTTTCTCGGCGCGTTGCATTGCGGCGAGGCGGCTGGCATTTTCGCTGGCGAGGGATTCGGCGCAGGCTTTGTAGATCGAGACGAAAAGATACTCGCGGATGAGGGACAGCAGGGTGGCTGCGCCGGGATGGATCACCTCGGGCAGGTTTTTTGTGGGCCAGCGAATCTTGGCGAGGTCGTGACGCCACACTTCATCCAGCGGCAGCAGGCGCTGGCTCACGGGCTCGTAGAGCGCGCCGGATTGCGGGCGGTTGTGGAAGAGATGGACCTGCGAGAGGCCGCTCCGGGCACGGTGGGTTTCGAGTTCGAGCTGGATCTGGCCGATGAGCGGCGTGATCGCATTCACGGAGTTTGGCACGGTGAACGTGGTGGCGACCGGCAGGCCGGCGTCGATGAGCCGCGCCTGCATGCGATCGCCTACCGCCCAGACGACCTTCTCGCCAGGCATAGCTGTGAGCGCGGTGACGGCATGCTCGCACAGCGTCTCGTTGAACTGGCCGACCAGTCCCTGATCGGAACCAAAGACGATCGCGCCGATGCCGGAGGTCTCGCGCGACTCGGGCATGTCGTGCTTCAAATGGCGAAAGCAGGCGGCGAGGCCGAGTTCCACCGTGCGATAGTAGTCGCCGAGCGACTGCACGGCGCGTTCATACTGGCCGATGCTCGCGGCGGCGAGCGCCTTCATCGTGCGCACCACGGAGCGGAGTTCACCCGCTCCGTCCATCTTGCGCCGCAGGCTTTCGAGGGAGTCGCTCATGACTTCGGCAGAAAAGCGGCCACCGCCTGGCACGCCGCATCGAGAATCACCTGGCGGTCGGCATCGCTCAGCTTGTTCGTCGTGGCAAAACGGTCGCGCACCTCCGCCGGAATCTGCGCTGCGGCGCGACGCACGGCGGCTTCCGCCTCGGTCATGCGTTCGAGCGGCACTGGATCGAAAAGACGGCCGGTCAGCGCCAGCAGCACAACGATCTGTTCGGGCACGGGCAGTGTGGCGAACTGCGGCTGCCTCAAACACGCTCGGATGCGACGGCCGTGCTCGATGACGGTTTTCGTATGCTCATCAAGGCGCGTGCCGAATCGTGCGAAAGTTTCGAGTTCTTCGAACTGCGAGTAGGCAAGCTTCAAATCGCCGGCGACGGCACGATACGCCGCGAGCTGCGCCTTGCCGCCGACACGCGAGACCGATTTGCCGACATCGACCGCGGGAAGCACACCAAGTTCGAAGAGCGTGGGTGAGAGATAGATCTGCCCGTCGGTGATGGAGATGAGGTTCGTGGGGATGTAGGCGGCGATGTTTTGCGCCTCCGTCTCGATGATCGGCAACGCGGTGACCGAGCCGCCGCCGAACTCCTTGGCCAATCGCGTCGCGCGTTCGAGCAGACGCGAGTGGATGTAAAAGATGTCGCCGGGAAACGCCTCGCGCCCCGGTGGACGACGAAGAAGCAGCGACAGCTCGCGATATGCCCGCGCATGATGCGTGAGGTCGTCATAAACAATGAGCACGTCGCGTCCTTGCTCCATGAAATGCTCGGCGATGCTCGTCGCGGCGTAAGGCGCGATGTAGGTGAGCCCGGGCGGATCGTTGCCCTCAGTCACCACGACGATCGTGTAGTCCATCGCACCTTGCTCGCGAAGACTGGCGACGACTTTGGCGACGGACGACGCGCGCTGCCCGATCGCGCAATACACGCAGATCACGTCCTGCCCGCGTTGATTGACGATGGTATCGACGGCGATGGCGGTCTTGCCGGTTTGACGATCGCCGAGAATCAACTCGCGCTGGCCGCGGCCGATGGGGATGAGCGCATCGATGACCTTGATGCCGGTTTGCAGCGGCTCGGTGACCGGCGCACGGTCCATGATCGGCGTGGCGTCGCGTTCGAGCGGCAGACGACTGGTGAAGGCGACGGGACCTTTGCCATCAAGCGGATCGCCGAGCGGATCAATGACGCGTCCGATCAAGCCGTCGCCCACTGGCACGTCCATGACGCGCCCGGTGCGCTCGACCTCATCACCGGCCTGCAGATGCCAGCATTCGCCGAGGAGAACGACGCCGACTTCCTCTTCGTCGAGGTTGAAGGCCATGCCATAGAGATCGCCCGGAAACTTGATCAGTTCTTCGAAGCCGACGCCCGGCAGTCCGGACACTTTGGCGATGCCGGTGGACACGGTGGTGATGGTGCCGACCTCGCGCGGTTCGAGCCGCGGCTGAAATTGCTCGCGACTGCGCGTGAGGCCGCCGAACGCCTGGTCCAGCGCGCTGCGCAATCCGACTGGCTGGTCACTTTTCGTTTCCATGCGTGTCATCCAAAAGTTCCCCCACGTTTCGCTCCAGCGAGGCGAGGTAGTCGGCGATGCTCCAGGCGACCTTGTGGCCGTTGGTGGTGAGTTCGATGCCGCTGACGAGCGCAGAGGACGTTTCAAACTGCACATCGTTCGACGTGCTCAGCGTCTCCTTGATCGCTCCTTCGATCGCGGAGCGTTGCGGCTGTGACAGTTCAAACGCCGTGCGCACCAGCGCGGGATGATGCGAGGTCTTGAGGAAGGCGGTGAGGTTCGCCTTTTCGCCCGCATCCAAACCTCGCAGGCGCTGGATGAACACCTCGGTCATGCGTTCTTCGAGATTCGCGCCGGCGAGTTCGGACAGCGCCTTCCGCGCAATCGCAAACACCTCCTGTTGCGCACGGTTGGTGATTTCGCGGCTCAGGCCGTCGCGTTCGTTTTGCGCGGCGGTCTGCAGTTTGTTCTTCAGCGCCTCGGCTTCCTGTCGCGCCTGCTCCAGCAGCTTCTGCCGCTCGGCTTTGGCTTCTTCGCCGACTTTTTTGAGCATGCCGTCGCGCTGCTGCGCGAAGTCGTCGTTCTTGCGCTGGAATTCATCGCGTTCCTTCGCCGCAGCAGCCTCCTTGGCGGCGGCGTCCTCGAGCTGCGCGGCGATGCGCTTCTCGCGGGCGTCGATCGCATCGAGCACAGGCTTGTAGAGAAAGCGTTTCAACAACCACACGAGGATGAGGAAGTTGACCGCCTGCGCGATGACAGTAAACCAGTCGATGAGCATGGCCTATTTGGTGGCGGTCTCGGTGATGACGTGATTCCAGAACGGATTGGCGAAGATGAGGATCATCGACACCACGAAGCAGTAGATCGCGGTGGATTCGATCATGGCGAGGCCGACGAAGAGCGTGCGCGTGATCGTGGGTGCGGCGTCCGGCTGCTGGGCGAGCGCGGTGAGCGCGGTGCCCACGGAGCGGCCTTCGGCAAAGGCGGGCCCCATGCAGCCGAAACCGGTGGTGATGCCGGCGGTGATGATCGAGGCCACGGCGATGATGGTCATGTTGTCCATGGAGGTATGCTTGGTTTGGAGGTTGAGTTATTCGGATCGTTCGCTGGAGGCGGCCGCGATGTAAACGGTCGCGAGAATGCTGAAAATGTAGGCCTGCACCATGCCGGTGAGCAGTCCGAGCGCGCTCATGACCACCGGAAAGATGAACGGCGTGATGGTCAAAAGAATGCCGAGAATGATCGAGCCGCTCATGATGTTGCCGAACAAGCGGATGGCCAGCGCGAGCGTGCGCGAGATCTCGCTGATGACATGAAACGGCAGCATCAGCGGCGTGGGTTTGATGTAGGTCTTCAGGTAGCCGCCGATGCCCTGCTCAGCGATGCCGAAGAGCGGCACGGCGATGCAGACACAAATGGCGAGCGCCGCCGTGGTGGAGAGCGAACCGGTCGGCGGCTCGTAATACGGCAGAATGGTGCAGAGATTCGACAGCGCGATAAAG
>JAWLBG010000059.1:0-23250 GCA_041395065.1 Prosthecobacter sp. | reverse complement strand
CGGTATCGTACAGTTCCTCGCATTGGCCGGTGCGCTGCATGAGTTCCAATGGTGGGCCGGTGAGCAGCCCTTTGGCATGCAGATCCCGCATCACTGGCATGATGGCGAAGCACTTTTCCTTGTAGCGATTCAGTGATGCAAAGGTGGGACCGGCGGAGAGTGTGCGTATGTAGTGAAAGCGCTCGTCGTGCACGGAGCGGATGCGCTGCTGTGTCTCGTCAATGCGGTCGCGTGCCGAAAAGGCGAAGCAGCGTGGCTCCTCCGCCCCCTCGCCAAGAAAGACACGGCCCTGCATGAGCGGCGGCTTCGGCAGCCCGGCCAAAGCGAGAGTGGTGGCGGTGACGTCGATGAGGCTGAGGATTTGTTCATCAACCTTGCCCGGCGTGAGTTGAGACGGCGCGGGGAAGTTTTTCGGCCAGCGAATAATCATCGGCACGCGCACGCCGCTGTCGTAACACCAGTGAATGCCGCGGGGCTCGAGGCGGCCGTTGTCGCCAAAGAAGATAATGATCGTGTCGTCCTCGAGGCCGTCGGCGCGAAGCTGCGCCAGTACTTTCCCAAAGCGCAGGTCCATCCCGGAGACGGAATTCAAATAACGCGCCCACTCCTCGCGAACGACGGGATGATCCGGGTAGTAGGGCGGCGGAGTGACGGAATCCGGCTTCGCGTGCTGCACGTGGATGCGTTCCCCCACCCATTCGACGCGCTGCTTTTCGGCGCTCTTGCGGTCATAGATGTCGTACTCGTTCTCCTCCGCATTCACGACGGCAAAGAACGGCTGCCGCGGCTTCAAAGCGGACCAGTCGTCCGAGTTTTCGTGATAGAGCGGGCCTTCGTTGACAAAGTTGAGGTCCAGCTTGCCGGTGCCGACACTCTCGCCTCCCGCCGTCTTGATGTTGGCGGTGAAGTAGCCCGCGTCGCGCAGCCGGTGCGTGATGCAGCGCACGCCTTCCGGCAGGTGAAAATCATCATCGCGATGCGAGCGCATGTGATGCGTGTCGGTCGTGGTCTGATACATGCCCACGAAAAAGGCGGAGCGGCTCGGCGCGCAGGCGGGATTGGTGGCGAAGACCCGCGTATAGCGCACACCTTCGGCCGCGAGTCGGTCGAGATTCGGCGTGTGGACGTCCTTCGCTCCGTAGCAGCCCAAGTCATGGCAGAGGTTTTCGCCGACGAGCCAGAGGATGTTCGGCTGCGCGGGCGGCGATTGGGCGCCGGCGACTGCACCGAAGGAGAGAAGCGAGAGGATGGGAAGGAGGCGCATCATGGCAGTCGGTTGGAAACCGGTGCATCTCAGCCTCTTTTCAAACTTTTTGCAATTCCTGTCGCTCCTAGGGTGCCGACTCCTGCTTCCGCAGGGTGCGCTGCTTATCCGAGTAGAAGACCATGGAAAGGCTCACACTTTCCCGGCTGCCGATGGCCGCACCGACGAGCGGGATGGGAACCTTGTACTGGAAGTCGGCGGCGGGGACAAAATCCTTGTCGAAGGCCAACATGGGGCCGCGGACAATGAGATCCCGCCATTCGGCATACGGGCCGGTGAAGATGTCGGTGATGCGTTCCGATTTCGCGGAGAGCGGGGTCATGACAAAACCAGCCAGCTTCGCGCCGCGCGCCTCGGCCTTTGTTTTCATGACCTCGTAATCGGCACGCTGCATGGGCAGGTTCACGCAGGGCACGTCCGCATACCAGGCCACAAAGGCGGGCGAGTCGCTGATGACGAATTCGTCCTTTTCGACGAGCAGGTTGATCAGGAAGATGCGCTCAGGCAAAAAGGGCGGCCAGTGGGGTGGAATCTTTGCCCCCATGGTCAGGCCGAACTTCATCACCACGGGCAGCGTCACCGCCAGAGGCAGCGCGGTGATGAACAGTGCGATCAGCGGAGCACCCCAGCGGGACAGGAACTCTCCCGGCGCCTGAAAACGAGACCATAGGATCACGAGCATCGCCGCCCCCAGCGTGGTCATGGCGGGCATGAGCACGATGTAGAGCGCGTTGTCATCCTTGTCCTGCTGTCCGAGTCCGATCAGGCTGGAGCCGACGGCCAGCGCGACGAGCACGAGGGCCAGCATCCAACGCGCGGCTGATGCGTCCGGCCTGCGAAAGCGATGCATGAGGGCGATGAAGAAAAACATGGCGGGCACGACGTAACCGAAAAGCGCGTGGATGTGCGCGAGTTGGTCCTGCCAGCCGAGACCGATGTGCCGCAGAAGATCGTCGATCTGCAGCAGCGGCAGCGAAGGCGTGAAATCTCGCAGCAGCGAGTCATGAGCCACGGCGGAGGTCTGCGCCTGCACGAGCGCCTTGACGCCACCCAGCGGATCCCCGCAGAGCTGGGAGTTCCACCACCCCCACAAAATCAGCGTCACTGCGGGAAACGCCGCCACAATGACAGCACCCGTCTTTCCGCGCGGCAGAAACACCGCCACTCCGACGACCACGCCCGCGACGATCCACACCGCCATCCAGTGCGCGAGCACCATGAGCGCGCACACGATGCCGAGCAGCGTCAAAGGAATGACGGTTCCGCGATTATCCTCAGCCCGACCCGCTGCGGATACGTAGAGGCGGAAGGCCAGAGCAAAGAGCGGCACCAGCATCGCCCGTGGCGCACCGCTGACCATCATCTCCCATGCGGGGCCGCAGACGAGAAGGGCGATCGCGGAGATGGAGGCCACCCTCTCGTCAAACAGCCTCCGCGCCGCGCCGTGCGTGAAGTAGATCGTCAGCAGATACCAGATGACGCCGAAGCAGGCGATCACGCGATCCAGCAGGTAGATGCCGCTGCCGTTCATCGGATCATACGCCTGCCAGGGCTTCAAAAAACGGAACGCGACGGACCAGATGAGCGGCTGAAGTGGCGGCTGGACGGTCTCCGGCATGGCAGCGGGCGAAGGCTCCCTTCCCTCCTTCTCCATCTGGGCCCAGGCATAGGGCTGAGTCACCCGCGTCTGGTAGGAGCCGGTGCGGGCAATCTGCCGCGCCAGTTGCGCCTGATTCATGCCCTCCGCGCTGCTGAGACCACGAAAGGTCACAAACACCTGCAGCAGCGCCATGACGAGCGCGGCCGCATAAAACACCAGTCGAAGAAGAGGACTGGGGCCGGAGGGTGGAGCAGACGACATGCACGCTACATTCCACAGTCAGGGCGGAACTGCCAAGAACGATCTCTCCTTACTCGTGCGGCTCAAAGACGACGGCGGCGCATTTCTTGTTTTCCAAACCTTCGCAGCGCCAGTGCCAGCGCACCGCCGGCTTTACGAATGAGCCCAGTTCCCCGTCCAGAATGCGAAACTGCCCCAGCAACTCTCCGCCGTCCCGCACGTTCAGCGACCGCGCCGCGACGTTTCCCGAAAGCGTGCCGCCCGGCTCGAGCGTCACCGGCCCCTCGCAGACAAAATCACCCGTGGCATGTCCCGCAACGCTGATGCTGCGTGCCCTGACCTCGTGCAAAAAAGTGGCGTCACAGTTCCGCGCGATCTCCAATCGGTCGCACAGCACGAAATCGGCGACGAGGCCCACGGTATCAATGACACGCGAAGGAAGGGTGAGCGTCTCCTGCTCCACGCGCCGAAGCTTTCTGACGCAGATCGGGCACGACGGTGTCGAGTAATCTCCCGTGGCGGTCATGGCGAGCAGAAACTCGCTCTTGGAACCCGGCAGAGCCCCCAGCGCAGAATTCAGCGCCACCGCATCCACCGCCTCGATGCGGAGCTCCTGCGCCGTGCGCAAGGCCGCGGGATTGAATCCCGCCGGGGCGATCAAGACACCGCGCGTGTCGCGCGCCGTGCGCACCTCGTCAGCCAATCGCCGCACCGTCTCCGGCGTGGCGCCCCATTCGTTCCACGGCGCGATTTTCACCATCGCCCGGCGCGGTTTGGCGGATTTCGGATCCTCCAGCATGCCAAAGAGGACGGCACCGTCTGGCATCACCCGCGAACCGGCCAGTTCGCAGCCCGCCTCTGTCGCCAGACTGCGCGCCAGTTCGGAGAGCCGCGCCCAGTCGAGACTGGCGATGAGTTCCGGTGACCACCCTTCGACCCAGTCCGTTCTTCGGCCCGGTTTCTGGGCGAAGCCGGCTTCTTTGAGCGTGACAAAAGGGTGCAGCATTCGAAGGATGGGAAAAACTGCGGAAACATCCACCAATCCCCGCGTCCGGCAATCCGCATCTCAGCCTTGCCGCCACCCCAAAACACTTGTTTCTTCCGCCCACATGTCGAAGGCATCGCCCACCGCAGAAACCCAGTTCTTTCACACCGGAAGCTCCAAGCAGCCGTTCGTCTTTGCCTCGGGCGCAGCCTTGCCTGGCATCACCGTGGCCTACGAGACCTACGGAAAGCTCAATGCCTCCCGCAGCAATGCCATCCTGCTGTTTCACGCGTTCTCCGGCAGCCAGCATGCTTTCGGCGTCAACACGGCCGTGCCGGAAACCGGCACCCGCTGGACCCGGGACCTTCACAGCGGCTGGTGGGATCTCTACATCGGCCCGGGCAAGGCGCTCGATACGAACCAGTACTTCGTCATCTGCGCGAACTACCTCGGCGGCTGCTACGGCTCCAGCGGCCCTGCGTCCATCGATCCGGCCACCGGCAAGCCCTACGGCGGCACCTTCCCCCCGGTGGGATCCAGTGACGTGGTGAAGTCCCAACTCGCTCTGCTCGACCACCTTCGCATCAAAAAGCTGCGAGCCGTCATCGGCGCCTCCGTCGGCGGATTGCTGGCCATCAATCTGGCCACGCTGCACCCGGACCGCGTGAAACTCGTCGTCCCCATCGCCAGCGGTTGTGAAACGACCGTGCTGACTCGCCTCACGCTGTTCGAGCAGGTCCTCGCCATCGAAAACGATCCTCACTTTCACGGCGGCGAATACTACGACGGCTCCGCTCCCGAATACGGGCTCGCGCTGGCCCGCATGATCAGCCACAAGACTTTCGTCCACCTCGACGCCATCGAAAGACGCGCCCGCAAGGACTTGAAGCAGGGCGGCGATACGCTGGCCTGGTACCGCGTCCAGCACAACGTCGAGAGCTACATGCTGCATCAGGGGAAAAAATTCGTGAAGCGCTTCGATGCGAACACCTACCTCCGCATCGCCGACATGTGGCTCCGCTTCGACCCGTTGAAGGACGCGGGCGTCGGCAGCTACGAGGAGCTTTTCGCCCGCAGCGCTGCCGCCGGGCAGCACTACCTCGTCTTCAGCATCGACAGCGACTTCTGCTTCTATCCGGAGGAACAGGCGAAGCTCGTCGGGCACCTCGAAAAAGCCGGTGTCTCCAACATGCACATCACCGTGCATTCGGACAAAGGACACGACTCCTTCCTGCTCGAACCCCAGCTCTACACGCCCCATCTCACCTTCACCCTCGACGGTCGCTGGCACAAAGGCTCCATGGACCGCAAAGTGGCCGAAGTCGAATGACCTCCCACGTTTAGCCAGCCGCGACGAGGACCGTGGGCAGCACGATGGTTTGCCTGGCGTGAATCAACTCAACTCACTCCACCCGCACCCACAGGTGCCCGACCGCTCTTTCGCCGCGCTCGTTCACATGCTCGACAGTGACGATGTGATCTCCGGCCTTGGTGAAGACATGCTTCGTCACCGCGTAGCCGTCCTTGGCGAGCGCCTTGGCATTTCCGTCTGATTTCACACTGACCTTGGGTGTGCCATCGCCAAAATCCCAAGTCTCGCCGCCGGTGGCGCGAAAGGTGCGCACTTTGAAGGTGATCTCCATTCCAACCTTCAAACCGGTGGTGGGCCAGAAGGTCGGGTGGATTGTCGGCGGGAGATTCTTGTCATCGTCGCCCATCACCTGGACGATGGCGAAGTCGTAGCTGACTTTTCCAGCCGCGTCTGTGACTTCGAGGATCTCGCTGTAGGCACCGGGTTTCGTGTAAGTGCGCTCAATTTTCGCGCCGGCGGCAGTGGTTCCGTCGGTGAAAGTCCAATCGTAGGTTTTGACCTGGCCGGAAGCAGCCCACGACTTCGATCCGTCGAGCGTGATCGTTTCACCAACGCGGATAAAATGATGCGGACGCGCCACGGCGATGATGGCGGGCTTGTTTTCGCGCTGATACGCCTCCCACGCGAAGGCGTAGGCTTCCTCCGTTCCCCATTTGCCTGAAGGCTGGCGGCTTTTGATGCCGAAATGCAGATGCGTCCAGCCGCCGCTCGCGCCTTCTTTGCCCAGCAGACCGATGCGCTGGCCCATCGTCACCCGTGAACCTATCTGGATGGCGGGATCGATGGTGTGCAGATGACTGTAGCGATAATACCAGCCGCGTGCATCGAGAACATACACCACGTCATAACGCGGGCGCACGGGCGTGAGCGAATAGCCGGGCAGCGTCTTTTCCGACACGCTCACCACAAGGCCGTCGGTGGCAGCGACAACCTCGGTGAGGCCTTCGCAGCCGCCGAAGTCGAGGTCGTTGTGATAATAGATCTTCTTCCGGTCCGGCTTGTCCCCGCCATCGACATAGGTGGGCTCGTTGGAGAACTGCGTGGAAGTGGCAAACCAGCGCTGCTTGAGCGGATAAATGAAGGTGCCCGGCTCGATCCACGGCGATCCTTGGGGCCAGAGACGCAGCCGCGCGTCCTTTTCGAGGCCCCACGAGTCCTGCCCGCTGTTCGCATTGTAACCACGCGTGATCGGACAGTCGATCTGCACACCACCGACAAGCTGCGGGAGATTATAATTCGCGCTCGAAAGCCACTGCTGCTCGCCATTCACCTCGACGAGCACTCTTGCCTCGCGGACAGCCTTCGCCATTGAATCAACCTTCTCCTCGAGCCGGAGCAGTTTCACCTTTGCCGTGCTTTTGTCTGACAGAACGACCTCCACGCTTTCTTCGAGCTTCAAATCAACCACGCTTCGAACGGGCTGCATTGAAGGCACCGGGATTTCCGCACGCACGCCGCATGCGCAGAGGAGGAAAAGCAAAAACCGTTTCATGCGCCTGCATCTACGCGCGTCACGGCACACATCCATCGCCTCGGAAAGATGATGGATGAAGTTCGATGTCGACTAGGAGCAGCTCAGCGGCGTCCACGCCATAGGAACCTCGCACGGCTGGCTTGCCGCCAGGGCTCACCACCAGAGAGCAGCCGATGCATGAGTGCCCAGCCCATTCACCCTCGGTGATCGCGCCGACATTGCTCGCGCCGGCGATCCACAGGCCAAATTCCTTCGCCACGGGACCATAGCTGTCGAGCCAGAGCTGGCCGTAAGGTTCCTTCATATTGTCGTGATCCGGCGGCACAGCCCACGCGCAGGGCGACAGGATGATCTGCGCGCCCATGAGGCCAAGCGAACGACTGACGGCCAGACCCGGCGCAAATCCGTCCGCGCAAATCATCAAGCCGACTGTTCCGAACGGCGTGTACGCGACTCCGAGCCGATCTCCGCAGGCATAAATTTGATGCGCCATGGCAAGTTCGTTGATCTTGCGATGATGCAGCAGCAACTCGCCTTCGGGCGAGATCAGAACGGCGCTGTTGAACAGGTTTCCGCCATGTCGTTCGACCATACCGGCGCACACGTGAATGCAATGTGCCTTCGCCGCCTCGCACAAACGCTGGCAGGTTTCTCCATCGGGAATGGAGCCCGCGTGCTGGATCGCCGATGAGTGGCACCACCCAAAATCAAGCGCCTCGGGCAGCAACACAACATTGGCCCCGGCCTTCGCGGCTCGCGTGATGAATTCGACCGCGCAACTCAGATTCCGTTCCATCTGTCCGCCGACCACCGGCATCTGAGCGAGGGCCAATTTAAAGGTGCTCACGGTCAACGCCAAAACAGGGTTCAAGAAGCCGAGACGAGGTCCGACACCGGATACAGGATGAGCTGGCCGGACACGTTTTTCGGCAGGGCTGAGAGCAGCACGAAGGTCGTGTCCGTGGCAGGGTCGGCCCACGCGAGCGTGCCGGTGGAACCGCTGTGGCCGAAGACGCGCTCGGAGCAGCGGCAGCCCTTGCCAAAACTTTCGGGGCCGACCATGAAGCCGATGCCGCGATGCGCTTCGAGCGTCGGCGTGTGATCGTGGATCATGAGCTTCGCCGTCGCCTCACGCAGCACTTTGCCATCGGGATGCAGGAAGGTGCGCAGGAAGGCGGAGACATCAGCGGCCGAGCTGTGCGCGCCGCCCCAAGGCGCGGCGAGATTCCGCCAGTAGTCGCTGTTCCAGTCCCATTCGCGGGCCTTCGGATCGCCCGCGCCGGATTCGGGCGCGGCGTGCTCGGTCTGCATCGGCACCATGTCGGACTTCTTGAACTTGCCGAGGCCGAGCACGGTGCGCGTCATGCCGAGCGGCGTGAAAACATGCTGCTGAAGGAACTCCGGCAGCGGCGTCTTCGTCACACGCTCGGCGATCTCCGCGGCAAGCAGGATGCCCATGCTTTGATAATGATACTTCGTGCCGGGCGCAAAGAGCAACGGCGTGTGCACCGCGCCCTTCACGAATTCCGACAGCGGCGCGTGGCTCGCACGCAGGTCACTGTTGTTCTCCAACTGATCCGGCAGGCCCGACGTGTGAACGAGCAGTTGTTCGATCGTGATGTCCTTGCGTGCGCCTTCGTTGAACTCGGGCAGGTATTTCACCGCGTGATCCGAGAGCTTAAGCTCACCGCGATCCACCAAGACCATGACCGCGGCGGCGGTGAGCGGTTTGGAGATCGAGCCGAGCAGAAACATCGAGTCCGCCGTCGCCTTGCCAAAGACATGCTGCGTCACCTGATCGCCCCGCCGCACATGCAGCACAGCATTGTGAAGCGTTCCGTTGTCGATTTGTGTCTGGATGATCTGGACGGCGGTTTGCATGGCGGGAGTGGCGGATCGGGCGGGGACGGGCAATCCCAGTCCGGCAAGCGTGAGAGCGAGAGTTTCGCGGCGGTTCATCTTCGATTCGATGGAGACCACTACAATAACGTAATTGGCAAGTAATTGGCGCGAAGAAAAATTCCTTTTAGGGTTGTGCTCAGCCTTTCCCCGGCACAGCGTCTGCCGGCCGTTTGTTGGCGCAGCCTGAACCTATCCTTACGCCATGGCACAAAAAGAATCTGATCTTTCTGCCATTCCCTCAGGGAAGAAGTATGTCATCGCTTGGATCACAGCTCAGATAATTGGAAACCTCCCTTGGCTTGTTCCGTGGCTTGCAAGTCAGGTCAAAGCCGCACAAGAGACCGATGCCCACCTTGAAGCGCCAGAAGCATCAACCGTAATTTTTGCCGGCACCACTCTACTGGTCAGCACCGTCTTGGTCTTCATGCACAAGGTATGGAAAGAATTGGAGGCTGACGCAGTTAAGGGTGCCGCCAATCTTATTAGGAAGTTTCCAGACATGGCCGGGGAGATCCTAAGCCGCTTTGGTGATGCACTTTGGGGCTTTAGCACCTACTGGTTTATTCGAGTGGGTTTCACGCGACTTTACCTGACAGAGCTAGGTTATCGCTACGGACTATTTAATGACAAGGGCCTTGGACTCATCAATGCAAGTCGCCTGAACCTTGATACTGTTTATGTGGAATTGAAAGCTTGTCCTGGGGGCAATCTTAATAATTCGAACCTCAACCTTGTCTCTAACAAACTTCGCAAGACTCCCGACCGTGCTCCACTTTGGGAATATCTCCGAAACCACCCCCGTGCCTTTGCGATCGTCATCATCGGCGCTCCAGGCTGCGGGAAGACTACCTTGCTTCACCATGTGTTGCTCACCTACGCTCGCAGACATCAATGGCGCCATCGAATGCGCTTTCGCTTACCCATTTTCATTGAATTGCGAAGGGTCGCCCCCGAACTACCTGATGACCCTAAAAAAAGTCCAGACCTAGCAAAGCTCATTGAAATCGTTTGGAAAAAAGATAGCCGGAACGCTGGGATTATTAAACGGATGCCAAAGGGATGGCTCACAAACCGTCTCCGTTCCGGAAGGTGTCTGTTGCTATGGGACGGACTTGATGAGGTGGCCGATCCCGTCGAACGAAGTAAAGTAAGGGACTGGGCTGGAAGCTGCCGCAATAAGTAACTTGGAATATCGTGCGAATGTATCAATTGTATCTGCCCGACCAGCCGGTTACCGGGCAGCCCCACTAGAGCGTGCTCAGACACTAGAAGTACAACCTTTTGAGTGGGACGATACAAAGAAGTTTGTCCATCAGTGGTATCTCGCTAATGAGGTAATCAGTAGTGGAAATAAGGACGATGCCAACAGTCGGCGTCGCGCCGCAGAGGACAGTATAGACCTCATGCGACGCCTACAAGACACTCCAAAACTTGGCGATTTGGCAGTCAATCCATTGCTGCTCACCATGATTTGCATGGTGCATCGCTATCACGGAGCACTACCAGGCAGTCGTAGTCAACTATATGACGAGATATGTCAAGTGCTTTTAGAGCGTTGGCGGCAGCACCGCAATATCAAAGATAAGTACTCCAGTAATCAAAAACTAGAAGCCCTTCGTCCCCTTGCAGTTTGGATGATGGAACATCATACAAAAGATCTCGGAGAAGAGGAAATGTTTGCAGTTATTGAGGAACCGCTTGCTCGGATCGGGGTTGCAGCTGGCAGGGATGCTGCTAGGGATTTTGTTCTCCATTTGCGCGACAGCAGTGGTATTTGGTTGGAAAAGGAACTTTCCGTTTGGGGCTTTGCCCACCTTAGCTTCCAAGAACACCTTTGTGCGCAAGCTTGGGCTATAAGTGAGAAAGCACGTCCAAACGATTGGAGTCCACTGCTGACACATTCATGGTGGCGTGAAACTTTGTTACTATACGCTGTGAAGAGTTCTGATGCCACCTCATTGGCAGAATCCGCTCTAAATAGCGGATCCGAAGGAAAAGCCTTTGCACTTCAACTCTTAGACGAAAGAATCAATCTTAGCTCTGCCACTCGTGCTCGCATGGAGAACGTTCTACTTTACGCCTTAGAGTCACAAGACAGGTCGGTATTTTTGCCTGCCGCTGAGGCTTGGCTGATTAGGCAACAGGCTCACCACTACACTCGTTTGGATGATGAGCGTGAAATAAGTGGTTGGGTTACTCAAGGTGAGTATCAGACTTATCTATTGCATTTGGAAGAACGACACCGGGCTGATTTTACTCCGCTCCATTGGAATAAATTGTGGTTTACCGGAGGATGCCGCGATCCAATTGTTGGCATGACGGAAGTGCACGCAGAGTTTTATTGTGAGTGGTTGAACAAGCGTTTTCCAGTCTGGTTACATCGCCTGCCTCGTTCTGATTCCGAACTTGTTGAAGTGTCGCCGACATTAAACCCTATATTCGCATGGGTGGGATCTGAGAGCACTGTCTGGCGAATCCAGACACCACCTGCGAGATCGTCAATTTTATCGGATTCGCTTGGGATTCCTTCAAGTATCGCATCACATTCTTTACAAGTTCTCCTCGAGGCTCGTTCCGTAGACGTTATCTCCACAAATAAGTATGAAACTTTAAGCCATGACAAACTGGAATTGGCTAGAGAAGTTGCTCGTGATTTAACTCGCTATCTTTCATTTGAAAGTGATCTCAAAAATCCAGAGCATACTATAGGCTGTGCGTTGGAAATTGCGCTCGAACAAAGTGGTAAGGTTGGCACCAAAGCAGCGGTGGAGGCATTTCGATCAGTATTCAGGCAGACTCTCCAACCTAACGTCAAAACATTGAGGAAAGAGAGATGTAATTTCATAAATAAGTCTGCCGACAATTGTGTGCGAGAGTTTCGATCACTAAGTCAATCAAATGCAGGCATTTTTATTTACCGAACTTCATTTAGACGATTCTGGCTCGCATGCTTTGACGCATTCTATCGACACAATGTTCGACTCATGACACCCCAACTTTTGGCCATTGACTCAGCATTACGCATTTTGATCGCTCGAGAAGAAGGGCTAGTGCATGCGTGGGAAGGCTTACGGATAGTGAGAGAACGACGAAAATAGGCATTTGAATGCACTCAGGGGTTGAGTTTGTTCATCACGGCGAGTGTGATCGCTGTGACGCCGAAGGATGGCGGGTTTGGAGTCTTCGGTGTCCAGGCGGGCGGAAAGTAATCCTGTTGCGCTGAAACAGAAGGATGGTGCAGGCGCAGAGGCGCGACAGCGGTTCTTGCCGGGCGTGCCCCTGCTGCGCTGCGCAGGCTTTACGTTGCCGGAAATCTCTTTACACGCCGCAGCATGAACACCCTCGAAACAGACGTCGAGATCGGAGCGGATGGCAGCGTGAGGCTGCTCAGCCCGCTGCCTGCATGGCTGAAGCCGGGCTGGGCGCATGTGCGGCTGACGGTGGCGACTCCGGCGAGCGGTGACATGCCGAAGATGGTCGCCCGGCGCATGGCGGCTCTATCGGAACTGCAGGCGATGGGATAGCTGAAGCAGGCGATACCTGATCCCGTGGCGTGGCAGAAGGAAATGCGCAAAGACATGGTGCTGCCAGGAAGGGAGTAAGCCATTGTGTGTGACAGCAAGATCCTCATCTACGCAACCGAGCCTGGGGACACGCTCCGCCTGCCCTACGTCGAGAGCCCGGATGCGATGATCGCCAGCGTGACGTGGGTCGAAGTGCTGGGCTTTCCAAGCTTCGGCACCCTGTCAGAAGGTCTGCAGTCACGGCTGCGAACTCCGGTGGCCTCCACCGTTGAGTTATCACTGGATGATGTCATTCTGTGCGGCATCAGACTGCGGCAGGAAAAGAAGATGAGCCTGGCAGACGCGATCATCGCGGCGACCGCGTTGGAATACGATGTTCCGCTGATGACGCGAAACAAAGATGACTTCAAGCACTTAGCCGGGCTGAACTTGGGGGATCCTTTTGCCAACGCGGCATGAAGACTTCCCTGTTTTCAGGAGCGCAGCGGCAGGACTGTGCGGGGAGTTAAAAACTGACTCAGCAGCAGGCTGTCTGCGCCCAGAGAGCAACGTGCCGCTGTCGATCTCGCTGGCGCCGGTTCACGCGCAGTGGCGGCACGACGACGAGGCGCAGGCGAATGACGGCAGGTCCGTGACGCTGGCTTCAGCGTTTGAGTTCGTTCATCACCGCGAGCGTCATCGCTTTGATGCCGGTGGTGATCGAAGGCGCGGCTTCAGGCCGGTAAAATGGCGAATGAAGACTCGGCAGCGCTTCGCCGGTCTGTTTCGCCTTCTCAACTTTCTCCGGCGCGACCGTGCCGAGCCACGCAAGGAAGACGGGAATCTTCGCAGGCGTCATCGTGTAACGCGAGAAGTCCTCGCCGGCCATCGTGGCCTTGCGTTCGATGACGCTGGTTTTGCCAAACGCTTTCGACCACACGCAGGTCACGCGCGCGGTGAGATCGGGATCGTTGTAGAGCGACGGCGTGCCGGGTCCGAGCAGCGAGATTTCCGGCAGCAGATTCTCCGGCAGTCCGGCGGCGATGCCGAGGCCGCGGCAGATGCGTTTGATGGAGTCGAGCACCTGCGTGCGCGTCTCGGCGCTCGTGGTGCGCACGGTGAGGCCGAGCTCGACCTTGTCGGGAATGATGTTGTGCTTCGTGCCGCCGTTGAACTTGCCCACCGTCACCACCACCGGCTCTACGGGATGCAGTTCGCGGCTGTCGATCGTTTGCAAGGCCAGCACGATCTGCGAGGCGAGCACGATGGGATCCTTCGTCATGTTCGGCATCGCGCCGTGACCGCCGATGCCATGCACGACGATGTCCACGCTGTCCGTGCTCGCCGTCGCAGGTCCGCTGGTGACGCCGAATGAGCCGACCGCGAGACCGGAATCGCAATGCAGTGCCAGACACACATCCGGCTTCGGGAAGCGCTGGAACAATCCGTCCTCGATCATCGCCTTGGCGCCCGCACCGCGTTCCTCCGCCGGCTGCGCGATGAAGACGAGCGTGCCCTTCCACTGGTCCTTCGAAGCCACCAGCGCCCGCGCCGTGCCGACCCAGCAAGTCATGTGCACATCGTGCCCGCAGGCATGCATCATGTGCACGTCGTTGCCTGCATCGTCTTTCGTGACGGTCTTGCTCACGTAAGGCACAGATCCGATCTCCCGAACCGGCAGTCCGTCGAGATCGGTGCGCACGAGGATCGTTTTTCCCGGTCCATTTTTGAAAACACCCACCACGCCAAAACCGCCAACCTTCTCCGTCACCTCAAATCCCAGTGCCCGAATCTCCTGCGCCATGCGTGCACTCGTCTTCTCCTCATGAAACGACAATTCAGGATGCGCATGCAGATGCTCGTAGAGCTGAATCAACGACGGTTTCTCCTTTTCGATCAAAGCGTCGATGGAATCCGCGGCGTGCAGGCTGGCGGCGGCAAGAAGAATGAGAAGGAGCGGTTTCATGAAAGCGAGTCGAGGAGACGAAACGTCGCCAGCGCATTGCGCCACTCAACCCGGGAACGATTCTTGCCTCTTTTCTCGCGCGACTAACCTCTGAGGCTCGTCCGCATGCGTCCGGCTTCGAGGATCGCGTCAAACCTGCGCGCATCGTCCTGGCGCTCGCCGCTCACCAGCACGTAGCCGTATTTCGCCCAGTGCTCCATTTCCGCGGCTGCATTCTGCATGCGCAGCTCAAAAGCCGCCGCGTCCTCCGTGGCGCGACCGGACAGGCGGCTGCGCAGTTCGTCGAGGCTGGGCGGCATGACGAAGATCTCCAGCAGGCAGCGCTTCACGAGCTCGTCCTCGCAGGCCCGCACCTGAGCGGCGCCCTGCACGTCGATGTCCATGATCACATCCACACCGCGCCTCAGGTTTTCGTAAACGTAGCTCTTCAGCGTACCATAGAGTCGTCCGTGAACGCGGGCGTGCTCAAACAGTTCCCCGCGCTCCACACGCGCGAGAAAATCCTCCTCGGTCAGGAAAAAATAGTCCTTCCCGTCCACCTCGCCCGGCCTCGGAGCGCGGGTGGTGCAGGACACGGAAAACACCGCCTCGCCGCGATCGCACACCTTGCGCGCCAGAGTCGTCTTGCCGGTACCCGAGGGGCCGGAAACGATGATCAACTGACCGAGGCGCTGGTTTGAAAACTCCATGCGCCAGCGAATAGGCCCGGCGGTGACATGTGCAAAGGAAAACTCCTCCGGCAGCGGCACTTTGGGATTGTCAGTCGGACGGCTGCTCCTTAAAACCGTCCCACAT
Source organism: Prosthecobacter sp. (assembly GCA_041395065.1). Lineage (GTDB taxonomy): Bacteria > Verrucomicrobiota > Verrucomicrobiia > Verrucomicrobiales > Verrucomicrobiaceae > Prosthecobacter. The sequence goes on along the minus strand of JAWLBG010000059.1, from coordinate 8,149 downwards.
GAACCGGCTCTGCACGCTTTGTTTTCTTGTCCTGATGTGTGGAACGGGTTTCGCCCAGGAACTCGCCGTCGCGCCGTTTGTGGGCGAGTGGGTCAACAAGGATCCCGACACCCGCGGCATCACGCGCGTCTCCCTCAAGATGACCGACACGGGAGCGATGGCGCAGATGTGGGGCAAATGCCACCCCTCGGACTGCGACTGGGGACAGGCGGTGGCCACTCCCAATCCGGCGGACGCGGATGGGCCTTCGGTGAAGGTGATCTGGGAGCACGGCTTCAAGGCGGTGATTCAGACCCTGCGCATCGACAACGACGGCCAACTTCATGTTTCGAGCCTTACCCACTACACTGACAAAAGTGGACGCCGGGACCGCATTGAACAAGAGATCTTCATCCCCGCGCCCAAAGCCGCGAAGTGAGGCGCAAGGAAGCCGCAGCGCCGCCCGTTCAAGTTCACCCCACAAACCCTCATAGAAACTACAACCATGCCAGCATCCGCCTCACGCCGTCATTTCGTCAAGGCAGCCACCGCCTCGGTGGCCGCCCCCTTCATTCTTCCCTCCCGCGTCTGGAGCGCCGAAACGGCTCCCAGCGAGCGCCTGAATCTCGGCTTCATCGGCGTCGGCAAGATGAACAGCGGCCACCTCAACAGCTTCCTCGGCCGCCCCGAAGTGCAGGTCATCGCCGTCTGCGATGTGGACACGACCCGCCGCGAAAACGCGAAGAAGACCGTCGAGGAGCGCTACGCAAAGAGTCAGGACACCGGATTCAAGGGCTGCACGGCCTACGGTGACTTCCGCGAGCTCCTCGCCAACAAGGACGTCGACGCCGTGGTCATCGCCACTCCGGACCACTGGCACGCGTTCATCGCCATCGCCGCCATCAACGCCGGCAAGGACGTTTACTGCGAGAAGCCGCTCACTCACAACATCCACGAGGCGCTCACGCTCATCAAAGCCGTGCGCGGCAGCAAGCAGATCCTGCAAACCGGCTCCCAGCAGCGCTCGAACAACAAGGAATTCCGCATCGCCTGCGAGATCGTCCAGAACGGCGTCCTTGGCAAAATTCAGCGCGTCGAAACGCAGTTCGGCAATCCCGCGAAGCCGAACGCCAACCCCGAGGAGCCGATGGAGCCTGGTCTGGACTGGGACATGTGGTGTGGCCCGGGTCCGCTGGCCCCCTACAGCAGCGTCCTCAGCCCGCGCGGCGTGCACAACCACTTCCCCGCATGGCGCATGACCCGCGAGTACGGCGGCGGCATGATCACCGACTGGGGCGCGCACCACATCGACATCGCGCAGTGGGGCCTCGGTGAGGATCTGCACGGACCGGTGGAAATCATCGCTCCCGACAAGCACGATGAAGCCACCGAGGGCGCGAAGCTCGTCTATGCCAGCGGCATTCCGTTGACCCACGTCAACAAAGGCTTCGGCGTCTCCTTCTACGGCGAAAACGGCGAAGTCCACGCCAATCGCGGCAAATTCAAGCTCGTGATGGGCGGCAAGGTCGTGCACGAATTCATCGGCAAGGAAACCAAGGGCACCAGCCTCGACCGCGAGGTCGTCATGGCCGAGCGCACCTTCCTCGCCGACGCGAAGATCAAACTCTACAACTCCACCAACCACCATCAGGACTGGCTGGACTGCATCAAGAGCCGCAACCGGCCGATCTGCGACGTCGAAATCGGCGCCGGCACGGTCATTTCCTGCCACCTCATGAATCAGGCCTACTACCACGGCGGCACCCACAAGTGGAACCCGGAAACCCGCGAATACATCAGCGGCGGCGACCCGAAATGGCTCACCCGCGACTACCGCGGCGAGTGGAAAGTCTAAAACCGGATGCAGGCAGCCCGCCTGTCCGATTCCAAAGGCGGCTCCGTGAGGGGCCGCCTTTTTTCGTCCCGCCTTCCACCTTGCACGCCACCGCAATCACGCTATGACCAGCGCTGCACCTTGATGAAGAAAGCCCTCCTCGCCCTCGAAGACGGCCGCGTGTTTGAAGGAACGGCGTTCGGCGCCGAAGCCAGTCACACCGGCGAAATCTGCTTTAACACCTCCATGACCGGCTACCAGGAGGTGCTCACCGATCCCTCCTACCGCGGCCAGATCGTGACGATGACCTACACGATGATCGGCAACTACGGTGTGAACCCGCTCGACTTCGAAAGCAGCCAGCCGCATGTGCGCGGCTTCGTCGTCGAGGAGCTCTGCGACACGCCCAGCAACTGGCGCAGCACCCAGAGCCTCGGCGACTGGCTCAAGGAATGGAACATCCCCGGCATTCAGGGTATCGATACCCGGGCGCTGACGAAGCATCTGCGCACGCGGGGTGCGATGCGCGCCGTCATCACCTCGGAAGACATGACGCCGGAAGAGGCGGTGAAAATTGCCGCCAACAGCCCCACGATGGCCGGAAGCGACTTCGTCAAGGAGGTCACCACAGCCACCCCCTACCGCTGGGATCCCGAAGATCAGGACAGCCGCGAGTGGGACATCCCCAGCCCTTCCCAGAACCGTGAAGGCGGCCCCACCGGCGCCTATCACCCCCTGCCACCGGTGAAGCACCGCATCGTCGCCTACGACTTCGGCGTGAAGCGCAACATCCTGCGCCGCCTGCGGCAGGCCGGCTTCCATGTGGATGTCGTGCCAGCCTCCACCAGCGCGAAGGACGTCCTCGCCAAAAACCCGGACGGCGTCTTCCTCTCCAACGGCCCCGGCGATCCCGCCGCGCTTGATTACATCCACCAGGAGATCAAGCAGCTCATTGGCGTGAAGCCGATCTTCGCCATCTGCCTCGGCCACCAGGTACTCGGCCACGCCTACGGCGGCAAGACCTTCAAGCTGAAATTCGGTCATCGTGGCGGCAACCAGCCCGTCAAGGACCTGCGTAGTGGCAAGGTCGCCATCACCAGCCAGAACCACGGCTTCGCCATCGACCCGTCATCCCTGCCGAGCAACGTCGAGGTCACCCACATCAATCTCAACGACGGCACCGTCGAGGGCATGCGCCACCGCGAGGCCCCGGTGCTCAGCGTTCAATACCATCCCGAAGCCGCCCCCGGCCCGCACGACGCGAAGTACTTCTTCAGCGAATTCGAACGGATGATCGAGACCGGAAGGTGATAAAGACGGCGGGCAAGACTCTCGTTTGCCCTTGGTCATCACACCGCGATCTCCGCCTTGATCGCCGGATGCGGGTCGTAGCCTTCGAGGGTGAAGTCCTCGTAGCGGAAGGCGTCGATGTCTTTGATGGCGGGATTGATTTTCATCACCGGCCACGGGCGCGGCTCGCGGGTGAGCTGGAGTTTCGCCTGCTCGAGGTGGTTCGCATAGAGATGCAGATCGCCGAAGGTGTGGACGAATTCGCCGGGCTGCAGATCGCAGACCTGCGCGACCATCATGGTGAGCAGCGCATAGCTGGCGATGTTGAACGGCACGCCGAGGAAGAGATCGGCGCTGCGTTGATAGAGCTGGCAACTGAGCTTCCCTTGATCGACGAAGAACTGAAACAGGCAATGGCAGGGCGGGAGCGCCATCTTTTCGATGTTCGGCACATTCCACGCGCTGACGATGTGACGGCGCGAATACGGATTCGTTTTGATGCCATGAATCAGCCTCGCAATCTGATCGTGCGTCTCCGCCTCAGGCGCGCCCTGCCAGCGACGCCATTGCGCTCCATAAACCGGGCCGAGATCGCCATTCTCGTCCGCCCACTCGTCCCAGATGGTGACCTTGTTTTCCTGAAGATACTTCACATTCGTGTCGCCTTTCAGGAACCAAAGCAATTCGTGGATGATCGAGCGCAGATGCAGTTTCTTCGTCGTCACGAGAGGAAAAAGAGTGCTGACGTCGTAGCGGCTTTGCTCGCCAAAGACGGAGTACGCGCCGGTGCCCGTGCGGTCCTCACGGTAGCTTCCGTGTTCGAGCACTTTGCGCAGCAGGCGGTGGTATTCTTCCATCGCGCAGTCATAGCGGGCCGCGCGCCGGATGCAAACGCGGCGGTTGCGACGGTGCTCCCCTGCCCCGATGCTCCGCGCATGGCCGACCTGCCTGAAGACAACGCCCTGCGCACCCGCATGCAGAAACTCCGCGTCCGCGAGGAGGATCTGGAGGAGTCGTTCATCCGCGGCTCAGGCGCCGGCGGCCAGAAGATCAACAAAACCAGCTCCACTGTGGTGCTGCGGCACATCCCGAGCGGCATCGAGGTGCGCTGCCAGCGCGAGCGCTCGCAATCGCAGAACCGCCTGATTGCCCGCCAGGAACTTTGCCACCGCCTGGAGGCCATTTTTCAAAAGGTGAAGCTCGATTCCCAAAACGAGCGCGAGAAAAAACGCCGCCAGACCCGCGACCGGCCGCGCGGCCTGAAACGACGCTACGTGGCCGGCAAACGCCACCGCGCCGGCATCAAGCAGGGACGCGGCAAGGTGGCGGGCGACGAGTGAGCGGCGAACTTTCTTGCCAGCGGGCGCTCTCGCGGCATGATCCGCGCTCCCATGAAAGCGCTCGTCCTCACCGCCCCCTCCGAGTTCAACTACGACCTCAACTTTCCCGATCCCACACCGGGCCAAGGCGAAGTGCTGGTCAAGGTGCAGGCCTGCGGCATCTGCGGCAGCGACATCCACGGCATGGACGGCCGTAGCGGCCGACGCCAGATGCCTATCGTGATGGGCCACGAGGCCGCCGGCGAAATCATCGCACTGGGCGAGGGCGTGACCGGTTGGAACATCGGCGAACGCGTCACCTTCGACTCCACCGAGTACTGCGGCGAGTGCGATGAGTGCAAACAGGGCTATGTGAATCTCTGCCCGAACCGCAAGGTGCTGGGCGTCTCCCCGGGCGAGTATCGCCGTCACGGCTGTTTCGCCGAAAAGATCGCGTTGCCGACCCGCATCCTCTATCGCATCCCCGAAGCGCTCTCTTATGAGAAGGCCGCCTTCGCCGAGCCGGTGTCGATCGCGCTTCACGCGGTGAACCTCGCGGACGGCGTGGAAGTGGGCGAGGCGTTTGTCCCTGCCGAAAGCTCCTGCGGCGACGAAAGCTGCGAAGGCTGTGATTGCGATGGCGAAGCCAAAGGCGGCATCGCCGTCGTGGTGGGATCTGGTTTGATCGGCCTGCTCGTCATTCAGGCACTCAAGGCACGCGGCTGGGAAAAGGTGATCGCCGTCGATCTCGATGACAGCCGTCTCGAACTGGCCCGCAAGCTCGGTGCCGATGAAGCTTTCAACGCCAAGCAGGAAGGCCTGGCCATGCACATCCGCCAGATTTGCGGCGGCGACGGCGCCGATGCGAGTTTCGAAGTCGTAGGTGCTGCTGCGCCTCTCGATCTCGCGATTCGCAGCGTGCGCAAAGGCGGCCAGGTGGTGCTCATCGGCAATCTCCAGCCCAACACCCCTTTCCCGCTCCAGGAAGTCGTTACGCGCCAGCTCACGATCAAAGGCTCCTGCTCCTGCGCCGGTGAGTACCCTGAAGCAATCCGCCGCATTCAGGACGGCAGCATCCAGGTCGAGCCGCTGCTCAGCGCCGTGGCTCCGCTCGAAGAAGGCGCCGGCTGGTTCAAGCGTCTTTACGACAACAAAGAAGGTTTGCTCAAGGTAGTCTTACAACCTGCGTGAATCTTCGCCTCGCAATGACGAAACCAGAATGGCGAATGACGAGTGAAGCCCAAAATCCGAATGCCCCAGGAGGCATGGCTTCACCTCATTGCGACATAGGGACTTCGCCATTGATTCGTGATTCCTCATTCTGGTTTCGTCATTCCCTCTCATGATCCGACTTTTCCTGCTGCTCTCGCTGCCGCTCTACATTCTCGACCAGCTGACGAAGAGCTGGATCGTGGCAAACTTTCGTCTCTACGAAAACGAGCAGGAAGTCATCCCCGGCATCTTCTGGCTGCATCACGCAGCCAACACCGGCGTGGCCTTCGGGATGTTCAACGGCACGCAGTATGCAAACTACGCCTTCACCGCCGTCTCGCTCGGCGCGCTCACCTTTATCTATGTGATGCATGGCAAAGGCCTGTTCCCAGGAAAAATGAGCCGGGTGGCCGTGGCCCTCTTGGTTTCCGGCATCTTCGGCAACCTCACCGACCGCCTCTTTCGCAATCATGACGGCGGCCGTCTCTTCGACGGAACTTTTCTCGACGGCTACGTGGTCGACTTCCTGAAGTTCGACTTCGGTTTTCCGCCGTTTCATCCCTGGCCGTCGTTCAACGTCGCCGACTCGTGCGTGGTCAGCGCGGCCATCCTTTTGGCGCTAGCGTCCTTTTTTGAGACACCTGAGCCAAAGAAGAGTTGACCCCACACCCGCAGCTCGCTGGGTTCTCCGAAAGCATTTCGAGCGAAAGTTCCTCTTGTTTCGAGGGGACGCCCCTGCTCGACAGCAGGGAGTGCTGCAAACGTTTGCGGGCCGACTTTCATCCAAGTGAGCCGCAGCATCACTTGTGTCATTCCCCTGCCCCAGTAGAGAACGCTAAAGCTCACGCTGGTCGATGCACCCCGCCATGCGTCGGCAGAACAGTCGAGCAGCAACCGCCGATCTCACATCTGGTCACCGACGAAGCCAATGCCGTTGACCTACCATCAATGACTGTCTTCACGACGTGGAACCAGGTGGGTTGGGGGGTCTAGATGGTTAGGGTTGCCGCTCTATAGTTAGAATAGGGGCGGGGGGCCTCTAACAAGACGTCCGTGGCTGGTTTTGAACGCACCTTTTCTCAATTGTGAGACGAAATGGGTGCCAAACAGCCCGTTTTGGCCGGGTATTTCAGGCGGTTTGCGATGTGAGCCGACAAATCTCAATAATTTGTCATAAATGATCCAACTAATAAATCATTGAAAACCAATGATATAAATTTATGGGTCGAGTTGTATTTTATCAAATTTACAAATTTATGAGTTATTTATGAGATAGTGGTTGCAGTGATTCTAGTTTTTGGTTATAAATACCACACAAACGAGAAACACTGAACGCAGCCATGAAAACACTCATCATCCTCGCCCTCGCCACCACCTTCGGTTTCGCCACCGTCGCTGGCTACTATGCCGCTCCTCAGGCTCAGGCTGCCTACCAGGCCAACGCTCAGGCTTGGGCCGCCTACAACGCCCAGCAGGCCGCCGCCAAGGCAGCTGCAGCCAAGGCCAACGCCGCCCCTTCCAAGGTCGTCGGCAACTCCCAGATCCGCTTCGACGGCCGCTTCGCTTCCGTCGGCCAGACCGCCCCCAAGGCCCTCCAGTTCGCCGTTTATGCCGCCAACACCCTCCAGAACAAGCCTTATGTGTTCGGCGCCGGCCATCGCAACATCGAGGACCGTGCTTATGACTGCTCCAGCAGCACTTCTTACATCCTCATCAAGGCGGGTCTGCTTGACCGCTGCCTGACCAGCCAGGGCTTCGCCACCTATGGTCAGCCTGGCAAGGGCCGCTTCATCACCATCTGGGTGAAGCCTGGCTCCCACGTTTTCATGACCATCTGCGGTCTTCGCATGGACACCTCAGGCCGCGTTGCTGGCGAAGGCCCACGCTGGCGCACCGAGAGCCGCAGCTATGCTGGCTTCACCCCTCGTCATCCTGTTGGCATGTAATTCTCATTTTTGTGACTCGATTCTCACTCACGAAAACAACAATCCCCTTCAAAACTGCGAATCACCTCCCAAAACCGCTCTCCTTCTCAAAACTGCAACCCAAAATGAACAACAACACCATGAACCGCAACACCATCCTCCCCGCCGCCGCCATGCCCGACCACGGACGCAACAACGACCTCTCCCTCGGCTGGAGGTCAATGCCCGCCTACGGTGAAGTCATGAACCAGCTCGTCGGCAGCTCCCGCACCGACGTCGTGAGCAGCCTCCAAACCGGAAACAGCTTCACGATGACCTCCATCTGGAACGTGCTGAGCAACCATCGCTAATCTCTCCCAGCGGGACCTCGACCTTGCGGCGCTGAGCCAGCCCGACTATGGCTCTCCCACCGCCTCGTGATGCAGGTTCTCCGCTCCATTGATTCCCTTTCCAACCTTCCCGGCCCCCTCGCCTTGGCCGTCGGTGTTTTCGACGGACTCCACCTCGGCCACCAGGAAGTCATCCGCGCAGCACAGGAACACGCCCATCAGCACAACGGCACGGCCGTCGTCGTCACCTTCGAACCGCAC
>JAWLBG010000058.1:0-26394 GCA_041395065.1 Prosthecobacter sp. | reverse complement strand
GATCCTGGTCCGGCAGGTCGACGCCGCCGACGGAGTAGCCGTTGCCAAAGCGGTTCTCCCCGGCGGAGAAGCCGTAGAGCCCGTCTTTGGCCGCAGCCGATTCCGGCCAGTGCTCGGAGACGTAAGCCCGCTGGGCGGCCAGCATGGCGCGCCGCACACTGAGCCAGCGCACGCCGTCGTGGGCGTCCGGTTCATCGCTGTCGAAGTCGGGATGAAACAGGCTCTGCAACTCGGTGATGAACCCGGCGCCCTGCCAGGCACGGCCCGGGTGGTGCATCGGCGGCGGTTGGCAGTCGGGATCGGCGATGCGCTGCATCAGCATGACCAGCGCGGTTTCGCCGCCCCAGTCCTGCCAGCCGTGGGGAATGAGGCTCACGCCGTCGTCGAGGAATCCATGGGAAAGATGGCCGTCCGGCAGGCGCATGGCGGCGAAGTCCATGCGCTGCACCATGGCGACGATCTCGTCGGCAATGGCCTGCTCTCCAAGCATGACCGCGGCGAGCAGCACGGACTGAACGTAGATGGCGCTATCGACCGTGCTGTACTCGGTGCCAGGATGAATCCGGGTGACGCCGTCCCGGCTGCGGACGAAGTGCGGCAGCAGGCCGTGCGCCGTCTCCAGTGCGCCCACTGCGGTGTGCGTGGTGCGCAGGACGCTCCGCGCATACTCGGTGGAGACGAGGCCCACGTCCGGCTGCGATGCCGCCGCCGTGGCGAGGACGAACATGCCGGTGGCGGAGACCGTGTCGAAGGCTCCAGCCTCGACATGTGCACGGTCCCGCACGTAGCCGGTTTGCGCGGAGTAGCAGCGCAGGAGCTTCGTGTAGGAGGCGAGGAAGGCCTGGGCGTCGAAACCGATCTGCGGGCGCTCCATTCCAAGCCACAGGCCGGAGATTTTCACATCCGATCCCGGCTCCACCGTCCAGACGAGCGTTTTCGCGTCGCGCATTGTCTCGGAGGCCACGGGCCGCACGAACATGCTGTAGCCGCCGCCCTCCACGTCGATGAGCTGCATCCACCGAACCTCCCCGGCGGGCGATTTGATCTCGATCTTGACCCTGCCGGTGCCGGCGGCCTCGATCATGACCGCGCTGACGCGGGGCTGGAGATGCGCGGAGATCTGCGACGGATACGGCCGTGTGAAGTCCATGACGTCGGGACTGCCGGCGCGGCCCGCGAGGCTGTGCCACATGCCGGCCCACGAGTCCGGCTGCTGGCTGAGATTCACCACGATCTCATCGCTGAGCCAGACGATCTCGTGCTCGGCGGGCCCGTGAAAGCCGAAGTCCGTGCCGATGTGCGTGTAGGTCGTGAAGGAGTTCAGCCGCTTCGTGCCTGCGGCGATCTGCTGCGCCTCATCGCGATGAATGAAGTACTCCTGGATCGGCTGCCAGACGAGACGCGTGCCGGGCTGCGCCGACGCCTGGGACAAAGCCAGCGTGGCGAACGCTCCGAGGGTTGGAAGGAGACGCTTCAAGCCGGGAAACAATGCTTCGATGCATCCCCGCAGCCAATGGCCGGAGGAGCGGCGGCGCGATCAGCGCTGTTCGATGGGCACCACCTTCTGCCCGTAGGGCTTGCCGACGTAGGAGCTCAGCGGGCGGAACAGGCGGTTTTCGCTCCACTGCTCCAGCACGTGGGCCGTCCAGCCGCTCATGCGCGCGATGGCGAAGATCGGCGTGAAGAGGTCGGTCGGGATGTCGAGGCTGTAGTAAACGGTGGCGCTGTAGAAGTCGACGTTGGCGTTAAGGTTCTTCCGCTCGCGCATGATCTCGGCGATGCGCTCGGACATCTGGATCCACTTGGCTTCGCCGAGTTGCTTGGTGAGTTCGATCGCCATCTCGCGGAGGTGCGGCGCGCGCGGGTCGAGAACCTTGTAAACACGGTGGCCGATGCCCATGATCTTTTTCTTCTGGGCGAGGGCGTCCTCCACCCAGGCGTCCACCTTGTCGAGGCTGCCGATTTCCTGCAGCATGTGGATCACGCCTTCATTCGCACCGCCGTGCAGCGGACCCTTGAGCGCACCGATGGCGGCGCTGATGGCGGAGTACATGTCGCTGAGCGTCGAGGCAACCACGCGCGCGGTGAAGGTGGAGGCGTTGAAGCCGTGCTCGGCGTGCAGGATGTAGGCGATGTCGAGCGTGCGCTCGGCTTCCTTGCTCGGAACTTCGCCGTTCATGAGGTAGAGGAAGTGCGCCGCCTCGCTGAGGTCCTTGCGCACCGGCGGCAGTTCCAGACCCAGGCGGGCGCGGTGGAAATAGGCGGCGATGACGCCGATCTGCGAAGTCAGGCGAATGGCGGTGGCCAGATTCTCGCTGACCTCGATGTCGTGACGGTTCTGATTGTAGCAGCCGAGCATCGAGACGGCCGTGCGCATGACGTCGATGGGCTTGGCGGATTTCGGCGCGGACTTGAGGAAATTGATCACGCCGTCCGGCAGCTCGCGCTCCGCGCGGAGGGCCGTGGTCAGCTCATCAAGCTCGGAACGGTTCGGCAGCTTGTTGTAGTAAAGCAGGTAAACAACTTCCTCGTAGCTGAGCTTAACGAGTTCGTTGATGTCGTAACCGCAGTAGAAAAGGACACCATCGGCTCCCTTGACCTCTCCGAGACGGGTTTCAGCGGCGATGATTCCTTCAAGACCTTTGGAGACGACAGACATGATGTTTTTTAGGGCGTGGGGTTTGGTGTTTGAAAGCAGATAGCGTGCAGAAACTACGGCTCAACCAAAGAGTCGTTTACAGGAAAAGAAAATCCGCCCCCCGCATCGTTCCGGAGACGCTGTTTTGCCTTGTGAAAAGCGCGCCGAGCGCCTAGCTCCCCGCCCATGGCCGATCCGTTTCGCCTGCTCTTCGTCTGCCTCGGAAACATCTGCCGCTCTCCCGCGGCGGAAGGGGTCATGCGCACTCTCGTGCACTCGGAGGGCCTGTCCGGCCACATCGCCATCCAATCCGCTGGCACCGCTGGCTGGCACACCGGCAAGCTGCCGGACCAGCGCATGCGCAACGCCGCGCAAAACCGGGGCTGCACGCTGAGCAGCCGCGCCCGCCAGCTGACGACCCGCGACCTGCACGAGCAGGACCTGATTCTCGTCATGGATCGTGACAACCTGCGCAACGCCCGCGCCCTGACGCCGGAATCGGACTTCGGCGCGAAGATCCGGCTGTTCTGCGAATTCTGCTCCGAACACGACGCCAAGGAAGTGCCCGATCCCTACTACGGAGGTGAGGACGGCTTCGAGCATGTGCTCGACCTGCTGGAGGACGGCTGCCGCGGAGTGCTGCAGCACATCCGCGAGCTGCGCCGACTGTAGCAGACGCGTTCCATCACTCCTCGCGCAGGATCGCCTCCGCCACGCGCATGCCGTCCGCAGCAGCGGAAATGATGCCACCGGCATAGCCCGCGCCTTCGCCGGCAGGATAAAATCTGCGCACGCCGGTGCACTCGAGGCTCTGCGGATCACGCGGAATGCGCACCGGCGCGGAACTGCGCGTCTCGACGCCCGTCATCACCGCGTCCTCCAGCGCGAAGCCCCGCAGGTTGCGGTCAATGCGCGGGATCGCCTCCCGAATCGTGTCCACCGTGTATTCCGGCAGGCATTCGCGCAGATCGGTCCACACGACGCCCGGCTGGTACGAGGGCACCACCTTGCCCGGCCCGGCCGAGGAGCGCCCGGCGAGAAAATCGCCCAAAAGCTGCGCCGGAGCGTGATACTTCCCCCCGCCGAGCTCGAAAGCGCGACGCTCGAGGCCGCGCTGAAACTCGACCCCGGCCAGCACATGACCGCCGGGCATGTCCTCCGGTCGCACATCCACCATGAAGCCGCTGTTCGCGTTCGCCTCCTCGCGCGCATAGCTGCTCATGCCGTTCGTCACCACCATGCCAGGTTCCGAGGTGGCGGCGACGACGAGGCCGCCGGGGCACATGCAGAAACTGTAAGCCGCGCGCCCCGTGCCGCAGTGCGCCACGAATTTGTAGGGCGCGGAACCGAGCCGCTCATGCCCGGCCCATTTTCCGTAGAGCGCCTTGTCGACGAGCTTCTGCGGATGCTCGATGCGCACGCCGATGGAGAAGGGCTTCGCCTCAAACGGCACGCCATGGCGGTGCAGCATTTCGAAGGTGTCACGCGAGCTGTGGCCGATGCCGAAGACAAAGCGCGGGCCTTCGACGACCGCGCCATCCGCCAGAGTCACCGCACGCATCGCGCCGTCTTCGATCACCACATCCGCCACGCGGGCACCAAACCGCACCTCACCGCCGAGGGCGATGATCTCCTCACGCACATGGCGCACCACCTTGATCAGCCGGTCCGTGCCGATGTGCGGCCTGCTCTTGATCAAAATGTCTTCGGGCGCTCCCGCCGCGACCATTTCCTTCAGCAACCACGGGATGCGGTGCTCGCGGTCGCGGATCTGCGTGTAGAGCTTGCCGTCGGAAAACGTCCCCGCACCACCCTCGCCAAACTGCACGTTGGACTCGGCGTTGAAATCCCAGCCGCGCCGCCAAAAGCCCGTCACGTCCCGGGCGCGATCCCCCGCCGCCTTGCCACGCTCCAGCAGCAGCGGCTTGAGTCCCGCCCGCGCCAGCACCAGGCCGCAAAACAGGCCGCACGGCCCCGTGCCGACGATCACCGGTCGCATCGGCCCAGTGCGCGTCACGCCTTCGGCGATCTGGCGATAGGTCTCGTCCGGTGCGGAGCCAATGTGCGGGTTTTTGCCGAGTTTTTTCAGCACGCGCGACTCGTCCCGCACCTCCGCAAGAACCGTGAAACTGAAAGCCACATGCCCGCGCCGCGCGTCAATGGCCCGCTGTTTGACCGACAGGCCCAGGAGTTCATCCGTGGGAAGCTTCAGCAGTTTCAGCACGGCGGCGCGCAGATCATCTTCTTGATGATCGACGGGCAGGAGAATCTGGGAGAGCTGCAGCATGGTTGTGAGCTGCTAGCGTCTCGCGTGTGGAACAGGCAATTGCAAGCGGGACGCAAACCCTACTTCGCCTTCTTGGGCTGTTCCACCGTCGGCGGCGTGTGCCAGCCGAAGACCTTGTCCCCCTTGAACAGAGGATGATGCTCCGGCGTGCGACCGCCGAAATCCGCCACCGCGCCCTCGCGCTCGACGGTGCCGACGCGGAGGTTCGCATAGACGTCCCCCTCGTCGTAGAGCACGTGCAGCGGATCGTTGGCACGCAATTCCACACCTTTGACCGGACTGACAATGGTGAACTTCCAGGTGTTGTCGATGTGCTCGATGGAGCCAAGCTCGCGGTAAACCAGCGCCTTCGGCACCTTTTCGAGATCGTACTCGATCGCCAGATTGGCTTTCCACGGATCGTAGGCCGGGCTCGCAGGATTCGCGTAATCCCCCGCCCAGAACGAGCGCTGCTGCGGCAGCGGATCGGGACGCGCCGCACGGATCGCCGCCGGGGACTGTGTGCGGGGGAAGGCGTGGCGCACCGGCAGCGGATCGACCCGGTCGGCCACCTTGTTCACGAGGGAAAAGACATCGCTCATGCGCCCGTGGGCGAAGAACTGGTGCGAGTCGACCAGTTCCGATGTCTCCACCCGCGTCTTTTTCACCGTGAGGCGGTGTTCGTTGGCGTTGGAGAACAGATTGAAAGTCAGGAGATAATCCACGTCCTTGTCCAGAGCCGTCGCATCCCGGTGGTTCACACCCGCATCGGCGGGTGCGCGCAGGGTCTGCGTGCCCGTGGCGGTTTCCTCGGTGGTCAGATTGAAAACCCGCATCTGGCCGCGACGCAGCAGATTCGTGCTGAGGCTGTCCGCCAAGGCGCGGCCGAGATCAGGCCGCCGCTCACCGTCCACCGTCACGTCCTCGGCATAGATGGCCACCTTCGGCTTCTGCGCGCTTTTGACGCTCCAGTCGCCTTCGGCCCGCGTCTTGCCGACCCAGAAAGCGCACGAAAGAGCGAGCAGAAGGAAAGAGGTGCGTGACGTGTGCATGACCTGCTGAAGATTCCGCGGATCGTAACGGTTCCACTTGGGCTTGTGAAGCAAAAACTATGCCGTCACGGTCTCCGTGCGATGAACGCATCATGCTCGTCACGGGTGATGAATCCATCCCGGTTCGCATCCAGACGGCCGAACAATGCCGCCGGTCCGCCAAACTCCTCCTTGGCGATCTTGCCGTCCTTGTTTTTGTCCTGCCTTGCCGTCACGGCCTCCCATGCCGGGCCGCGCCCTCCGGCAGCGGCAGGTCGGCCGCCTTTCGGAGCCTGGGCATCCGTCGTACTTTCCGTCGTGAGGGCGGCGATCTCGTCGGATCCTGTCTTGAGACGCTGGTCAAAGAATGACGCCACCATCTCGGCGATGTCCTGGCCGGCAAAGCCCGGACCGCCATGCCCGGCTCCGTGAATGGTGTGAAAATGGGTGCTCACGCCCTTCGACTTGAGGGACTCAAACAGAAGCTGGCTTTGATTGATCGGCACAGTGGGATCCTTGTCGCCGTGAACGATGAGAAACGGCGGATCATCCTTGCTGACATAGGTGATCGGATTCACACGGGCGGCCTTGTCCTTGTTGTCCATCACCGCCCCGCCGATCAGCTTCGCTTCGGGAGAAGCATCCGCAGCGTGGCTCTCGTAGCCCGGCGTGGTGACAAAGACGGTGAAGTCGGTCGGGCCATAGTAATCGCACACCGCCTGCACGCGGCTGGACTGGTCCAGGTTGGCACCGACATCGAACTCCTTCACATCGCCGCTCGTGCCGATGAGCGCCACGAGATGACCGCCTGCGGAACTACCCCAAACACCGAAGCGTTTCGTGTCGAGGTTGTAGTCCTTTGCGTGAGCCCGCAGCCAGCGGATCGCCGCCTTGCAGTCCTCGATCTGCGCCGGAAACACCGCGTGACCGCTCAAACGATAGTTGATGCTCGCCACGGCATAACCGCGCTCGATATAACCACCGCGCAACGGCGGGCAGCCGTCCTTGCTGCCATTCTGCCAGCCACCGCCATGCACCCAGATGAGCAGCGGCAATGGGCCGTCAGCCTTTTCCGGCAGATAGAGGTCGAGTTTGTGACGTTCGTGCCCGCCTTCGACATAGACGAGATCACGGTGGGCCTGAACACCAGCGATTTGGGCGGAAGCAGCCACGACAAAACTCAGGGTTATGACGACGACGGTGAATTTCATGGCAGCATGAATGCCCGGCAGCCTCAAAAGTTGCGCTGACGAAGCATGGCATTCAGGCTTGTCCATATGGCAATTTCAAAGATCAAGCGTCTGGCATTAGCAACTGCGGCACTCATCGCCGCAGTTGCGACAGGCGTGATGTTATTCGTTGAATCGCAAACTCGGGAGCATGTCGATCCTGGAAGCCACTGGTATATTCGCAACAATGCCATTCGCCAGTTGATCTCGCGATCTAGCGCTTCTGAATACGTGGTTATCCGCACCTATGGTGGTCTGGACTTGTTGGTTTGCGGCAGATCAACGCCAGACGCCATTGATCAGCTAATCCGCAATCTTGGGGTCGAAAAATACGAGTTGGTCGATAAGCAAGGTTACACTTTCCTCGATTCCTGGTCCGATGCAATGCCCGTAGGAAAATGGCAGTTTCACTTCAAACCAGGATCTGTTCTGGTCGAGGACGTGGTTCAGGACGAACGGACATTTTTTGTTCATCTGCTTTATTCACCCGAATCAGATTACTACGTTATCGCGATCAACAACGCGGCTCGAATTCTCCAACGCATGAAATGATTCGCGGCCTGCCAACCGATACTCCCACGTGACTCGCGAGCACACGCAGCACACCTCAAGGTTTCTTCACCAATGCCTTCACTTCCGCGGCTCCAATCGCCTGATGGAAGACCATCTGCGTGCCCAATTGCTGCATGGGAGTCGTTTCGCCCTTCTTTCTGCGCTGCGGCAGCGGATCTTCGAGCACGGTCTGGATTTCCGACACGTGGCCGACGCAGTTGCCGAACTGATCGACGATGGCCGAACCGCTGGATCCCGGCGCCCAGTCGGTGGTTGTTTCCAGCCACACGGGACTGGGCGCATCGGTGCCCTCGGGAAGCTTTTGCGCCTCCCGCCGCCGCATGAAGGGGCGACGAACGAAGCGGCTGACGATGCCTTCGCTGTAGTAGCCGCGCTTTCCGCTCGGATCGCTGAAGCACCACACGGAATCCCCGGGACTCACGTCGAATCCCAGCGGCAGCGGCGTGAGCGGCTTCCCCGACTTCACCCTCAGGATCGCGCAATCGGTGCCGGGGTCGCAGGCTAGAACCTCCGTCACAGGCAGCAGTTCGTCGTCCTCATTTGCCGCCACCAGCCACCCCTCCTTCATGCCCGGCGGCGGGGCGATGACATGAGCGCAGGTCGCCACCGCGCCATCCGCGGTGATCGCGTAACCACCGGCGAAGTCGAGGTGCCAGCGGTCGCACTTTGAACACAGGTAGTAGTGCCCCACGCGAATGTGCCCGACCCGCGCACGCTGCCAGCGTTCACGGGATGACAGCGCCTTCGTTTCAGCGGGAGGCAATGAGAGAACACATTGTTTCCGATTTGCCTGTTCTTCGACCTTCTGCATCGAGAGCAGGGCGGATTCGCCATGCAGCTTTTTGGCCTGCTCATTCAGCGTCGCCGAGGGACGCGCGCCACGTCCTTCAGTGTAGATCGGAACACCCGGCGCCTGAGCCGAGGCCCGGGGAGCCGCCGCCAGCAGGACGAGAATGCCGAGGATGCGCATCATGGCCGATCATCCGATCTTCTCGGAGCCGAAGTGTTTGCGCAGGGCTTCCGGAATCTGAATCGTTCCGTCAGCCTGCTGATACGTCTCGACGAGCGCGACAAACAAGCGCGCCAGCGCCGTGCCGCTGCCGTTCAGCGTATGCGGCACACGGTTTTTACCATTCTCGTCCTTGTAGCGCAGGTTCATGCGACGCGCCTGGTAGTCGCCGAAGTTCGAGCAGCTCGACACTTCAAGATAGGTCCCCTGCCCCGGCGCCCAAACTTCGATGTCGTAGGTTTTGGCGGAGCCGAAACCAATGTCGCCCGTGCAAAGCTCGATCACGCGGTAGTGCAGGCCCAGAAGCTGCAGCACCTTCTCAGCGTTCGCCGTGAGGCTCTCGAGTTCGGCCATGCTCGTCTCCGGCGTGGTGATCTTCACGAGTTCGACCTTGTCGAACTGATGCATGCGGATCAAACCGCGCGTGCCAAGACCGGCGCTGCCTGCCTCGCGGCGGAAGCAGGGCGTGTAGGCGGCGTAATTGATCGGCAGTTTTTCCAGCGGCACGATCTCATCGCGGTGCAGATTGGTCACCGGCACCTCCGCCGTCGGAATGAGATACAAGTCGTCCTCGGCGCTGTGATAGACCTGGTCGCCAAACTTGGGGAGCTGTCCGGTGCCGACGAGGCAGTCCGGCTTTACCAGCAGCGGCGGGCTGATTTCCTCGTAGCCGTGCTGCGTCGTGTGCAGATCGAGCAGGAAGCTGATCAATGCGCGCTCAAGACGCGCACCGGCACCGCGATAAACGACAAAGGCGCTGCCCGTGATCTTTGCGCCCGCTTCGAAGTCGATCATGCCGAGCGCACCAGCCACCGCAGTGTGGTCTTTGGGTTCGAAAGCAAACTCCGGCTTCTCGCCCCACACGCGCACTTCGGGATTCTGTTCGGCGCTTTCACCCACCGGGCAGACCTCGTGCGGCAGGTTCGGGATGCTCAGCAGCAGATCGCGCTGCTTGGCGTCGCTCGCGTCAGCTTCGCGACCGATCTCGTCGATGCGGCTGCCAATGCCGCGCACCTCTGCCTCGATGGCGCTGGTGTCCTGGCCGTTCTTTTTCGCGATGCCGATCTCCTTGCTGATGCGGTTGCGGTCACCCTGCAGTTTCTGACGCTCCGTCTCCGCCGCGCGACGCTGGACGTCGATCGCCAGCACTTCATCAACCAGGGACGCGTGCTCACCGCCGCGGTTGGCAAGGCGCTGTTTGACCGAGTCTGGGTTTTCGCGAAGGAGGCGGATGTCGAGCATAGGGCGCGGAGGTTAGCGGCTGACATCGGTTTGTCGAGTACGGGAAGGCCTGTTGACAGCGGTCAACTCGGTCCGAACATCCCTCGTGATCTATCTGGACTCCAGCGCCACCACACAGATCGATCCAGCCGTGCTGGAGGCCATGATGCCGTTTCTGCGCGAGTATTTCGCCAACCCTTCATCAGGCTATGCGGGCGGGCGCACGGCGGCCCGCGCCGTGCGGCGCGCTCGCGAGCAGGTGGCCGCACTCATCGGCGCCGACGCTGACGAGATCGTATTCACCAGCGGCGGCACGGAGGCGATCAACTCCGTGCATGCCTCCGTGCGCTCGCTGTGGCCGGACAAGCCCGATCTCGTGATCACCGGCACGGAGCACCCCGCCGTGACCGAATCGGCGAAGCGCTGGCAGGAGCAGGGCGGGAATGTCTTTCATGCCCCCGTCCATCCGAACGGTCGGGTGGATCTGAACGCCCTGCGCGGCCTCGTCCAGCCCGGCAGCACCGCGCTGGTCTCCATCATGTGGGCAAACAACGAGACTGGCGTCATCGCTCCGATGAAGGAAATCGTTGAGATCGCCCGCAGCGCCGGAGCCCTGGTCCACACCGATGCGGTGCAGGCGGTCGGCAAGATCCACCTCAATGTGCATGCCGTGCCAGTCGACTTCCTCAGTCTCAGCGGCCACAAATTTCACGCGCCGAAAGGCGTGGGCGCCCTCTACATCAGCCGTCGCGCGCGCTTTGCACCGCTTCTCGTCGGGGGTGGTCAGGAGAAGGAGCGCCGCAGCGGCACGGAGAACGTGCCCGGCATCGTCGGCCTGGGCATGGCATCGGAGGCTCGCTCACCAGCATCTCGAGGATGGCACCAAGGCGCGCTGCATGCGATCCGCGACCGCTTCGAGCACCTCATCCATGCAGCCCTCCCCGAGACGCGCATCAACGGCTGTCCGGAGCACCGGCTGCACACCCTCAGCTCGCTGTGCTTTCCGCAGACCGACGCCGCGGAACTTCTCATCCTGCTCGACAAGCAGGGCATCTGCACCTCCGCCGGTTCCGCCTGCCACACTGGCACACTGCATCCCTCCCACGTTCTGGAAGCCATGGACGTCAGCGCCCGTGACGCCGCCTGCACGCTGCGCTTTTCCTTCAGCCGCTTCAACACGAAGCCAGAGGCCGAAACCGCGGCCCATGCCGTGATCGACGCCGTGAACAAACTGCACGCCGAACACGGCGACAACAGTCTCGTCATCGCCCATTAACCCCGCCCATTTCCTCTCACCTCACATCCTTCTCATGCCACACCGCTTCACCTGCACCGAACGCGTCCAGTTTTCCGAAACCGACATGGCGGGCATCGTCCACTTCTCGAATTTCTTCCGCTATATGGAACGCGTGGAGCACGCCTTCTTCCGCAGCCTCGGTTTCTCCATCGTCGATCCGGCGCACGTCGGCGAGGAACGAGTCGGCTGGCCGCGGGTGCACGCCTCGTGCGACTACATGGCACCGCTGCACTTTGAGGAGGAGTTTGAATGCGAACTCCTCGTCGAGGAGGTGCGCCGCAAGGTCATCCGTCATCTCATCCGCTTCTGGAAGAGCGACGGCGAACTCGCCGCCGAAGGCCGCGTCACCGCCGCCTGCGTGCGCCGGGATCCGGTAACCGGCAAAATGAAGGCCATCGAGATCCCGCAGCGCTTCCGCGACAAGATCGAACCTGCGCCCCACGAGTTGCTTCGACGACCGGACCGCCTCTAGCCTCGAACATTCACCCCGCCATGAACTCTCTGGAATCCCTCACCGCATTCTTCGGCTGGTGCAGCGTGCTCAGCATCGGAATTCTATGTCTGTCATCCATCGGTCTGATCCTGATGCGCAGCCGGATTTCCCGAATCCACTCGCGCATGTTTGGCATGAGCGAGCAGGATCTCGCCCGCGCCTACTTTCAGTATCTGGCGCAGTTCAAGATCGCGGTGATCATGCTCAACCTCGTGCCATACATGGCGCTTCGGTTGATGGCCTAGACGAACTTGAAAAATGGCTGCGACCCGGTGGAAACGGGGACAACTCACTCGACCGCCACGGCGACAAAAAGTGAACAAAGGCGTTGTCGCGGGCGTTTACCCACGGCACGTCATCGCCCTTCCCCTCACCCACTGTGAACTCCCAACCGAAAAGCAAAAAAATGGAAACCTGGATCATCTTCGCCCTTCTCACTGTGCTCTCCTGGGGCGTGTATGGCGTCATTCTGCACAAGGGCCGCGGCCTCATGCCGATGGGACCTGAAGCGCCGCATGCGAGCCTGAAGGCCTTCCTGCTGGTCTGCCTGGCCTACGCCATCATCGGCGTCGTGGCTGCCGTGATGATCAAGCTGCGCGGTTCCAACTGGAGCTTCACCGGCAGCGGCATTTCCTGGAGTCTGATTGCCGGTGTCTGCGGAGCACTCGGCGCCTTCACGCTGGTACTCGCCCTGGGTGCCGCCGCACCGCTGAAAGGTCCCGCTGCCGCTGCGGCCGTGATGCCCATCGTCTTCGCCGGTGCGCCGATCATCAATACCATCACGGCCATGCTGCTGCATCCGCCAGAAGGAGGCTTCAAATCGCTTCCAGTTCCGTTCATTATTGGCTGCCTCATGGCGGCTTCGGGCGCCTTTCTGGTGGCTAAATACGCACCGTCGAACACCGGTGGCGGCCACAAGCCGGCAGCAGCCGCCAAGCCGCATTGATCGAACAATCGCGAACGTCCAGCAGCAGCCGATTTCCGTCTTCGCTACTCGGGTTCGTTTTTTCATCGCCTCATGCCCCGCCTCCTCCTCTTCGACATCGACGGCACGCTGATCGACAGTGGCGGAGCCGGCGGTGAGTCGATCCTGGATGCAGCGGAAGAACATTTCGGAGTCCTGCGTGGCGAGTTGCCGCCGCTACAACTGGCCGGCTCGACCGATCCGGGGATCGCCATGGATCTCTTCCAACTGCTCAACCGCGAGCACACGCCGGAGGAGATCGACACCTTTCTGGAGCGCTACCTCTCCAACCTCCAGCAACGCCTGCAGGCACCCGATTTCCGCGGAGTGACCCTGCCGGGAGTGGACCAACTGCTCCACACTCTGCGTGGTGAAAGCGAAGCCCACCTCGGGCTGCTGACCGGCAACGTGCGCCGCGGTGCCACCATTAAACTCTCCCGCCACGGGCTTTTCGAACACTTCATCGACGGCGGCTTTGGCAGCGATCACCACGACCGCAACCAGCTCGGTCCCGTAGCCTTGCGGCGCATGCAGGAAGCCACCGGCGCGACTTACGATCTGGCCGATGTCATCGTCATCGGAGACACGCCCAAGGACATCCGCTGCGCCGAGGCCTTTGGCGCCAAGTGCCTCGCCGTCGCCACCGGCGAGTATTCCACTGCAGAACTGAGCGCACTGAATCCCTGGTTCACCGTCGAATCCATGGCCGATGTGCCTGCCGTGGTGGATTTGCTGCTGCGCTCTTAAAACGGTCCGCAGTGGAAACGCGCGACTCTTCTTCCGAACTTATGAGTCCCCCGACTGAAGCCACCCGCGCGATGCGGTTCTCACTGGCAGTCGGTTTTCTCATGATCGTTCTCAAAGTCGGCGCCTATGTGCTCACTGGCTCGGCGGCCATCCTTGGCGATGCAGCGGAGTCCGTCGTTCACGTCGCGGCGGTGATGTTTGCCTCCTTCAGTCTCGGCTACGTCCACAAGCCGGCCGATGACGACCATCCCTACGGCCACAGCAAGATCGCCTTCTTCTCCGCCGGCATCGAGGGCGGCCTCATCGTCATCGCTGCGCTTTACATCGTGTATGAATCCGTGCGTCGCTGGTTTCTGCACCTGCCGCCCGCGAATCTGGATGAAGGCCTTGCCCTGACCTGCCTCTCCATCTTGATCAATACCGTGCTCGGTTTTTATCTCGTCCGCACCGGTCGGCGCAGCAGCTCGATCATCCTCGAATCGAACGGCAAGCATGTGCTCACCGATGTTTGGACGAGCCTCGGAGCACTCGTCGGACTCGGCTTGGTGGCCCTGACCGGCTGGCACGGCTGGGATCCGATCTGCGGTATCATCATGGCGGCGAACATCATTTGGACCGGTTACGGGCTCATGCGCCAAAGCGTCGGCGGCTTGATGGACACCGCAGATCCGCAGCTCAACGCCGCCCTCGACGCCACGCTGAGAAGAGAGACGGAAAAACACGGCCTGCAGTTTCACGCCTTGCGCCACCGCGATGCCGGAGAGATGCACTACGTCGAGGTTCATCTGCTCTTCGATGACGACATCATGCTGAAGGACGCCCACCGAACCGCCACCGAAATCGAGCTCGCCGTGCAGGCCAGCGTCACGCACCCCGTGCTCATCACCACTCATCTCGAGTGCCTCGGCGACCACGACGAGCTTCACCGTCACGGTGAAGCCAGCGATCCCAACTGCGAACGCGCATGATCCCGCTCGATGCAGCCACATTGAACGCGAACGCGGAGCCGTGGACGGTGACCGTACTCGATGAGGTTGCTTCGACGAACGACTGGCTGAAGCAGCGCGCTTCCGAACTGCCATTGGATTCCGTCGTCTTCGCCGAATCACAAACCGCAGGTCGTGGTCGTCGCGAGAACCGCTGGATCGCACCGCGCAGCAAGGATCTGATGTTCTCGCTGCTTCTGCAACCCGCCGTGGCGCTGGAGCACTGGCCGCGCGTCACCACACTCGCCGCCCTCGCGATCTGCAAGGCGATCGAAGCCGAGTTACCCCTCGAGCCACGCATCAAGTGGCCGAACGACCTTTATCTGGCCGACCAGAAAATCAGCGGCCTGCTCGCTGAAACCGTTTCAAGTAGGAACGGCATGCTTCTCGTTCTTGGCATCGGCCTGAACGTCAACACGCTCACCTTCCCGCCCGACCTGCCTGCCACTTCGCTGTTGAAACAACTCGCATCGCCTCTGCTGCCGGAGATCGACCGCAACACGCTCGCCACCCGCCTGCTGGAGTTCCTTCACCTGGAGTTTCAGCGACTCTACGAATTCAACGCCGTCGTCGCCGAAGTGCGTGACCGCAGCTGGCTTCTCGGCCGGCAGATCCGCGCCCGCGCTCCACATGGCGAGGTCTTCGGACGTGTCCTCGATTTGAACGAGGAAGGCCATCTCATCCTCGAGTTTCCCGACGGCAGCACGCACACCCTGACCAGCGCCGATGAGGTGCGCGCTGTACAGCAGTAACGGGAAGCTCTGAATCGCTCGCCAAACCCGGTCAGGCACGACCCGAACTAGCGTCAGAGTTCTTTCATAAATTATTTCATTGTCACGATCTCTTTGTTTGAGCATCGGCACATATTTTGATTAGGATTAGGACGAATCCTTGGTCTAATCCGTCTTATGAGCCACGAACCTGAAATACCCGCTGATCCTACGGAAGTCACCTCATCTGCAAGCGCCTTTCCAACGCTGGAAGAAATGTCGGCGCTGCTGCCCCAATACGAGTTCCACAACATTCTCGGCATTGGAGGCATGGGAGCAGTTTATCTTGCCCGACAGACAGCGCTCGACCGCTGGGAAGCGATCAAACTGCTGCCTGCCTCAGCTTCCCTCAATGACGAAGACGCCGGCCGTTTCATCACCGAGGCGCGTTCGATGGCAAAGCTCATTCATCCGCATATCGCCGCTGTGCATGACTTTGGCCAGACCTCTCAGGGCCAATTGTATCTGGTGATGGAGTACGTCAATGGGCTGGATCTTCACCGAGTCATTCAGGGAGGCGAACTGACTCAGGAACATATCCGCAGCCTAGTCGGCCAGCTTTGCGATGCGCTTCAGTACGCCCACGAGCACGGCGTGATTCACCGTGACATCAAACCCGCCAACATCCTCATCGCCGAAAACTGCCAGGTGAAGATTGTCGATTTCGGGCTCGCGAGTGACAAGAATTCCAACCTGCAGACGGGATCGGAATACGGCACGCCGGACTATGTCGCCCCGGAGCGTTTGATTACGGGAGCCGGTGTCGATCATCGTTCGGACATCTACTCGCTCGGCGTGGTCATTCACGAGATGTTCACCGGACTCACGCCGCAGGCAGCCGGAACGGCGGCGGGACACGGCATGCCAGCCGAGTACGTCAGCATCGTGAACCGATGCTTGATGGCAGACCCGGCCCAGCGCTTTCAGCAATGCCGTGAAATCAAACAATTCCTCACTGCCGCCACATCCATTCAACGAAACGTCCCCGCTCCCGCTCCAACCGCCGCACCCACACAACGTCCGCTTCCGCCGCACTTGCAGGCCCGGGTGAGCCGGAGCCCCGTGCCACAGCCGCGGGCCATGGAAAGCTCCGGGAAGTGGCTCTGGGCGGCCGCCTGTGTCGTGTTGGTGATATCCGGCGGCTGGTTCGTGCACTACCAGCGTTCGGTCAAAACGGCAGTGGCAGAAGATACCCCTTCATCGTCCCCGGTCGAAGTCGCTCCATCAGAGACGCATGGAAGCGCGACGCCGGGTGATTCCTCCATGCCAAAGGCGCCCGCACCCACAGTAGTCACCAATGGCACGATGGGACCTTTCAAACCTGATCCGGGAGATTTCGCCATTCTCAAACGTCTCAAAGGACACACCGAACTCGTTTACACTTCCGTCATACTGTCGGACCAACGACGCGCCGTCTCCGGCGGCAACGACAACACTCTGTTTGTCTGGGATGTGACCACCGGCGCCCGTTTGCAGAGCTTTCCCTCCCCTGTTGGAGACATTCATGGAATGGTTGCCAGCAAAGAAGGCAGCCGAGTGCTGGTGTGGTCCTACCGCAGCGACCAAGTGTCCATCTTTGATATCGACAGCGGAACTTCGACGGCCCTTATCAGCAGCCCCACGAACACACTGACCAATGTCATCTGGTCCGCGGATGAAAAGTCCGCCTATCTGCTCTGCAAGAACATGGACGGCGGCATTTATCATTGGAATCCGTCCAAGGGTGCCGTGCTTGAGAAGTTCGGCGAATGGCCTCGCGCAGCCTTTACGGCATTCCCGCTGCCGCCCGAAGTCCCCGGCGGCACGGCGCAGATCATGGTCATGGGCAGCACGCTGAAACCCAGTCCCAATTCGACCAGCGCCGCCAATCCATCGCTCATCACCGACAAGCCATGGGCGGCTTTGTTCTCCACGCCGGATCACCACTTCATCCGCGACCTGCCGGAGTACAAAAACCTTCGCAACGAACTCTCCCTCTCTCCCGACGGCAGCACCATTGCGGGAGGCCTCGGTGTCATCTATCTGCTGGATGTTCCAGAGCTCACGACGCGCAGCAGCATCGCCCCGCCTGCACCGCAAGTGGCCACCCAGGCGTCGGCATGGGCGGCGGGAGGACGCATGCTGCTCATCGGCTACAACGACGGACTGCTGCGTCTGTGCGAGGCGGATTCCGGCACGGAATTTGGCAGGCTCGACATCGGCATGCGCGCCAATGAGATCAGTGTCTCCAAAGACGACCGCTGGCTGCTCATCTCCTGCTACCCGCTTGATGTGAAGAAACCGAAGCCCGATGACTTCGATGTCCTCGTCGTGCGTCTGCCGGATCTGAACAAGCTCGGCACGGAACATGGCTTCCTCGCATCCGCCCGGCGCCAGCTTGAGAAGCTCGACAGCATTGATCCCGAACTCGCCGCGTTGCGCACCAAGGCCACGCCAGCGGATGCCATCGCCACCGATGACCAGCTACGCACGTTGCTTCTCGACCTCACCGGCAAATACGGCGCCGCGCTGGAACGGTCTGCCGCTACCGGCTCAACCAAAGAGCAATATGCGATGCGGGCGGAGGCGGCTGCTATTGCCAAGGGTTTGGCTGTTCCCGATGCCTCCACCGACAGCATGACCTCAGGTGAGCACAGGCGCCTGCGCGACATCTACCGCCAACAGCTCGCGCAGCTTGAAACGCGACGCCAGGAATCGGCTGCCGCCATTCGTCAGGCCCTCGGTGCCGCTGTGGAAGCGCTTGCCGCCCAGCGTCGCCAGAATGGTGATCAACCCGGCGTGGCACGCTGCGATGCCCTTCTCGCCAGTGTGGATGGATTGAAACCCTTCTCCATGGTCGTCTCCTCCGCCTTCAAAGGCACCGCTCCGTCGCCCCGACCCGCACCCACCCTGGCGACATCACGGCCTTCGACACCGTCTCCGATCAGCCTGCCTGTGGCAGTCACTCCACCTCCCACAACATCGAACGCGGCACCGGCTCCCAAGATTGAATTCGCCAGAGGCGTCCGCGTTGATGTCGCGATCAGTCGCCCTTCCAAAGCGGCGGTGTATGACGACGTAACCCAAGTCATCACCCCCAAAATCAAGCTGACAAATACAACAGGTGAGACTTACACGAGCTACAAAGCCAGCTTTTTTCTCATCGGGGAAAGTGCCGCTCAGCGTGGCATCTACAAAATCATGCAACGCCATGACTTCGACATCGCCCTGCCCCCGAGAGAAACATTGGAAAGTGAGGGCCAGACCGTTGTGACCGAGTACGACAGCAATGCCTCCAACGGCGTCACCTTTGGCTACAAGTACGATGGCTGGGTAATTCAAGTCATCGACCCGTCGAATGGAATCGCGTACACCAAATCCACTTCTCCAACGCTGGAAAAAATGGTCGAAAGCATTCAGTCACTGAAAGCAGGCCAGTATTACGACCGCCGCTGGAAACCTGTGAACAACGCCCCCAACTAAGCGTCCTCCCCGCGCAGCGGCCCGGCTTTGTCGTTGAACTAAACCCTCTCGCGGACTACTAGGCGCGCCCATGTTTCGCGCCATCCTCACGTCCCGTCTTCAAGCCGCCTTCGCCGCGGCAGGCATCGGCCTGCCGGAAGGTTTCCTGCCCAATGTCGTCATCGCGTCCGACACTCGCTATGGCGACTACCAGAGCAATGCGGCGATGGTGCTGGCAAAGCAGCTCAAAACGAACCCGCGCACGCTGGCGCAGCAGGTCGTGGACAAGCTCGACGTGACGGACTTGTGCGAAAAGACCAGCATCGATGGCCCGGGCTTTCTCAATTTCACACTCAGCGGCAGTGAACTTGCTCAACGTCTGGATCAGATCGTCAAAGACGATCACGTCGGCGTGCCAAAGGTCGAAACGTCCCAGACGATCGTCGTCGATTTCTCCGCGCCGAACATCGCCAAGCCGATGCATGTGGGCCACATCCGCAGCACGTTCATCGGCGACTCGCTCGCCCGCATCGCACGCTTCGTCGGACACAAGGTCATCACCGACAACCACATCGGCGACTGGGGCACGCAGTTCGGCATGATCCTGCACGGCTGGAAGACGATTCTCGATCGCGAGGCGCTCGACAAAGACCCGATCCAGGAACTCGTCCGCGTTTACAAGGCGGTGAACGCCCAGACCAAAGCCGACGAGGCGGTGCTCACCACCTGCCGCAACGAACTGGTGAAGCTGCAGCAGGGCGATCCGGAGAACATGGAAATCTGGACGCGCTGCGTGGCGCTCTCCCTGGAACAGCTGCGCCAGATTTACGGCAAGCTCGACATTCACTTCGACCATTACCTCGGCGAAAGCGCCTACAACGACCAGCTCCTTCCGCTCGTCGAGAACCTGCTCGCCTCCGGCATCGCCGAGATCAGCGATGGCGCCACCTGCGTCTTCTTCCGCGACGTGCCCGAGCTCGCTGACAAGCCCTGCCTCATTCGCAAAAGCGACGGCGGCTTTCTCTACGCCACCACCGACCTCGCGACGATCGACCATCGCATCAACGAGTGGAAGGCGGATGAAATCTGGTATGTCGTCGGTGCACCGCAGGAGCTGCACTTCCGCCAGCTCTTCCAGGTCGCGAAGAAGCGCGGCCAGACCACGCGCATGCAGCACATCGCCTTCGGCAGCATCCTCGGCCAGGATGGCAAGATGTTCAAAACGCGTTCCGGCGAGAGCGTCGGCCTGCTCGAAGTGCTCGACGAAGCCGTCGAACGCGCCGCGGCCGTCGTGGCGGAGCGCGAAGGTTTTTCCGAAGAAGAGAAGGCGAAGATCGCCGAGGTGATCGGCACCGGCGCGGTCAAATATGCCGAGCTCAGCCAGCACCGCATGACCGACTACAAATTCAGCTGGGACAAGATGCTCGCGCTGCAGGGCAACACCGCGCCCTACCTCATCAACGCCTACGTCCGCACTCGTGCCATCTTCCGCAAGCTTGACGGCGAAGTGACGCTCACGGGTGATCTGACGATCACCGAACCCGCCGAGCGTGCGCTTGCACTCAAGCTCGCCCAACTGGCCGAAACCACGCACGACGTGCTGCTCGACTTCCGCCCGAACCTGCTCGCCAGTTACCTCTACGAGCTCGCCGACACGTACCACAGCTTCTACGAAGCCTGCAATGTGCTGCGCTCGGAAGGCGCCGTGCGCAACACCCGCCTTACACTCTGTGAGGCCACCAGCCGCGTCCTGAAAACCGGCCTCGGCCTGCTGGGCATCCAGACCACGGAGCGGATGTAGCTCGCCAAATCTTCATTCTTCGTTCAGACTTCATTATTCATCTCCGCCATGCCAGTCCCGCTCCTCGACGTCAACGCCCAGAACCTTCCCCTCGAACCCGAACTTCAGGCTGCCTTCACGCAGGTGCTGCATCATGGGCGGTTCATCATGGGGCCGGAGATGGAGACGTTTGAACGGGAGATCGCGGCGATGACGGGCGCGAAGCACGCGCTGTCGGTTTCCTCCGGCACGGACGCGCTGCTGCTGGCGCTCATGGCGCTGGACATCAAGCCGGGTGACGAGGTGCTGTGCCCAGCGTTCACCTTTTTCGCCACGGCGGGCGCGGTCTCGCGTCTCGGCGCCATTCCGGTGTTCACGGACGTGTGCCCCGTGTGCTTCAACATGGACGTGAACGATGCGCGGGCGAAGATCACGGGCCAAACGAAGGTGATCCTGCCGGTGCATCTGTTTGGTCAATGCGCGGATATGGATCCCATCCTCGCCTTGGCGAAGGAACATGGGTTGAAGGTCATCGAGGACACCGCGCAATCCATCGGAGCGCAATACAAGGGGCGCCAGGCCGGCACGATGAGCGACTTCGGCACCTACAGCTTCTTCCCGAGCAAGAACCTCGGCGGGTTCGGTGACGGCGGCATGCTGGTGACCAATGACGATGACCTCGCCGAATACGCACGTGTGCTGCGCGTGCATGGCGGAAAGCCAAAGTACTACCATCACTACGTCGGCGGCAACTTCCGCATGGACACGCTGCAATGCGCATTGCTGAGCGTGAAGGTGAAGCGTTACGCGCAATACACCGCCGACCGCCAGCGCAATGCGGCGCATTACATCGCCGAACTGTCGAAACTGCCCGGCGTGGTGCAGGCCGATCCGGCACACTGCAAATGCGCAACGTCTCAGGACGCGTGGCTCTCCGCTCAAGGCGCTAAAATCGTGCTGCCCGTGAGCTACGCGCACAACTCGCACATCTGGAACCAGTTCACCCTGCGTGTTCTCAACGGAAAACGCGACTCGCTACGCGATCACCTCGTGGCGAAGAAGATCGGCTGCGATATCTACTACCCGGTCACCCTCGACCAACAGCAGTGCTTCGCGAATCTGCCTGCAAGCTCACGCGCCGGCTGTGATGTGTCGCATCGTGTCGCCAACGAAGTCCTCAGCATCCCGATCTACGGCGAACTCACCGAGGCCCAGCGCAACGAAGTGATCGCGACGATTGCCGAGTGGCTCGGCTGAGCGACAAAATAAATGCAGTCGGACGTTCGCCGTCCGGCACATCAAGGATTCTTTGGCGCGTCCGTTGCAGGGGCAGATGCAGGCGGCGTCTCTGATTTGGGTGCCGGTGCCGCAGGAGGAGTAGGAGCGGCAGGAGCCGGGGTCTTTTCGACTTTAGGCGCGGGAGTCGCCGGGGCCGGAACGGCAGGAGTTGTGGAAGCGGGAGCACCCGGCAGATTGATGGTTGGGGAAAGCCCGCCGGGAGCCGACTTGAGCAACGGGCCCGGAGCGGCCGGCTTAGGCTCGACTTTCGGAGCCGGCGGCGGATCGACTTCCTTGGTTGGAAGCGTGGCGGCGATCCAAGCGAGACGATCCTGCGCGGTGGTCTGGAAGTAGGCCATGTCGGCAAACTTCACGGAAAGCTCCTCGTAGGCCTTCTTGGCTTCCTCCGGCTTTCCGGCGGCCCAGAGCAAATCACCGAGACGAACCTGCGCCAGAGGAGCAGCTTCACTGGAGGGGAATTCATTGACGATGCGTTCGAAAATTGCCTGCGCCTCCTTCTGCTCGCCCATCGCGTCGAGCTTGGAACCCAGCCCGAGCAGCGCGTTCACGGCGAGGGGGTGCTTAGGGAACTCGGTGGTGAAAGCCTTGAGTGCATCGACCGACGAACTCTTCTTGTTCTGCTCCCAGAGCAGGTCGGACTTGAGCAGCACGGCGTTGGCGGCGGGGATGGAGCCGGGATAGCGTGAAATGACGAGGTCACAGTCTTCGACGGTCTTCGCGCTGGTGAAGGCCTCGGCGGCTTCGTTGTTTTTCAGCGTGTTCTGATGGCGAATGAAACCGTAGACGATGATCGCCACCACCAGAGCGATGAAGAACCAGACAAGTTTGCGAAAGTTGTCTTCCAGGAACTTTTCAAGACCTGTGGAGGGAACCTCCTGAGAGATGGCGTCGAGCTCGGACATGTTGGACGGGAGTTGCGGGGATTGAAAAAGAGAGATCGGGAACAGGAGGGTCAGAACGGCTGATAAAGGCACTCAGCCATTCTTCATTTGCCGTTCGGATTTCGTCACAGGAAAGCCTCAGGCGCCCACCTTGGCGCGCGCTTCATCCGCCAACGCGGTGGAAAGGTAGCGCTCGCCGGTGGAGCAGGCGACGGTGACAATGAGCTTGCCGGCATTTTCAGGACGCTTGGCGATTTCGATGGCGGCGACCACATTGGCACCGGTGCTGATGCCGACGAGGATGCCCTCTTCAGCGGCGATGCGGCGGGCCATGGCGAAGGCATCGTCGTTGCTGACCTTGACGCACTCAGTGATCTGGGCGTTTCCGGCGCTGTCCTTGAGATGAAGGTTGGCGGGGACAAATCCGGCGCCCGTCCCTTGAATCTTGTGCGGACCGGGCTGGAGAGGCTCCCCGGCGAGGGTCTGGTTGATGACGGGGGAGGCTTCAGGCTCGACGGCAATCGCCTGAAAGTCCGGCTTGCGCGGTTTGATGACTTCGCAGCAGCCGGTGATGGTGCCGCCCGTGCCGACACCGGCGACGAGGATGTCGATCTTGCCATCGGTATCTGCCCACAACTCTTCCGCCGTGGTTCGGGAGTGGACAGCCGGGTTGGCCGGATTTTCAAACTGCTGAGGCATCCACGCATTCGGCGTGCTGGCGACGATTTCAGAAGCTTTGGCGATGGCCCCCTTCATGCCCTGGGCGCCGGGAGTCAGCACGAGTTCCGCACCGAGCAGAGCCAGCAGCGTGCGACGCTCCATCGACATCGTCTCGGGCATCGTCAGGATGAGTTTGTAGCCTTTCGCGGCAGCGACAAACGCGAGTGCGATGCCGGTGTTGCCGCTGGTGGGCTCCACGATGACGGTGTCGGCCTTCAAAACACCGCGCTGCTCCGCGTCCTCGATCATGGCCATGCCGATGCGGTCCTTCACGCTGCCGAGTGGATTGAAAAACTCACACTTCAGAGCGATCGTGGCGTTCAGTCCGGCGGTGACCTTGTTCAGCTTCACTAGCGGAGTTCTGCCGATGGTTTCGACGATGTTGTTGTAGATGCCCATGACGTTCGAGGTTTGCGGTTGATGTCGTTGGTTTCCAGAATCAGTGCTGATTGCAGAATTCTTCGAAGCGGTCCATGCCGGCGTTGATGACGTCCAGACCGGTCGCGTAGCTGAAACGGACGGTGTACTCGGCACCAAAGGCCACACCGGGAACGATGGCGACCTTCTGCTTGCTGAGGAGCTTCTCGCAGAAATTGACGCTCTTGATCTGGGTCGGCTCGATGTCGACGAGGAAGTAGAAGGCGCCCTTCGGCTCCACCACACGGACGTTCTTGATGTTGGAGAGACGACCAAGCATGTACTGTCGGCGCACGTCGAACTCGTCGCGCATGTCATTGACGACCTGCTGATCCATCTGCAACGCAGCGAGTGCGCCGTATTGGGCGAAGCTGGTGGGATTGCTGGTGGTGTGGCTTTGAATCGTGTCGATGGCGTCGGCGATCTTCTTCGGGGCGGCAGTGTAGCCGAGGCGCCAGCCGGTCATGGCATAGGCTTTGGAAGCCGTTCACCGTGATGGTGAGGTCGTAGATTTCCTTGCTCAGCGAGGCGATGCTCACATGCTCGTTGCCGTCGTAGACGAGCTTCTCGTAGATTTCGTCGGAGAGGATCAGGATGTCCTCGGCCACGGCCACTTCACCCAAAGCCTTGAGTTCATCACGGCTGTAAACGGAGCCGGTGGGATTCCCGGGGGTGTTCAGGATGATCATCTTCGTCATCGGGGACATCGCATCCTCGAACTCCTCGGGGGTGATCTTCCAGCCATTCTCCGCCTTCGTCTCGACGATGACGGGAATGCCACCGACGATGCGCACCATTTCCGGATAGCTCGTCCAGTAGGGGGCGGGGATGATGACTTCGTCCCCGGGATTCACGCAGGCGAGGATGGCGTTGTAGCAGGAATGCTTGGCGCCGCAGTTCACGCACTGATCTGGGAGGGCCATACTGGACGTTGTTGTCCACCATGAGCTTCGCGGCCAGGGATTCGCGGAGTTCCAAATGCCGGCGCTTTCCGTGTAGCGGGTCTTGCCGGAGGCTCAGCGCCTCGGCTGCTGCCGCAATGATCGGAGCGGGCGTGTCAAAGTCGGGCTCGCCGGCTCCAAAGCTGAGCACATCCACGCCCTGCTTCTTCAGCGCCTTCGCCTGGCTGGTGATGGACAGGGTCATGGACGGGGCGACTTCGGCGATATTTTTGGCAATGAAATCCATAGGTGGGAGCGTGGTTGGACTGTGAGAAAACAGGGGGGCGGGTATAAAGGCGGGGCGGGAAGTTTGTCAATCAATCCTCCCGCCCGCGGCAGGGTGGCTTGTGCCCGGCTCCGGGCCGACCTACTCATGCCACCCATGGTTCCAGACTCCCAGCCGCCCTCCCGCCGTTCCCGCCCGCCTGCCGCTCCCATCCGCGGTCTGGCGCTGGATGTGCTTGGCGAATGGGCCGCCGGGGAGCGCTTCGCCGCCGATCTCATGGACCACGCGCAGCGCAGTTGCCACCTGAGCCAGCCGGACGCCGCGTTCCTGCGCGACATCGTGCTCACCACGCTGCGGAATCTCTCGCTGCTCGACCACTGGATCGCCGTGCTCACCGACAACAAGCACCTCGACCATCGCAGCCGCTGGGGCCTGCGCATCGGTCTGTGCCAGGTTTTGATCCTGAAGGTCTCCGAGCACGCCGCCGTGAATGAAACCGTCGCCGCCACTGGACGGGCACGCAGCCTCATCAATGCCGTCCTGCGCCGCGCCTGCCGCGAATCCGTCGAACTGCTGGCGCTCGTGGACACGCTTCCGCTGGAAACGCGGACGTCGCATCCGAAGTGGCTCGTCGAGCACTGGTTCGCCCTTTTCGGCGAAGCCAAAACGACCGCGCTGTGCGAGTGGAATCAAGTCCCCGCCCCGGTCTTCGCCCGCCGCAACCGCCTGCATCCGCAGACCGCGCCTGATGGCGACGAGTTCATCGTTTGCGATCAGCTTCCGCGCGAGGACCTCGCCGCAGGAAAGGTATACATGCAGGACCCCAGCACCGCCATCGCGCCCCGGTTGCTCGACCCGCAGCCCGGCCAGCGCGTGCTCGATGCCTGCGCCGCGCCCGGCGGCAAAACCGCGCTGCTTGCCCAGCTCATGAACAACACCGGCGAGATCATCGCCTGCGACGTCGCCCCCGGGCGCCTGCGCCGGCTGGAGGGCAATCTGCAACGCCTCCTCGTCACCAACGCCCGCATCGAGCAGCACGACTGGGCCGACCCGCAACTCCCCGCCTTCGCCGAAGACGGCTTCGACCGCATCCTGCTCGACGTCCCCTGCTCAAACACCGGCGTCATGCGCCGCCGTGTCGATGTGCGCTGGCGTCTGCAAGCCGATGACATCACCGCGCAGACACACACGCAGGAGCGCCTCCTGCGCCACGGACTGCGCGCGCTCAAGCCCGGCGGCATCCTCGTTTACAGCACCTGCAGCATCGAACCCGCCGAGAACGAACAGCTCGTCGCCCGCGTGCTCGAATCCACCCCTGGCTACGAGCCCGTCAAAGTCCGCCACAGTTTCCCGCCGGAGGATCAAATCGACGGCGCCTTTGCGGCGGCGATCCGGCGTGTTTGAAAAACTAGCGTGACATCGGGTGCCTCATTCTCCAAAACTGCGCTTCACCCTGAAACTAACG
>JAWLBG010000057.1:0-28368 GCA_041395065.1 Prosthecobacter sp. | reverse complement strand
ATCAATCAACTGACGGCCGCCGGAAAAGCCGTCATTCTCGTTTCCAGCGAACTGCCGGAACTCATCGGCATGAGCGACCGCATCCTGATGCTCAATGAAGGCCGCATCGGCGGTTCTTTCACCCGCGGTGAGGCCACGCAGGAAAAGCTCATGGCGGCGGCCATGGGCCATGCGGGCTGATTCTGTTGAAAAGCCGGCCCCTCTTTCCCGTTCGCATTTGACCGTACCTTCCAACCATGATTCGATCCATCCTCGCTTCACTCGCTCTCACGGCAGCCGCCGGCGCGGCCCAGCCGCCGAACATCGTCTTCATTTTCTGCGACGACCTGACCTGTCAGGCCATCAGTTGCTACGGCGACAGCCGCAAACTGCTCGAAACGCCGAACATGGACCGCATTGCCAAAGAGGGCATGCGCTTTGACCGCTGCCTCGTGACCAACTCCATCTGTGGACCGAGCCGCGCGGTGATTCAGACCGGCAAGTATTCGCACGCCAACGGCTTCTACAACAACAGCAACAGCCGCTTTGACAGCACCCAGCCCACTTTCCCGCCTGTGATGCAGAAGAGCGGCTACCAGACGGCCATCATCGGCAAATGGCACCTCGGCAGCGATCCCGTGGGCTACGACTACTGGCACATCCTGCCGGGGCAGGGCGCCTACTACAACCCGCCCATGATCGACAACGGCAAACAGGTGAAACACGAAGGCTACACGAGTGACATCATCGGCGATCTCTCTCTCAAGTGGCTCGATGAACGTGACAAATCGAAGCCGTTCATGCTGATGAGCCAGCACAAAGCGCCGCATCGCGAATGGGAGCCGCCGCTGCGCCTGCTCGGATTCGACAACGACCGCGCCTACGAAGAACCGGAAACGCTTTTCGACAGCTACAGTGGCCGCAGCAAGGCGGTGAGCGATCACGACATGGGCATCGATCGAACGATGACCGAGCGCGATGTGAAACTCGTCGCCCCCAAGGACCTGACCCCGGAACAGCGGAAGCAGTGGGACGAATACTATGAGCCCCGCAACGCGAAGTATCGCGAGGCCGCCCCGACCGGCCGTGACCTCGTGAAATGGCGCTATCAGCGCTACATGCACGACTACCTCGCCTGCGTGAAGGCCGTGGATGAAAATGTGGGTCGTGTGCTCGACTACTTGGATAAAAACGGCCTCACGGAGAACACCGTCGTCATTCTCAGCAGCGATCAGGGATTCTACCTCGGCGAACATGGTTGGTTCGACAAGCGCTGGATCTTTGAGGAGTCGCTGCGCACGCCGCTCATGGTCCGCTGGCCCGGCGTCATCAAGCCCGGCAGCACGAACGGGCAGATCGTCAGCCTCATCGATTTCGCCAGCACATTCCTCGACATCGCCGGCGCTCCCAATCTTCCCGGTGTGCATGGGCGCAGCCTCGTCCCACTCATGAAAGGAGAAACGCCCGCCGACTGGCGCAAGTCGCTCTACTACCACTACTACGAGTATCCCGTGC
Source organism: Prosthecobacter sp. (assembly GCA_041395065.1). Lineage (GTDB taxonomy): Bacteria > Verrucomicrobiota > Verrucomicrobiia > Verrucomicrobiales > Verrucomicrobiaceae > Prosthecobacter. The sequence continues at coordinate 26,874 of JAWLBG010000057.1, read as the reverse complement.
CGCATCGTGTGCGCCCGCACTACGGCGTCATCACGGACCGCTACAAACTCGTGCATTACTACAAGCCGGACGTTGACGACTGGGAGCTTCTCGACCGCGAAAAAGACCCTCTCGAGGTGAAGAGCTTCTATGACGATCCGGCCTATGCCGACACTGTGAAGGAACTGAAAGCTGAAATCCTTCGCCTGCAGGCCGAGGTCAAGGAGGACATGCCGCCGCCCCGGTTTGCTCACGGAAGAAAGGCCTTCGACGGCGAGGAAAACCCTCCTGAACAACCGAAGAAGGGCAATGCCGGCGGTGACAGGAAAAAGAAGGCGGAGGCCAAGTAGGCGCTACCACGCATCCATTTTTGAGCGGGGCGGATCGCGCATGCGGTTCGCCCCGTTTGTTTACAGCCTCATCATCTTGTTCAGATACCACTCGAGGAACTGCGGACCATAGAAGATCCAGAGCGTCGCACCCATGGCGAGATAGGGACCGAAGGGGATTTTGGCGCCCCACTCCGCCCTGCCGGTGACGCGGTGGATCATGGCAAAGACGGTGCCCAGCACGGAGGCTGCCAGCACGGTGAAGAGCACCGACTGCCATCCTGTAAAGGCGCCAATCATCATCAGGAAAAGCACGTCTCCAAACCCCATCGCTTCGCGTGGAATGACGACCTGCGTGGTTTTGGCGGTCAGCGTGGTGACGCCCTCGAGCGGGAATTCCTCCAAGGTGGTTCCGTCACGCACCTTGAGCTTCTCCATCCACAGTTCGGCCGTCACGGCTCCGAAGGAGTGCTCGTTCACCTGCAGTGCGTTGCATGACACCACCATGCGGTCGCTGGCCCGCATGAAGAGATCGGCCCATTCATAGCTGTGGTCCCCGAACACAACCACTGGTGGCTCGTTTTCGTCCGGCTGCGTGACCTGCCAGGTCTCCTCCTTGCTGAAAACGAACTTCTTCCTGCCGAAAGCGAGCTTTCCCAGTTCCACCACGATCCAGAGGCCGCCGAGGCCCAGCGCCGCGCTGACGAGGGAAAGAATCAGGCCGTTCACATGTTCCGTTTCTCCAACCAGTTCCGGGACACCCCATGCCGCGAGCACACCAACCACCGTTCCACCGATCGTGATCGTGTGTGGCAGGATGAAGTGGTCGATGTCGATGAACGTTCCCGAAATCAACAGGCTCATGAAAACCCACAGGCACAGAACCTGCGGCCCCCAGGTTCGGATCTCCGGCCACGGATTGGCGTAGTCTCCTGTGATCTTCAGAAACACGAGGTAAAACATCACGCCCGTGAGCAGTTCGACGAGGAAGTAGCGGACGGAGATCTTTCCGCCGCAGTTCGCGCACTTGCCCCGCAGCAGCAGCCAGCTGAGCAGGGGAATGTTCTGCCACATGGGAATTTGATACTTGCAGGAGGGGCAGAAACTGCGGCGCGGCTTGTTCACCGAGATGTCGAGCGGCAGCCGGTAGATGACCACGTTCAGAAAGGAGCCGATGCCCGCCCCGATGTAGAAGGCCAGGAAATGCAGCAGGGTGTTTAGGATCTCGAATCGGGTCATTGGTGGAGGGCGAAGTTTGCAAACTTGGCCCTCCGTGCCTGAATACGGAAGCAAAAACTCCGCATGCCTCCAGTTTCCCGGTACTTTCTCATCCTCTCCATTCTGCTCTCCTCGTGCGAGACGCCCAGAGAACGTCGCAGTGTCTTGGTGCCGGGCCGCTCAGTAGAACTGGCTGCGAACTACGACCTCGTTGATGTCCGCGCTTTCATCCCAGGCGTCTCCATCGACCTGCGCTATGCCACGCCGCGAAATGTGACCAACCGCGCCATCTATCCTGCGCGGATGCCCTGCCTGCTGCGAATCGAGACGGCGCAGAAGCTCAAAGCCGCGCAGGACATCCTCAGCGCCCAAGGCTACGGTCTGCGTGTGTGGGATGCCTACCGTCCGCCGGAAGTGCAGGAGGAGCTGCACCGGCATGGCGGCGACACGGGCATGTTCGTTTCTCCCCAAACCGGCTGGAGCAGGCACTGCGGCGGCATCGCCGTGGATCTAACGCTGGTCGACGCCCGCGGGACGGAGCAGCGCATGCCGACCTACTTCGACGAGGACTTTGCCAACGCCAGTCGCCACTATCGCGGCGGCGATCCCGTTGTGCGTCAGAATCTGCAGATCCTTAACGAGGCCATGCGGCAGGCTGGTTTCACTCAGTTGGAGTCCGAGTGGTGGCACTTCGATGATGCGGACTATGTTTCCAATCCCCAGCCCGTCGTTTTCGGCCACCAACTCGCCATCCCGACGCTGTGAGCATCCGCAACGACGCCACTTTCACCGTCATCGACGAGACGGACGAATACATCGTCGTCAACAAGCCGGCGCCGCTGCAGATTCATCCCGGCGATCCCAACGGTCCGCCCACGCTCTGGCATCGCCTCTGCGATCTGCTCTCCTATGAAATCGCCAATGGCGGCCAGGTGTCGATCATCAACCGTCTGGACCGCGAAACCAGCGGCGTTGTTCTGGTCGCGAAAAACCACCAACTCGCGCGCCTCTTCGGAATGGCCATGCAGGAGCGCAAGATTCACAAGACCTACGCCGCCCTCGTTCACGGCTGGCCGGAATGGGACGAAACAGTCCTCGACGCTCCCATCCTCAGCGCCCGTGATGTTGGTCCCTCGGACATCTGGGTGAAGCAAATCGTGCACGCACATGGCGCACCCTGCCGCACCTCGTTCCGCGTGCTTGAATGCTTCGAAGGCGAAGCCGGAAAGTTCTCATTGATCGAGGCAAAGCCCGAAACCGGCCGCATGCACCAGATCCGCGTGCATCTGCATCACCTCGGCCTGCCTATCGTCGGAGACAAGCTCTATGGCCGCGATGAGCGCTGCTATCTGGAATTCATCGACACCGGTTGGACGCCCGCCCTTGAGAAAAAGCTCATCCTGCCACGACAGGCGCTGCATTCTTCCCGACTGGAACTGAATCTTGAAGGTTTTCCTTCCTGTTGGGAGGCCCCGACACCTCCTGAATTCGCACTTTAGGAGCTACGTCCAGCGTCGCACGCGGCTGTCGATTTGAAATACCTGACCGCTGACATTCTCCATCGTGTGAAGGAAGGCGATGAAGCGTGCCGCCTCCTGAGGTGTGTTCAACCGGCCGAGTGCGTGGGCGTTCATCAGGCCTTCGCGCCACGCGGCATCCTCGAGCAGGTGCCGCGTCATCTTCGTCTCCAGAAAACCGGGAAGCACGCAGTTCGCACGTACGTTTCGCGCACCGTATTCCTGCGCGATGCTTTGCGTCAGTCCGATCAACGCCGCCTTGGCCGCGGCATAGTTGGTCTGCCCGGCCGGACCGCTCAGGGCGGAATAAGAACCGATGTTCATGATGTGCCCCTGCCGCTGCTTCGCCATCAACTTCACCGCCGCCTGCGAAACGAGAAACGCGCCTTTCAGGTTCACATCCACGACTTGATCGAAGTCTTCGTCACTCATCTTGATCATCGAAACATCACGGCACACGCCGGCATTGTTCACCAGCAGATCGATCTGTTTCACGCTGGCGAAGTAGCTTTTGACCGAAGCGGCGCTTGTCACATCGAGCTCCGCTCGACTGGGAGCCAGCACCTCAAATCCCGACTGCGCGAGTTCAGCGACCAGTGCCTGAGCGAGATCTCCTTCTCCTCCGGTGACAAGGGCGATCGCGCTCATGATGCCGTCCCCCATCCCCCTCCGCCGGGCGTTTCGATGACTACACGATCGCCCGCCTGTGCCTCCACCGTCGTGCAGCCATCAAGCGGCGTGCTCTGACCGTTTCTCAGCAGCGTCTGACGACCGGCCTGCCCAGGTTGTCCGCCTTGCATACCAAACGGCACTTCCGTGCGATGCTGTGTGAGCAAACTCACGGTCAGGGGCTCGACGAATTCGAATTCGCGCACCACGCCGTCACCGCCACACCATTTGCCGCCACCGCCCGACCCGCGACGGATCGCGAACTGTCGCAGCCGCACCGGATAGCGCTGCTCGATGATCTCGGGATCCGTGATGGCGGTGTTTGTCATGTGGGTGTGCAGCGCACTTGCGCCGTCGTAACCCTCTCCGGCACCGGAGCCGCCGGCGATCGTTTCGTAGTAACCGAAACGTCCGCCGCCGAACAGGTAATTGTTCATCGTGCCCTGGCTGCAGGCCTGCAAACCGAGCGCCTTGATGAGCGTGTCCACCAAGCGTTGACTGACCTCGACATTGCCGCCAACGACGGCGGGATCATGAGCAGGATCGCCTGTGAACGTCGGATTCAACAGCGATTCAGGGCAGACGATGTCAATGGGCACCATCAGGCCTTCGTTCAGCGGCAGGTCCTCCTGCAACATCAGCCGCATGACGTAAAGCACGGCGCTGCGCACGATGGCAGTGGTGGCATTGAGATTGCGCGGATGCACGCCACCGGTACCGGTGAAGTCCAACTGGAGACGGCCATCGATTTTGCGCATCGAGACGGCGATCGGACTCCCGTCGTCGAGTTTTTCGATCGCGGAGATGGAATCCGGCAACCGGTCGATCTGGCCACGCATGACTTCCTCGGAATGATCGAGAATGCCCTGCATCGTCTCGATCAGTGAATCGGAGGCCAGCGACTTGAGACGTTCAACGCCGTGTAGATTGGCGGCCAACTGGGCATGCAGATCCGCGAGGTTGTCGGCCAGATTGCGCGTCGGATGCGCAGCGGAGGTGAGCAGCGCGCTGATGTCGCCAAAGCAGGATTTGCCACCGCGAATCAGATGCCGGGGCGAAATCACCACGCCTTCTTCGATCAAGCGCGTGGCATTCGCGGGCATGGAGCCCGGCGTGATGCCGCCGATCTCGGCATGGTGGGCGCGGTTGGCGATGTATCCGATGAGCTGCGCTGCTGAATCATGCACCGGCGTGATCAAGGTGACATCAGGAAGATGGGAACCGCCGAACGCCGGATGATTGGTGATGATCGTATCGCCCGACTGCATCGGAATCGCCTTCGCGACTTCTCGAACGCACACGCCCAGCGCACCGAGATGCACGGGAATGTGCGGCGCGCTGGAAAGCAGCCGCCCTTGTGGATCGAGCAGGGCGCAGGAGAAATCGAGCCGCTCGCGAATATTGGTGGAAATAGCCGTGCGACAGAGCAACGCCCCCATGTCACTCACGATGGAGTGGAAACGATGCCGGAGCAGATCTCGCTCGAGCGTGCCCGCCGGTCTGGCGATTTGATCGCAACTCAACACATGACCAAAACCATCGACGTGATCGACCTTCCAACCGGATGAAACGACGATCGTGGAAAAGGCATCCTGAATCAGGGCAGGCGCAGGCGAGAGAGTGGTCTTGCGGTCAAGAATCGGAGAGGCAGCCGCTTCCACCTCCTTGATGATGATGCGCACGCTGACGATTTCGATTTCGCGACCGGACGGTGGCGCATAGCCGAAGAGTCGTTCATAGGACCGGGCATAGAGGCCGGGCAGATCCGCGGGAACTTCGAACTCGACCTGGATCGGCGTGTCTTGCCCTTTGAGACGGAGCTCGGCGATGCGCGTCACATTGCCTGTGTCGTCGTCGGACAAGTCGGGCGTGTTTGACAAGAAATCGCTCAGCGGAATTCGGAACTCCTTTTCGATGATGCGTTCCGGCACTGCTTCCTGCAAGCCGACGGCGCTGAGGATGCCGGCATGCTCGGGCACCAAGATGGTCTTCATGCCCAAGGCCTCCGCCACGGCACAGGCGTGCTGCGGACCGGCGCCGCCAAACGCGAGCAGCGCATGATCGGCTGGATCATAACCTTCACCGATGGAGATGCGCCGGATGGCGTCCGTCATATGCTCGATGGCCAGGCGCAGCAATGCGTAAAGCAAATCGTGCTCGCTCATCTTTCCATCGGTCTGCGCATGCAGTTCACGCAGGCGACGTTTCGCGGCATTGAGATCGAGAGGGATCGGTGCCCTGGCGGGATCAAAGCGACCAAGCAGCAGATTCACATCGGTGATCGTCAGCGGGCCGCCTTTGCCATAGCAGGCAGGGCCGGGGTTCGACCCGGCGCTCTCCGGACCGACAACGAGGCCGTGATGGGTCATGTGACAGATGGAGCCGCCGCCTGCGGCCACCGTTTCAATGGCGACACACGGCGCGAGAAGTTTCATGCCGGCGACCTCCTGCGAGAAGCGATAACCGGGACGCGCATCGATGCGTGCCACGTCCGTGCTGGTGCCGCCCATGTCGAACGTGATGATCTTCGTGAGGCCAAGACGACGTGCGGCATTGGCGGCGCCGATCGCTCCGCCAGCCGGGCCGCTCAGCAGCATGTCCTTGGGACGAATGTCATCGGCGGTCTTCAAACCGCCGGCACTCGTCATGACCTGCATGTCCGGGGAGACGCTGCGGATGCCGTTGAGGAAAGACTGCACCGGTGCGTGCAGGTAGGCGTCCGCCACCGTGCTCTGCGTCCGCGGCAGAAGCTTGGCAAAGGCAGCAGTCTGATGGGAGAGCGTGAGATGCGTGAAACCGCATTCGCGCAGAATTTCCGCAACCCGCCGCTCGTGTCCGGGGTGCGCGTGGCCGTGCATCAGCGAGATGGCGGCGGTGGTGATGCCTTTGGCAATGCAATCCAGCGCGGCAACTTGCACGGCAGCCTCGTCGAGCGGCTCGAGGATTATCCCATCCACACTGACGCGTTCGGGGACCTCGCAGGCGACCTCATGGAAAACAGGTCGCGGTTCGTGATTCAGAGCAAAGAGATCGGCACGGCGCTGGTCGCCGATTTGAAGCAGGTCGCCAAAGCCCTTTGTGATGAAAAGGGCAATGCGGCCGCCTTTGCGCTCCAGCAATGCGTTGGTCGCGCGGGTGGTGGCGATGCGCAGACTCAGCGGAGGAAATTCATTTCCGGGCGGCGTGTTGGTGAGAATGCGGACCCCGAGGACGGGGGCCTCTTCGCCGGTGAAGATTTCGAGCAGGGCCCCGGTCTTCCAATCCGTGGGCCGGTCGAGGGTGATCGCATGGGCGGCCGAGTCAAAACCTGTGACCATGCGTGATTCGTCACTCCCCGCCGGCTGAACGCTGAACCCGAGGAGAAAATCTTCTGGCAGAGGTGGCAGTCCCGTCAGACGGAAGTTTCCGTTGTCTTCATTCGCCAAGACCGCCCTGAGCAGTCCTGTGGAAAGAACCTTGCAGCGAGACTCACGGCCCTGCGGGTCGAGCGCGTGGCAGTCCGTGAAGGTGCCGCCAGTGTCGGCTGCGATTCGCCACTTCACGGGGCCTTGGGCTTGTCGTCAGCCGTGCCGAGGTCCATGTCCGGCACCCAGCGCAGTTCCTTGAATGCGTCAAAGTAGGGGGCGCAGGTCGGGGCTTTGAAGACCGCCACTCCGCGCTGCACCCATTCATTGGCCTTTTCAGTGTCTCCGAGGTCAAAAGCCAGGGCTGCCTTGCACATGTAGTAAGCCGGCGTGTCGTCCATGAAGGTGAAGTTGTCGGCGACAATCACTTCGGCGTTCTTGCGGCGACCGAGTTTCAGCTCGCACAGCGCCCGCTTGTAGTGAACAAGATGACGGATGACCATCGGCAGCTTCGGATAGTCGACGGTCATCTGCGTGAACGATTTGAGGGCGGTTTCAAAGTCGTGCTTCACGAAGTAATACTCGGCGAGATTGAATTTCGGCAGCGGATTGTCCGGCTGGAGTTCGACGGCCTTTTCGAACTGCGGAAGCGCGAGATCGAAGTCCCGACGCCTCGGTGCGAGGTAAATGTCGCCGCGCAGGGCGTAGATGTCGGGAACCTGGGGCGCGAGCTTTTCCGCTGCATCCAGTTTTTCCAAGGCACTGGTGTATTGATGCTGAACCCTCAGGTCGCGGGCTTCCATCAGCAGCTTTTTGACCTCGTCCGATATGGGAAGCGGTTTGGCGGCCGGGGTCTGGGCCGAAAGGGGCGTGGTGCCGAGCGCGAGAATGTAGAGAAGGGGGCGCAGGTTCATGCGGGGATGCTAATGCGGGTTGTTGAATCAGGCAAGGCGGGTGCGCATTTGGGATTCGGCACCATCACACATGGCGAGAAGGTTGTCGGGGCTGTTCCACTCGGCCCCAAGTGACAGAATCGTTTCACGGACCATGCCGTCGGCAGAAACGACGCGCATGGGGCGCTCGGCGGCGTATTTCGCCACGAGACGCTCGATGATGGTGTCTGCGGTGGTGCCTGGATCGGCGTAGATGATCTGCAGGCCGTCGGGCTCGCGTTCCTCATTCGTGCCCTGCCGCGCCCCATCAAAGACCACCACCACCTGCATGCCGCTCATGTCTTGAAGATTGCGCAGCCGCTTGAGCAGTTCGATCCGCGCCAGATGACGGCGCGAGGCGACCCGATGCTCCTTTAGCAACTCCGGCCACGCGTGAATGACGCTGTGACCGTCGATCAGCAGGTAGGTAAGCGGTGCGAGCATGGGAGGAGATTCAAGTCACTGGTTCCATGTTTCAAGTTGAGAGCGCGCGCCACGCCAACTTGAAACTTCAAACTCGAAACTTTGAACCTCGCTCACACGGGCGTCGCCCGCGCCTTCTCATACTCTTCGTTGATCACACAGAGATCACCGAGGGCGTCTTTGAGCGGATCGATCTCCTTCGCACTGAATCCCAGGTGAAGGTGACGGCGCCAGCCTTCGGCATATTCAAAGCAGCCCGAGAGACGACCCATGGCACGCGAGGCCTCGTCCATGCTGATGAGGTAGGAATCCATGCCCTGGCTGACATCAAGCCAGTGCTTCTGGCTTTCGTGCGCCGCGAGCGATTCGCGTTTGAGGGCGTGGACGCTGGTCGTGTCCACATAGGAGCCCGCCATGAGCTTCTGACGCAGCGGATCGCTCAGCCCATGCGGCATGGCATGATAAACGGTCACGTCATGCAGGTAGGCGTCGCGCTGCGGTTCCGTCTGGAAGTTGGGAATGCAATGGGCAAACGCCGCAGTCACAGCGAGCCGGCAGGCGGCCATGTGATCCTCCATGTAGTCGGCGGGCGAGTGCGTGAGCACGATGGAAGCCTTGGACTCGCGCACCACGGCGGCCACCTGGCGCAGATACTTCACATCGTAGGTCAGTTCCAGGTCGTCACTGATGGGCGGATAAAACGTCGCACCAAGGATGCGGGCCGCTTCCCTGCCTTCTTCGAAGCGCTTCTTCGCCGTGGTCGGTCCGTCCATTTGCACCGAACCGCCATTGCCCGTGCACATGTTCATGTAGTGGATGTCCCAGCCACGTTCCTTGAGCAGCAGCAGGGTTCCAGCGGCGACGAACTCGATGTCGTCCGGGTGAGCAAAGAGAGCGAGGGCGGATGGCATGGGAGAGAGAATGACGAAATCCGAATGAGGAAGGACGAAGGCCGGCGGTTCAAGGAATGGGAGACTCTGTCTCCCTCTGATCAATCTGGGGGACGGAGTCCCCCGTTCCTTGAGGCTCAGCCGTTCTTGGCGAGCAACGCCTTGGCGGCTTTTTCGATCTTCGGCAGCAGTTTGTCGGGAAGTCCGGTGAGCAGAGGCAGCACGGGACCCGTATTGGCCACGCCTGCGAGTTCCACGGCATGATGCAGCACGAGGATCGGACTGTGGGCGTTGCGCAGATCCTCAAGGGCGACGAACTCCTCACGGATCGCTTCCGCGGCGGCGTAGTCCTTGGCGAGGATGGCCTTCAGCAAGGCCGTCGAGCGCGACGGCGCCACACAAACGCAACCGGCGGTGAATCCGGCCACGCCGAAGTCACGCATGTGGATGATGGCCGGCTGCTCGCCGATGCCGCTGATGACGAGGTTGGGATCAACCAGCTTGAGCAGCTTCTTCAGATAAGGATCCTTTTTCGGGTTCTCCTCGACGATCGCGTATTTGATCCATGAAATGAGACCGTCATTGACGAGTTCCGCGGCAAGCTCCGGCGTGATGTAAGCTCCATCCTTGATGTAGAGCACGGCCTTGATGCCGGACTTCTCGACAAAGTGGCGCACAGCCGTGGCGACACCGGCGGGTTTCGAAGGAAAGAGTGTTGGGAGCAGCATCGCCGTCGGGAAGGCGAACTCGCGCAGGATCTTCGCCTGATCCATCGCCGTGCCGTACATCGGACCCACGGACGGTACGATCCACATGTCTTCCGGTGAGAGATCGACCAGCATCTTCAGCAGCGCGTGATACTCGCTCACGGCGATGTTGTAGAGGTTCGCATTGCCGCCGTAGAGCAAGGTGCGAATGCCACCTTTGTACATGTGTTTGATCAGGCGGCTGTTTTGCGATTTTGCCAGGGACAGGTCCTTGTTCCGGCACAGCGGCGGCACGGCGATGACGGAAGACTGCAGGTCGGAAAAAGTAACAGGGGTGGTTTTCATGAGCGATCAAAGGAGCGCGGAGAACGTGGGCTGCAAAGGAAAAGCATGAGGGATTGGGCCGCTCGTCACAGGCCTTCGATGTAGCTCAGCAGGTCGGCCATGTCCTCCACCGTCATTCCCTGCTCCAGGCCTTCGGGCATGAGGCTCTGACCACTGGAACTGCTGCCTTTGATGTCCGCGCGTTGCAGCGCCTTCTCGATGCCACCCATCATCTTCAAGCTCATGCTGCTGGCCGTGTCGTTGGTGATGATGCCGGTGAAGGTCTGACCGTCCTTCGTGTTCACCGTGTAGGCAATGAACTGCGATGCCACTTCCTTGTGCGGCTCCAGAATCGCGGTCAGCAAGGCCTCGCGGCCCTTCGTTTTCACCGTGATCAAATCGGGACCTACCTGAATGCCATTGGTGCCCGCCCGGTGACAGGCCATGCAACGCGCCATGTATTGAGCCTGGCCCTTCGTCGCGTCTCCTTTGGCCGCGATGGCCGGTTGGAACTTCGCCGTCACCTCTTCGCGTGAGGGCGGAATCACCGACGCCAGCGCCAGCTTCGCCGCCGCAGCGACCTTCGGGGACTTGTGTTTGATGAGTGTCTGAACCTGAGCAGCCGAGAAAGCCTCCGGGTTCACCACCTTCGACTCGAGCAAGGCGATGGCTCGGTCATCACGGGCCAGCAGCGCCTCCAAAGCCGCACTCTGAGCCTTGGGACCGTAGTGCGGCCAGTTGGAGATCAAAGCGGTCGTTATCGCCGACGAGTTGTTTTGTGCCAGAACGCGAATGGCGGCGGCTTGGACGACATCGGGCTGCTTTTCGCTCAGACAAGCAAGCAAGGCGGAATTGGCTTCACCTGAGCTGGAAAGGCCTGCAAGTTCGACTGCTTCAGTCCGCACAGAGTCTGCGGCATTTTGGTCGATCGCCGTTGCAGATGCCTTTGCGAAAATAGCCGTGAGTTTATGTTCTGTATCGACTTGTTCGATGCTCTTCCCGGCTCGTTTGAGACCTTGAGCAAAGGCGCGAATAAGTTCGATTGAAATTGGCTCTTGAGCCAGGCCTCGCAAGACCGACACATAGGCGTGCGGACGTTCTGGCGCTGCCCCAGTGATGAAAGCCCACTTTTTAAGTAGTGATGCATACTGGCTGTCTCCGCTCACGTAGAGGCCGAAATTTTCGGTCGCAAAGGCTGGGGGCGCGGACGCGGCTGCGCTTGTGATCCACTCATTTCGCTCGTTGACGCAGGATTCGATGATGAATTCCAATCCTTGCTCGTGGAAGTCTGGGCCATGATCATCTGGTTGTTTACGAATGGCAAACTCCGCTGCTGTGAAGGCAAGTTGAAACCGAACCCGAGAAGATGGATCATTGCGTAGTGAACGTAGGGAACTGTAAAGCTGCCGATCTCGAGCCTTGTCCGCAAAATACTTTTCAGCCAACACAATGCTTCGTTCCCGAACGTGCTCGCTCCGCTCTTTCAGTGCTAGCTGCAAGGTTTCTGATGTGATTGCTCCCAAGGCATCCAAAGCCCCCAGCGCATGCAACTTCGCCAATGCGTTGTCTCCGCCAAGCACCTTCTCCAGCATCGGCACCGCGGACTTGTCCTGGCGCTCGAAGAGCAGACGCTGCGCGGTGTCGCGATGCCAGCCGTTGGGGTGGTTGAGAGTCTTCACGAGTTCTTCGGTGCTGGCGTGGGCGAGGTCGACCTTCTGGCCGATGCGTTCCGCGCCCTTGTCCGGCACGATGCGGTAGATGCGACCGCGGTTGTTGCCGTTGTTGAGGTCGATGTACTTTTTGATCTCGTCCGGGATGCTCCACGGATGCTCGATGACTTCGCGATACATGTCGCAGATGTGCAGACAGCCGTCGGGGGCGTTGGCGAAGTTCACGGTGCGCACCCAGGTGTCTTTGGACGCGGCGAATTCGAAGCCGTGTTCGTCGGCAGGACGCTCGCCGACGAGGCTGATGCCGTCGGCGCTGGACTTGATGATCTTGCGATGCACAAGCTGGCCGCCGGCGTCGCCAGTGAAACTGTTGTTCACGAAGTCAGGGCCGTAGGCATCGCCGCGATAGATCGTGGTGCCGGTGGCGCCGGTGAAGTAGCCGCTCACGCGACCGCCCCCCTCGACCACGCCTTTCACCACACCGGCGATGCGCCAGCGCGTGCGGATGATGCGCCAGGGTTCGTCGGGGCTGATGCGAAACACCTCCGCCGCGCCGCCATCGGCCGCGATGCTCTCCTTCGCTCGCGGCATCTGGTAGTAGGGATTGCGGTTCGCGTATTTGTCGTCGTAAACCCAGTATTGGAGATGGTCGCTGTTCGAGCAGCCGAACTTGCGACCGTAGTTGTCGAAGCTCATGCCATACTGCGCGCCGCCGCCTTCGAGGCCGAACTCATGCGTCAGCGGATTGAACCAAAAGTCCTTCCCGCCGAGCTCAACACCCTTCAAGTCGGGCCGCTTCAGGCAGGTGACGACGCCGCGATTGCCGCCGCCGGCGAGCAGGTGGATGCGATTGTCCTGCCCCCACTGGAAGCTGTTCATGAGGCCCTGCACGTTGAGGATTTTCAATCCAGTGCCGAAGCCGGTGAAGACCTTCTCGCGCACCTCGGCCTTGCCATCACCATTCTTGTCTTCAAAACGCCAGATGTCCGGCGTGGCGCCGACATAAAGCCCGCCGTTCGCCCAGATGACCGCCGTGGGCCAGGGCAGATCGTCGGCGAAGACCTGGCTCGTCTCGAAGTAACCGTCACCGTCCTTGTCCTCCAGCATGGAGATGCGGCCGAGGTGCGGCGTGACATCGCGCATCTCGCTGTAGTCGATCATTTCGCAGACGAACATGCGCCCGCGTTCGTCGAAGCAGAGGGCGATGGGATCGCGCACCTGCGGCTCATGTGCGGCGAGCTGCAGCTTGAAGCCCTTTTTCACCTGCCATGTCGCGATGGCGTCCTTCGGCTCCACGGCCGGATAACGCGGCAGATCCTTGGCCGGATCGACCTCCACCGGATTCTTCGTTTCGCCGTAGGCCTTGGCGTAGGTGGTCTTGGTCTTGATGCCGTCCGCCTGGGCAAAGAGCGGTGAATGGAGGGCCAGCAGACAGAAGAGAAGGCGGTTCATGCCGAGATCATACGGAGCCGCCTGAACGCTTGAACAGCCGAAAGTTTCCCATCGTGGTATTCTTGTGATGACGAGGAATGGGATTGGGCAATGGTGAGGGAATGAGATATCGCGACCAACGCCGCTCCGAGTCCGCCACCCGTCGTACGCAGTTCACGCCGCGAAAGAGCATGGGTCAAAACTTTCTCCAGGACGAGGAGGTGGCCCGCTGGATTGGCGACCAGGTGCAGCCGGATGGCGCAGACCTCGTGGTGGAGATCGGTCCCGGCATGGGCGCATTGACGAAGCATCTTGTCGGTCGGCCGAAGAAGCTCATTCTCATCGAAAAAGACTCACAGCTCGCGCCGGAGCTTCAGGCGCAGTTTGAGTCCCGCAGCGACGTGGAGATCATCCATGATGACGCCACGCGCATCGACCTCCGTCCGTGGTTTCGGCACGGGCCGCTCCGGCTCGTGGGAAACCTGCCGTATTCAGTCGGCAGCGAGATTTTGAAACACTGGCTTACGCCTCCGTCACCCGTTGGCTGCGCCGTTTTCATGCTGCAAAAGGAGGTTTGCGACCGCCTGGCCGCGAACAGCGAAGATGAGGCGTATGGCGCATTGAGCCTGCTGGTGCAGAAGGATTGGAATGTCGAAATGCTGCGCATCGTGCCGCCGGAGGTCTTTGTGCCAAAGCCGCGGGTGGACTCGGCCGTCATCCGCCTCACACCGCGTGATCCGGCGACTCTGCCGGTGTTTGATCATGCGCTCTTCGACCGCCTCGTGCGCATGGGGTTCTCCCAACGCCGCAAACAGCTCAAGAACCTCCTTCCCGAAGCGCCGGGGGGCTGGGACGTGCTCGTCCAGAGCCTCGACGTGCCGCCCACCGTTCGGGCGGAGGCGCTGTCGCTCACGCAGTGGATTCACATTGCCCGCCATTACGAAGAGCGCCACGAAGCGGATGCGGGACAGAAGGCGGGGGAGATGTTTGACGTGGTGAACGAGCGAAACGAGGTCACTGGTCAGCTCACACGGGGGGAGGTGCATGCGCGCAAGCTGCTGCATCGTGCGGTGCACATTTTCGTCATCAACAAGCGCGGACAAATTTATCTCCAGCAGCGCTCACACCTGAAGGATGTCTCTCCGCTGAAATGGGACAGCAGCGCCGCGGGGCATCTCGATGCGGGTGAGGACTACGCCAGCGCCGCCGTTCGCGAGACGCGCGAGGAGATCGGCATCGACGTCGGCACGACCGAAGTCGCCGCGCAGATTCCCGCGAGCGACAACACCGACCACGAATTCGTCGAACTCCACCTGGCCCGGCACGATGGGCCGATTCGCTGTCTGCCGGAGGAAATCGCCACAGGTGAATGGTTCAAGCCTGAGGACATCAGCGCCTGGGTGGAGGCGCGACCGCAGGACTTTGCCAAGGGGTTTGTGACCTGCTGGAAGGCGTGGTCGAAGCGTCTGGCTAGCGCAGAGTCCGGGGAATGAACACGGACTGCATGCCTGCAGCCCTGGCCGCTTCGATGCCACTGTTGCCATCTTCGAGCACGAGGCATTCGCCGGGAGCGACGCCCATGCGCTCTGCGGCGAGCAGGAACATGTCGGGTGCCGGCTTTCCCTGTTTCACGAGTTTCGGAGTAATGATGGTGTCAAAAAGGTGGATTATGCCCGTGGCTTCCAGGCAGCCGCGCACGGTAGGCTCCTCACTGCCTGACGCCACTGCCATTGGAAACCGGCCGTGCAGCGATCTGGCGAACTCGGCCACCGGACGCACTGCCTGCACTTCCGGGATGCGTCGGCGGAAAATCTCCATCTTGGCTTCATCGACGCCGACGGGATCCACATTCGCGCCGTGCTTTTCATTTAGAATCTTGACCACGTCCTGCTCCCTGATGCCGGCGTGCGCATAGAACACCTCTTCGGTGAATTCGAAGGGCGCATCGTGCAGTTTCAACGCCTCCACCCAGGCGACATAGTGGAGCGGCATCGAATCGACGAGCGTGCCGTCGCAGTCGAAGATGTAGGCTTTGAAAGGGTAATCGGGGATGTCGAGAGTCATGATGAAACGATTAGACGCCGCCGGCGAGTGTCGAGCCGCGCACGAGAAGATCGAGGAAGCGTTCTTCGAAGGCTTCGTCACTCGTCACCTGCATGAAGTCGATGCGGTGGCCGGCACACTCGCGGGCGAGATTATCGGAGAAGGCATCAAAGGTTTCGATGTAGCGCTGCACATCGCGTTTTGTCAGCCAGAAGCGGCGACGCTCGCCAGTCTCGACTTCGGCCAGTTCGAGTTCGCCTTCGAGCTCCGGACTGCGTTCCTCCGGGTGGACGATCTGCAGGAAGTGATTCTCTCCGGGCCACGCCGACACGCGGGAGACAGCCTCCGTCGCGCTGCCGATCTCATGGCCGAAGAAATCGCTGATGAGGAAAATGATGCCGTATCGCTGCTTGCCTGGGCGGAACTCCTCGAAGCAGCGCTTCATGTTGGTCACGCCGTCGAATTTCAGCTTCGTCACCGACTGGATCACCTTTTCGATGTTTCCCTGTCCAAGCAGCGGCGGCAGTTCCTGCCTCACAGCGTCGCTCATCGAATACACGCTGACGCGCTGCTGGGCGCTGAGCGCCAGATAGGCCAGTGCCACAGCGAAGCGCAGCGCCTGCCGCCGTTTTTCAGGAAACGGTCGTTCCATCGACACGCTGGTGTCGAGGATGATGTGGAGATTCAGTTCCTGCGTCTCTTCGTAAAGACGGACAAAGAGCTTGTCGAGACGCGCGTACAGGCGCCAGTCGATGGCGCGGTAGTCCTCGCGCGGCGTGTAGTGGCGGTAGTCCTTGAATTCGCGGGTGAAGCCGGTCGCAGGTGTGGACTGCGATCCGCGCCGCATCAACTGCCGACGCTTTCTCAGACGTAGCGCCAGCACGCGGAGCCGATCCAGAAAGGAGGCGTCGAAAAGGTCTTCGCGGTCGAGGTCGGGAGGCATGCCGTTGAATCGACCTCTTTAGCGCGGACTGGCCCCGATGCCAGCGATTGCCATGTAAATGGAGACCGGGATCGCGAGAACAAAGATGCGCAGCAGCCAAAGCCAGACGTCCGGTTCGGGACGAACGGCTTTTTGCATGATGCTGGCGCTTCGTTCCTGCCCCAGGACAGACGCCAGGAGATCGGCAGTCACATCCGTTCCTCCCATGCAGTTCGTGTAGAGCGTGCTGATCGTATAGATAATGCCCCATGGAATGCCCCACCAGCCGACGACGAGCGACAGCAGCGTCCAGGGCCAGGCGTAGAGACCGGGTCCTTCAGTGGACCTAATGTAGCGGAGTCCGGCGGAGCGCTGAAAACTCATGATGATCACTGAAAAGTTCCACTTCAGCACACGGAAGCGACCGCCACGCAGCACATCGTCCTCGATCTGCTGCAGATTCATTCCCTCCGTGCCGGCAACGGGTCGGTTGTTGTCGAGCAGCGGCTGGTTGAGATAGGCCGCGACCTCGTCGTGCGACCATGCGGTTTCGGTGACTGGGAGGGGCGGCGGTGTTTGCATGCAAATCGAGTCGCGGCGTTTGAAGCAGATTTGTACATGTATGGCAAGAAACTCTCTTGCCTTGCCTTGGGTTTTTTTGATAAGCACAACCATCACATGAAAATTACTCCACCCACTTTCCGAGGAGGCTTCATCAGGTTGGGTTGTTTGGGCTACTTGATTGTCATCGCTATGCTTTGGGGTGGCGGACAGGGAGTTTACACGGCGCTAAAAAATCGAAGCCCGCTTGAGATCAGCGTCGCGGACTATGTGAAGTCCAAGCCGAGCGCCGAATGGGTCGTGCTGAAGGATGCCCAGCTGAATCTGCTGGAGGCGGCCCATCGCGGACGACTTGGGAAAATCACGGAAGTCTTCATCCCTGTAAGGTCTCCGGATGAGGCGATTGATGGCGAAGTCCACATCTTGATGTCCACCAAGGACAAGGAGATTCTTGATGCCTTGGCCGATTTAGAGAAGTCCAGCGATACGGAGAAGGGCGTTCTAGAGGCGGCGTCACGTCATGCGGGCAAGCTGTTCATGCGACGCGATGTCACCGGCCTCGTTCAGTTTGGGATTGAGTCGGATACGAAGACAAGAAGCAAACTTGCCGGTCTGGACATGAATTTGACGAAAGACTTTGTGATTCTCGAAGAGGGAAAATCTCCCGCACTCGGGGTCAGCTTGATGATGTTGGCCATCGGCCTTCTCGTCGGAGTTTTCATGCTGGGGCGTGCCGCCAAAACTCCGGATTCACCGCCTCCTCTGCCTGCTCCGAACCTGCCGCCAAAAGTGTAAGAGGCCTTAACTGGCCATCTGCGCCGGTGTTTTGACCAAGTCGAGCAGCTTGGAGATGATGTCGTCCACTTTGACCTGTCCGGCTTCGCCTTCGAAGTTCAGGATGATGCGGTGACGGAGGGAGACGTGCGCAATGGCGCGGATGTCGTCGGTGGAGACGGCGGTGGCACCGTTGAGGGCCGCCCAGACTCGGGCGCCACGGATGAGAGCCTGCAGGCCGCGCGGGCTGGCACCGTAGCTGACATAGCGCTTCACCTCAGGCAGCGCGTCCGGCTGTTCCGGGTGGCTGCCAAGGACGAGGCGGGAGGCGTAGTGGGCCACGGGATCTGCCACGGGCATCTCGGAGAGTGACTTTTGAATCTCCATGAGCTGAGTTCCGTTGGTCAGATTGGCGAGTTGCGGTTCGGTAAAGCCGGTGGTGCGGCGGGAGATTTCAACGAGGGAATCGAGGTCGGGGAAGGGGACCTTGATCTTAAACATGAAGCGGTCGAGTTGCGCTTCAGGCAGCGGGTAGGTGCCCTCCATCTCCATCGGGTTTTGAGTGGCCAGCACGAAGAACGGCTCAGGCAGCAAGTGGCGCTCTCCGCCGGTGGTGACGCAGCGTTCCTGCATGACTTCGAGGAGGGCAGCCTGCGTCTTCGGCGTGGCGCGGTTGATTTCGTCAACCAAGAGCAGATTTTTGAACACAGGGCCTCTTTCATAGCGCAGCGTGCGGTGGCCTTTTTCATCCTCGCCCACGATGTGCGTGCCCAGGATGTCCGCAGGCATCAAATCCGGCGTGCATTGGACGCGGCCCGGTTCCAGACCGACGACCTGCGAGAGCGTCCGAACAAGGTAGGTCTTACCGAGTCCTGGAACGCCTTCGAGCAGCACATGTCCGCCGGAGAAGATGGCCACCAGGATGTCACTCAGCAGTTCGTCATAGCCGACGATGGCTTTTTGCATCTCGGCTTTGAGATTCTCGAACAGGGAGCGAAAGGCAGCGTGGTCAGGCATGGGCCGATTGTCGCAAGCCACCCTGCCTGCGCAAGGTGGTTGTCGTCATGGGATCGAATTTCGCAGGCTGTGGAGTGCCAGCGCGAACCGGATCACTTGGCCGCGGTCGTATCCTTTCGTTCGTCGGAAGGAGCTGGCTCGTCGTCGTGGTGATCGTCTTGATCGTGCTTGTCCTCGCGCGGGTCGTGACCATCATGATGCTTGATGTCATGATGCTCGGTGACACCCTTGAGGTGCGTCTTGAACTTGCGATGGCGCTGCTGCTCCGGCAGAGGGGTGATCTGCATGTTGATGTTGCGGCCCGCCATGCGCGGTTCTTGATCGCAGTGTCCCATCGTCTTCAGGTCCTCCTTGATAGTCTGCGCCAGTTGGTGCCCGAGCTCCTGGTGGGCCATCTGCCGGCCACGGAACTGGAGCTGGATGCGCACCTTGTGACCTTCTGCGAGGAAGTCTTCCGCATGGACGATCTTGATCCCGTAGTCGTGCGGATCGATGCCAATGCGGAACTTGAGTTCCTTTACCTTGCCCCCCTTGTGGTGCTTGTGGGCTTCCTTCTTGTGCTTCTCCTGCAGGTACTTGTACTTGCCGTAGTTGACGATTTTGCAGACGGGCGGATCAGCATTCGGCGCGACTTCCACCAAGTCCATGCCGTGATCCTTGGCCATGCGGATCGCCTGATGAGTGGGCAGGACGCCGAGCTGGTGCTGACCTTCCTCGACGATCACGCGGACTTTCGGCGCGCGAATGCGTTCGTTGATGCGCGTCTGATCAAAATAGCGGCCCCGATTGTTGCGGTTGTTTGCGGGCCGGTTGCCACCACCACCTCCTCCGCCTCCCGGACGATAGCCTCCAGCCGGGGAATTTCCCGGAGGACGCGGGCCGGTCGGTGCCGGGCGCTGGCCGTTTGTTCCGGCCGGTGCGGGGCGGTTCCCTCCTGCACCTTGTTGGTTCTGCGGACGCGGGGCAAAGCTGCCGCCGCTCAATTGTTGGAATGGGTTGCTTATGGGGTACCTCCAGGTGTGTTCGTAACTCCAGAAGACGCACCATAACGCCTCTGGAAAAATTTCAGGCTGCGACGCTCAACGAACATCATATCAGCTCAGATTCGCCCCCGCAGTGTGCGCATCCTCCTGAACCCGGACATGCGGGACGAGTGAGTACGACAAGGATAATATCATGCGGGAAAATCGAAAAATGGGCGCTGCTTCACTAAATAGCTTCGGCCTTTGTTTTAGAACGCCGCTTACAAATAACGACTTTCAGCTCTTTCGGCAAGCCTATTTATCGCATCTGCTGCAGGGAGTTAGTGATCCTTCGCGCAAACGGTGCAGACGAAGCGGTTACCCCGGTCGGGGATTTCGTAGCTCTTACCGCCACAAAACGGACAAACGACTGCCACGTGTTTCCTAACGAACCAGCGCGTAAAAAGGGCGACCACGATAAAACCGACCAGCATCAGGATCAGGACGGGCACATGGTAAAACTCCAGAAAGCTCGAAAACAGGCTCACAAGGCCGCAGAACAAGGCGCCGGCCACGATGGGGCCGAAAAAGCTGAGAGCGAAGTGCCGGGCGGCCGTCATGTGGGTCTTACGTTACAGGGATACGGCATTCTGCAAGCCTTGCCTCATTGCGTCGAGAGGAGCGGGACGATCAAACCAGTGCTCAAACGATATGGCGCCCTGATGCAGCAGCAGGCTCAGGCCGTCCACTACCCTTGCTCCAACAGCGCGTGCGTCGGCGAGCAGCGGGGTTTCTCCGCCGGCTCGGTATACCATGTCGAAAACGAGATGGCGCTGCTGGAGGGCGGATGCTGGCAGGAGCTGGGCATCCCCGTCCTTCATGCCCAGTGAGGTGGCATTGACGATCAGATCCACGTCGGCCGCGGCTGTTGCGACGCTGGAGTCGTTCCACGGTGCAACCACGACGTTGTCGCAACGACCGACAGCTCGGATTTCTCCGGCCACGGTCTCCGCCTTCGCAGGGGAGCGGTTGACGAGAATGAGCTTGCGGCATCGTTCCAGCCCGCACTGCACGGCCACGGCGCGGCCCGCGCCACCCCCGGCTCCCAGAATCATGACGCGCAGGTCCTTCACCTCGGCACCGAAGGCTTCCTTCACGCTGCGCAGGAATCCAGGACCGTCCGTATTGCGCCCAAGCAATTTGCCGTCGCGGATCACAAGGGTGTTCACTGCGCCGAGCGCGGATGCGAGTTCATCCACCTCGTCGACTGCAGCCAGAGCCTCGAACTTGTGTGGGATCGTGACGTTCACCCCGATGAATCCGCACTTTATGAACTGATGGAACGCCTCGCCCACGCGGCCTTCGGGGACCTGCACGCGGATGTATTGTGCTTCGATGCCGCAGGTCCGCAGGGCGGGATTGTGCATCTGCGGACTGCGTGAATGGGCGATTGGATCGCCGATCACCGCCAATCGCGCCGGTGGCGTGAAACGCCTCGCATCCCAGTCCATGAGTTCATCAAACGTCAAATAGTCGCCCACGCGGCAGTCTTGCTGTCGAACGCCGTCCCTGTCAAAGCCGGGCGCAATTTTCCCCTCGACATCCCGTTTCATCCGCGCTGCAATCGCAATTCCGTTCCCCCCCATCCATCCAACCATGAAACTTTTCCTTCCTCTCCTGACCCTCGGCGTCACTGCGGCGATCTTCCTCGCCCAGGCCGCCGACTCCGCTGTCAAACCGCTCCGCGTCCTCATCGTCGCCGGCGGCTGCTGCCACGAATATGACAAGCAGACGGTCACGCTGAAAGAGGGCATCGAGGCGCGGCTGAACGCCATCGTTGATGTCGCCTACAATCCGGACACCACCACCTCGGCCACCTTTGAAATCTACAAGGCCAAGGACTGGGCCAAGGACTTCGACGTCATTGTTCATGACGAATGCAGCGCCAGCGTCACCGATCCGGCGTATGTGAACACCATTCTCGAAGCTCACAAGGCTGGCAAACCCGCCGTGAACCTGCACTGCGCCATGCACAGCTACCGCTGGGGGAACTTCAAGGAACCCGTCGCTGCGGGCGCGGACAATTCTCACTGGTATGAATTCATCGGCATCCAGTCCACCGCCCACGGCCCGAAGGAGCCGATCTCCGTCTCATTCACCGACAAGACGCATCCGATCACCCAGGGACTCGAAGACTGGACCACCATCAACGAGGAGCTCTACAACAACGTGCAGATTCTCGGCGCCAAAGGCCTGGCCTCTGGCGTCCAGATCGTCCCGCCGAAGGCCAAGAAGGGGGAGAAACCCGCCCCGGACGCCAAGGCCACCGAGGCGACCGCCGTCGTGGCTTGGACCAACGAGTACGGTCCGAACAAAACTCGCATCTTCTCCACCACGCTCGGCCATTACACCGAGACCGTCGCCGACGCCCGCTACCTGGAACTCGTGACTCGCGGCCTGCTCTGGGCCACCGGCCACATCAACGAGAACGGCCAGCCCGAGCCGGGATACGGCAAATGAGTCCGTCCTTCATGCCATAGCGCATCCTGAAATGCCCGGCGGCCATCCCGCCGGGCATTTTGCATTTTTCGTCTCACCATCACCGTTGGTTCAGTCCTCATCCGCCATGCCGCCTCTTTACTCTTCTTTCCTTGTCTGCGGCAGTCGTTGTCTCGCTTCCAGATCCTGTTCCCAGCCATTCCGCCCATGGTGAAGCTTTCAATGAAGGCCCGCGCCAGGCGGCGGTCATCATTCCCGGCTGCGGGGATGCGGTGAAGTTCCCCGTCTCAACGACGAAGCCCGAAGCGCAGAAGTTCTTCACCCAGGGCGTCGGCCAGCTTCATGGCTTTTGGTACTTCGAGGCCGAGCGCTCCTTCCGCCAAGTGGCCGCGCTTGATCCTGAATGTGCCATGGCCTTTTGGGGCATGGCGATGGCGAACGTGAACAACGAGAAGCGAGCCAAGGCCTTCACGGAAAAGGCGGTGAAGCTCAAGGAAAAGGCCTCTGCCCGTGAAAAGCTCTGGATCGCCACGCTCGAAAACCTCTACAAGGACGACAAGCGCGACAAGAAGCAGCGCAGCCTGGACTGCATCCGCGACTTCGAAACCCTCGTGCATGAAGATCCGAAAGACATCGAGGCGAAAGCCTTCCTCGTCTGGCGTATCTGGTTTTCCAAAGGGGACGCGCCTATCTCCAGTCATCAGGCCGTCGATGCGCTGCTGGATCAGATCTTTGCCGCCGTGCCGAATCATCCGGCCCATCACT
The DNA here is from genome assembly GCA_041395065.1 of Prosthecobacter sp. Classification (GTDB taxonomy): domain Bacteria; phylum Verrucomicrobiota; class Verrucomicrobiia; order Verrucomicrobiales; family Verrucomicrobiaceae; genus Prosthecobacter. Next base: position 3,898 of record JAWLBG010000057.1, on the reverse strand, counting down.
ACCGCATTCATCTTTGGGATGGAACAAAGCCCATTCGTGCCCTCGGCTCGGCGGCGCAGTTGGGGCAGGCCGCGCCGGGGATCGCCCACATGTGGCACATGCCTGGTCACACCTTTTCAAAGCTGAAGCGCTTTGACGATGCCGCATGGCAGCAGGAGGCCAGCACGCGCGTCGATCATGCCTACATGATCCGCTCCTTCATCCTGCCGGACCAGATCCACAACTACGCGCACAACGAGGAGTGGCTCGTTCGCACGTTCAATGAGCTTGGCCGCGCAAAGGACGCCATCGGACTGGCCAGCAGCCTCATCGGCAATCCGCGTCATCCTTCCAACAACACCCTCAACAAGTCCGGCACCTCCGCCAGCTATGGCCGCACGCGTCTGATTGAAACACTGGCCAAATGGGAACTGTGGAAAGACCTCAAAGCCTTCGTCACAACGCCCGCGGGTCATCCATCGCACGACATCACCCGCCTTCGTGCCCTCGGACTCGCTGCCTATCAACTCGACGACGCAACCCTCCTTGCCAGCGCTTTGATGGACCTCGAAAGCATCAAGATCGAAAGCAAGCCGGAGGCCGAGAAGAAAAGCCCCCCGGCGGACAAGTCCGCCAAATCTGGCACCAAAGGCAAGCCGGCGCCCAAACCCGATGAGAAGGCAAAAAATAACGCGCTGGCCGAACTCAAGGCGCTGGCCGCCCTGCTCGATCCCAAAAAGGAAAAGTCGGAGAAGACCAAGCTCTTGGAGGCTCTCAAAACCACAGACACGCCAAAGGACCGCCTCGCCCGCTGCTGGCTGAAAATCGGTGACAAGGCGAAGGCCTTGGACCTCACCAAAAACTTCGCGCAGGATCTCTCCGGACTGGCCGCAAAGGCTGAAGTCCTTCAGGCCTGCGACAAGGCGGACGACGCCTCCAAGGCCTTCGACCAGGTGAAGAAGCTCGCCTTCGCGATGGATCGTGACTTGCCGGTCTTCAAGCGTCTGACCGCCGAGTTTGCCAAGGATGCGAACTGGCCCGCGGCACCTCCGAAGCGTACCGACAGCGGCGTGCGCCCGGAATTGAGCACCCTGGGGCCCGTCCACTGGCACCCGCCCGTCGCTCCCGTGTTCGAAGCGCTTACACTCGACAACAAGCCCGTCAAGAGCAGCGACTTCACCGCGAAGAAGCCCACCGTCTTCATGTTCTACCTTGGTTACGAATGCGGGCATTGCGTCGAGCAGATCCAGGCCTTCAGCAAGGCCGCTGCCGACTTTGACAAGGCGGGCATTCAGCTTGTCGCTGTCACGATCGAGCCGACACAGGTGGCCAAAAACATCCGCACCAAGCTCAACCTGAAGCCGGACGCCCCGCTGCCGTTCCCCATCTTGTGCGACAGCAGCGTCGAGTCCTTCAAAAAGGTGGGGGCCTTCGACGACTTCGAAAAAGACAACCTGCACGCCACCCTGCTCATCGACCAGTCAGGACACCAGCGCTGGCAGGACATCAGCTACACGCCCTTCACCGACACCAAGTTTCTGCTGGAGGAGTCCAAGCGCCTGCTGGCCCTGCCGCCGGAGTCCTGATCACTTCCCCAGCAAAAACGCGATCAAGTCGGCCATCTGCTCCTTCGTGATCGCAGCTTCGAGGCCGACAGGCATGAGGGTGCGGTCGAGGGATTTCATCTCCTTGATGGCGCTGCGTGACAGCGTCTCCTTGGCGCCACCCATCATGGCGAGGACGACGCTGTCGCTGTTCTCGCTTTGAATGAGCCCGCTGAGGCTACGCCCGTCCTTCGTGTCGATTTGATAAGCGGTCCAGCGTGCTTCGAACATGCGGTTCGGATCGAGGATGTCGGAGAGGATGCCTTCAGGAGGCTTCACTTTCACATCGGAAAGCGGCGGGCCGACATCGACGCCCATGTCACCATGCTTATGACAGGTGATGCAGATCGTGGCGAACACGGCCTGACCTTTCTTCGCATCGCCGTGCATCGTCGTGGCGGCCATGTAATCCTTCACCACGGCGGCGCGATCGCTGCTCGCCTCGCCGAAGAGTTTCTTGGCGAGGTCGGTCATCTCGCCTTTGCCACGTTGATAACGCCAGCGCGTCTCGACATCGACCCACGCGGTCGGGAATTCGCCCTTCTCCATGCGCTTGAAGAGTTCGAGTGCTGTGGTGGCATTCGCGGTAAGGAACGGCACGAGGTCGCGCTTCAAGGCGGGGCCAGCCTTCGGCAGCAGCTCGTAAATGAGCGGTGCGGTGCTGGTGGCAGGATATTTTTTCAGCAGGACGAGCGTAGCGGCGCTGAGTTCGGTGGGTTGCGATGTGGTGAGAAGGTTCTTCACGACCGGCTCGACCGCGGACCATCTTCGCGAAGCCAGCAAAGGCAGCACAGCGAGGCGTTCATCGAGAGGTGCTTTGGTGTCGGCGATGATGTCATCGATCTCCGATTGCAGTGCGGCGATTTCCTTGGCGGCAGCTTCAAATCGCTTGGGCGGTTTGGCGATGAAGGCGGCGAGTGATTTGACATTGAAATTTGGACTCCTTGCGAATCCATCCGTCAGCCCCTGAAGCAATGGGGCTTTCCACCAAAGAAGTTTGCCTTTTTCGAGTTCGAGACTGCTCATGCAGGCAAGCGCATCATGCTCATCACCTGTCACGATCGCACCGGCGGCGAATGCCCGGATGGTGGAGGAACGTATTGAGGAGAACTGATTCGTGAAGTTGGGAGACTGAAGAAGCTCCTTGAGTACATAGCCTTCGGTGTATTCAGAGGAGGACAGCACAGCCTTGGCAATCCATTCGTCTTCCGGGTGATCGGCGATGCTTTTAGCGCGGAAGCTGACTTCCTCCGGCTTGCTGATCGAGCCTTCATCGTACTTCTGTAAAATGCGGTGGAAGAGGGCGCGGTCGGGATGTTCGGCGGGCACATCACCCCAGCCTGTTTCAGGAATGGCGTGGTATTTGCCGGGAACCTTTGCGACGAGCTTCTTCGTGCCCTTTGGCACCACACGCCAGATGCGGCCTTCGTTTTCGCCCTGGCGCATGTCGTGGGTTTTGACGAACTCCTCGGGAAAGAAGCGCGCGTGGTCGATCCAGCGGCGGTAGATGTCGCAGATGTAGATCGCGCCATCAGGGCCGGTGGTGAAGTTGACGGGGCGGCACCACTCGTCGGCACTGCGGAAGAACTCGGTGCGGTCGCCGACGCGCGTGGCTTTGAGCGAGGCGCCGTTGGGCTCGACTTTGTAGCGCGTGACGAGCTGGCCGGTGGGATCAGGAACGAAGACGTTGTTGCGCAGCTCAGGCATGAGGTCGCCGCGATAAACGCCTAAGCCGGAGCACGCGGTGTTCGTCCCCGCGTGGGCATCCGCGGTGGTGTGGGTGATTTGCAGCGGATACACACGCGTCGCCGCGCCGGGCGTGGCGATGTCCTCATGCACCTGAGTGATGCCGGCGTGCGGATTGCGCAGCATAGCCTCGTAGGGCATGACGGTGAACATGAGCGGGTTGCGGTTTGAGCAGTAGAAATGATGACCCCAGTCGTCGAACGCGCCGCCATACTGTCCTTTGCCGCCGGTGGGCGTGATCTTGTCCGTGCGCGGATCCCATTTGAAGTTGGAGCCGGGCACATTGACGACGTCTTTGGGTGCGTCGGCGGGATAGATCTCCTTCGCGTCGAGGCCGTTGTTGAAGTGCACGCAGCCATCGACGCCCCAGCGTGGTGCGCTGACCTGCAACTGCGCGTGACGTGGATTGAAGCCTCGGATCAGTGGTTTGATTTCATCGGCCTTTCCGTCGCCGTTCGTGTCCTTGAGGAAGAGCACCTGCGAACGCGTCGTGGCAATGAGGCCGCCGTTGTAGGGCAGCAGGCCCTGCACGTTGTCCACATGATCGGCAAAGGTGACCGCCTTGTCCA
>JAWLBG010000056.1:0-28732 GCA_041395065.1 Prosthecobacter sp. | reverse complement strand
CTCGACGCCCTCGGCGTTCCCAACCGACTCGTCATCGTTCAAGATGGAAAGCACGGCTGCTGGGGCAGCAATCCATGGCTGATCCCCATGGTGGATGAAATTGCCGCGTTTTTGAAGACTCATCTGAGCGTCTCACCCGCACAGTGACCCGGCCCGGCGGAATCTTCGTGTCTCCCTACCCGTAGCGCCCTCCCTCCCGGCTTGAACCGGCGCTTGCAAAACACCCGGACCTCGCCATGGAAACACGCTCTTATGCCAGCCACCCCCGTCATCAATCTCCGCAAAGGAAACGCCGTCCGTTATAACAACGACGTTTGCGTTGTCACCGACACCGAACTCAAGACGCCTCCGCGCATGGCGTCATTCGTCCAAATGTCCATCCGCAGTATCACCATCGGCAAGATGTACAACCTGCGGATGACCTCGAACGAATCCTTGGAGTCAGTTAACCTTGTCAGAGACAACCACGAATTCAGCTACAAGGACGGCGATGGCTTTCACTTCATCCATCCTGAGACCTTTGAAGATGTTCTCATTGGCGAGGACAAGCTCGACGCCAAAACCATCGGCTACCTCATCGAAGGACAGAAGTATCTGGTCGTTTTTGCCGACGACGTCGTCGCTGGCATCGAACTGCCTGCCAACATCATCATGACCATCACCGACAGTCCCGCAGGTGTGAAGGGCGACTCCGCTAACAATGTTTACAAGGAAGCCACCACCGAGTCCGGCATGCGTGTGCAGGTTCCCCTCTTCATCGGCCCCGGCGACAAAATCAGCATCAAGACTGAAGACGGCAGCTACCTCGGTCGCGCGAACTGATCCGCAGCTCTGAAACCCTCGATGCAGACGCCCGACCGCCATCCGGTCGGGCGTTTGTCGTTTCAACCGGCACGGCAAGAGGCCCGCAGCCAACAACGTAGAGGAGTTGCCCTCATGACCGACCTCCGCAAAGCGCTCCTCATCATACTTTTCCCCTGCTCGCTCCCGGCTGCGGACGCGATCAGGGCGCATCCTGCGCAGGCGATGGGGATTTTGAAAACCCAGTGCCTTGGCTGTCACAACGCAGAGAAAAAGAAGGGCGATCTCTCATTGGAAACACGGGATCTGGCGATTCAGGGAGGAGAAAACGGCGCCGCTCTAAACCCTGGCAAGGCGGAACAAAGCGCGCTGATCAAGGTCTTGAACGATGACGGTGACGCGCACATGCCGCCAAAGAAGCAACTGCCGGAAAAGCAGATCAACCTTCTCAAAGCATGGGTGAATGCAGGAGCGCAATGGGATGAAGTGGCATTGAAGAAGTTCGGCGAATTGACACCGGCGGAAAAACTGACCTCCCTCCCTGCAGGTCATACACCGGCCGCAGCGCTGGCTCTGAGCGCCGATGGAAAACGTCTCGCGGTCGGCTCGGGGAACCGTGTCTTGGTGAGGGATATTTCAGCGAAGGATTTCCCGATCGTCGCGACACTCGAAGATCACAAAGACGTGGTCCAATCCCTGGCTTGGAATGCAGACGACACAATGCTCGCGGCGGGCGGCTACAGGACAGTGCGGATCTGGAAATCGTCCGACTGGACAATAGCACACACTTTGGCAGCCCCAATCGAGGGACGCGTGACAGGACTCGCTTTCCTTCCGGACAAGCAAACGCTGCTATTGGCGGATGGTGTGACAGGGCTCAAAGGCGTGCTGCATCGTTGGAAGTTGGGCGAAGCCAAGCCCGCGAAAACCATCGAGGCACATGCTGACAACATCGTTAGCCTCGCTCTCAGTCGGGATGGCAAGCAGGTAGCCACCGGAGGCGCGGACAATCTTGCGCGGGTTTGGGATGTGGAAACTCTCCGCGAAGTCGCATTGATCGAAGGACATGTGGGCCACGTCACGGCGCTCGCCTTCACTCCAGACGGAAAGTGGCTTGCTACAGGCAGCGCTGACAAGGAGCTCAAAGTCTGGGATATCGCGACGAAAGAGCAGCTCATGCTGCTCGGCGACAAATCCGCCCCGGTGAACGCACTGATGTGGTCGCCCGACACGAAGAGCCTCAGCTATTTCAACGATACAGGCGACGCATTTGGCGTTACTGATCTGAAAAGCCATGACGGTGTCCGGCTCGCCTTCGCCTCCGGCAAGAGCAAAAAGCTCGCCACTATCGAAGGTGCGCCAGACGCCGCCGTGATGACTTCCGACGGCAAATTCATCTTTGCCGCTACGAATGCGGGAGATGTCTTCCGGCTCGACGAGAAATCCGCCATCACCCGGCTTCCGCCACCCACTTCATCTGCGGCCGCCTCCACCCCCAAACTCTCTTACACCCGCGACATCCTGCCCATTCTCACCAAGGCAGGCTGTAACCTTGGCGCCTGCCATGCGAAGGCATCCGGACAAGCAGGATTTCACCTTTCCATCTTCGCCTTCGATCCAAAGAGTGACTACATGGAGGTCGTGAACGACTCGCGCGGGCGCCGTGTTTTCCCCGCGTTGCCAGAGGACAGCCTCATTCTTCAAAAAGCCACCGTGCGCATCCATCACGAAGGTGGTCAGCGGTTTGAGCAAGACTCTGAATCGGCAAAGACGATCGCAGAATGGATCCGTCAGGGCATGCCCTACGAAACGCCAAATCAACCCGCACTGGCAGGCATCGAGATCACGCCTGATGAGAAAACCTATCAAAAGAACGAGGAGTCCCATCTGAAGGTCGTGGCGAAATACAGTGACGGATCCACGCGCGATGTCACCGCCCTGACCGACTATATTTCATCAGAGAAAGCGATCGCATCTGTGGATGAGCTCGGAACGGTCAAAACAAGCGCTGAAAGCGGTGAAACCGTCATCGTGGCCCGCTACATGGGGCAGGTTGCCATCTCACGGGTGGCCGTGCCGGCAGAGAAAATTCTGCCGCCGGAGCGATACGCGAATCTCATCGTGAGAAATGAGATCGATACGCTGGCCCATGCCCGCCTGCAAAAACTCGGTTATCTGCCCAGCGAGACGTGCAGCGACGCCGAGTTTCTCCGCCGTACCTCGCTGGATGCTGTCGGCATGCTTCCGACGGTGGAGGAAGCCCGCGCCTTCCTAGCGGACAAGAATCCTTCAAAGTACGAGCAATGGATCGATCAACTCCTCGAAAAGCCGGAGTGGGCGGACCACTGGGCCGTCAAATGGGGCGACCTCATCCGGCCCAACCCTTCACGTGTCGGCGTGAAGCCCGTCTATCTGCTCGATCAGTGGATTCGAAAGAGCTTTCGCGAGAACAAGCCATGGGACCGCTTCGTCACCGAACTTCTCACCGCCGAGGGCAACACGCATCACTACGGCCCCGTCGCCATTTGGCGGGACAAGCGCGTTCCCATCGACGCCGCCACCTTCGTCGGGCAGATCTTTCTCGGCGTGCGTCTGGAGTGCGCGAAGTGTCATCACCACCCGACCGAGAAATGGGATCTCACCGACTACTACCAGTTGGCAGCATTCTTCACCCAGATGAAGCGCAAGGGACAGGCTATCTCCGCCCCTATCAGTGGTGAACCGGAGAGCTGGTGGTTCGCACCCGGAGAAGCCAGCATCGAGCACCCAGTGACAAAAGCCGCTCTCAAACCGAGACCGCCGGCCGACAAAGAAGTCCCCATCGCTGAAACGCAGGATCCACGAGCTGTGCTGGCCAAATGGATGACCGATCCTAAGAACCCCTACTTCGCGCACGCCATCGTAAACCGTGTTTGGTCCAGCTTCATGGGCCGCGGCATCGTCGATCCCGTGGATGACTTCCGCGCATCAAATCCGCCCACGAACGCGCCGCTTCTCGACTGGCTCGCAAAGGACTTCGTGGAGCACGGCTACGACTTAAAGCACCTCATGCGCACCATCATGCGCTCGCAGACCTACCGACTCAGCAGCCTGCCGAACGAGACCAACATCTCCGATTTGAACAACCACAGCCGCAGTTACCGCCGCCGCCTTCCCGCCGAAACCCTGCTGGATGCCGTCTGCCAGGTCACCGAAGTCAGGGAAACCTTCTCCGGCCTGCCGCCCGATGCGCTGGCCAAGCAGACGTGGAACCACAAGCTCGCGAGTCAGTTCATGGACGCCTTTGGCCGCCCCAATTCCAGTGCCGAATGTCCCTGCGAGCGCGATGCCAAACCCAGCGTCGTCCAAGCTCTTCATCTCATGAATTCGACCAAGTTGCAGGAGATGCTGTCGAACAAGGAGGGCCGCGCGGCACGGCTCGCCAAAAGTTCTTTGAAACCAGATCAGATTGTCGAGGAGCTGTATCTCGCCTGCTTCTCACGCCTGCCGGATTCGGAAGAGATGACCATCGCGCGCCAAGCGGTCGATGTCGGCGAAAAGGATCGTCAGGCGGGCATCGAAGACGTGCTATGGAGTCTGCTGAATTCCGCGGAGTTCGTGTTCAATCATTGAGATTGTCGGAGGACGTCTTTCTCATTTCTCTCCGGCCTTCACCACGCTGCGAACCGTTCCCTTGGCAAGCCGGGTGTTCAGCTCTTCGCCTTCACACACTTCGTTTGCGTCTTTGAGCACCCGCCCGCTGGAGTCCGTGGTGTAGGAAAAACCGCGGGAGAGAACGGAATCTGGACCGATGTGTTTGAGGAGTTCTCCGCGTGATTTCAGCCGGTCAGTGATACGATCCAGTCGATGCGCCCCCCCCTGCCGGAGTTGCTGAGCCAGGGACTCGGCCCGATGAGAGACCTCCCCCAACTGCACGCGCGGATGATGCAAACCAAGAATGTGCTGCTTTTGGGTAAGTTCGTCGGTCAGCAACTGCAGACGTTCCCGCAGTGCATCTCGGAGTCGAGTCTCGATCTCGTCGGTTCCTTGCTCGACCTCCTGGAGCAGACGTTCCGGCGCGTGAAAAAGCGGCCCTTTCGCGGTGAGGTCGATCACATGCAGATGGTGATCCAATCTTGTAGAGACACGTGCATTAAGCGTGCGCAATATGCTTTCAAAATGACGCCGTAGTTCGGCGGCGTCAGGCGCGAGGAGTTCACTGCGGCACTCGGCGTGGGGAGCCTCGGCGGTCGGCGACGAAATCGGCAATGGCGAAGTCGATCTCATGGCCGACGGCGGAGATGACCGGGATCGGGCAGGCGGCGATCGCGCGAGCCGTGACTTCATTGAAGCACCAAAGACCCTCCAAGCTGCCGCCCCCACGACCGATGACGATCGTGTCCGGCACAGGCAGGCCGAACGACTCGGCATCACCTAGCACTTCAAGGGCGCGGACCATCTCACGCCCGCGCCCTGCCCCTGCACACGTATGGGAAAGACGAGCACGCGCAGCCATGGAGCGCGACGGGTGAGGATGTTCAGCATGTCCTGGATGGCCGCACCGGTGGGCGACGTGACAATGGCGACAACCCGGGGAAAGCGGAATGGGTTGCTTGATTTCGTCGTCGAAGAGTCCTTCGCCGTGGAGCTTGCGCTTCAATGCTTCGAACTGGTTCCTGCAGCGATCCCTTTCCCTTCGCCTGCACCTGGCGGACGATCATCTGATACTGGCCGCGAGGTTCATAGACGCTGATTTCACCATGCACCTGCATGAGGGAACCGTCTTGAATGGGCACATGACTGCGGGCGGCGGCTCCGCGAAAAAAGACGCAGGAAAGCTGCGCCCGAGTCTTTCAGCGTGAAATACTGGTGGCCAGAGCCCTGCAGGCGGTGGTTGCTGATTTCCCTCCACCCAGACGTTGCTGATATGTCCTCCAGCACTTCGCGAATCTCGCGTGTAAGCTGGGTGACAGAGAGAATGTCGGCGGCCTCAGGCATCGAGCTCGATTTGACACAGTTGCGGGCAAAGTCCAGCCGCGTCACCAGAACAGGCGCCCCACCCAGCCGAAAAGGGCGGAAACACGGACCACCAGCACCGCATGACTTCGCCGAAGCCTAAACTCCGGAGCGGTGAGGCCGCGAGAAACAGGCCGATGAGCAGGAACGCATTGATAAGGAAAATGAGCATCATGGAGAAGAACTCTCCGTTGCTTTTCAGGTCTCCCTGCTCGGCATGCACCGTTTTCACTGTGTAGGTCGCATGAAAGCACCAACTGAAGCCGATCAGGATGTAGAGAAACCGCATCGGCTTGAGATTGACGGTCCATTTCCAGACGGGAACCATGTGAGCTTCCTGCATGTCGAGCGCCAAACTGGCGATTCCAAAAAGCGGGCCATCACGACAAGGGTGTAAAAGGGAATGAGGTAAGGAGCCAAGGTGATCCAAGTGTTGGATTTGTTCGTTTCGACGTAGCCGCCGTCAGCGCTGACCTTCCAGTCAAAGACCTTGCCGCCGAAAAGACGAGCGGTCACATAATGGCTGAGTTCATGGCCGAGCACGTAAGCCGTAACGGGCCGAATGCCGGCCATATAAACGATGGCCCAGACCGCTCCACCAAGGCCGAAAAAGATGAACTCCTCGGACCTTAGAAAGCCCATCTGCGTCACCGCCCGCCAGAGCATGATGATGAGGGTGACCGCCGTCACCAGACAGGCGGGAGCCAGCACCACTCCGCCAATCCAGCGCTTCATGCGCAGCAGCCAGAGACTGCGCTGCACGTCCGCGCGATTTTTGATTCCGGCGGGGCGATTGCGAGTTTCGTGGAGATGTCGGCGCAGGTTTGCAGAGGGCATGGCGTGACGCGATTGTTTAACAGTTGTTAAGTATTTTCACAATCAAATTGTGAATATGTGAACAACCCGCATCAAACCTACAGGTACAGCCCCGCAAAGATGCAGAGACCTACCAGCACGACAAAACCCAGCAGGATCATACCCCAACTCTCCGGATCTGGCTTGCAGAAGCCCAGAGTGACGATTCGGACGGTCCAAGCACCTAGGTAGCCTAGGACTGCGTCAGCATGGCTCCAGAACATGAATTCGAGAAGGAAGCTCCCCAGCATCCGCAAGACCACACCGAGGCATCCGGATTCATCGAAAGGCATAGACAGACTTCAGGGAAGGTTTTGCTCTTGCAGAGGGGGCGATACTGTCACGCCGCGGATGAGGATACAATAGCGGAGTGAGCCACCGGACCGCGAGTTCGGGCTTGTTTCGCGGGTGGCTGCAGCTAGCATCCCGTTACCGTATCATTGCCTATTTTCGAAGAGTGAAACCCAGCCTCGTTGTTGCATGTGCATTCGTTTTTGCGGGGGCTGTCTTTCCGGCCCCGTCGCAGGAACCGCGTGCCGAAGACCCGGGTTCGAGCGCTGAGATCGCCCAACTCCGATTGCAGTATGAGAGGGATCTCATCGAACGCATCCTGGCACCGGTCAAACAGCAGATAATCACTCTGAGCACTCTCGAACGCCAGTTCGCCGAAGCGAGGGACTATGACGGAGCCATTACCGCACGGGACGAACGGAAGCGCCTCCAAGCCGAGTTGGCCCGGCTGGACAAGGAATTGCTTCTGCTGCAAACGCGGGAACTGGCGCTCAAGACCTCCCAGCTACCCGACCGCATCAAGTTCCCGGTCGAAGAGGCGAAACTCAGCGGCGTCCGTCTGCAGGGCGGCTCCCTGCTTGGCTGGTCTTCGGTAGGCGCATCGGCCACTTGGAAGCTCCCTTCCCTGCCCCCTGGAGGCTATGAAGTGGTCCTCAAGTACCGCTGCGGGGCCGCCGAGGGCGGGACTCTGCTGATTCAGGAGTCGCGCTACAGCCTGTCAGCCTCGATTGAAACCACCCTTAAGGGACCCGAAGAGCGTAACGTAGGAACGCTGAAGATCAGTGATGGCGATGGAAGTCTGACGCTGACAGCCCAGTCGCTCGTCACCAACAACCTCATGCATCTCCTGGCTGTGGAATTGATTCCGGCCTCCCGCTAATGCCTTGGAAAGTCACAGCTCTCATCCTAGCCCTGCAGCCCCTGGCCTGCGGATGGCTGCATGCCCAGCAGACACCGGAGCCGACCGCACTGACCACGACCCGTGCCGCCTTCCTTCGACAAGTGATGACCGATTCCCAACTGCTCACAGAGCAGTATGAGCGGGCGCTTTCAAGGGTGGAAGCCGAAGTCAGCGCGAGTGGCGCCTACGAGGAGGCTCATGCCATCCGCCAACGCCGCGAGCAGCTCCAGGCACTTTATTCCGGCACCGTCTCCAGCCTGGCCACGCCGCTGCCACTGGCACAAGCCCGCCTGACCGGCTCCGCGCAGGCTTCGGGGGAAACACTCAGTGGCTGGCGCTCCAACGGCAGCGGTGCGGAATGGATGAACTTTCGTCTCGTCCCCGGAGCCTACCACCTCGAATTCGAGGTTAACATGAGCGATGCCCCCATCACCGGCAGCATTTACGCGTCTTCCAAGCTGCAGCCGCAAAAGACAGCCGTATTCGAGTTCAACGAAGTCACCGTGCTCGGGGCTTCCATCGAAAACCGCCGCACTTTCGAAATCTTCCGCAGCGCCGACGAGACGACATTCTCCACTGTTCGGGTCAGCGCCCTCAACTTCACCAGCAGCCCCGTGACCCTGCGTCTTCACAACACGACCGGCTACCCCGCCAATCTCATTCGTATTCGCAACCTGCGCCTCGTGCCAGTTAGCGAGGAGGCGACCCCGGAAGTTGCAGGCGACATCGCCGACGAAGAAACTCTCAAAGCAGCCACCTCCACCCTCCGCAAAGCCATTGATGACGCTCGGCAGGCGGCAGCAAAGATCCACATCGACAACCTGCAAGCCTTGGCGAAATCAAAGCCGGAACTGAAAGACCAAGTCGAAGCCGAGGACCGCCGTGTCCGCCAACTTCTGGACCGCAGCACCGGACCTGAAGGCATCCGGGCGGTCACCTCCGCCGCCAGCGGACTCAACGGCTTCGAAGACATTAGCAATGCTCGTCTCGCTGAAGGAATCCCACTGGCCGGCGACCGCTTCACCGTAGTGCATGACGGAGCCGAATTTCCCGTCCGCCTCCTGTGGGTCCGCTGTCCGCCTGCGGACGAAAATGACCCCGCCGTCGCCAGACTTGCCGCTCACTTCAAAATTGCCGACGAAGACGCGGCAGCCATTGGACGCGCTGCACGCGAATTCACCGCCGGTTATTTGCGGGACAAGCCACTTCGCCTGCTTGTGCGGGCAGACAAGGATAAGGACGGCACACTTCCGGCGCTGCTCTTCCTCCCAGAGGTTGGCCTTTATCAGAATCTATTGGTCGAGCATGGTCTGGCCGCCGTCGCCACGCCGACGCGCAACACCAAGCGCAATGCCACCGAAAAGGCCATCATCGACACGCTCACCGAGCGCGAAAAGGAAGCCATGACGCGCGATCCGGCACCCGGTGCATGGGCCTTGCAATCCGCGCTCACCAAGGGAGGCGAAAAGCCATGACCTGGCAACTTCGAGTGCTTTCGATATTCATCGCCACCGTTGCGACTGTCGGCGCGCAGGAAACGTCTGCACCGACTCACACCACTCGTCTCCAGCAAATGGAGGCGATTTATCAAAAGGAACTCAGTGCTAGGCACATCCCCCTTCTGGGCAAATACCTGACGGAACTGCAACGGCACCGGGCAGCAGCCACCGCCGACGAACTGCCGGCCTACGATGCGGAAATCGCGCGCATTCAGGAGGTCATCAGCAGCGGTGGAGTCCTGGACCTCATCGCCACACAGCAGTCCCCCACCGGCCAACTGCCCATGCCGACGCCGATGCCCGCCCCCACCGCATCAGAGCGCAAGGACGCCCTCATCGTGTTGACACCGGCACTGGCGACACGCATCGCCCCAGCCCTGCCGGACGGAGCCACGACAGCGACGGCATCTGCAGCTGAATGGCGCATTGATAACACGGAGGCGGGCACCTACGATGTTCTCATCCACTATTCCGCGCCGGAATTATCCGCCCCCCTGATCATCCGCGTGGAATACGCCGGCCAAACGATTGAAAAAGAGATGGAGACCTCCCGTGTGACGAAGGATGCGGAGTCCTTTCGCATCTTCCGTCTCGGCACCTTGGCCTTGACCGCCGACCAACGAGGCGAAACACTGCGACTCACGGTCGGGGATGCAAAGCAGTCTGCTCTCATCCTCAAGAGTGTCCTCATCACAAAACCGCGTCCGTCCACGAACTAATGCCTCGTCGAATTCCAGCTCTGATCCTCATTGTCCTCGTCATTGTCTCCCCTCTGTCTGGGTGCAAAAGACTCGAGGACAAGATGCGGAGACTTGCCGAGCAGAGCGGTGTGACGCCGAAACCGCCACCTCCACCCGAACCGGTGTTGACGGAGGAGGAACAAGCCATCGAAAAGAAACTGTTGGAGTCCGCGATGGCAGGCTCAGCGGAATTGGAAACTCCGGTCAACCCGGGCTTCGAACTCAACAAATCTTCGGTCGTGTCGATTCTAGGTTACCACGACTTCCGTGACCGGGGGGGCAGCCCCATGCTTATCTCGGCACCGAAATTCCGCGAGCAGATGCAGGCCATCAAGGATTCAAACATTCCCGTCATCCCACTCAGCGACGTTATGGCCTGGAAACGAGGCGAGAAGAACATCCCTGAAGAATCCATCGTCATCACCATGGACGACGGTTGGGAGGGCGTTTACACCTACGCCTACCCGGTGCTGCGCGAGTTTGATTTCCCCTTCACAATCTACCTTTACAAGGACTATGTGAACATTGGCGGTGGTCCCTCGACTGGAAGCAGATCAAGGAAATGATGCAGCACGGTTGCGAAGTCGGCAGCCACAGCGTCGCCCATGCCAGCCTCAAAAGCGCCCCGCCAAGGTGAAGACGGACGAAGACTTTCAATTGTGGATTCTCAGCGAATTTAAGAATTCCCGTGAATTCCTCGAGCAGAACCTCAGCATCAAAGTCACCTCCTTCGCCTACCCCTTTGGCATCTACGATCAGTCGATCATGGAAACCGGCCTCCAAATCGGTTACGAGTCACTTGTCACCGTCAACGGGCAGAAAGTCACCTGGGACACGACGAACGGCGAACTCGGTCGCTACATCATCCACGGCGACAGTGACACGAACTTCAAATACGCCACCAATTTCCGCGGACGCGGCGACGTCACTTCCAACAAGTTCCTTGTCGCCGACAAACAGAACGAGCAGGGTGAACAACTGGTCGTCCTCAGTCCGGGCCCCGAGGAGACTGTCACCGACCGCACTCCGCTCATCACAGCCGATTTGAAGAAAGTCGGCACTGTCGATCCAGACAGCATCGTGATGCGCATCGGCGGCCTGGGCACCGTCCCCGCCGTTTACGATTCCTCCAGTATGACGGTGCGCTTCAAGTTCCCCTACAGGTTGCGGCATGAAGAGTGCGTCGTCAGTCTGAGCTTTAAACGTGCCCCGGATCAACCGGCCGAGGTTCTCACTTGGCGTTTCAAGATCGACCTCAAAGCCGCCTACCTTCCCGAAAAGGATTGATCACGCCGAATCATTCTTTGGCGTAAGTGGGCTAACATTGCCGGGAAGCTAAACGTGCCCGCCAGAAGGGCGGGCACGCTTGTAAAGTCACAGCAGGAATACGGCGACTATTTCTCCTCGCCTTTTCCTTTGCCCTTCCCCTTGCCTTTGGGCTCGCCCTTTCCTTTTCCGGGAGGACCTCCTTTGCCCATCCGCTCGCGGAACTTAGCGAGAGTCGCCTTGTCTTCATCAGACATCGCCGCGCGTTCCTTCTCATCCAACTTCTTGTCGCCGTTCGTGTCATATTTTTTCATGATGGCGATCACTTCCTGCGGAGGGCGTCCGCCTGGAGGTCCCTTACCTTTGCCTGCACCTTCGCCTTTGGCAGGAGGTTCAGCGTTTGCGGCCACTGCAAGCAGGGCGACGCTAAATGTAGTCAATAATGTTTTCATGGGATTCAGGTTGGTTGGCTTGAAATTGGCCTCTCAAGAAACGATCAGCGGAGTCGACTGAGAGCGCCGCCCGTCGTGAGATGCCACCGACGTAAACCCTTCGAATGTGATGAAGATGCGAAAAAAATTCATCACTCCGAAAAACACCTCGAACCATTCTGTCTCGATGCCCCAAAAGACATCGCGCTCTGTCCCGCCGTCCGCATGCGTCCGACCGTGCTTTTTCTCTCGCCAAGGGGACGAGAGTGCTGTTATTTCCACTTAGTAACCAAAAAAAACCACGCCATGAACGAGAACCCCACCGCAGACGCAAACTTCGGCAGCACCTCTCAGAGCGACCCGTTTCAAGCCGCAAAAGCCAGCGCCATGAAAGCAGCGGAAGAACTGCGCACCGCCGCCGCCCAAAAGGCGCACGAGTTGCGCAAAGCGGCAGAAAGCCGGGCCGAGCAATTCCGCAGCACAGCGGAGCAAAAAGCCTCCGACATGCGTGAAAAAGCAGGGGAGTTCCGCGAATTCGCCGACCAGACTTTTCATGACGCCCGCGAACGCTGCGCCGACTTCCGTCAGGAGGCGGAAAAGTTTGCGCGCGAGAAACCTCTGCAGGCACTGCTCACGGCCTTCGGAGTTGGTTTCATCATTGGCAATATTCTGCGTCGTTGATCCTTCCGGTTCCTCTTCATGAATTCGGGAACGCCTACCGGCCATGAGGAGCGCGCAAGTGCGTCAGGCCTGCTGCGTTCCATCGCCCTCTACATCGAAGCACGCGGTCGCCTCCTTCACATCGAGGGACAGGAGGCTGGCACACGCGTGGCTGGCATGGCCGGGATGTTCATGTTTTCACTCGCCGCCCTGATCATAGGCTGGATGCTGGGAGCTCCTGCACTGGTCTGGATCATCTCGGAAAAAACGGGGTGGCCCTGGACGCAAGTCGCGCTCGGGGGAGCCGGCATCCATCTCTTCCTCGGGCTTCTTCTCCTCGCCGGACTCAAGGCACGCCTCCGCTCTTTTCGTCTTTTCGAGGAATCGTTTCAACAACTGCGCCAAGACCGCGAGTGGCTCGCCGGAAACACCAAGTGAACGCCAAGGAACAAGCATTGCAGGATCTGCAGGCGGCACGCGTCGCCCTCGCCCACCATGGTCGCCTCGCGGCGGAGGAATGGAGTCCTCGTGCAGTGATCGGGCGCAGCTTCGAGAAACATCGAATTTGGTGGCTTTCTGGAGCGCTCTTGGCGGGCCTCATTGTCATTCGCGGGCTGAGATCGCCTGTTTCCACCAACAACGGGCGTGACATACCCGTCGTCGCCGCTAAGAATCGTACTTTATGGTCGTTCGTCTTGGGGCCGGTTATTGCGCTGGGGCGCCGAAAGGTGCTCGACCAAGCCTCTCAATTCTTTGAATCTTACTTCAAACATCAATTTTCCCCGAACACGCCCCCTTCCAAAGAGGTCTAGTGATTTTCCCATTTCATGTCCGATCCAACCCAACCCCCTCAAGACGAACTCCCGGTTTTAGGTTCCGTTGACGACTACCTGCGCTTCTGCATGGAGTACGACGCCTCCGATTTGCACCTGGCCACGGGTGCGCAGCCCGCTTGGCGACGCTACGGCAATCTTCAACCGATCTGGAACAACGCCTCCATTCTGACTGCGGAAGACACGCGCAGACTGGCCTACGGCTTCCTCAGTGAACCCCACATCAAACAGCTTGAGTCACGCGGCGATGTGGACTTCGCCTACTCGCCAGATTTCGGCCGATTTCGCTCCTCAGTGGTGCAGCAGCGTCTCGGTATCGACATGGTCTTCCGCGTCATCAAGACGAAAATCACTTCGGTGGAGGAACTCGGACTTCCCTCAACGGTAAAAACGCTCACTCGATTTCAAAACGGACTGATTCTCGTTACTGGCCCCGTTGGCTGCGGCAAGTCCACCACTCTGGCCGCACTGGTTGACTCCATCAACGCTGAGCGCCACGACCACATCATCACGCTCGAAGACCCCATCGAGTACGTCATTGATCCAAAAGGCTGCCATGTGAACCAGCGCGAGGTGCACACTCACACCGAGTCCTTCGCAGCCGCGCTGCGTGGTGCGCTGCGTGAAGACCCTGATGTCATCATGGTTGGTGAAATGCGCGACCTCGAAACCATCTCCCTCGCGATCACCGCTGCGGAAACGGGCCACTTGGTGCTCGGAACCCTGCACACCGGCAGCGCCGCTAGAACGCTGGACCGCGTGCTCGACGTGTTCCCCATCGACCAGCGCGACCAGATTCGAATCATGGTGTCCGAATCCCTGCGCGGCATCCTCTCGCAACAGTTGGTCCCTAGAATGGATGGCAACGGTCGCGTCATGGCCCTCGAAGTTCTCGTCAACACACCCGCCGTCGGCAACTGCATTCGTGAAGGCAAGACCTTCATGCTTGGCGGTGTCATGCAGACCGGCAAGAGCGTCGGCATGGTCACCATGGATGATGCCCTGCGGAACCTCTACTCGGCCGGCGAAATCAGCCGTGAGGAGTGCGAATCCCGCGCCGAAGACAAAGTGCTCATGAGAAAATACTTCGAGTCCTGAGCCAACCGCACGACGCCCAGTCAACCGCACCCAGCGCACTGCCATGCCCATCATTGACCAATTCTTTCACAAACTCATCGAACTCGGTGGCTCCGACCTTCACCTCAGCCAAAAACAACCGCCGAAGGTTCGCGTCCACGGCGCGATTCAGCCCATTTCCGACCAGATCCTCGACGAGCGTCTCATGGAAACCATGATGCGAGAGATCTGCGAGCCGCGCGCATGGGAACGCTACCGCGAGAAGGGCGATCTTGACTTCGCCTACGAAATGGACGCCGACAACCGGTTCCGCTGCAACTACCTGCGTCAACAGCACGGTTACGGTGCGGTTTTCCGTATCATCCCCACCAAGATCGCAAGTCTCGAACAACTTGGGATTCCTCAAGTCGTCCGCGATTTCGGGCACATGCGCAGCGGTCTTGTTCTCGTCACCGGCCCCACTGGTTCAGGAAAATCCACCACGCTCGCGGCCCTGCTGGACTACATCAACACGAACTTCCGTCGGCACATTATCACGATTGAGGAACCGATCGAATTCGTGCACCGCAACAAGAAGAGCATCATCACCCAGCGCGAGGTGCCCATCCAGACGCCATCCTTCGCGGACGGCCTGCGCGCGGCACTGCGCGAGGACGCCGACATCGTTCTCGTCGGGGAAATGCGTGACCTTGAGACGATCTCACTCGCGCTGACGGCCGCCGAAACCGGTCTTCTTGTCTTCGGCACCCTGCACACCAACAACGCTCGCAAGACCGTTGACCGTATCATCGACGTCTTCCCCTCCGACCAGCAAAGCCAGGTGCGCACGATGCTCGCCGCTTCACTCAAGGGAGTTGTTGCCCAGCTTCTGATGAAGAAATCGGACGGCAAGGGCCGCGCGGCAGTGAACGAAATCATGGTCGCCAATTCCGCCGTAGCCGCCATCATCCGCGAAGGTGCCACTCAGAAGCTCTACGATGTCATTATCGGCGGCAAGGCCCAAGGCATGCAGTTCATGGACGAAGCCATCTGGCAGAAGCTGCGCGACGGATACGTCACGCCGATGGAAGCCTACATGAAAGCCATCGACAAGAATCGCTTCAAGGCCTTCCTGCCGCCGGAGGAATCCAGTCTTGCCGCTGCCAGTGGCGGCGATGCGACCAAGTAGACCGACTTCAGAGGGTGTCCTGTTTCTTGTACCTTGCCGCAATGGCGGCGGCAAGGTAGCCTCTTGGGTAATTCAAGGATGCGCACCGAAACTCCTCACACCCCGCACACGAGCGCGACCGCCTCTGCGTTGGCCATCCTCGGCGCGACGGCCCTCGGAGGGATCCTTGGCTCACGCATCAGCAAGTTGCCGGTGCTGCTCGGAGCCGGGGCTGCCGCTTTCGCCCTGATGAGAGGGCGTTCACACCCCTCTTCCACCAACCGAGAAGAGCCTGATGCGCAGCCTTCGCCGTCTCCCGCTATTCACTCGACGAATGCCTTTGTGCTTGAGTGGCTGGAAAGTCAAAGCCATGCGGAAAGGGATGCCCCCTCCGTAGAGTTCCCCTTCGAAGACAAAGACCCGCCGGAATCGAGCGAGCCCTACGACAGCTATGTCCCGCTTCCGCTCCTGCCTGATGAGGATGTGTCCCCACCCGCAGAGTTTCCAGGCAGCTACGCCAAACTGACAGAGCCGGCTGTGTCATTGCCTGAAGAAACCAAGCCTGCCGACGAGTCTTTGCCTGATGTGACGACAGCCCCCTCTTTTCCAGGGCCCGCAGGTTTGTGTTTTGAACCCATGCCGGCTTTGAAGGAAGAGAACGTGACGCTTGTCGGCGCGCATGAGCCGACTTTTTTGCCACCTCCCCCGCCTTTTTCGAGCCACCGCTTTGTGTTTGAAGGAGGTAATTTACCCGATCACATAGAAGTCGCCCCATCCGACATCGCACTCGAGCCGGTGATGGCCGTCGAGCCCGAGCCCCCCCTCGTTGATACTCCCGCACCATCGTCAAATGTTCCGGAAATCACGGTCGAACTTGCCAGCCCCGGAGAAGCGTCGTTCGATCCTCCTTTGACCGGTCTGCCAACGTCCACATGGCCGCCAGCGAAGCTTGAATCCCTCGACCTAGACGCCGCCGCGCCAGAGACCTCGCCAGTCGTAGCTGACGGAGCATTTGTTCTGTTGCCTCAGCCCCAAGTGCAGAACTCGATCCTGCCGAAAGCACCCAACACTGCACCATGGGTCACGAAGTACAGCTCAGCAATTAACACCCCCGACCTTCAGGGAAACCCCAAGGCGGATCCACCGGTTTTGGATGCCAGCAAGGGTAAAAAACGTCCGCACTCCGAATGGAACTCTTGGTGGCAGGGAGATTGAACACCCCACGAACGTCTACAGCGTCCGTCGCTTTCGTTCCGAAGGCATTCCGCAAACTCTTTTCCCCTGCATTCGTATAAACTCCTGCATGGACCCCTTTCTCGAATTTCATCGCAGTCAGACCCGCCGTCAGTTCTTTGGCCAGACAGGCCTGAGGGCTGGCAGCATCGCGCTGGCAAGCATGCTGGGTGAACGCTTCGCGAGCGCTGACTCCTCCTTGGTGCAGCCGCCGCTGACCGGCCTGCCGCATTTTGCACCCAAGGCGAAGCGCATCATCTACCTGCACATGAACGGCGCGCCGTCGCAGCTCGATCTGTGGGATCACAAGCCGCAGTTGCAGCAGCATTACGACAAGGATCTGCCTGACAGCGTGCGCAACGGCCAGCGCATCACCACGATGACCAGCGGCCAGGCGCGTTTCCCAGTAGCTCCATCGATGTTCAAGTTCACGCAGCACGGTCAATGCGGACGCTTCGTGAGCGAACTGCTGCCGAACACCGCGAAGATCGTCGATGAAATCGCGGTCATCAAAAGTGTGCACACCAGCGCCATCAATCACGATCCAGCCTGCACCTTCGTCATGACCGGCAGCGAGGTGCCGGGCAAGCCGAGCATCGGCTCGTGGCTGTCCTATGGTCTCGGCAGCCTGAGCAATGACCTGCCTTCGTTTGTGGTCTTCACGCCCACGTTTCCCGCCGCGAGTCAGGCTCAGGCGCTGTTCACGCGCATGTGGAGCAGCGGTTTCCTGCCGACGAAATACACCGGCGTGGCGCTGCGTGGTCAGGGTGATCCCGTGTTGTATGTGAAGAACCCTCCCGGTGTCGATCCCACTGACCGTCGCACGATGCTCGACGCACTTAACAAGCTGAACACGATCAATCACGACCGCATTGGCGACCCCGAAATTCAAACACGCATCGCTCAGTATGAAATGGCCTTCCGCATGCAAAGCAGCGTGCCGGAGCTCACCGATCTCAGCAAAGAGAGCAAGGCCACACTAGACATGTATGGCCCGGACGTGCAGCGCAGCGGCAGTTTCACGCACAGCGCGATCATGGCGCGCCGTCTCATCGAGCGCGGCACGCGTGTCGTGCAGATCCTGCATCGCGGCTGGGATCAGCATAACAACCTGCCGAAGCTCCTTCGCGGTCAGGTCGAGGACAGCGAGCGCGCCTGCGCCGCTCTGATCATGGATTTGAAGCAACGCGGCCTGCTGCAGGACACACTGGTCGTCTGGGGCGGCGAATTCGGCCGCACCGTGTATTCACAAGGCACGCTGACCAAGGACAACTACGGACGCGATCATCATCCGCGCTGTTTCACCATGTGGATGGCCGGTGGCGGCGTGAAAGGCGGCGTCGAATACGGCGAAACCGACGATTTCAGCTATAACGTGGTCAAAGATGCCGTCCACATCAACGACCTCAACGCCACGATCCTCCACCTCATGGGCATCGATCACCGCAAGTTCAGCTTTAAGTTCCAAGGCCTTGATCAACGGCTCACCGGCGTGGAGGAACATCATCCGGTGAAGGCGGTGCTGGCGTGATCAGCGTGCGCTGAGGATATCCACCGTC
Organism: Prosthecobacter sp.; assembly: GCA_041395065.1. Lineage (GTDB taxonomy): Bacteria > Verrucomicrobiota > Verrucomicrobiia > Verrucomicrobiales > Verrucomicrobiaceae > Prosthecobacter. Next base: position 10,444 of record JAWLBG010000056.1, on the reverse strand, counting down.
ACCGGCCGATGATCTGAGCCGAGATCCGGCCCAATCGTGCGCTTTTGCACGGTCAGTCCGCCTTTGACCAGCACATGGTCGATGGGAATCATCATCGGCAGATTCAAACCCCAGGTCGGCGGCCAGACGGGATCGACGGATCGAAAATCGAGCCCGCTTTTCTCACGCAGCAGACGCATGCCTTCGCACCAGGGTGTGGCGTTGAAATCACCAGCGACAATCACATCACCATCGATTTCGGCCACCAAAGAACCGATCTGCGAAAGCTGCACGCGCCACTCACGAGCCTGCGCTTTCCGCATCGGCGCATCGGGATGGATGCCAATAAAGGTCAATGGAGAGCCCAAGCGATCAAGATTCAAAAATACAACCGGCAACGCCCAAGTGGTGAAGCGCCGCACCCCGCTGCTTTTGACAGGAAGCCGTGTGTAGCAGGCGATGCTGAAGTAGCCCGCTCCAAGTTCCTCCACATGGTAGGGATACCTCTCTCTCAATGGTGCCAAACTGGAACGCCAGGACTCATTGGTCTCCAACAGGCAAACAATATCGGCATCCACACTCACCACATAATCGATGACAGCGGCTTGGTTGGCATTGCCAGCCATGACATTGAACGTCAGAACTCGTAGTGGCTTTTGAAGCGTCGCTTCAGCCGGCGTGGCGGTGGCGTGGCAGGACAAGACCACGCGCCCATTCCAGAGCAGCGAGGCGACCGCCATCAAAACGAGCCAGGAACTGCGCCGGAACAAGGCGTAGATCAAAACCACGAAACCCGCGATCAGATACTGCATTCGAAAGTGCGAGAGCAGATCTAGCATCCAATGAAAGCTCCCGAGACTGCCGAGCCAGGTGAAGGCCACCGACAGCAATGCGGAGGCATCTGCAATTCGACCCAATAATCGAAACCGTCCAGAGGACGCTCGTTGTTCTTCGTCGGACGCGGTTTCAGGCATGGGCAAAACGAACGCATGATGCTGCAGGATGACGCCATTGCACCTTCTTCTTGCGCGGCGAATGCCCCCGTTCATGGATGCCCCATGGGTAAACTTCAAGACAAGATCGCCATCGTCACCGGAGCCGGCCGCGGCATCGGCAAAGCCATCGCTGAAACCTTCGCCGCCGAAGGTGCGAAAGTCGCCGTTGTCAGTCGCACGCAGGCCAATGCGCAGAGCGCCGCCGATGCCATCAATGCCGCGCATCCCGGCGCCGCCAAGGCCTACGCGCTCGATGTGGCCGATGGCCCCGCCTGCGCCGAAGTCGGCAAGCAGATCCTCGCCGATTTCGATCACGTGGACATTCTGGTGAACAACGCCGGTGTCACCAAGGACGGCCTGCTCCTGCGCATGAGCGAGGAGGACTGGGATGCCGTGCTCGACACCAATCTCAAAGGCGCCTTCAACATGGTCAAAGCCGTGCAGCGCAGCATCCTGAAGCAGAAGGGCGCACGCATCATCAACATCAGCAGCGTCATCGGGCTCATCGGCAATGCCGGTCAGGCCAACTACGCCGCCAGCAAGGCCGGCCTCATCGGTTTCACCAAGTCACTCGCCCGCGAATTCGCCGGCCGTGGTGTCACCGCCAATTGCATCTGCCCCGGCTTCATCGCCACGGACATGACGCACGTGCTCAACGACCAGGTGAAGGAGGAGATCTTGAAAAAGGTTCCGCTGGGTGAACTCGGAGCCGCCGAGGACATCGCCGCCGCCGCACTCTACCTCGCCAGCCCCGCCGCACGTTACGTCACCGGCCAAGTGCTGACGGTCGATGGTGGCATGGTGATGTAGGCCCGTCACAGGTTGCTAGCACATGCTTTGTGTGCCGCAGACTCGTGGTAAATCGTCTTGTGCTGTCAACGATCGCCCCCGCCCCTCTCCTGCGCTGGGTTCATCTCTCCTGCGCTGGGTTCATTCTTCATTCTGTCAACTTTTTGCACACTGACCCCGTTTCCCCTAGGCCAGGCTGCGTTGCATCTTATCTAAGGGTTTTGGATAACAGCCAGAGCAATGCGATAGACGCCACGATGAGTGTCGGTAGAAACCACCATGATTTCGGTTGGGATGAGGAGGAAACAGGTGCTTCTCCAATAGCAGGAATTGGAACTGAATTGGATTCCTTGACGTTGTCGGCGTTTTTGAGGTTGAGCTCAGATACAATGTTTGTTGCATTCACAAGACTGGGCTCGGGCATCAGTTTCTTGCGAATTTCTTGCCGCGTCTTCCGGCTGAAAATCATGGTGGGAGGGACGGTGGCCCAATCATTCTTGGACAAAACATCTGTCACCACTTTGCAGAAGATGGTGAGGTCTGTGGTCGCCTCAGCCCCGCCAAAGGCCATGGGCGGCTCGCCTGTTTCTGCAACGTTGTTAACCAGGGCAGGATTTTGAGCCATCGATGAAGGGACCCACGCGGCATCGGTATCCAGCAAGCTAGCGAGGATTTTGCGTTGTCTTGTCGGGGGGGGGCTCGCTCTAACACCTGAGTGCCAAGTATTTTTGCGTCCTTATCGCCAGCAGCGAAAATGAGCTGGAGAATTTGTTTGTCTTCCGATTGTGACATCAGCTTCTCGATCGTGGTCAAATCAAGCTTGTCACGGTCCCTCGGACGTTGCGTGATATCCTCTTCTTGAGCACACGCGATAAATGGGATCGCGACAGTCAGTGCAAGTAAGATGTAGTGGAGCTTCATGTTGATGTATTCAATGTCCCTCATCGGCTTCACTGCCGTTATCAATAAATTGACCGTTCGCCTTGATGATTTTATGCACAGGGAAACGGGGTCAGGGGTGAATGGCACTGAGTTAAGCCAGTTTTAGGACGCATGAGCAAGGTCGTCTTCGAGATTGTAGAGGTGGCGAGGTTTGGTCATAAAAGTGTATTTATTCTGCCGGTCTTTGCAGACACGCGGTTCTTTCGTCCGGGGCGCGGCGGCACCTCGTCATCAGCAATGGTTTGCAGCAGCGCGTTGCGCCTCAGCCTTGCCTGCTTGCAGGATGGCGCGCTCCAGATAACCCACTGCCACTGGTCGAGCCGGTCCATCGTGCCCTTGAAGGGAGTGTGCCGAGTGCCTGAACATCACGCATTGGTTCGGCACAGGCCATGAGGTGACGCACGAGGTTGTAGGCGATCATGTGCATGAGCAGTTCGCGTGCGACCATGTGCGGTGTCTGCAGCGAAAGGCATGCATGTTGAGGCTGGTCTTGATGTCGTCGAAGAGCCGAGCGCAGCGAGACAGACAGCCGCAGGCTGCCCGAAGGGTGAAGCGAAGCGAAATCAACAGCTCGACCTGCCAGCGCCGTTGATACCATGCGGCGATCTGCGCAGCGCTGTAAACACGCAAGTCCCGCAGCGTGGTGACGACTTGCAGCTCGTGGGTGCGAAAGCCGGGGCTGGTGCTGCGCACTTGGACCAGGCGCAGGTTCAGCGTCGTCGGCAGTGCGGCGTGCAACGCCTTGTGCTGTCCTTTGGGCGGTTGCAACGGTCGGTTCCAGGTGACGCCAGTCACCCTCGTCGACACGCCTGCCTTTCGCCAGCTGCGGATCACGCGCCTGGTGCAGGCGCATGACCCATCAATGCCGCGCGCCTTGCACGCGGCGATGAAGGCGTAGGAGCCGAAGGCTCGATCAGCAATGAGGATGTCGCCGCTGCGCAGATGTCGCAACATGCGCCAGGCCAGCGCCGCATCGTGCGCACGAGGCTTGCTTTTGACTGCGGCGATCCAGGTGCCGCCGCTCAGATCGAAGAGACCGAGCACGGGCATCAAAGGAAAACCACAGCCGGGCTTCTGCCCGGGACCACGCGCATAAACAGCGGCATTGCGCTGCGAGTCTGGCATGCGGATGCTGGTGCCATCCATCACCAGCACACGTCGTCCTTCGGACAGTGAACATGTGCCGAGACGCCTGACGACATGCGCATGCACGTTGAGCAGCAGGCGCATCGGCAGGCGTGCTCTTGCTGCGCAGTAGGCGCCGGTGTCTTCATCAGGCAGAACAAGACCCAGCGCAGAGCACAAGGTCTGCACGCGAGTCACCGCACGGCGGCAACCGCTATCGGCATCGAGCGTCTGGGAGAGAAAGGCTCCAGAAGGTCACCTGCGGTGTGTAGATGCGGTGGCGGCTGTTGGAACCTTGAGCGGCTTTGTAGGCGGCCAGCGATGACGGCAGCACACCTTCGAAGAGCGTGTGCAACTGTGTCAGGCAGAGCCGGTCGGCCTCGCGTGCCTTGCGCTGCAAAAGCCCCCTCTCACTGACGGGCGGACGCCCAAAAAGACACCTGTGAAACGAGGGAAAGAACTTCGTGTTCGCTGCCATTGATCATCAACGAATACATCTTCAAAAACATGCTCGTTTTTCGTCCCAAATGGGCCTTAACTCAGTGCCATTCGGGGCAGGGCGCAAATACTCGACAGCGTTCATTTGGATCCCTGATACTTTTTTGCAGAGGCTGTGGAACCGCCCCCAACTTCAGTCAGTCTACTGAGGCGCGGGCTCCGTCGGCCGTAGCCGCACTGCGTTCCCGCCAGCGGTAGCGATGCGACCACGGATTCTTCCTCTGCTCGATCACATCGGCAATGATTCCACCCATCACTGGGGTGAACTTGAAGGCGTGGCCGGAATCTCCCGCTGCGACGATCAGGCCGGGGTGCTCCGGGGAATGATCGATCCAGAAGGCTCCGTCGAAGGTGTCGCAGTAGAGGCAAACCCGCGTCGAGTGAATCGGCGCGTCCGCGAGGCTGGGAAACGTCTCGCGCAGAAATTCCCGATAGCGCTCCTCCTCGCCCTCCGGCCACACACGCGCATCGCGGGCTCTGACGCGACGTCCGGGTCCGTGATTCGCGACCTTCACCAGCCCCGCAGCATTCGCCGGAAAACCGTACCAACCCGTCGTTCCAATATCAGCCCCCCAAACCGGGAACTCGGGAGGTGTGAAGCGCTGCGGGTCTTGCGGTTGAAAATGAACGACCGTTTGCGCGGTGGCCCACATGACTTCCTGAAGCTGTGGCAGCACTTCGGGTGTCCATGCACCGCTGGCCACGAGCACCAAGTCCGCTTTCCACGATCCATTCTCAGCGGCAATCCCTTTGCAGCGCCCGCCTTCAAACTCGGGCCCCGCGCGGATCGCATTCTCGACCACGGACACACCTGCCGCCCTGGCCTCAACCGCCAATCGCGCGATGACGCGCCCACTTTCCACCCAGCCACCGACAGGATTGTGGTAGCCGTCGCAATACACCTCATGATTCCAAGCGGGGTGTCGCACCCGCAAGGCATCCGAATTCGTGCGACGCAATGAATGCCCTCGGGAAGCGAGAAATGCATGACTGTCATGCTCAAAACCTCCCGGTTTCATTTCATGCCGCGACATCACCAGAAAGCCGGACTCGTGAAACAGGTCCTCCCCCCAGCGGGCGTTCCACTCGCGCCAGCGGGTCAGGCTGAGTTCCCCCATTTCCGTGTGCTGTGCGTCGGCGCCGTAGTCCATGCGCACGACTTTGCTGATGTCGGTGGAGGCGGCATCAGGATGCGGAATGCGGCCTTGATCGATCAAGGTCACCTGCCAACCGCGTATCCGCAGTTCCAATGCAGCGGCGAGGCCGAAGCAGCCGCCTCCGAGGATGAGAATGGAGTCGCTCATTCGTATTGGATGGATTCAAAGACTGCGCCACCCAGAAGCCGGTCGCCTTCATACAGCGCACAGATTTGCCCGGGAGTCAGCGCCCGCTGCGGCTCCCTGTATTCCAATTCCGCTCGCCCGTCGCCCAGCGGACGGAACGTCGCATCCCCCGCCGGACAGCGGTAGCGCGGCTGCGCCTGCAGGAGGCGTGGCGCATCGAGAGGATCTCCCGTTACCGAAATCGAATTCAGCACGGCACGGCGCGCCCAAAGCAGGGGCGTGTCGGGATTCTCAATCGCAACCACAAGCTCGTTCGTGGCGGGACGCTTTGCGACGACGACGTAAGCCTGCTTGTGCACCGGACTGGCGACGCCGTGGCCTTTGCGCTGGCCGAGCGTGTAGAGATGCAGGCCGCGATGCTCGCCCAGCACCTGGCCTTCGAGGTTCACGATGGGACCCGGCTTGTCGGGAACAAAGGTGCGCAGAAAATCCTCCATCTTCACCTGACCGATGAAGCAGATGCCCTGGCTGTCTTTTTTCTCTGCCGTCTTCAGACCCAGCTCGCGCGCCACCTCGCGCAGTTCCGGCTTCAAAAGATGACCGATGGGAAAATGCGCGATGCGCACCTGTTCCGGCCGCATCATGGCGAGGAAGTAGGTCTGATCCTTGTTTGGATCGGCGCCGCGCAGCACCTGTCCGTTTTCCTTGCGGGCATAGTGCCCCGTCGCGATTCCCTCAAAGCCGTGCTCGGACGCCCATTCCCACAGCACGCCGAACTTCATCTCGCGATTGCACATCACATCCGGATTGGGAGTGATCCCTGCCTGATAACCTGCGAGAAGGTACTTCACCACCTTTTCACGGTATTCGGTCATGAGATTCACCACGCGAAAAGGGATGCCGAGTTGCCTAGCCACGGCCTCGGCGTCGACAATGTCCTCCTCCCACGGACAGTCGCCGATGATGTTCTCCTCGTTGATCCAGTTTTTCATGTACACGCCTTCCACCTCATGGCCGGCGCGGACGATCTGCGCGGCGGCCACGCTGCTGTCCACTCCACCTGAAAGGGCGACGAGAATCTTCATCCCGCGATGGTCGGCGGCAGAGCGCCTGCGTCAATCAGGAGGCCGGGATTGACTTCCTCGCGCGATCGAAACACGCTGCACATCGTCCATGAGCCGCCTCAAATCTCTCACCCGCCCGTGGCTGGGGCCCCTGATCCTCCAGCGTGCCATGTGCCGTGCGCTGCTGACTGCTGTGGTGATTCTCACCTTTGGCCTCACGCAGGGCTGGAAGCTCTGGCCCTGCACATTCGCGGCGGTCACCGGTCTGCCCTGCCCCGGCTGCGGCTTGACCCGCGCGGGTCGGGCACTTCTGCTCGGAGACTGGCAGACGGCCCTGCATTTTCACCCCTTCTCGCCTGTCTTTGCCATTTTGGGACTTTTTGTGGCTGCAGGAGCCCTGCTGCCGCTCTCCTGGGCTGGCAAACTTGCGGCCCTCGTGACGCTTTTTGAGCGAAAAACACTCATTACGACAGTTTTTTGGGTAGGCCTGCTGTGTTTCAGCTTGCTGCGGATGCTGGCCTTTTTTTTCCACGCGAATACCCCTTAAGTTTAACGCATGTAGACAAAAAGCGCGTTGCGGGTCTCCCCGCACACGCGCCTCAAAACTGTCGGAACTCAAATCTAGCTCTTCTGACCCACGAATTTGGCATCGCCAAATGCAAGGATCGGGAAAAAGATGAAGCCTAGGAGCCAGAGACCGATGCCAAAGCCGCTACTCTTTCCAAAGTTCTGCGCGACTCCGAGAGCCACCAAGAGGGAAATGACAATATTCACCAATGGAAGGATCAGGAGAATGATCCACCAGATCGGTTTGCCTGCGACTTTGAGCAACACCACCAAGTTGTAGATGGGTATGATACAGGCCCAACCAGGCTCACCTGCCTTGGCAAAAACCTTCCATGCGGAGGCAATGAAGAAAACGAAAACCGCCAAACCGATTAACAATGGCACGATGCCAAGTGAAGCCTCACCAGAGTATTCAATATTTACAGCTGATTCTTGGAGCATCGGTAGCAAATGAGTGATCATATGATTTTGGTTAAGAGTGAACCCGGTAAAGCTGTCTACTTTTTAGTCGGGATTGATGGTGACTACAGCAAAAAAGCGACCACAAAGCAATACTCAATAGTACCAACTCCGCAGAAGCACGCTTGATCTCCTCCCCCCAAGCATTCACATGCGGCATGGCACGAATCGAAAAGAAACCCACGGGCGAGTTCCACTCCGGCTACGGCTGCGTCATTCTGGCGGCGGCGATTGGCGTTTTTGGCTTCATCATCTGGTGGGCATGGCATTCCCTGACCACGATGGACCGCGAGATCGCCGCCATCACTCAGACTCAGCCAGCCAAACAGGCCGATGTGGCATCGCAGCCCGGCCTCGCCCAAAAGCTTACCGACTTTGCCAAGGCGGCGAACGCAGGCTCCCCAGCCACGCTCAAACTCAACGCGGATGAATTGAACGCCCTCATCGTCAGCGCCCCGGATTCCGGCAACGGCACCTACGCTGAAATGCTGCGGGTGAAGGGCTTCGTGCCGGAAAAAGCCGAGATCACCACTCCCTGCAGCCTGCCGATGAATACCGCCAAGTTCTGGGAGGATACGAAGCGCCATCTCGTCGGCGAAATTGATTTCAGCATCGAACTCACCGAAGCCGGCCTCGATGCCCGGGTGAAAAATGTCCGCGTGCCCGGCAAGACCATCCCGGACGGCATGCTCAAAGGCATGCAGATGTACGGCTACCTCGGCCCCTACCAGACGCATCCTGAAATCGGCCCGGTGCTACAGGCGATCAAGAGCTTCACCGTCGAAGCGGATGGTGTCGTCCTTTCTACCCAGTCCGCACCTTGAGCATGGATTTGCCACGCCATTCGAATCCCTGGCAGACCGTCTCTTCGCGGGCTGCCTACACGAACCCGTGGATTCATGTACGTGAGGATCAGGTCATCAAGCCCACCGGCGGCCCGGGCATCTACGGCGTGGTTGAATACAAAAACATCGCCGTCGGCGTGGTACCCATTGATGAGGAAGACCACACCTGGCTCGTCGGTCAGTGGCGCTACACGCACGGCAGCTACGAGTGGGAGATTCCGGAAGGAGGATGCCCGGAAGGTGAATCGACCGCCGACACAGCACGACGTGAACTGTTGGAGGAAACCGGCATTGTGGCCGGAAGCCTTGAGCCCCTGCTCAGTGGCATTCAGCTCTCCAATTCCACCAGCAACGAAGTCTGCGACGTTTTCATCGCCACGGAACTCTCTCACACTCAGGCCGCGCCGGAAGACACCGAAGAACTCGAAGTGCTTCGCCTTCCCCTCGCCGAGGCCATCCAGATGGCACGTGACGGCCGCATCCGCGACAGCGTGAGCGTCATGGCGCTGCTGGCGATCAGCGATGCTCGATCACGTCCGAGTTCTTGAAGCGCACCTTCGGCAGACTAGCATAGCGATCATCGGCCTGCCGGTAGCCTGCAGGACACAGCACTGCCGTGGTCAATCCCTGGTCCGCCAGGCCCAGAAGCTCATCATATTTTGCGGGAACAAAGCCCTCCATCGGACAGGTGTCCACGCCAAGCAGCGCACAAGCCGTCATGAACTGACCCAGGGCGATGTAGGCCTGCATTTTCGCCCACTCCGTCGTCATGTAACCCTGAGCCTGGGTGCCGGCCACCATCTTGCGGAATCCCGCCAGTGATTCAGCCGTGCCGCCGCGCACCTCGGCCATCCGCGTGATGAAAGCGTCCAGATCATCGAGGCTGTAGGCCTTTTTCACCGCCATCACCACCAGATGCGAGCAGTCGGCCACCTGTCGCTGCCGCCAGGAGTGACCGACAAGTTGTTCACGCAATTCCTGATCCTGAACGACGAGAAACTTCCACGGCTGAAGCCCGTAACTGGAAGGGGTCAGAACCAGGGACTCCTCGAGAGCAGACCATGTGTCGGCGGGGATTTTTTTGGAGGGATCGAAGACTTTGGTGGCATAGCGCCAGTTCAGGGCGGTGAGGAGATCAGCAGCATTCATGAAATTCAACGGAAGGAGTCTGGCGGGTAAGGAGCGACGCGCGACAGCACCACGTCCGTAACTGCAGTCGCTACGCTCATCCGCCCATCTTCTTGCCACGGGCGCATCGGAACTGCAAACACAGAACTGCCAGCGAACAGGCCACCCGCCCCGGACATGAGCGCAATCCACTGACACAAGCTTGATCAAAAACTTACAAGAAAACTTGGTGCAACTATTGCATTCAATCCATCGGATGACGTAGAATCCACCAGTCACTCCCCTCCTGCCGCGTGCATGCCCTATACTACATCGCCAAAGGCCAGAAGACCCTAGGCCCCTGCTCCAAGGACGACCTGCGTAATTTTCTCGCCTATGGTTCGATCCGGGAGAGTGACTTGGTGAGGCTCGACAGCGAAGAGCAATGGCACCCGGTTTCCAGCCTGCTGGGACTGGCCGCCACGGGAGAGGTCATCGCCGACGGACTCACCGTCAAACCATCACGGCGGCGCGTGGCGCGCTACCGCGACTACGACCGCGTGCCCTACAATCAGCGCGGTGGCGCCGTGCTGCGCCGCATGTTCTTCGGCTTCCTCTTCCTGCCGCCGCTGCTGTGGTGGGCTGCCGTTTCGATTTACTCCGACCACATTTTCCGCCGGACGAAGGATGAAAACGGCTATCTGCGGGTGTGGGGACGCTGGGTGGAGGTCTTGGTCACGGTGATGGTCATCATCAATGCCCTCGCCTGGTGGGCCGGCATCACCTACGCC
>JAWLBG010000055.1:0-29411 GCA_041395065.1 Prosthecobacter sp. | reverse complement strand
GCCGCCATTGACCGGAAAGCCTCATACTTCATCAGCACGGTCTGGGCGTCCAGTTTGGGGTTGGTAAGGTCGAGGTCGATCGAACGGCTGTAGAGATCCTGCAGCGGAGCCGTATACTTGTCGGGGTCACCAAGGACGAGAGTCATGTATGAATCCCAAGCCTGTTCGGCGCTCATGCGACGAAGAAGCGGTCCCTGGAAATAGTAGGGTTCGCCCATTGCGATGTGCTCTGTCGTAGCTTCCGACTGATAGGCGCGAGTATTGTAGATGATGCGCATGAAGTCTTTGAAGTTAAACTTCACGCGCTTCATTTCCTCAGCGAGATGCTTGAGGAGTGCCGGATTGGACGCCTGCTCAGGATCGTCGATGTTAGTTACTGGCTCGGAAATGCCCTGGCCAAAAGCACGTTTCCACATGCGGTTGGCGATCGCCATCGCAAAGCGAGGATTGGACGGATCAGTGCTCCACTTGGCAAAGGCGACACGCAGCTCTTCTGCGTCTTTAATCTTCTGTTTGTATGCAGGGAGATTCTTGTCGTTTTTGCTCCAAGTGATGAATTGCGGTTTCACCGGGTCATTCGGCTTGGCGTCAGGGTATTTGTAATCATGTGGAAGCTTGATGGTGTTGGTGTCCAGATCAGCAACCATGTAGCGGTTGGCACCGATGAAATTGCGAATGCCATTATTCACTCGAGTCCAGTCCATACCGGCCTTCTTGACGATCTCTTCGATCTTCGGCATCAGGTCATTCTGAGCGCTCATCATGTCACCGGAGCCTTTTTTCCGGTTGTAGTTGGCGCGCATGGTCGTGGTCGTAGCTCCAAAAAATGCCGCCATTTCGTAGAACTGGTGCTGGGTCCAGTCCGCGAAGGGGTGGTCATGGCACTGTGCGCAAGCCACGTCCGTGCCCAAGAAGACGGCAAGCGTATTGGCCAAGTTGTCCAAGGGCATGCCAGCATCGCGAAGCAGATAGCCAGCGGCTCCGTTGTGCCACATTTTTCCAGACGCTGTCAGCATGTCGTAAACCATTTCATTCCAAGGGCGGTTTTTCGCCACCTGATCCTGCAACCAGTTGATGTAGGGAACACCGCGCAGGTTGGTCTGGTCAAGGCGGTCCTTCACACGGAGCATTTCAGCCAAGTAATTGAACATGTGGCTGTTGTAGCCGGGACTGTCCAAAAGCATGTCGATGAGCTTGGCACGCTTGTTCGGATTGGAATCCTTAATGAAAGTCAAAGCTTCGTCATGGCTCGGTATGCGTCCGACAATATCCAAATACACTCGACGGACGAACTGCTCGTCATTCGCCATTGGATTGAATCCAGTAATCGGATTCTTGCCGCCCTTGACGCGTTCAGGATTCGCTTTCACGAGGCCGGAGGCGACAATGCGATCAACCGTCGCCGAAGCTTGGGCGACCGTGGCGTTCGCCAGCATCACGGGTTGGCTGGTGCCCTTCATCGTTTTTGCCAGAGCTTGATCTTCAGCAGACAGGTTGGTCAGCGGAAACCGGTGCGTGGCACCGTCCACGGTTTGCAGAATGATGTTCTCACCATCAAGTCCGATGAATGAGGCTTCGACGTTGCGGCCTTTACTGTCTGTCCAAGTGCGGGTCTCCGCCAGAGCAGAGGTCGCGACTAGAACAGTCACAGCGAGGCTGTTGAGCAGTTTCTTTGTATGTTTCATGATGGTGTCAGGGTGAAGAAAGGAATACTTCAGAGGGGCAACGGTCTGCGGTCCGCTCTAATTAGACAAAATCTGCGATTTTTTAAGCTGGGGCAACAACTGCCGGCTCAGCAGATCATCGAAAAAGCAGAAAACCGATGCCACTCCTTGCTCATGCAGCCGAGGACAGTCTAGAAATTCGCGGAACATCTCGGATGAGCAGCTGATGAAAAGCTCATGTTATAAAGGTGTTCATAAGAACATTTATTTCATGGCATTCGCTATAAAATCTGCGATGTCGATGTGCATCTTCGCCATGTCCGGACGATTGGTGTACATCATGTGTCCGGCTTCGTACTCTGCGAACTCGATGTTCCCGCGGAGTTCCTCGGGCAGCCGCATCTGGCGCACGCTGAGCATCATATTGTCCGGCGGCGTCACCAGATCACGCCACCCGACCAGCGCCAGCACCTTGAGATGGGGGTTTTGCAGGATTGCCCCGGCGAGCTGGCCACTGACGCTGGTGTAGCTGTTGCCCTTGCCGTGGTTCCAATTGGGTTGCGGTGCCAGCACTTCGTAGGGCAGGTCCTTCTCATACTTCAACACCTCGCGCAGATACGCGTTCATGGATGCCGCCGCGATGCTGCCCACCACGCGCATAAAGGGTTCGATCTGCGGGTAGTTCTCCGATTCATCGCCGTCCCGTCCGGTCACACGGGCATCGTAGGCACCGAGCACCAAGCCTTCCTTCCTCAGCAGCATTTCACGAAACACCCCGCTATCGACCCTCAGGTGGTGTTCGTCGATTAGTTTGGGCTCGAGGCCCGTGAGTTGTGCCAATTTCGTCACCACCGCCTCCCGTTCGGCCTTCGTAAGGTCAGCGCCTTTTAGCAATGCCGAGGCGTACTCGCCAAAGGCGAATTGGCGAGCTTCTGCCACTGCCTTCTTGAAGTCCGCTTGCAAGTCCGGCGGCAGCTTCTTGTGATAGTGGGCCGTCGCGGTCATCGCTGGCAACTCGACGAGGTAAGGGGTGTCGTTCAGGGGGCCGGGAATCAGGGTGGCGTAGTCCAGCAAGCCGGACACGATGATGATCCCGTTCAAATACATCCGATGCCGCTGCTGGAGGTGCTGTGCCAGTCCGCCACCGCGGATGCCGCCGTAGCTCTCGCCGGCAATGAATTTGGGCGACCGCCAGCGTTCCTCGCGTGTGACCCACAGCCGCATGAACTCACCCACGCTCTGGATGTCTTCCTGCACGCCGAGAAACTCGTCCACCTTCTTAGGATCCTCCGCCCGGCTGAAACCAGTGTTCACCGGGTCGATGAAGACGAGGTCCGTCACATCCAGTAGCGAGAACTCATTGTTCACCAGTCCACCCGGCGGTATGGGCGGAGTCAGGCCGTCTGCCGGCAGATCCACGCGCTTCGGGCCGAAGGCGCCGAGGTGCAGCCATACCGAGCTGCTTCCCGGCCCACCGTTGAAGCAAAAGGTCACCGGCCGAGTGGCCACGTCCTTCACACCCTTCATCGTATAGGCGGTATAAAACACCTGGGCCGAAGGCTTCCCGTCAGGTTTGAGAATTGGCAGCGTGCCCGCTTTGGCGTCATACGCGATCTCCTTGCCACCGATGGTCACCTTGCCCTCGGTCACCACCGGTTTGTCGTCATCCGGCTTCTTGTCTTCGCTCTTGTCGTCTTTAGCCTCTTCTTTCTTGGGTTCCTCTTTCTTCTCCGGTTTGTCATCCTCAGCAAACAGGCACACCGGCAGCATACAGGTGGTCAACAACGCAAAAAAAATGAGTCGGTTCATGATGGTGGCTCGGAGCATGCCACGCGCTTTTGCTAAAGGGAATGATTTTTCTGTAACCACCCCGCTGGTCCCGTCATTCGGCCTTATGAACGGCACATCCGCCGTGAATCCCAAATCAAAAACATCATGAAAACACTCACCCTGTCTCTCCTCGCCACGTTGGCATTTGCTGGCACCTCCGCCATGGCCCTCGGCAGCGGCTCCGATATTGGTGAAGGCATCGTTCCTGAACAGACGCGCTCCTCCGTCCGTGAGATCGTCCGCACGGCGGCGCGCCACTTCTTGAACTTCCGCAAAGAAACCCCGCTCAGCGACGAGCAGAAGGCGGCGGTTGGCAAAATCCTTCAGCAGCATCGGCCTGAGATCCAAGCGCAGCTCACGAAGAGCCGCGATGCGCGCCGCGCCATGGCGGCTGCAGCGAAAGAAAACGCCACCGGACCTGCCACGAAGGCCACGGCGGAAAAGATCGGCGATCTCGCGCGTGATCGCGCATTGCTGGTCGCGCGCATCAGTGCCGAGGTGCGCCCCTTGCTTACCGAGGAGCAGTTAAAACAGATCGAATCCGCACGCGAAGAAATCGAATCCCTCGTCGATGCCGCGTTCGCCGCGGCCGGTCGCTAAAACCCTAAACCGTCCGCACGGCGACGAGGCGCGGTCCTTGCGATCCGCCTCGTTGCCATTCACTCTTTTGCCACGTGACCACCGCCGCACAGCCCGAACCTCCGGATGATGATCTCATCCATGTGCAGCGGGCACAGGCCGGTGATCTCGATGCCTTCGACCTCCTCGTTACTCGCCATCAGTCCACCGTGACCTCCATGCTACATCGCTTCGCAATGAACCGTGCCGACCTCGAAGACATGGTGCAGGAAACGTTTGTTCGTGCCTGGAGCGCGCTGCCGCAGTGGCAGCCGGACAAACCCTTTATTCACTGGCTCAAACGCATCGCCGCCAATATCGGTCTCGAGTTTTGCCGCAAACATCAGCGCACGCCGTTTTCACGACTCGCACAGCGCGATGAACAGAACGATCCGCTCGATCAAATCGCCTCTGAGAACGAAGCGTCTTCTCAAACTCAAAGCCTGGCAGAAGCGCAGTCGATTCTCGCCCACCTGCCGCCAGACGATCGTGCACTTCTCACGCTGCTCCACCTCGAAGAAATGCCGCTTGCCGAAATCGCCGCTCACTTTGGCTGGAGCAAGATCAACGCAAAAGTAAAAGCCTTCCGCGCCCGCCAGCGACTCAAATCCATTCTCACCCGCCACGGTTACACCCTCGACTGATATGAAATCCTGGAACGAACTTGCCCGAAACGCCCGTGATGCCGCGCCACCGTCTGACGTCGACTTGCGTGCCGCCATCCGCGCCGAGATCACCTCGTCATCGACCCGAAATGCTGTGCCGGATCTAATCGACAACCTCGCCGGGTTGATTCGCGTGCCTTGGTTTCAAGCCGGGTTGGCCACCTGTGCGGTGATCGCCTTCATCGCCTGTCGCGACGGTTTCGACATCGTCAACGAACTCGCCTTCATCTGGCAACTCCAAGGTCCAGCCATCAACGGCATTTAATTCTCCTCATGAACGCCACCCCACCCACTTCATCCCGCTGGAAGGCCGTCCTCCTTCTTGTGGTCATCTTCATCCTCGGCGCCGCCTGCGGCATCGGCGGCGGTTTGCTCGTGCTGCGCCGGGTCGTTCAGCATGCCATCGCGCATCCGATCGGACAAAACGCACCCGTCGATCGAGTCATCGCACGCTTGGAGTCGTCCATCGCCTCCGATTTCGATCTGACTGACGCCGAACGTGCCGCGATCCATCCCGAACTCGTCCAAACCGCCACCGAGCTCAAAACCCTGCGCGCCGAAGTGTGGCGGAAAGCCGCGCTTCAAGTTCAGGAAACGCTCGACCGAGTTTCGAAACATCTGCCGCCCGAGAAACAAAGCCAGTTGCGAGAAAAGGCCGCACATCGGCTCAAACATTGGGGCTTGTTGATCGAGTGATCGCTGTCACTTCGCCGAGAATCCTTTGCAGGCGACTTCCAGCAAATGTTTCAACGCTTTGCGATTCATGCGCGGCAATCGCACGAGCACCATGGGGTGGTTCACATAGTGCTCGGTGACATAGTAGATGTCAGGATCGTCCACGATCAATTGAGCGCGTTGATCAATGCCGATTCGAACGGCGAGTGTGTCGGCCTCAGCGGATCGATGAATCGCAGGACAGGCCAGAAGTTTTCCTCGCAGCTTGAACGACGGAGCGCCGTGAAGAGAGCTCTCCGTGACATCGGGCATCGCCATCGCGATTTCCCGGACTGCATCCATATCAAGGGTCTTCATGGCATGCTTCAGGGGAACACCAGCGACTCCAGATCGTCCTCGAGCATCTTTCGCTCGTCCGCTTCACTCACTTTCGCTGCCAGCGTCTTAGCTTCGGCCAGATGCGTGTCGAATGCAGCGCGGTCCTTGTTGAGCTGAGCAGCGCGGGCCAGCGCTTCGTGCGCATAGCCGAGGTAAAACGGCGGCTCCTTGCCACTGGCGGCGAGACAGAGCTCAGCGTAGCGCCTGGCATTCTCACCCTGACCAAGCACAGCATACACACGCGAGATCTGCCAGTAGCCGATGCTCAGGTTCTGGTCCGTGCAGTCGTCACGCATGCGCCAGTGCGTGAGCGAGGCGTGAGCGAGTGAGATCATGCGCTCTTCCTCCTCATGAGTTCGTTCCTTTTTGTCGAGCAGTTCCCAGGTGCGGTTGAAGCATTCGGCGCTGAGCTTCTTGTGATCCTGCCCGTCCGTTTCATAAGCCTCGACATACGGTTTCCCAAAGTTCGCGATCAGGCGGTCGAGCACGGCAAGGTTCGGCTGGTTGATCGGATTGCCCTTGGCGACGTTTTCGTGCGCTTTCAGAAGTCCATTTTTGTCGCCAAGCAAAAACGCCACGGTGCCGTCCACGTAGTTGTTCCAACGCAGGCCGCCCGTCGTTTCGGACGGATGGTGCGCAAGTTTGAGATGCTTCAGCGCATGCTCCTTGTCGCCCGACATCGCCCAGCACTGCGCGGCGTGAAAGTGAAGATTAGAAGCGTTCACGGGATCCAGTTTAGGATGCAATCCGAGCATCTTCTCGATCAACTCCGCCGCCTCTTTGAACCGCCTCACACCCGCCAGTTCGCGCCAGTATTTGCCCTTGGTCTGGTCAAACTCGTGCCAGGAGAGTTGTTTGAGATCGTCGTCGTTCATGGTGCCGTCAATGGAAGTGGTTTTCTGGGGCTCGGCCTAGAATGACATATCCAATATCGCTTTGGGAGGACTTGTGATCGGTTAGTCGTTCGGATTCGCAGACGTCTTAGACTTCACGCCACTCAAGGCACGTCGTGTCAAGGTTACCGTGCGTTCGGGTTCTCCATCACCGGGCGATTTTACTACGAGCACGACTTTCGTTCCGGCCTGGCCCCGAATCCGTCCGACCAAATCCTCCATGCTCAAGGCGGAGACATCGCTCGCCGGCTGACCTTCGTCTCCAACGCGGAGAATCTCATCGCCCTCCTTCAATTCCGCCTCCGCTGCAGAACCGGCCAAGACCTCGCCCACGTAGAAGCGCCCTTGCTTGCCACGCACAGCAATGCCAATGCCGGCGGGTTTGTCGGCAAAGGGAGGCTCTTGGAGTTTGCGTATTCGCTCACGCAACTCCAACACCCGGGGATGCTTCTCTCCATGGCTGGTGAGCAGCGAATCGAGTTCTTTGCGAAGCTGTGCCACCGCGTCGATAGTATCGGCATCGGGAACCCGGGGCAGCGGCACCACATCCGTTGTGTATGAAATGATTCCCCGCGGATTGATCACCGCTCCTTGCCCCAGCGCCGGTCTCGCGAGCAGGATCGTCGCTCGAACCACCTCGCCATCATCGGTGACGATGGAGAACAACTCGGTGCGTGCTTGAAGATGCTCCCTCGGCACGAGTTGGAGAGTGACCGGGCTCTTGAAAGCTGCACGCGCCTTTTCCGCAGCCGCATGATCCGGGAATACAAAACCGATGCTTACCCGCTCGCGGTTTGGCAGCAAGCTGCCCACCATCATCGGCGGATTGGCGCGCGGAGAAATCAATCCGATCCCCAAGTCTGAAACGGCCTTTCGCGCCTTGCTCACAACCTCATCCGCCAAGGCCGGGCCTTCCATTTGAAATGTAATTTGCGCGCCTCCTTGGGCGGCAGTCACGTTGGCTTCCAGCACGATCACGTTGCCCCGAACCTCTCTCATCACGCATACCGCCTCGAGACGAGGCGGTGGTGAATACGACCAGAAATACGTCGCAATCATCAATCCCACGAGCGAAGCCACAATGAGCACGACCACAGTCAGTACGACAAGACAACCCGGACGCTGCTTTGCGTTCTTCTGCTCGCCAAGCGGCTGGGAAGCGTGCCATAGCACAACGCCCGCCCAAGGGAGTGCCAGCATCCCAAGCAAAGTCAGTGGAACAAACACTACCTCCGCCGGTCCTGGATGCCACCCCCCAGATTCACTCAAGAATTGGGAGATCAAAAAACCGCCGATCGCGATCAGTGGCAACGACAAAGCAAAGGCGACCCACGACAGCCCACGGCGAAACTCCGAGTGAGACAGGCGCGACAGCAATCCGAACCTCCAAACAACGACAGCGATGACCGTGCCCACGATGAGAGTCTCGAGCACGCCCAACCGCAATATGCTCAGAAGAGAAACCAAGCCCGCACCCGCAAAGAACAGGGTAACCACTGCCGCGACGGTCGTTTTTAGGCTGGCTTCTCTTGCAGCCTCGACCTGCGGCGGTCCTGTTTGAACCATTCGAAGTCCCTCGTTCCAAATCTCCATGGTGATTCCTTGTTGCCGGGCCCACTCGGTCCCGCACAAAAACGTTCGTTCAAGCCTGCGAAACAACGGATAGAATGCCAACCCTCCAACCAATACGGCGATACCGAGAATCCAGTTCATCGGCGGCGGCAGGAACATGACCGAGAATAGAGGGCCAAAGAACGTCGCGGCGTTCCAAATCGCGAACAGGCAACTCCGCCAGAACGCTTCCTTCCGTTCGCTTGGGGTAAAGTGACGCACGATTTCCCGAGCAATGGCCCGATCCCCGCAGATCTGAATCCCTTGCAAAGCACCGTTTGAATCGTGCAGTTCCCCTTGTTCGGACGGGTAACCGCTCTCCACCCATTCACCTACACGGGGACAACCACACTGCGGACACCAAATGAACATACGGCGCTCCCTGTGGCTCGCGCTCCACTGAATACCGTGCGCATGGTCCGCGGCCCGCGTGTGTCCGCAGGTCCGGCATTTTACACACGGACAGGCTTTTGTCGACTCGGCTCCGCTAACCGCAGCCTCCACCTGACTCCGAAATTCAGCTGCGGTGGGAAAGCGCATTTCGGGCGCTGTTTCCAAAGCGCGCAAAACAATCTCGTCGATGCGGATGTCCACCTGCACACGTTTCGAAGGCGCCTCGATCTTGTCCTTCGGGCGCTCGCCGGTGAGCATTTCGTAAAGAACCACCCCGAGGCTGTAGATGTCTGCGCGATGGTCAGCGGAGCCGTTGGCCTGCTCGGGCGCTGCGTAGTCAGGCGTGCCATGAGGCGCGGTTCGCGCATCTTCCCGCGGTGCATCGTCTTCAGCGCCACGAGCGGAGTCGCGGACTACGATCTTCGCGATGCCAAAGTCCGCGATCTTCACAACGCCCGCCTTGTCGATGAGCAGGTTCTCAGGCTTGATGTCGCGATGCACGATACCGTGGTCGTGCGCGCATTGGAGCGCGTCGCACACGGGCGGCACAATGCTCAGAGCTTCCTTCGGCGTGAGGCGCTTCGTTTGCAGGAGCTGGCGCAGGTTCACGCCATCGACGAACTCCATCAGCAAGTAGTAAAAACCGCCTGCCTGTCCGAAGTCGTGCACAGCGACGATATGCGGATGATTCAGCGCGGCGAGCGCTTGCGCTTCCTTTTCGAAGCGGGCGGCGAACTGAGGGTCGTCCGCACGCTCCGGCGCGAGCAGTTTGAGCGCGACGAGGCGGTTCAGCGATTTCTGCCGCGCTTTGTAAACAACGCCCATGCCGCCGCGACCGAGGCATTCGAGAATTTCGAGCTGAGGGAAGTGCGGCGCGAGTTCTTCAGGACTTAGCGGCGGCAGTGCGGCATTGTTCGGGCCACCGTCCTGCGTCGGCTCGACGATCTGGGCCATCAGGCAGCGCGGGCAGAGGCCATCCGTGCTGGCCGCCATGTCGGCTCCGCATTGAGGGCATTGTTTGGAGGAGGATTCGCTCATGCCAGTGTCCTGATGCGCTGCGGGAGAATCATAACGGACTTTTTCAGCCGCCGAGCGCGGCGAAAAGGCTCTGCATTTCCTCCTGCACCATCGCGGGATCATCCAGCGTGCCGGCTACCTCCGCTTTCACGCACTGCCGCAGGCGTTTCTTCAAACGATGCACCGCCATGCGAAACGCATCCAGATTCATGCCACAGGCCGCTGCGAGTGCGGCTTGATCACCGTATGCACCATCACCCATGAGCAACGGCTTCACGGATTCGAAGAACGTCTCGCGGTTTTCGGCGATGCACTCGAGGTGCAGAGCTTCAAGCCCCCGAGCGAGCACGGTGACGGCCCATTGGCGGTCGAATTCCGCATCCGGTGTGCCTTGGCGTGCATCAGCGACTTCAACCGCCTCCTCATGATCCAAGGATAGCGCCTCAAGACCACCGCCGCGTTTCATACGGGCTGCGGATTCGCGCTGACGCGCCAAGAAATGCTTCACCGCGCCCAGCAGGTAGGAGCGAAACCGCCCTCGTGTGCGGTCTGCGCCGCCGATCGAGCCGTTGCCGAGCATCTCGGCAAAGAAGGCGTGACTCATGTCGCGTGCGGAATCCGCATCCCGAAGTTCGCAGCGCAGGAAGGCGAGCACGGGCTCGTAATAAGCATCGCAGAGCTCGGCGAGCGCTGCACGGCCATCTTCGGAGCCGGACTGCGCCTCGCACACGCAGGTCCAGTGTGTGGTGCGAAATGCGGCAGGGCGAAGGAAGGGGCGGGCGGTCATCGCAGGCGGGCACAGCGTGCCACACCTGCCTGACGTTTTGGAAGCAAAACCTGACAGGTTATTTTTGCTTCTTCTTCGCCGCAGGCGGCGGCTTGACCGTGATGCCCGCAGCTTCCATCACGAGTTTTTGGAAGGCATCGCGTGGTTTGCTGCTGTCGGGCACGAGGACGTTTTGGACCATGAAGACCGTGACGATGCCGCTCTTCGGATCGATGAAGCCGTTCGTGGCAAATGCGCCGCCATGACCAAAGCCGCCGACGGGCATGGCAGGGCACACGCGCTGGGATTCGATGTTGCACTGCCAGCCGCATGCGTAGTTGAGCTGTTTGCCTCCGGCGGTGACGGGAGTCGTCATGTCGGCCACGGACTTGACGCTCAGGATGCGCTTGCCATCGAGTTCGCCATTGTTGGCGATCATCGCGTAAAAGCGGCCCATGTCGGCTGCGGTCGAAAACATGCCGCCTGCGGGTTCCGGCATGCGGTGCACGCTCGAATCGCTCGTGACGAAGGGATTGTAGCCGGGCACGAGTTCGTGCGTGTCCTCGTCCATTTTGTAAGTGCGGGCGATGCGTGCGCGCAGCGTGTCATCGGGATGAAACGTGCTGTCTTTCATGCCCAGTGGTTCGAAGATGCGTGTGCGCATGAAGTCTTCGTATTTCATGCCGCTGACGATCTCGATGATGCGACCGGCCACCGTGGGGCCAAAGCCGTATTCGTAGCTGCTGCCAGGCTGGAAGGCCAAGGGCGCCTTGATCAGAGATGCGACATACGATTTGAGCGAGATTGCACCATCGGTCGGTTTGCGTGGTGGGAAGGCGATGCCCGCCGTGTGCGAGAGCAGCATGCGCAGCGTGATGGGCTTTTCCGGTTTCGCTCCGCCTTCGACGGTTACCTTCGCGAGTTCCGGCAGCCATTGAGAAGCCGGTTCGTCGAGTGAGAGTTTACCTTCGTCCACCAGCGTCATGACAGCGGTTGCATTGACGGATTTCGTCATCGAGGCGATCCAGAACAGCGTGTCCTTCTCCATCGCACGCCCTTTGGCGATGTCTACCATGCCCGCGGCGTCGTGATGGACGACTTTGCCCTTCTCCATCACGAGCGTGACGATGCCTGCGGCTTGTTTGGCTTTCACCGCCTCCTCCATCGCTGGATGAATGGCGGCGAGCTTGGCGGGATCGAGCGCGAGGGCCGGCAGGGATAGTGCGGCGAAGAAAATGAGGCAGCAAAGTTTCATGGGCAGCCTTCAACGCGCCCACGGCGGGCTCTCATGCAGCCAATCGACCGCTTGCTTCACGCCGGCCAGCGGAAGCACTGCCCGGCGGCCAGTTTGCCGCGTGAATAGGCGGAGATGCGCACGCGGTTGGCACTGTTGCCGCTGAGGAGCCAAACGTTCGTCTGATCCATCGCGTGCAAAAAGCCCACGTGACCGCTCGCACCGGCGGAAAGAGGCTTTGTGACGACGACACATCCGTAGGTCGGCGCAACAGCGCGGCCATAGTCGATCCATCGGCCAGCCAGCCCCGTGTTGTGTCCGCGAAAGCCCGCCTTGCGAATGCTCCAGTTCACGAAAGCGGCGCACCAGCTTGTTTCATCGCCGCCTCGAATGCCCACGCTGGCCAGGTATTCAACGATGCGGGGATTGTTGCCCGGATTCCATTCGGCCACTCCCTGCTCGCGCAGGGCCACCTCCATCCATGGCGGAGCCTGCGGCACGAAACCGGCGGCGGGTTGGGCAGGTGTAGGCGCCGGCTGGGCGGCTCCTCCGGCAGGGGTCACCTGCAGCACCTGGCCCGGATAAAGAATGCGGCAGTGGTTGTTGGCGTCACACAGCCCCGGATTGACCGCTTTGAACTGGTCAAAACTCATGCCGAACTTGCGCGCGATGCCCATGGGCGTGTCGCCGGGCTGAATGACGTAGGCTGCCATGGAGGTGATGTTACGAACTCGTGAAGAATTTGCCAAACGCGAAATCGCATTGCCCAAACGTGGCTGATACGCTCTAAATGGACGCTTCCAACCTGCCGCATGTCAGAATCCGCCGCCCCAAGTCCGCCCAGCAAGCGGCGCGTCTTCGCGTCCCGCCTGTTCAGCACGTTGATTCTCTGGTCGCTGCTCGCCGTGGCCTTCCTGCAGTGGCAGAACACTTTGCTGATCATCGCCATTACCGGCTTCTTCGGCGTGGCGGGTGCCGTCGAGTATTACCGCCTGCTGCGCTACGATCCCCAGGCGCGTTCCTTCAACGCGCTGGGCTTTGCCATCTGCATCATTTACTGGGGAATCGTGATGTGGTTCACCACGACACGCCATGACGTGCCACCCATGTGGCTGGATCTCGCGGCGCTGACGGCCAGCGTGCATGGATCGTTCCTGCTCTGCTACCGCCAGCATCTTGAAGGTGCCGTGACCATGCAGAGGATCTTCAACACCGTCTTCGGCGTCGTCTACACGGTCATCTTCTTCGGTTTCATCGCCCGGCTGATGTATTTCCATTCCGATGGCAAGGGCATCACGGGCATTTCCCTTGTACTCTTCCTCGTCGCGGTGACGAAGTTCAGCGACATGGGGGCTTATGTCTTCGGTGTGTTGTTTGGAAAGCACAAAATGATCCCGCACATCAGCCCGGCCAAGTCGTGGGAGGGCTTCGTTGGGGCCTTCGTTGGATCATTCCTCGCCGCAGCTGTTTTGCTGTCAGCCATTCCCCAGCAGATCCCGCTCATCACCTGGCCGCACGGCATGGTTCTCGCCCTGATCCTCTGCGCCACCGCGATCACCGGGGACCTCGCCGAATCCGTGCTCAAGCGCTGCGTCGCCATCAAGGACAGCGGCAGTGCGCTTCCGGGGATCGGCGGCATCCTCGATCTCACCGACAGCCTGCTCTTCACCGCGCCGGTGTTTTATTTCTACTTGTCCGCCATCGCAGGGTGAGCCAAACCAAGCCTTGTGATGCGCAAAGTCCTCCTCCTCGGCTCCACCGGCTCCATCGGCACCAGCACCCTCAAAGTCGCCCGTGACATCCCGGAGCGGATGCAGGTGGTAGGCTTGGCTGCGAACAGCAGCGTTGAGTCTCTCGTGGAGCAGGTGCGTGAAACGGGCGTGAAGCAGGTGGCGCTGACGGATGCCTCCGCGGCGGCCAAAGCACGTGCGCTGCTGCCTGCGGATGTCGTTTTGCATGTCGGAGCACAGGGGCTCATCGATCTCGTCAATGAATCCGACGCCGACATGGTGCTCGTCGCCATCGTCGGCACCGCCGGACTCGCCCCGGCTCTCGCGGCGATCGAGCGCGGCATGCATCTCGCCGTCGCCAGCAAGGAAATCCTCGTCATGGCAGGCGAAGCCGTCACCGAGGCGGCGAAGCGCAAGGGCGTGAACATCCTGCCCGTGGACAGCGAGCACAACGCCATCTTCCAGTGCCTCGAGGGTCATCGTCACAGCGACGTGCAGCGCATTCTCCTCACCGCCAGCGGCGGCCCCTTCCGCACGCTGCCCGCGGATCAACTCGCCGATGTCACCATCGCGCAGGCCTTGAAGCACCCGACCTGGAACATGGGCCGCAAGATCACCATCGACAGCGCCACGCTCTTCAACAAAGGCCTCGAAATGATCGAGGCAAAGTGGCTCTTCGACGTGCCGATGGAGAAGATTGAGGTCGTCGTGCATCCGCAGAGCATCGTGCACAGCATGGTCGAGTTTGCCGACAACAGCGTCATCGCCCAGCTCAGTCACAGCGACATGTGCTTTCCGATTCAGTATGCGGTTACCTGGCCTGACCGCGTGCCGAACAACCTGAAGCCGCTCGACTTCGCCCAAGTCGGCGCGTTGCACTTCGAAGCGCCACGGGTGGATGATTTCCCCGCGCTCAATCTCGCCCGCCACGCCGGAACCGTCGGCGGCACGCTGCCTGCCGTGCTCAACGCCGCAAACGAAGTTGCCGTCGATGCATTCTTGAATGGCGAGATCCCTTTCCCCGGCATTTGGCAGACTGTCGAACGCGTCATGAGCGCGCATCAAGTCGTCGCGCATCCAAATCTGGAAGCGCTCATCGAAGCGGACGCGTGGGCGCGCAGTGCGGCGGCATCGTCACTTTGAATCGAAGCGCAATTTCGCGGGTGAATTGGCGTTTCAGCCGACACATGAAACTCCCGCACTTTTTCTCTCTACTCGCCGCCGTCAGCATCGCCAACGCCGCTGACTTGGCTCCGACGCTCGGCACTCTGGGCGACAACCTGCTCGAAGAAACCTTCAGTGGTTCCGAGGTGCCGAAGGGCTGGAACGCGAATACGGGAACGCTGCGCGTGAAAGATGGCGTGCTGCTCGCCGCGGAGAAATCCAGTGACATGCACATCGGCGCGTTTCGTTACCGCCTGCCGGTGCAGGACTGTGCGATTCAGATCGACTTCAAACTCGGTGACGCCCGCATCATCAATCTCGGCTTCGATCCGGCGCCCGGAGAGCTGAAAAAGAAGGGACACCTGTTCTCCATCACGATCAGCAAGAACAGTTGGAGCCTGATCGAGCACAACGACAAGGCAAATCCCGAGAGCAAACCAAAGACGCACGCCAAGGCCGAGACTTCGTTCGATGCAGCCACGACTTACACGCTTCTGTTGGAGTGCAAAGGAGACAATGTCGTCGCCCAGATCGCAGGAAAGGAGCCGCTCAAAGCCACTGCACCGGATTTCCACGTTAAGAAGCCCGGTCTCGTCTTCCGCATGGGAGGCAAGGACGGACAGGAGGTCGCTTTCGACAACGTGAAGGTTTGGGCGCTGCAGTAGCTCCAAAATCTTCCCAAAAATGTTCCGCGCCTTTCCCCATGGCGTGCTAGTCTGTGGCGAACCCTTCCCCCGCCATGAAGACTATTCACAGCCTCGCGCTGCTGCCGACCATGATGCTGGTATTGGCAGCCTCCCCCATTGTCGCGGCTCCCGCCGCCAAGTCCGGCACCGAAACCCAGGCAGCGGCACCCAAGCCGCTGCAGGCCGAAATCAGCATCAACCCCATCGTGCTGGCTCCAAACTCGACGATCGAAGTCGTATTCCCGACTCCGATGATCGCGAAGGAGCGAATCGGCCAAACGGAAGAAACCTCTCCCGTCGTCGTCACGCCGGAACTCACCGGTTCCTTCGAGTGGACCAGCACTCGCAGCGGACACTTTCACCTGACCCAGGCGCCGAAGTTTGCCTCCAGCTACGACTTCAAGCTGCGCGCGGACCTTCACGACCTCGAAGGCAGGACACTCTCCACGGAAATGCTGGCCTCCGTCCAGAGCGCGCGCTTTCGCCTCATCGACCAGCACCCGCGCTGGTTCAACGAAGGCGGGCAGAATCGCAGCCCACGTTTCCTTTTTGAATTCAACGACAACGTGACCCCGGCCGAAGCTGCGAAACACATCAGCTTCACCGCAGAGGGAATCGCACCGGTAAAAGCCATCGTCCGCCACGCCACCGGCAGGGATTTCACCCGCTTGAATGCCGACGCAGACCCGACCTGGGCGGAGGAAATCTCCAAGGTGAAGCCAGCCCTCGCCGACGACGCCGTGCGTCTCAACGCGATCATCGTCGAGCCCGAGGCTCCGCTCCCGGTCGCCAAAGGGTGGCGCCTGCAAATCGCCGACAAGCTGACCAACACAGCGGGACATCATTCGCTGGCCACCGGCGACGACATCCGGATTGGGGACATCCGGCCTTTCGAAGTGCGCAGCATCGAGGCGCACACGCCCTTCGACAGCGATTACTATGTCGAGGTCTATGTGAACAAGCGCCTGCTCCCGCCCTCCGAGACTGAGATGACGAAGGAGATGATCGAGGCCTTTGTGCAGAAGATCGCGCCCTTTGTCACCGTGCGGCGCGTCTCGGTCGGCCAGAAACTGGCCGCCGTCGTGAACAAGGACGAAGGTCCGGTAACAGGCCTGAAGGCCGAAGTCTTTGGCAACGCAATCCGTCTCTCCGGCCCTTTTCAGGCGAACGGGAAATATGAAGTCACCGTGGCGCAGGCGCTCACCTCCGGCGACAACCTGCCCCTGAAGGCCAACTACAAGCAGGAGGTCGTCTTCATCCCGAATCCCCCGTATGTGGCCGCGCCCACCTTCATCAATGCGCAACTCGCGAAAGGAGAGGGCCGCTACGAATTCAGCGCGGCGAATGTGAAGCAGGTGCGCGTGCGCGCCAAACGTCTCACGGGTCCCGAACTGCTGCGAGCGGTGGATCAGTACCGCTCCTACCAGAGCGCCTACTACGGCAACGAGAAGCGAAAGGCCGCCTACAAGACGCAGCCCATTGACGCCTACCCCGGCACGCAGATTTTTGACCGCACTTTCCCGATCAATAAAAACCTCGATCAAAGCGAGATCGTGAAACTCAACTGGCGCGAAGTACTGGGTGACTACCCGGCTGCTCCGCTCTTCATCGAACTGGAAGGCGTCGCCGCCGAAGGTGTGAAGCAGAAAGGCGTCATCACCCAGTCCCTCGTGCAGTTCACCGACCTCGGCATCATGCAGAAGAGCAGCGGCCGTGAATCGATGCTCTTCGTCACTTCGCTGGAAACCGGGAAACCCGTTCCCGGCGTCCGGCTCACGCTCGTGGATTCGGATTTGAAACTCGTCGGCTACGGCGACACCGACGCCAGCGGCATCGCCACCGCACCGGGAGCCACGCCTGCGTTTGTGCTTGCCGAGAAAGCGGGCGACTGCGCCGTGATCGAAGTCAATGACGGTCGCATCGGCATTCCCTATGACATCAACCAGGCGTGGGAAAGCGTGTGGCAGCCGCAGCGGCGCACCTTCGTCTTCTCAGACCGCAATCTTTACAAGCCGGGTGAAACCGCCCACTTCAAAGCGCACACGCGCCTGCTCACCGGGGACGACCTGAGCCTTGACCCGGCGCCCGCCGAGGGGCGTCTCGTCATCCGCGATCCGCGCTATCGCGTGGTCGTGGACAAACCCGTGACCTTCACCGCCAGCGGAGCCTGGGCAGACGACGTCGCCCTGCCCACCGGTCCCGCAGGCTGGTACAATCTCTCCCTCAGGCTCAAGGCGCCGGACGGCAACAGCCAGAGCAGCGACGGCGGCTACATGACCTTCCGCATCGACGACTACAAGCCGAACACCTTCGAGGTGAAACTCGACGCCGCCGAGATCCAGTTCGAAGCAGACCGCATCAAGCTGCCGCTCAGCGCCAACTACTACATGGGCAAGGCTCTCTCGGTCGCCGAAGTCGCCTGGAGCGCGAATTCGCGCCGGGACTTCATGCCGCCCGAGGCATTCCGCGACTACCACTTCGGCGAGGAACCCCGGTGGTCGCACTACGCGCAGGACCGCGACTCGGACGGAGACTACATCTATGGCGATCAGGAAGAGGAGGAGGACGAGTGGTTCGTGAACGGAGACATGCTCTTGAGCGAAGACGGCACCGCCACCCTTGAAATGCCGCGGCCTCCGCCGGACCGCGCCTCCCTGCCGCAGATCGTGCGCGTCAACGCCGAGGTCACGGACATCAATGAGCAGACGATCAGCAGCGCCGCGCAGTTCGAAGTTCCCGGCGCGGATTACCTCCTCGGTCTGCGCGGAGCCCAGTACTTCGCCACGGCCGGCCAACCGGTGAATCTGGAAGTCGTCGCCATCGACTCGAAAGGCGCTCCCGTTGCCGGGAATGTGCGTGTCGATCTCAGAGTCGAGCGCCAGGAATACCACACACTGAAAATCGCCACTGCCGGCGGCGGCACGACCACGAAAGACCAGGTCGTCCTGCGTGAGGAACTGAAGCAGAGCATGGATTTGAAACCCGCGACCGCCGGATCCGCTCCATCGGCCACCATGGCGTTCACACCTACGAAGGGTGGCGTGTATTTCCTGACGGCGGAATCCATTGACGCGAAAGGTACGAAGGTGCTCTCCCGCATGCCCTTCTACGCCGTGGGCGGCGGGGAATTCCCCTGGGCCATGGAGGACGGCAACCGCATGAACCTCCAGCCTGAGAAGACGACCCTGAAGCCGGGAGAGGATGCCGTCATCGTGGTCAAAACCCCCATCGCCGGCACCGCGCTCGTCACGCTCGAACGCAACAGCATCCACCGTCAGTTCGTGACCGAGATCTCGCTCGACAATCCGGTCATCCGCGTCCCCCTGGGCGAGGACGAATTCCCAAATGCCTACGTTTCCGTCACCGTCATCCGCGGCTCCGCGGCGAGTCCAAAGCAGCACAAGATGCCGGACTACCGCGTCGGCTACTGCGCTCTCACGATTGAATCCGACGCGAAGGATTTGAAGCTCGCCGTGCAACCGGATCGCGACGAAGTGCGTCCCGCCGAGGAGGTGAGCATCACCACCACTGTCACCGATGCCAGGGGCACGCCGGTTTCCGGCGCCGATGTGACGCTCTATGCGGTGGATGAAGGCGTGCTCAGCCTGATGAGCTACGAGACACCGAACCCCTCCGACTTTTTTCACCAGGAGTTTCCGCTGGCCATCGACAGCTTCACCTCGTTCGACAGTCTGCTTTCCGAAGAACTGGCGATGCGCGACCGCGGCAACAAGGGCTTCGTCGTTGGTGGAGGCGAGGCATCGGGGATGATGGCACCGGGCAATGTCACGGTGCGCAAAAACTTCGTCGCCACGCCGCTGTGGCTCGCCTCAGGGACGACCGATGCGGCGGGAAGACTGACCGCCAGCGTCACCGTGCCGGACAATCTCACGCGCTACCGCGTCATGGCCGTGGCCGCGCATGGCGTGGATCGTTTCGGCAACGGCGAATCCTCCTTCAAGATCAACAAGCCGCTCATGATCGAACCGGCTGTGCCGCGCTTCGCCCGTCTCGGCGACGAGTTTCTCGTCAAAGCCGTCGTGCACAACACGACGCCGCATTCCGGCGCCGTCGAAGTCACGCTCGACCTCGATGAAACCGCCGACTTCATTCAGGAGAAGCGGGACTTCATTCCCGCCTCGCTCAAACCCGACATGGGCGGCGGTGTGAAGCAGCAGAAGGTCATTCTGCAGATCAAGGCCGGTCAAACCGCTGCCACCGCGTTCCCTGTGCAGTTTGTGCAACTGGGTTCCGCGAAGTGGACGTGGAAAGCGCAGGCCGTGAACTGGCCGGAGGCAGCCGCCGACGGCACTGAATCGAACTTCGAAGTGAATCATCCCGTGCCCGAGCTGCGCTACGTCAGCTACACGCGCCTCAAGGCCGAGGAACCGGTCGAAAACCTCGTCAAGGATGTGAATCCCGCGCTGCTCGAAGGTGAGGGCGAACTCTCTCTCGGCATCAGCAACAGCCGCCTCTACGAGGCCCGCGATGCACTCGACTACCTGCTGCGCTATCCGTATGGCTGCGTCGAGCAGACCACATCCGCCACGATGCCCTGGCTGGCACTCGGCAAGTACGAGCCGCTCTTCCCCGATCAACTCGGCGGCGGCAAGGCGAAGGAAGTCGTCCAGGCCGGTGTGAACAAACTCATGCAGATGATCACCGACGAGGGCGGCCTCGCCTACTGGCCCGGTGGTCGCGAGCCCAGCTTCTGGGGCAGCGCCTATGGCGGCCTTCTGCTGCTGCGTGCCCGCGATCAGGGCGCGTTGATTCCGGACGAAGTCATCAACCGGCTGGTCGGCTACCTCTCCAAGCGCCTCCGCGGTCTCGATGAAGAGAAGGATCTCTACAACATCACTGATTCCGCCATGGCGCTCTACACGCTGGCAAAAGCCGGAAAGCCTGAACCCGCATATCAGAACCTGCTCTTTGCCCGTCGAGACAAGCTGCCGGAAACCGCACGCCTTTACCTCGCGCTGTCGATGTGCCTGAGCAACACGCCCGAGCAGCAGATCAAGGACACCCTCGGCTGGAAGCCACCCGCGCCGCCCGCCAAAGACAAGGGCAAAACAAAACCCAAGGCCAATCCGGCGCCCGCGCCCGTCATCTGGAGCCACTGGGCCGGCAGCGGTGCGAACAAAGCGCTGCGTCTCATTTGCTACACGCATCTCGGCCTGACAACCGACGCCGAGGATCTCGCGGTTTCCATCCTGCAGTCGCGCAACGGCCGCGGTGAATGGGGCAACACTTTCACCAACGCGTGGACGCTCACCGCACTGGCCGCGTACGAGCGCAGCCTGAAGAAATCCGGCGAACCGCTGCTAGCCACCGCGCACTGGGACACGGTGGACCAGCCGCTGAGCCTGACCGCGGGCTACTCCAGCGCGAAGGTGAACTTTGCCCTCAATCAAACGCTCAGCGCCGCGCCGCTCAGCATCACCCTGCCGGACGGTCGCGAAGCCTTTGGCCGTGTCGAAGCACGCAGCTTCCCGCCGAAGCGTGACTTCGCGGGAGAGAACAAGGGCTACGCCATCGAACGCAGCTATGAGGAGTTGAACATGGACGGTTCCACCTCCGGCACGGACGATCTCCGCGTCGGCGACATGGTCGTCGTCACCTTGAAAATCGAAATCGGCGGCGGCGACCGCTACCTCGCCATCGACGACGCGCTGCCTGCCGTCTTCGAAGCCATCAATCCCGAGTTCGACACCCAAAACGCGCGCGAAGGCGCCCAAATGCCTGAAGGAACACAGGCGTGGTTCTGCGATCATCGCGAGATCCGCACCGACCGCGCCCTCTTCTTCACCAACTACGCTCCCGCGAAAGGCAAATTCAGTCTCCGCTACCTCGCCAGAGTCATTGCCGAAGGCGACACCACCGCGCCACCCGCCCGCATTGAAGCCATGTACCAGCCCGACAAGTACGGCCTCAGCCCGAGCCAGCGCATCCGCACCCTGCCTTCCGGCGGCGCGAATGTGGCGGAGAAATAAGTCATCGTCGGAGATCAGGGAGTTGGGGGACGGAGTCCCCCGCTCCTTGGCTTTGATCACCGCAGGCGAAGAACCAAACGAACGGCGTCAAGACGTAGGGTCGCGGATTCGATGGCGGCGGTGAGGGCGGCGCGCTGATCGGTGAGAGCGGTGATCTCCTCCGGACGGATGTGCGGGTTGCGGGATTGCAGATCCTCCAGACGCGAGATCTCCTCGTCGAGATGTTTGCACATGCTCGCGAGGCCGCGCTTCTTGAACTGCTTGAGCTGCGCTTCGGCGAGCGCCTGCGTCTTTGACAGCATGCTGGGCAGCAGCTTGTGGCGGACGGTGTCGTTTTCGACGGTGCGTTTCGGGTCGCCTGCACTCAGCTTGGCGCGGGTGAAGGCGGCGTCACCGGTCAGATCGCGCCCCTGATGATCGACGGCGATGCGAACGGGCATGGCAGGCATGAAGCGCTCGGCGTGCAGCGCGGGTGGAGCGATGCATTCGGCGATGTAGGTGGTCTGTAGCACGAGACCTTCGCCACCGGAGGCTTTCCAGAAGGCGAAACCCGCGTTTCCGGCGTGGGAGCCGAGGAGAACATCGAGCGCACCGGTGACGAGCGGGTGATCCCAGGTGAGGAAGGCTTCGTGATCGCGGGAAAGGGCGCGTTCACGATCGAACGTGATGGTGAGACCTTCGGCGGGCAGCGATGGCAGTGCGTCGGTGACGAGATTGTCCGGACGGATGAACCAGGTGCCCTCGGTCATTTCCTCGACGTGCATGCCGAGATGGTCGAGGAGGCGGATGTAGAAGCGCTCGAAGTCGCGGTCGATGTCGACCTCCCGAATGCGCTCAATGATTCGCGCAGCAAGACGCGGTTTGCAGGAGTTGAGTTCGAGCAGGCGGTTGTGGCCGCGTTCGAGTTTTTTTCGCACCTCCTGCCGCAGTTTGGCCGTGCGCTGCACAAGTTTTTTGAGTTTGGCCGCATCAAAAGCCGCGCACAGCGCCTCGACTTCGGACGCGAAGCTCCGCAGCAGCTGCGTGGCCCCCTGAAGACTGTGCTCGAAGGCGTCGAGACCTTCGTGATACCAGCGGGCGAGGACTTCGCCCTCGGTGCCTTCGACGAATGGGACGTGGATGTGGATGACGCCCTTCTGACCGATGCGGTCGAGGCGGCCGATGCGCTGTTCGAGCAAATCAGGATCGCGCGGCAGATCGAAGAGAACGAGGTGCTGGGCGAACTGGAAGTTGCGGCCCTCACTGCCGATTTCCGAGCAGATCAGCAGACGCGCGCCGTCCGGGTCGGCGAAGGTCGCTGCGTGCCGGTCCCGCTGCATGAGGTTGAGGCCTTCATGGAAAAGAACGGCATGCACGTTGATCTCGCGCAGCAACCTCTCGTGGATGTCTTCGGCCAGTTTGCGGGTGCGGCAGATGAGGAGGACTTTGGCCTGGCCAAGTTCCCGGAGCTTGGCAGCGAGCCAGCGGATCAGGATGTCTTCAGACGTCGATTCGCCTTCGGCCTGCAGGAGCCGGGTTTCGCACTTTCGCGGCGGGAAGCCCTGAATGACGGCCCGGGTGTTGCGGAACATGACGCGACCGGTGCCGAATTCGTCGAGCAGATCATTGACGAGGCGCTGGCGGGCGGATTCGTCGCCGTCGTGAAGCTCGGCGGCGTGCTTCTGGACACGCGGGGAATGGCTGGCAAAAAGCTTGCGATCGGCGGCGGTCATTTCCCCGCCTTCAAGGACTCGATCGACGACACGAGCGACCTGCTCGTAGCGGTCGGATTCGGCGAGGAAGGCATCGAGGTCGCTGTAACGGTCGGGATCGAGAAGGCGAAGGCGGGCGAAGTGGCCTTCGGCGCCGAGCTGCTGCGGCGTGGCGGTGAGCAGCAGAACGCCGGGGACGCGTTGTGCGATGGCTTCGACGACCTGGTAGGCGGTGCCGGGAGCTTCCACGGTCCACTCGAGGTGGTGGGCTTCATCGACGATGAGCAGGTCCCAGGCGACGTCTGCGGCCTGCAGCGCCCGCTTTGACGAGCCGGAAAGGAGGGAGAGCGGACACAGGACGAGCTGGCTGTCGAGAAAAGGATTGCCCTCGGGATCGCCCGCCTCGATGGCGGCGCAGCGCTCTTCGTCGAAGAGGCTGAACATGAGATGGAAGCGGCGCAGGAGCTCGATGAACCACTGGTGCGGAAGCGCATCCGGGACCAGGACAAGAATGCGCGAGGCGCGGCCTGTGAGATGCAGCCGGTGAAGAATGAGACCGGCTTCGATGGTCTTGCCGAGGCCGACTTCATCCGCCAGCAGGACGCGCGGCAGTAGACGACCGGTGACGTCTGCGGCGATGGACATCTGATGAGGTATGGGATCGACACGACCACCGATGAAGCCGCGCACGGGCGAGGCCTGCATGCGGCAGCGCCATTCGACGGCTTCAGCACGGAGGGCAAAGGTGCGCAGGTCATCGATGCTGGCGGCGAGGAGCCGTTCCTGCGGACCACCGAGCGCGATGGTGTGGGCGAGTTCCGCTTCCGGGACGAGCTTTGATCCACAGTGGTAAACAAGGGCGCCATCGGCTTCGGCGACGGAATCGATCTGCAGCTTTGCGCCGTCCTGCAGGGTGATTTTGTCGCCGGCACGGAAGCTGGCGCGATGCAACGGAGCGCTGTGGCGCGCGTAGCGCCGGGTCTCGCCGACAGCGGGGAATGTGAGCTCGATGAAGTTGCCTTCAAGGGCGGTGACGAGGCCGAGACCGAGTTCGGGCTCGCTTTGGCTGATCCAGCGCTGGCCGGGGGCGGGTGATGAGGTCAAGTGACGTGAACGGGATGACGAGTGGCGAAGTGCGGACAGCGGGAGCTACTTCTTTTCCTTTTTTCCGAAGAGGCGGCTGAAGAAGGATTTTTTCTTCGGCGGCTCGGGCGCGGGTTCAGGAGCCGCGGCGACAGGCTGCGCCTGCTGAGTGAACTGGCCAGGAGCCGGGGTGACCTGAGTGAAATCGATCGCAGCGGGACGGATGGACGGAGCGAGGGAGGGATTGACATTGATGACCTTCGGGGGCTTGGCCTTGCCGTCCGCGCCGTATTCATAGATGACCTGCTGGTAGCATTGGCCCTGCAGATTGAACGAGCGCATCTCCTTGGCGCGGCCGTATTCGTCGAAATAGACCTGGGAGCGGGCGACGAGGTTTCCGCGTCCGTCGTAAATGTGGCCCTGGGTGGGCAGACCGCGCTCGTTCAGGAGATAGTGCTTCTTGGCGACGAGAGCGCCGCCGGAGTTGTAGGTGGCCTCCGTGAGCTCGTTGGTGGTCTTATCCACGACAGTCTCCGAGTGGGAGTTGTCGGGATGGTAGGTGCTCTTGGCGACAATGGGACTGACCGGTGCCGCCGGCTGGGCGAACGCGCCGGATGCCAGCCAGAGCAGGGAAAATGTGGCAAAGCAGGTTTTCATGGGACGAAGCGGGACGGGGAGAATAACGCCCCCGCCCCTCCGCGACAATGACAAAGCTGCCCTTTAACTTAGCCGTCTGCTCAAGCTCCACGACGGCGACGGCGCAGCATGAGCCCCAGGAGGCCGAGCATGAGGAGCAAGGCGCGCGAGGGCTCGGGAACGACGATCAGGATGCCATGGGAGGAGAACAAGGAGGTGTTCCAGGCGAGTGCGGCGTCGATCGAAGGAAGATCCAGATCACCCAGCAGGCCGCCGGCTCGATAGCCGCCCCCGAGATCAAACGTGCCGAGACTGATCGACGCCCAATCCATGAGGTTGAAGATGTCACCGTGCATGATGTTGTAAGTGTCGCCGGGATTGGTGACGCTGATGGTGCCTCCGCTGGTCAGTGTCAGAGTGCCGGTGCCGTTGATGCGGTCATGGCTGCCGGCGGAGGAATCCCAGAGGGTGAGATGTCCGTCGGTGTTGTCACCCACCCATGCGTCGAAGGTGTTGTTTCCGAGGCGGGTGTAAATCTCAGCGCTCGCGTTGAAATCCGCGGCGAGCGCACCGCCGAGCTGCAACTCGAGACGGGTGGCACCGGTCGCGAGATTGAGATCTCCATTCACCGTGAGGGTTCCCACCTGATCCCCCGCATTGGCCAGAAGTCCGCCGGTGCTGCCGCCGGGCTTGATCACACCGGTCGTATTCAGCGCACCGACATTGCTGCCGACCGTGAGGTCACCAGCGATGGTTCCTTCACCGGCGATGGTGGCGTCCGTTACGTAGCCGCCGACGGCAGTGCCAAACGTGGCGCCGGTGTCGATGCGGATGAAGGTGGTGTCGTCCACAGATCCCCCGGTGCCGAGTTGGAGGGTGCCGGCGGTGACGGCGGTGGTGCCGTGATAGGTGTTCGCTCCGGTCAGTGTGACGGTACCCGCGCCGGTCTTCTCCACGGAGAGGGTGTCGTTGGCGGAATCGGCTTCTGAAATCACCCCGGAAAGGGTGATTCCGGTGCCGGAGCCGTTGGTGGCGGAGGTGAGGGTGAGAGTCTTTGTCTCGACGCCTGTGGCACCCGCCTGCAGGTCCTGAAGCACGACATTGCCACTGAACGTTCCGGTCCCGGCGACGAGATCCGCGCTGCCGCCCAGTGTCACGCTGCCGGTTCCGGCGGTGGCATTGATGTCGATGTGATTCGAAAGACTGACGGCGTCGGTGTTGATGAGAAGCGCGACGTTGCTGACGGCAGCCTCCTCGCGGAAGCGAATCGAATCCTCGACAGGCAGGCAGCAGCTTTCCACATCGCCGCTGCTCATGAAGAAGGACTTCGCAGCAGAGCTGCCGTTGACCACGGTGAACTGGGTGCCGTATTTCATGTCTCCCGTCGCATCGAACTCAGGGTGGCGGACGAGGTCCATCGTGGCGCCATTGACGCTGACGATGGTGTAGATGCCATTGCTTGAGGGATTGGACTCTTCGTTTTTGACCAGGATGGTCTTGCCGATGTCACCCGCGGTGTAGGTGTTGCCATCCACCGTGGTGGAGACTCCTGTGAAGGTTCCGGACTGGGCCGCACCACCAGTAGGATCATAGACGCCGCCGCCAACCGTGAGGCTGGCCGCTGTGGCGCGATCCACAAGGGTCGTCATGACGATGCGGGTATCACCGAGCTCAACATGCTTCATTCCAAGGCTGCCGCTGGCGCCCGCCTCAACCGTGCCGGCGCGAATGATGGTGCCGCCGTCAATCGCGGTCCCGGCCGCACCACTTACTCCGGTGCCGAAGCTGTTCGTACCGCCGAGAACCACCGTGCCGCCATCCACGACAGTGACGCGTCCCGCGCCGCTAACCGGCCCGGCGAGATCGAGCTTCTGACCAGTCGCAGCTCCGGCGAGGATGTCGCGATTCAGGGTTACGTTGCCGGCGATCGAAGAATCCGCCGCCGAAGAGGCTTGGATCACGCTGACACCCGAGCTGTTCGTGGCGTTGACGACAACATCGTTGGCCAGCGCCGCACCCTGAAGATCGAGGACGGTCTGGGCCGTGGCTTGAGTGACGGAGGCGATGTTCAGCGTGACCATGCCAGAGCCGGGTTGGGCACCATTGATGAGAGAAAGAGTGCCGCTGGCGATCTCGGTGGACCATGTCTGAGCCGAATGATCTACGGTGGAGAATCCCTGGGCGCCGTGAGTGTCAATGCGGACGACACCGCTGCCGGTGACCGTGCCTGCGTAAACCGCGTCCGCGGTGCCGTCTCCACCCACGGTCAATGTGTTGGCCCCGAGAAGGACATTGGCGGATGCCTGGCTGGCTCCGGTGCTGGCGAGCGAACCGATGCTTTGATCGAAGCCGCCGAGATCGAGCGTCCCGGAATTCGTGTCACCCGTGAGAACCACACGAACAAAGGATGAGAAGGCATTGGCGACTCCACCTTGCAGCACACCTGCGGCTACCTGAATGGCTCCGCGCATGTCACTGCCGGTCCCGGTGAGAGCCAGAGTGCCGTCGCCCGTTTTCGAAAGCGTTCCGTTACCGGTAACGAGCGAGGCAATGGTGAAGGTGGTGGCGTCCGCTACGGAGATAGCGCCGCCTCCCGCGCCCACGGTGACGCCCCTGCTGGCGTCCAACACGGTCGTGCCCGTGACTTCCAGGGTGCCTCCCGTGAAGCGAAGGGCATCGGCACGTGCGGTGATCGAAGTGTAACCGAGGCTGGAGGCGTCGGCGATGGACAGCACGCCTTCCTCAATCTCAGTACCACCGCGGTGGCTGTTGACGGCGGTAAAGACGAGCTTGCCCGCGCCCTTCTTCTTTAAGGTCACGTTGCCGTTGACCTGACCGCCATAGGTGGTGTCTGTCGCCTGGTTGACAGTCAGCGTGTTGTCGTCAAAAGCGCCGTTGTTGATGGAGCCGCCGTCGCCGGAGAGCGAGGCCACCTCCTGATTGAAACCGTTGAGGTCAAACATGCCGGTGAAGAGCGTGGTGAGACCACCGGCGACCGGAAGCACGTTGTTCGCGCCGATCTGCAGGATGCCGTTTTCGATCGTGGTGCTGGCGTAGGTGTTACCCGTGCCGGAGAGCTTGATGATGTCCTGACCAGTCTTGGTCAGATTGAATCCGACCCCCGTGATGTTGCCGTCAATCTGCAGGTAGGAACCGCGCAGACCAGGATCGTTCGGATTGAGGTTGGTCGTGGTGTTCAGCTTGCCCATGTCGTAGAAATGGGTGTTCTGACCGCTGGAAACGCCGGAAGGATAGACCTGGCCGAGATAGGAGTCGGCCGTGAGGTTGATCGTCACTCCGCTGCGGATGGTCTGGAGAACGGCGACCTCATCATAATCCAGCGGCATGTAGCCCATGATGGAGCCGCCGGTGAGGTCAATCGTGCGCGTGCCGTCAAGATCCGCGAACACCTGAAGGTGCACGCCGTCGGGCAGGGTGTAGTTGCCAGTGCCGCGGGCATCGCTCACGGCCCAGCGCTCGATTGATCCCCATGCCTGAGTCAGCGAGGCAGTCGGCACCCAGTTGGAGACGGCGATCTCGAGTGCGGCAGTAGGACTGACGATGGCACTGATCGAGCCGTTGCCGAAAGCCCCGTTGTGGGTCACACGCACCCCGCCTTCCGAAGCGGTGAAAGTCCGGCTGCCAGTGAAGGTGCCGCTGTTGTCGCCGAGAATGAGGATACCGTCACCCACCTTGCGGAAGTCATAGAGACCCTGGTTGTTGAGGCCGCCCACGCCGGTTCCGGAGCCAAACTGGAAGCCCGTGGTGGCACCCGGCCCCCAGCTGCCCGCATCAATCCACGCCTGATAATGGTCATACAGCGTGACAACGCCGGTGCGGGTCGTCGCGCGTGAGCTGTCCATGCGGAAGATTGCCACCCCCTCCTGACCGGAACCCGACACCATGTTGGTGGTGCGGAGATCAACGTCGGCGATCTGGATCAGACGGTCATTTCCCGCGGCGAC
Source organism: Prosthecobacter sp. (assembly GCA_041395065.1). GTDB lineage: Bacteria > Verrucomicrobiota > Verrucomicrobiia > Verrucomicrobiales > Verrucomicrobiaceae > Prosthecobacter. The sequence continues at coordinate 722 of JAWLBG010000055.1, read as the reverse complement.
GTAAATGCGCCCGATGTCGTAATTGGTGATCGTGCCGGAGTTCCATGTGAAGAGGTCCGGCGTTCCGGGATTGTAGTTAAAACGAACTTCCGAGAAGTAGGACAGCAGATAGTTGTCATTGTCGTTCATGTGTCCGCCGCCCAGAATGATCTTGTTGCTGCCGTTGCCGGTGGATTCCGGCGTGTAAAACTGCACCACACCGTCGTTGATCACCCAGTCGCCGGAGAACTGTGTCTGGTCTCCGCGGATGTCCAGGAAGCGGATTCCCGACTTGGTCACCTGACTTGCGTGAATTTTGCCGTTGATCCGCAGCGTGTTGTTGGTGGTGGTGATCAGCGCCTCGCCGTCACCGTTGCCGGACGAGCCGAAGTAGAGATCGGCGTTGATCGTCGGCGTGTTGGCCCCCTGGATCAGACCGCCGCTGCGAATGATAATATTCGTGAATTGGCCGTCGGCGCTGACATTGATGTCGCGCTCCACACGCAGGGCGTAGATGTCCAGATTGGCACCGAGAGTGGCCGGATTACCCGTGGAGTTCAGAATTTCCGTACCGTTGTTCAGCGGGAGGACGGAGGCATTCAAGGTGGCGGCCGCAGTGCTGATGTAGTTGGCGGTGTTGCCAGTAGTGATGATCTCAAAACCTCTGATGGTATCGTAACGCAGGAACTGATTCTGCGCCCGGTCGATAATCCATGGATCAATCATGCCATTGTTCATCAGCG
>JAWLBG010000054.1:0-29963 GCA_041395065.1 Prosthecobacter sp. | reverse complement strand
ACAAGGACTTGCTGCCCGCTGACGCCGACAGCGATGCCGAACTCGTCAATGACCAGCTCTCCCGCCGCGGCGGCAGCACGCTCTACGCCGAGTTGCTGCCCTTTGTCCGCGAAATGCTGAAGGCTTAGTTCCTCGATATCAGTTGGAGGTTCTCGGTTGATCCGAAAACCATAAGCGGCGATCAGCGACCCGAATGAAACCCTGGCTCCATCTCGCCCGCATTTCCAACCTGCCGACGGTTTGGACCAATGTCACCGCCGCCTGGATTCTCTCGGGTGGCGGGCTGCTGGACGCACGTCTCGCATGGCTCATTTTTGCCGGTTCTCTCCTCTACATCGGCGGCATGATCCTGAACGATGCCGCCGATGTGAAATTTGACCGCGAGCATCGGCCTGAACGTCCGATACCCAGCGGGCAGGTGACCGTGAAGGCTGCCTGGGGTGTCGGCGTTGGAATGCTTCTTGCCGGCGCGTTTTTGGCTTTCGCCAAAGGTTTGGCGCATCCGGTGTTTATCGCTGGGCTGCTCATCTGCATCGTTTTCTACGATCTCTACCACAAGCCGTGGGCGGGTTCGGTGTATGTGATGGGGGCTTGCCGGACAATGCTGATCTGGATGGCCGGATCAGCGCGATTGATGGATCTAGCTGCTACAGAAACAGGTTCACTCATCTGCCCAGGTTTTCACTTGGGTCTTGATGCACTGAAGTACCTGCCCCGGCTGGTGGTGATTTATGGGGTGGCCATTGGCGTCTACACCGTGGCGCTCAGCATGGCCGCTCGTTCGGGCGGCAAGAGCACCGTCCGCTTTCTTTTGTGGATGCCGCTGGTGACTCTCCTGACCAGAAACCCTGCCGACATGGCGAAGATTCAAGCTGGCCCGGTGGCCTTGATCGTCGTGCTGGCCGCATTTGGATTGCTTTTGACCGTTGCACAGGCCCGATTGCGGGTAGGCAAGGTGGACGCAGCCGTCGGGTTGTTGCTGGCTGGCTTCGTTATCGCAGATGCGCTTGCGATCTGCACGACCGCTCCTGTGCTGGCCCTTGTGTTCGTGGCGGCTTCGCCGGTCCTCCGTTATTGGCAGCGCTGGATTGCGGCGACGTAAACGGGCTCAGACATCATTTGCCCGTTTCGCCGACAGAATGTGGCTTTGCCGTCTGTTCTCCTTTCCCCGTTGACCCCGGACCCGGTTAGCGGCAATGAACCCGCCCGTTTTAATGCAGGAGAGACAAATCAGGCTCGAACACACCCACCGCATCCTTTTCACGAGGGACGTTTTCACGCCCCGAAACACGAAGGTGCGCGATCTTATCACACTGGATGCTCCGCACAAACTGCCGCGCGTGCTTATCTTCGTAGATGAAGCCGTCGCCAATGCCAATCGCGACCTTCTCGACGACATCGTGGGCTACGGTGAGGCGCACGCGGACGCCTTCACCCTCACGGACGAACCCATCGTGATCCCAGGAGGCGAGGCCTGCAAAAACGACCTCCGTCTTGTCGAGTGCTGCTGGGATGCCATCAACGAGGCAGCACTGGACCGGCACAGCTATGTCTTTGTCATCGGTGGCGGCGCGGTACTGGATCTCGTTTGCTTTGCTGCCTCCACCGCGCATCGCGGCATCCGTCATGTGCGTTTTCCCACTACCACCCTGTCCCAGGGCGACGGCGGAGTGGGTGTGAAGAACGGCGTGAACTACTTCGGCAAGAAGAACTGGATCGGCAGCTTCGCAGTGCCCTATGCCGTGGTGAACGACTTCGCTTTTCTGGAATCGCTGCCCAAACGCGAACGTCGCAACGGCATCATCGAAGCCATCAAGGTGTCCCTGATTCGTGATGCGGACTTCTTTGGCCAGATCGAAGCCATCGCCGACGATCTCGCCGAATTGAAGCAGGCGGCGCTGGAAAAAGTCGTGCAGCGCAGCGCAGAGCTGCATGTGGAGCACATCGCGACCAGTGGCGATCCTTTTGAGCTGGGTTCTGCCCGTCCGCTCGACTTTGGCCACTGGGCGGCGCACAAGCTGGAGCAGATTTCTCATTTCGAGGTCACTCATGGTGAAGCTGTTGCGATCGGCATGGCCGTGGACCTCGTTTATTCGCGCATGCAGGGCATTCTCGATGCCGAGACCTGCGAGCGGGTGCTCCAATTGGTCGAACGCATCGGTTTCGCCACCTACTCTCCGCACCTGCTCGACACCGGCCGTAGTGGGGAGCCGGCGATCCTCGAAGGGCTCGAAGAGTTTCGCGAGCATCTCGGCGGTGAACTGACCGTGACGCTGGTGCCGAAAATCGGAGAGAAAATCGAAGTCCACGAGATGAACCGCGTGAAAATCCTCAATGCGGTGGTCGAGCTCAAGCAGCGCCAAGCCGGAGCTTGACGGGGTCGCGTCTGTCGCGTTCACTTCCGCCGTTCATGAAACGCCCGACGCGCATCCTTATCGGCACCATCGCTTTGTTGGCGATGGCGTGGGTGCATGTGATGAAGCCTGTGCGTGGTTTTGAGTGTGAACATGACGGCGCTCACAGATTTACGCTTCAGGACCACTGTCACGGACCGCACTCGGCGGCCTGCCATGATCACGATGACGAGGAGCCCTGTCACTCGCATGATGATCTGCCTGCGGGTGATGACACGGAGCACCACAAGGCGTTGGTCGAGTCGCTGCCGGCTCTCAAGGTTGATTCTTTCCAGTTTGCGGCCGTCTTGGCCGTCACTCCGCTGATAATCGAAGCCATCGCGCTTCCGCCGGTTGTAAGTGCTGGCGAATCCGTACCGCGGCACATGGCCGCGCATCCTGACGGTCGACGGTGGCCGCGGATACTTTCGCACTGCATCGCATTGATGATTTGAGAGCGCACTGACGCCGCCATCCACGAATGATGGCAGGCGCGTTCGCATTCCCATCATGGGCACGAGGCTTCCTCATGCCCGGAAATTCTCATCGCATTGCCATGCTCCGTTCATTTCTCACATTTTCCCTTGTTCTTTTCACCTGTGCCAGCGCATCGGCGCTCACGCTTACGCTTTCCAGCATTCCCGGACGCGTTCGCCTGCATCATCCCATGCTCAAGTCCGCACGCCTTGTCGTCGAGGAGGCCCGGGGTCGCCAGCTTGGCTCGGGTCGGCTGGCAAATCCTTCCGTGGGTTTTGATTACCGCACCGAAAGCAGCCTCAGTCCGGTCACGGGTGAGTTCTCATTCGAACAAGCCTTCCCGATGACACGTCGTCTCTCGCTGGAGAAGAAACTCACCAGCCAGTTGGTCAGCGCAGCTGAGTTGGAGGTGCGAGATGTCGAGCGCCGGCTCATTGCCGAGGCACGCAGCCAGGCGATCAGGATGTTGGCAATCGAAAAGCAGCGCGTCTTGCGCCAGCAGCAAATGGAACTCGCGAAAAAGCTTTCCGACTTCGCCAAGGGGCGTGCGGACAAAGGTGAAATGTCGCCGCTCGACGCCGCCCAGGCGCAGGTGGACGCGCAGCGTCTGCTGCTTGAAGGGCGCAAGCTTGAAACCGAGCGAATCAGTCTCCTGGGTATCTTGAAGCCGATGCTCGGCGTCGCAGCCGGTGATCCGCTGGTCATCAGTGGCGAACTGCCCGCGCTTGTGATGCCCAATGTCACACCCTGGCAGCGCCGTGCCGACTACCAGCTTGCGCAGACTAAGGCACAGGCGGCACAAACCGACGCCGATCTCGCCAAAGCCCGACGCCTTCAGGATGTCAGCGTTGGCATCATCGGCGGTCCCGAGCAGCAGCATGTGCAGGGCTCGAATTACCAGCGCACCGGCTACATCGGTTTCCGCATCTCGCTTCCGCTGCCATTCTGGAACCGCAATCAGGGCGAGATCGCCGAGAAGAAAGCCACGGCGGAGCGTCAGCGGCTCGAAACCGAGGCGTTGGGCAAACAGATCGCCAGCGAGGCCGACACGGCGCGCAAGGAAATGCAGGCGAATGCGGATCTCGCCCGCGAGACGCGAGACAAGCTGCTGCCGCTCGTGCTGGAGCAGACGCAGAAACTCGAGAAGGCCTACGAGGACGGTCAGACGGACCTCTTAACCGTCCTCCGCGCGCGCGATCAACGGCTGCAACTCGAAGCCGCCGCACTGGACGCCACGCGTGACTTTCACCTCGCCCGCATCCGCTACGAATCCGCCACGGGAGCCACCCAGCCATGAAACGCCTCTTCCTTTTCCTTTCCCTTGCCGCAGCTTTGAGCGCCGCCACCAAGCCGGACATCATTCTCGACGACACCGCCGTCAAAAATCTCCAGCTCGAATATGCCGAGGCTGAGGAGACCACGTTTGAGGACACGGTCTTCTCGCTTGGCCATATAGAAGTGCTTCCCGGCAAATCGGCCATCGTCAGCAGTCGCATTCCCGGCCGCGCGTTCTCCGTGCTCGTGATTCCGCATCGGGAAGTCGATGCAGGTGCGGAAGTGGCGTGGATCGAGAGCCGTCAGCCCGGCGATCCGCCGCCGGTGATCAAGCTCGAAGCGCCCATCGCGGGGCTGGTCTCGAAGGTGAACATCGTGCAGGGCCAGCCTGTGTCGCCGGACGATGAACTGATCGAGATTCTCGATCTCAACACCGTCGAGGCCGTGGCCAGCGTGCCGCAGTATCTGGCGGGCCGATTGAAACCCGGCGTGCAGGCCCATATCCGTGTGACCGCGCTCCCGGAAAAGGTGTTTGAAGCGAAGATCGTTCACATCGCCGCCGAGGCCGAGGAAGCCTCCGGCACCATCGAGGCCGCGTTTCACGTCGCGAATCCGGACGGGCTGCTGCGCCCCGGCATGAAGGCCGAGTTCAGCATCGTCGTCGGCAAACGTGAGAACGTGATGTCCGTCCCACGCGCCGCCGTGCAGGGCGATGGCGCGCAGCGCTTTGTTTACATCAAGGCTTATGATTTGAAGAACGCCTTCGTCAAAGTTCCCGTCGTGGTTGGCACCATGAACGATCGTTTCGCGGAAGTTACCGAGGGCCTTCTGCCTGGAGATGAAGTCGTGAGACGTGGTGCATACGCGCTCGCCTTTGCCGGCAAGGGAAGTGTCTCGCTCAAAGAGGCGCTGGATGCCGCCCACGGTCATCCGCACAAGGAGGACGGCAGTGAGATGACCAAGGAGGACATCGCCGCGGCCGAGCTTCATGACCACGATCACGAAGAGCACGAAGCAGGCTGGAACATGCTGACGACCTTCTTTGCCGCCACCAGCGGCCTGTTGCTGGTGCTGCTGGTCGTGACGCTTGGGATGAACCGCAAACCCGTCGCTGTCTGACATCATGCTGAACAAGCTCATCCGCTTTTCGCTGCACAACCGTCCGCTCATCCTCATGGGCGCGATTCTTGTGCTGGTGTTTGGCGTGCAAACGTTGACGCAGCTGCCGGTGGAGGTGCTGCCGGACATGACGAAGCCGACGGTGACCATTCTCACCGAAGCGCCGGGTTTGGCGCCGGAAGAAGTCGAGACGCTGGTCACGCTGCCGATTGAATCGGCGGTGCAGGGAGTCGGCGGACTCGACCGCCTCCGATCCAATTCGGATGTGGGGCTGTCGCTCGTGTTTGCCGAGTTTGCCTGGGGCACCGACATCTACCGCGCGCGTCAGTTGGTGCAGGAGCGCATGCAGGCCGTGCTGAACACGCTGCCGAAAGAGGCAAAGCCTGGCATGACACCTGTGTCGTCGCTGATGGGGGAGATTCTTCTCGTTGGCTTGCGCAGCAAGGACGGCACGATGGCGCCGAGGGATCTGCGCACGCTGGCGGACTGGACGATCCGGCGTCGTTTGCAGAGCATCAGCGGCGTGGCGGAGGTGCTCACGATTGGCGGCGGTGTGAAACAGGTGCAGGTTCAGCCGCATCCCTATCGCATGGCCGCCTACGGTGTCACGTTTGATGAAATCGAGGTCGCCGTGAGCCGCGCGGCGGGCAATGCGACCAGCGGTTATCTGCAAGCCGGACCGCGCGAGATCATGGTGCGCAATCTTGGCATGACGACGCAGCTGGAGGATATTGCTCGAACGGTGGTCAAAATCGCGGGCGACCGTCCTGTGCTCATCAGCGATGTGGCGGAAGTGCGGCACGGCATTCAGACGATGCGCGGCGACGCCAGCGTGAACGGCACGATGGGCGTCATCCTCAGCATCGACAAGGCGCCCGGCTTTGACACGCTGAAGCTCTCCCGTCAGATCGAGGCTGCGCTGGAGGAGCTGAGGCCTTCGCTGCCTCCCGGCGTCACGGCGGAGATCATGTTCCGCCAGGGCGATTTCATCGAGCATGCCATCGGCAATCTCAAGGAGGCCATCCGCGACGGTGCGATCATGGTCGCCATCATCCTGTTTCTCTTTCTGCTGAACTTCCGCACGACCTTCATCACTCTCACGGCGATGCCGCTGTCGTTTGCCGTCACGATTTTGATCTTCAAATGGTTCGGAGTAAGCGTGAACTCGATGACGCTCGGCGGTCTGGCCGTCGCCATTGGCATGGTGGTGGATGACGCAATCGTGGACGTGGAAAACGTGTTTCGGCGGCTGCGGGAAAATCCGTCCAAAATCCATCTCGACATCATCGCCAGCGCCTCCGGTGAGGTGCGGAATTCGATCCTCTACGCGACGGTGCTCATCATCCTCGTGTTCATGCCCTTGTTTGGGCTGGAGGGCATCGAGGGGCGGCTGTTTACGCCGATAGCCATCGCCACGATCACGAGCATGGCCGCGTCGTTCGTCGTTTCGCTCACGGTGATTCCGGTGCTGTGCTCGCTGCTGCTCAAGCCGAAACCGGGCAAGCATGGCGACGGCTTTCTGGTGCGTGGCATGAAGTTTGTTGTGCGAAACACCTTTCTCCGCGTCGCGCTCGGCGCGCCGATGCTGGTTGTTGCACTGGCGGGTGTGCTGCTGATCGCCACGCTGATGCGGTATCCGATGATGGGGAAGGAATTCCTGCCCGCATTCAATGAAGGCAGTGCCACCATCTCCCTCGCGGGTGCGCCGGGCACATCACTGGCTCAGTCGAACGAGATTGGCGAGGTCGGCGTGCGTCTGCTGCAAAGCATCCCCGAGGTGAAAAGTGTCGGCCGACGTGCCGGTCGAGCTGAAAAAGACGACCATGTCATGCCGGTGAGCGTGAATGAGTTCGACGTCGAGTTCAACGAAGGCGGCAGACCGCGTGAAGTCGTCTTTGCGGAGATTCGTGAGAAGTTGAAGGCCATCCCTGGAACCTTCCTGAATGTCGGCCAGCCCATCGGTCATCGCCTGTCGCACATGCTCAGCGGTGTCTCGGAGAAGATCGCGGTGAAGATCTTCGGGCCTGATCTCGCCGTGCTGCGTGAGAAAGGCGGACAGGTGCGGGACATTGCCAAAACGATCCCCGGTCTGACGGATGTGATTCTGGAGGCGCAGGTGCCCATCCCGCAGATCAAGATCGAGGTGAACCGCGAGCGTGCCGTGGCCTACGGCGTGCAGCCGGGAGCGCTCAATGAGCAGGTCTCCACGCTGCTCGGCGGCAAGGCGCTTGCGGAATTGCGCGAAGGGCAGCGCACCGTCGATCTGGTGCTGCGTTTGCCTGAGGCATGGCGTGATTCGCCGGAGAAAATCGGTGACCTGCTCATCGAGACTGACAACGACCAGCGCATCCCGCTGCGGCTCGTGGCCGACATTCGCGAAGGCAATGGTCCGAACGTCATCAATCGCGAAAACACGCAGCGGCGCATCGTGATCGGCGCGAACACCTCCGTGCGCGACCTCGAAAGCCTCGTGAACCGGTGGGAGGCTGCGGTGAAGGATCAGGTGAAGCTTCCGACCGGCTACTACATTCGTTTTGAGGGCGAATTTCAGGCACAGCAGGCCGCGGCGAAGCGCATCGCGTTCTATTTCTCGCTGGTGCTGCTGGCGGTGACGATCCTGCTGTTCGGCTACTTCCGCAGTTTGTCGCTCGCGTTGCAGGTGATGTTGAACATCCCGCTCGCGCTCATGGGCGGCCTCGTTTTGACCTGGCTGCTCATCAACAACATCAGCATCGCCACGATCGTCGGCTTCATCGCCGTCGGCGGCGTCGCCGCACGCAACGGCATCATGATGCTCAGCCACTACCTGCATCTGATGAAGCACGAGGGCGAGGGCTTCACCCGCCAGATGATCGTGCGCGGCACGTTGGAGCGGTTGGTGCCCGTCCTGATGACGGCGCTGGCCGCCGGCATCGCGCTGATCCCGCTGCTGCTCTCCGCGCATGAGCCCGGCAAGGAAATCCTCCATCCCGTCGCCGTCGTGATCGTCGGCGGTCTCGTATCCTCCACCTTCCTCGATCTTCTCGTCACGCCTGCCGTCTTTTATCTCTTTGGCCGCAAGGCCGCGCTCAAACACACCCAACACACCAACACCAGCCTATGAAGACCAAATTCATCCTCCTCGTCACACTCATCACCAGCCTCGCCTTCGGCCATGAAGGCGTCGAACTCGGCCCCAACGGTGGCCGCATCCTCGAATTCAGCAAAAACGAGACCATGCACGGCGAACTCACCGTCAAAGGCGGCAAGTTTCACATCGCCCTGCTCGACAAAGACATGAAACCCGTGTCCATGGACAAGCAGAGCCTGACGGCGACCCTCGGCGACCGCAATGCACCGCAGAAACTTACTGTTGAGGCCGACAAGACAGGCTTCATCGTGCCCTTGGTGAAAGATGGAGAGTGGCTCATTCTTCAATACAAAAACGCACCCGATGCCAAAGCGATCACCGCGCGATTCGAGTACAACACGAAGATCTGCGAGGAGTGTAAAGAGCAGGAATGGGTGTGCAAGTGCAAGCCGAAGAATGACAAAAAGTGAGCTGTCAAAAGCGCATGATTCTGCGTAGTATGGCCAACGACCAAACGCTTTAGGTCTTGAACCATGAACGCCTTTCGATCCATCACTCTGTTGGTGGCAATGCTGCTCCAGATGGGGCCGGCCTTCCCCTTGAAGGTTGGTTCGGAGTCCAGCGCAGTTTGTGGCATGGAATGCTGTTGCCAGATGGCAGGCGTGGTTTGTGAGTGTGCTTCGGATTCGCATTCTTCCGAGCCGTCGTCGCTTCCGCCTGTGGAGAGTCGAGTAAATCTGGCAGGCAAGGGGACAATCATCTGTAAGACAGTGGAGGTGCCTGCCCCGTCGGCAGCCGAAGGGCTGAATGTTCAATTCGGTCGGAGAGATTCTGCATGTCTGGGACAGCCGCATGTCCGGCTTTCGATCCTTTGGTGCTCGATGCTGACGTGACGAGATGATATGCGCGGGTGAACCATGCCCGCGTTCCATGGTTGCCGATGGTAATGACTCCTGTCTGAGTCTGCGCAGCCAAGTGCCTTCCCTCGCCTATCGTTCGTCTCATTGCTCATCTCATGAAAACACTGTTCTACATCCTCTCAGCCATTCTTCTGATCTCCTGCAGCAAATCTGAGCCCCAAAGCGGAGGCGCGACTGCCAAAGACACCTATCCGCTCGACGTTTGCGTTGTCTCTGGTGAAAAACTCGGCAGCATGGGTGAGCCGCATGTCATCACCCACGAAGGTGTCGAGGTCCGTTTCTGCTGCGACCACTGCGTGCCCAAATTCAACGCCGACCCCGCGACCTACATCGCCAAAATCAAGGAGGCCGCCGCCAAGTGATCATCATGAACCGGACCCTGCTCAGGACTGCCTGGACCTTCATCGGTCTTGCCGGGTGCACTTCCAGTAAGACGGCGATGCACGATGCATCCGTGCGACACGCGGCGGTTGCGCCGCCTGTCGCAGGGAACCTGTCGGCGAAGGCGGGTGTCGAGGACATGGTGGGCCATGCTTTGGCCAACAATCCGGAAATTGCCGCTGCGGACGCGCGCGTGGCACGCATGCAGGCCAAGGTGCCGCAGGCGAAGGCGTTGCCCGATCCCATGGCGATGGTTTCTCTTGGCAACATGGCACAAACGGCTTCTGGCCGGGTGACGGCGATGACCGGCCTTCAGCAAAAACTGCCGCTGCCGGGCAAACGGGGAACGAAGGCGCGCATGGCGGAGGAGGAGGTGGCGGCGGCACGAGCCATGCGCGAAGCGAAGGCGCTGAGCGTCGCCTCGATGGTGCGCAACACGTATTGGGATCTCTATCTGGCGGAGCAGACCGCACGCGTGCTCGCCTCCAGCCGAACTTTGATTGAAGCGGTGCAGACGGCCGTCGAAGCGCGGTTGAAAACCAATCAGGCCAACCAGGCCGACCTGCTGCAGGTCACTACGGAGGCTGCGAAGTTGGACGAGCAGATCATGCTGGCAAAACGCGATGCCGAGGTGGCGAGGGCGCGGCTGAACACGCTGATGCATCGTCCTGCGAACGCTCCCATTCCAACAGCACGCTGGCAGCCGGGAATCGAACAACTGCCGGCACAGCCGCCGCTCGACGACCATCCTTCGATGGAGCAGGCGGCGGCGAAACTGCGGCAGTTCAACGCACAATTGAAGCTCGCCCGTCTGGAGCGATTTCCTGATCTCACCGCAGGAGTGCAGTATGCTGCTGTGTCGAATTCCGGCCTTTCGCCAGTGCACAATGGTCAGGACCAGTTTTACGCCACGCTGGGAGTCAACATTCCGCTGTGGCAGGCGCCGCGCCAAGCGGCCGAAGACGAAGCGCGTGCCGGACAGCGTGAGAGCGAGGCCGGTCTGGCCTCCACGCGCGACGATCTTGCGTATCAGTTGTCCGAAACGCGCACCCGAGTTGAGACACAGAAGCGTCTCATTTCGCTGTTCGATGACCGCATCCTTGCCGATGCCAAGCAGGCGTTTGAAGTCAGCCTTGCGGGCTATTCCTCCGGAAAGCTGCCCTTTGTCGATCTCATCGAGCGCTGGCGCCGCTGGCTGGGCTATGAGGTTCAGCAGTCGATGAACCGCGCGATGCTTGGCAAGGCGGTGGCGGCATGGACGCAGGCGGCGGGCATTCCCGTCACGAAAGACGCAAACTGAAATCCAGATCGTATGAACAAGCTCGCTCAAACCATCCTGAAACCGGGATTCGTGCTCATGCTGATCGTGGGCGTCCTGATGTTTCTCATCGGCTGGCGCATTGCCAAAGGTCCCGCGGAATCACACGATCACCCGAAGGCGGAATCTGAAACGGCCACTTTGTGGACCTGCGCGATGCATCCGCAGATCCGTCAGCTGGGTCCGGGCAAGTGCCCGATCTGTAAAATGAACCTGATTCCCGCAACGTCGAAGGCGACGGGCGGGTTGCGTGAGATCACCGTGATGCCGGAGACCGCGGCGATGCTCGACTTCCGCGTCACGCCCGTGATCCGTGCTGCTGCACTGCGCGAGCTGAGGTTGTTCGGCACGGTGACCTACGATGAGCGGCGCGTTCAAAACATCACGGCGTGGGTTGGAGGTCGTCTGGACCGCATGTTCGTGGATTTCACCGGCACGCGTGTACGCAAAGGGGATCATCTGGCGGAGATCTACAGTCCGGATCTGTTCGTGGCGCAGCAGGATCTCATTCAGGCGCGACGTCAGCTTGAGGCGACCAACAGCAGCACGCAGCGTCTGCTTTATGATGCCGTGCGCGAGAAGCTGCGTCTGCTGGGCATTCCCGCCGAACGCATCGACGCGATGGCCGCCGCCGATGCGCCATCGGATCATGTCGTCCTGTCCGCACCGCAGGACGGCATCGTGGTCGAAAAAATCGCCCGCGAAGGTGACTACGTCAGCGTCGGGCAGAAGCTCTACACCATTGCCGATCTCGACATGGTATGGGTGAATCTGGAGGCCTACGAGAGTGATCTGCCTTGGCTGCGTTTCGCGCAGGATGCGACGTTCACCAGCGAGGCGATTCCCGGACGCGAGTTTCATGGGCGCGTGGCCTTCATCGATCCCGTGCTTGATCGCAAGCGCCGCGTGGTCAGCGTGCGTGTGAACGTGCAAAACGAGGCGGGACTCTTGAAGCCGGGCATGTTCGTGTCAGGACGCATCCATTCAGAGATCGACGCCAGCGGTCGCGCGGTCACCAATGACCTGCAGGGAAAATGGGTCAGTCCCATGCATCCTGAGATCATCAAGGACGGGCCGGGCGTATGCGACATCTGCGGTATGAAACTGGAGCGTGCCGAGGACCTGGGATTCATCAGCCCCGGCAAGGCGGAGAAACTTCCGCTGCTGGTGCCGGCCTCCGCTGTGTTGCGCACCGGTGAACGCGCTGTCGTTTATTTGAAACTGCCGAAGGATGATGCGCTCACTTTTGAAGGACGCGAGGTGCTGCTTGGCGCGCGTGCGGGTGACCAATACATCGTCGAATCCGGATTGGCCGAGGGCGATCTGGTGCTCACGCGTGGCGCGTTCAAGCTCGACAGCGAACTGCAGCTCCAGGCGCGTCCCAGCATGATGAATCCCATCGGCGGACTGCCACAGATGTCGGCGCTGAAGCCGGACACGGCGCTCGCCGGGCAGTGGCCGCCCGTCCTGCGCGCCATTCAGCACATTCGAAATGACGCTGAGCCCAAGGGCGGCTCGATCATTCAGCAGATCGAGGCGTTTGATCTTTCGGTCGTCGACCTCGATGCAGGTGCGGTTTGGAAGGAGACTCAGCCGCAGTTTGATCAATGATCTGCATCAGCTTTCCGACGCAACCACAGAGAAGAATCGGCAGCGTGCGTGGAAGCTGATCGACGGTCGGCTGGAGCAGCTTCACCGGCATCTCGGTCTCGGCGTGGAAATGCGCACTGAAAGCACCCAGCCCGCCGATCCCGAGCGCATCGCGATGCTGCGTCGGCTTCTCGATGTCTATTTCCCGCTGCAGGTCGCTCTGGCTCATGACGACGATGCGGCGGCGAAGAAGGCTGCGGCGGAAATTGAAAAGACTGCATCGCACATGCCTCCGTATGAGAAGGTCAAGCCGCTCGCTCATGCTATGACTGAGGCCGATGACATCAAGGCGCGTCGTGCGGCATTCGAGCCGTTGACCAAGGCCATCAGCGAGGCGGTGAGCCAGGACGGCCACGACCAGGTCGGCGGTGTATTCGTGATGCACTGCCCCATGGCGTTCGGACGCGGTGCCGACTGGGTGCAGGCGACGCGTGATGTCGTCAATCCTTACATGGGTACGGCGATGTTCGCCTGTGGGGAGCTGCGTCAGACGCTTTCACCGCCGATTGTCGATGCCAAAAAAGCACCGGAACATGTTCATCCCAAACCCTGATCGCGGGACACAAGCCATCACTTTTCGTCATGTCCCGTCTCATCCGGTTCTGTCTTGAGCAAAAGCTCGTTGTCTTCCTGCTGCTGGCGTTCTTTGTCGGCTGGGGAGTGCGTGTGGCGCCTTTCGACTGGAAGCTGGGAGGCTTCCCGCGTGATCCGGTGCCGGTCGATGCCATTCCGGATCTCGGCGACAATCAGCAGATCGTGTTCACCGAGTGGATGGGGCGTTCGCCGCAGGATGTCGATGACCAGGTCACATATCCATTAACCGTTGCGTTGCTCGGTGTGCCGCAGGTGCGCGAGGTGCGCAGCTACTCGTATTTCGGATTCTCCAGCATCTACCTCATCTTCAAGGAGGGCACGGATTTTTACTGGGCGCGCAGCCGTATCCTCGAAAAACTCGGCAGCCTGCCTCCAGGCACGTTGCCGGAAGGAACGAGACCGGCGCTCGGTCCGGACGCCACCGGACTGGGCCAGGTGTTCTGGTACACTCTGGAAGGACGTGACCCCAAGGGGCAGCCCGTCGGAGGATGGGATCTCGATGAACTGCGTGCGATTCAGGACTGGCAGGTGCGCTATGCGCTGCTGGCCGGAGGTGCGGTGGCGGAGGTCTCATCCATCGGTGGTTTTGCACGCGAATATCAGATCGACGTGGATCCAAACGCCTTGCGCGCAAACAACGTCATGCTGATGGACGTGGCGGAGGCGGTGCGACGGGCGAATGCCGAATCCGGTGCGCGAAACATGGCGGTCAACGGCGTCGAATACATCATCCGCGCCACAGGTTACGTGCGTTCGCTGGAAGATCTGCGCAAGGCCGTGGTGACCGTTCGCGACAACACGCCCGTCACCGTCGGTGATCTAGCCACCGTGCAGCTCGGCCCTGCCATGCGGCGTGGTGCGCTCGACAAAAACGGCGCCGAGGCCGTGGGGGGGGTGGTGGTTGCACGTTTTGGCGAAAACCCGCTCGTCGCGATCCAGCAAACGAAGGAAAAGATCAAGGAACTTGCCACCGGACTGCCTCAACGCGTCGTGGTGCGCTGGGAGATGACGGATGCGGACACCGTACGCGCGTTTGCGATCAAAAACCATCTGCCGCTCCCCGCAGACGGCGCCCCTGACAGTGTTTTGGGTGACGAATGGCGGAAGTGGCTGGCGACCTCCGACATGGAGCAGTGGCCGGAGTGGCTGACCTTGTCCAAGGTGACCGTGGTGCCGTTTTATGACCGCAGCGGTCTGATCCGTGAGACGCTGGGAACGCTGGAGGACGCGCTGCGTCAGGAGGTGCTCATCACGATTATCGTCGTGATGGTGATGGTGCTGCATCTGCGAGGCAGCCTGCTCATCAGCTGCATGCTGCCGCTTGCGGTGCTCATCACCTTCGTTGCCATGAAGCTTTTCGGCGTGGATGCGAACGTGGTTGCGCTGGGAGGCATCGCCATCGCCATCGGTACAGTCGTCGATGTCGGCATCGTGCTGACGGAGAACATTCTCAAGCACATGCATGACGCGCCGCCGGACGAGCCGGTGCTCGAAACGATTCATCGCGCCGCCACGGAGGTCGCGAGCGCCGTGATTACCTCGGTTGCGACCACCGTCGTCAGCTTCCTGCCGGTGTTCACGTTGACCGGCGAAGCCGGACGTCTTTACGGGCCGCTCGCCTACACCAAGTCGTTCGCACTCACCGCGTCGGTCATCACCGCCGTCGTTCTGATTCCGCCGATCGCCCATCTGCTCATGCGGCGGCGCGTTGATCGCACGGCTGCACGCCTGATGAAATCGGCCAAGGCTCCGCCCGTGTTTGCCCAGAGTGCGTTCAGTCTCATCATCGCATTCCTCACCGGCTGCCTGCTCGCCTCGGACTGGATGCCGCTGGGTCTGGATCGCAGCACGGTTCTCAACGTCATCTTCACCGTCGCGATCATCGGCGGACTGCTGCTCTTTTACCGGATGGTGGAGCACTTTTATCCGTCTGTCCTCAGCTGGTGCCTGCGACGGAAGACGGCGTTTCTGCTCATTCCTTCCGGCATCATTGTCATGGGCGTGCTGAGCTGGCGAGGATGGGAGAAAACCTTCGGCTGGGCCGGCGAGCGTGTGCCGTCGCTCGCGCAGACGAGATTGTGGAAGGATTTGCAGAAGACGTTTCCAGGACTCGGTGGCGAGTTCCGTCCGTCGCTTGATGAAGGCTCGTTTCTCGTCATGCCGACGATCAATCCGCATGCGTCGATGGAAGAGGCGCTCGATTACCTCAAGAAACTCGATGCGGCCGTGACGGAGGTGCCGGAAGTAGACATGGTTGTCGGCAAACTCGGACGCAGCGATTCCGCGCTCGATCCCGCGCCGGTGTCGATGTACGAAAACATCGTGAACTACAAAAGCGAGTTCATCACCGACGCCAACGGCAGGCCCCGGCGTTTCCGTTACGACTCGAAGAACGAACGTTTTGTCTTCGACGAATTCGGCGAACTCATTCCGGACCACGGCGGTCGTCCTTTCCGGCAATGGCGCGATCACATCCGCTCTCCGTCCGACATCTGGAAGGAAATCGAGAAGCGCATCTCGATCACAGGCATGACGGGTGCGCCGCAGTTGCAGCCGATCGAGACACGACTGGTGATGCTGCAGACCGGCATGCGTGCGCCGATGGGGATCAAGGTGCGCGGACCTTCGTTGCAGGCCGTTGAGTCCTTCGGGATACGCATCGAGCAGTTGCTCAAAACGGGCGGCGTGCCGGGGCTTGCAGCAGGCTCGGTGAGCGCCGAGCGCATCGTGGGGAAGCCCTATCTCGAAATTGTGCCTGATCGCGACGCCATTCAGCGCTACGGCTTGAACATCGCCGACGTGCATCAGATGCTCGAACTCGCCATTGGCGGGAAAACATTGACCACCACGGTCGAAGGACGTGAACGTTTCGCCGTGCGTGTGCGCTACATGCGCGAGGAGCGCGACAGCATCGAGGCGCTGGAACGTGTGCTCATCACGTCCAAGGAGGGCGTCGCGATTCCGCTCGCGGAGATCGCTGAGATTCGATTTGTCCGAGGACCGCAGATGATCAAAAGCGAGGACACCTTTCTCACAGGCTTCATCACCTTTGGTCATGAGCCTGAAGCGGCACCGATCGATGTCGTGCTTGCAGCGCAGAAGTTTCTGCACGATGCCGAAGCACGCGGCGACCTCGTCAGACCCCTGGGCGTCACGTATCGGTTTGCCGGCGAGTATGAGAACCAGCTCGAGTTTGACCGCAATTTCGCGGTCGTGCTGCCGCTTACGCTGGGGGCGATTTTCCTGCTGCTTTACCTGCAGTTCCGCTCCAGTCTCATTGCCCTGCTGGTCTTCACCGGCGTGGCCATCGCCTGGGCGGGCGGTTTCTGTCTGCTGTGGGCGTATGGTCAGGCGGACTTTCTTAACTTCTCCGTGTTCGGCCAGAACCTGCGGGAGCTCTTCCACGTCTTCCCCATCAACCTTTCCACCGCCGTGTGGGTGGGTTTCCTCGCGCTGTTCGGCATCGCCACGGACGACGGCGTTGTGATCGCCACCTACCTCCGGCAACGCTTTGCGCAGGATGAGCCCAAAACCATCGAGGAGATTCGCGCCAGCGTGATCGCCGCCGGAACACGTCGTGTGCGGCCCTGCCTCATGACCACCGCCACCACGGTGATCGCCCTGCTGCCCGTGCTCACCAGCACCGGCCGCGGCAGCGATCTCATGATCGCCATGGCCGTGCCGATCTTTGGTGGTATGACCATCGAGATCATCACCATGTTTGTCGTCCCGGTGCTGTTCAGCGCTTGGAAGGAGTGCTCGGCCGGGGCGGTTACTTCCGACCGGTAACGTTTTTCAGAGCGGCCATGCCTTGTAGGACGCGGACTTTGCCGCCGCGTGCGCGGGAGGCGATGTTGTCGAAGTGGTCCTGCATGGGGATGTTCTTTTCATCTTTGCCGACAAAGAGCACAAAGTTGATCTGCGGCTTGGTTTTGCCCTGGCCCGAGTAGATGATGCGGATGGCGTTGAGGATCTGTTTTTCGCGCTCATCAGCGTCGATGTTGGGACCGGGTTTGCGCCGGACGTTCGGGGCGACTTCCGCTACAATCTCGTGAATGCTGCGGATGACGCGCTGCGGTATGCCCTTGGCTTTGCGCTTTTCGTTTTCATCCTTGAGCCAGGCTTGCGCCTTCACGACAGCCTCCTGCCATTCTTTTTCATTTTTGTCAGTCCAGCGCATGTCCTTGAGATATTCGGCGAGTTCCTCCTTCGTCTCGTAACGCGCCATGTGACGCCAGCCGCTGGTGATGATGAAGACGGTGTCCACATCGCTTTCGAGCGCATACTGGATGGCCAGCATGTAACCCTGCAGCAGGCGGTTGCGCACGGGTTCGATTTCCTGCGCGGCCTTGAGTTTCGGATAACCGATGGCGGCGAGGCCGATCTTTTCGAACTGCTGATTCACCGGATAAAGCCAGTCGCGGACTTTTTCAATGTTCGCCGAGGTGGCGGGCACGAGCTTTTCACTGAAAGCGGAAAGATGGAAGTGGTCGAACATCAGCACGTTGTAGGATGTCGAGACGTCGAACTTGCTGATCATGTTGGCGATCTCCTCCTTCACGATCTGGTAGGCGGGGATGCCGCCCTTCGGGTCGGTGAGCATGTAGCGCTCTGCTTCGATGAGGAAGGCGATGCGTCGTCCCTTTGATTTGATGCCGAAAAAGTTCACCTGCACGGTGCCCTTCGGCTGAAAGGCGACGGAGAAGCTGGAGCCGAGATCGGTGGTGGCCACTTCCGCCACGGCTTCCGCAGGTGCTTTAAAATCGAACTCAGGCAGCGAGATGGCGGAGACACCGGCTGCGGTGATGGCCGACGTCGTCGGACGTGCAACGGCGGCGGTGGCCGGTGTTGGCTGCGGTACGACGATCTTTTTGGTTTCCGGTTTTTCCTGCTCCTGCTCGGAGACCGAGTTGGCGGTGATTTCCGCCACGGGAGGCGGCGGGAGTACGATGAGGACGACGCCGAGGAGGGCGAAGAGCGCCGCATGCACGAGGATAGCAGCTGCCGCCGCCGTGACTTTGGCGCCCAGGAGGCGGCGCTGCTTGGGGCGTGCGTCGATGATTTCCGCGTCGTGACCTGAGAGTATCTCTGGGGTGTAAATGTGTTCCGCTGCGACATCAGGCGGCGGAGTGGCGGCAATCGAAGGCGCGGGCATTCCAGAGGGCGCGGGAAGCCCAGTTGGAGCGGGCAGGCCGGAGGGGGAGGGGAGATCCAGAGTGGCGGCGGGAACGGTTTCAGCGTCGTCATCATCCTCGTAAACGACAGCCACGGCTTCCTCCTCTGCGGCGGGGGGAGGACTTGGATACTCCCGCCGCATGGACTGGACTTTGACCGGTACGGTGGCCTTGGAGGCAAAGTTGGTCGTGTGGCTGTCGATCCACGCCTTAAGCTCCGGATATTTCCCCTCCAGCGAGGGGTCGAGTTCCATGGCGACGAGGTAATGGGTTTCCGCCTCGTCCCCGTCTTTGAGGGCGCGGCAGGCCTCGGCCGCGAGGAGGGAGGCGTAGGCGTTCATTTCGTCCGCCTGCATCGCGTGGGTGGCATATTGGAGCGCGACTTCTGGGCTGATAGTCAGGAGATGACGGCCTGCGTGGATCAGTTGCTCCGGTTCTGCGGGTGCGGCGGGAGCGAGAGAGACGACCATGGCGGCCATGTCTCCGCGTCCTCCCTCGACAAGGGCATCCGCCAGTTGCAGGCGCAGCGTCCAGTTTTCAGGCTGTTCATTAACCTGTTGTTGCAGTTCGTTGAGGGGTGCGGACATGGGGTGTGGAGTTGTTGCTGTAGATTGAACGGACTTCAGATCGTGGCTGCAAGCTCAAAAACATCCGCCATGATGCGGAAAATGGCATTGTTTGACGAAATCATCCTGCATCTCGATGAAATCCCACACCCGGGGACTTGGAACATGGCGCTGGACCAAGCCTGGCTGGAGGAGACGGAACGGCCCGTCCTGAGGGTTTACGAATGGGAAACCCCCACCGTTACGCTGGGTTACGCGCAAAATGCCGCCAAGCTGCGAGATTCATTGCCAGCATGGCCAGTGGTGCGTCGCTGGACGGGTGGGGGAGTGGTTCTGCACGAAAACGATGCGACTTACTCGGTGATCATTCCCGCTGGTCATCCGTGGGCGGAAACACGCCCGCTGGACAGCTACCGCCTCGTGCATTCCTCGCTGGCCGATGCGCTGAATGCGGCGGGTATGGAGGGATGCCGGCTGGCGGGGCCTGAGGATCTTGTGGAAAATCCGTTCTGCTTTGTGGCGCCCGCCTTGCATGACGTGGTGCGGGGGAAAGTGAAAATCTCCGGCGCGGGTCAGCGTCGGGGTAAACTCGGACTTCTGCATCAAGGCAGCGTGCAGCAGGTGGAAATTCCGAGGGATTTCTGGCAAGACTGGGCCACCGGACTCGCCGAACACGTGAGCGTGGTGACAGAGGCGCCTTCTCGGGTTCTGGAGCGGGCACGGGAACTGGTGGAGAAGCGCTATGCGCTGCCGCAATGGCTCGGAGAGCGGGAGGACATGCTGTGAGCACCCTGGTCTTTGTTTACGGAACTTTGAAGCGCGGCGGCGAGAATCGCGAGTGGATCGAGGACCAGCGTTTTGTGGCGGAGGCGCGGACGCGTCCGGTTTACCGCATGTACGATCTCGGCGGCTATCCCGGCATGGTCAGAGCCACCGACGGTCTGGCGATCCAAGGGGAAATCTGGCAGGTGGATGATCCAGGCTTGGCGCGTCTCGACGTGCTGGAAGACATCGATGGCGGCGAATACGAACGCGTCGGGGTGGAACTCGAAGGGGAATTTGCCGGCCGGGGAGTGGAAGGTTACCTCTACCTGTTGAGCGTCGAAGGGCGTCGCGATGTCGGCGAGTGCTGGTGATCAGCCCGCGCCGAAAAAGCCGCCGAGCTTCCGGATGCGCGTCGGATGCCGGAGTTTGCGCAGCGCCTTGGCCTCGATTTGACGAATGCGTTCGCGAGTGACCTGGAACTGCTTGCCCACCTCTTCGAGTGTGCGTCCGGCCCCATCGGCCAGGCCGAAACGTTGCTCCAGCACCTCGCGCTCTCGCGGGTTGAGCGTGTCGAGCACGTCGCGCAGTTTGTCGCGCAGGAGGTGCATGGCGGTGAGTTCCATCGGGTTGCTGGCCTCCTTGTCCTCGATGAAGTCGCCAAATTCGGTGTCGCCTTCACCTTCGCCAACCTTGCTCTGCATGGACACCGGCTGCTGGGAGAGGCGCAGGACAGCATTGACGCGTTCGACGGGCAGATGGATTTCCTCGGCGATTTCCTCCGGCGTCGGATCACGACCCATCTCCTGAAGGAGCTGCTTGTGCACCCGCATGAGCTTGTTGATCGTCTCAATCATGTGCACCGGGATGCGGATGGTCCGCGCCTGATCCGCAATGCTGCGGGTGATGGCCTGGCGGATCCACCAAGTGGCATAAGTGCTGAACTTGTAGCCGCGCTGATACTCAAACTTTTCCACGGCGCGCATCAGACCCATGTTGCCTTCCTGGATGAGGTCCAGGAAAGAGAGCCCGCGGTTTGTGTATTTTTTGGCGATGGAAATGACGAGCCGCAGGTTGGCTTCGATCATCTCGGTTTTGGCTTTCGTGGAGTCAGCGACGTGACGCAACGTCTCGGTCACGCGCTTGTGAAAGTCCTCGGCGGACATCCACGATTCGCGTTCGAATTTTTCCAGTGCGGCCTTCGGAGCTTCGGCTCGGGGATGCGCCTTTTTCTCTTTTTCCAAGGTCGAAAGCTCGGACAGGCGGCTGCGGAGGAGATTCACAAATTCCTCGGTGAGTTTGGCCTTGAAGAAGAATTTTTCGCAAAGGCGGAAGAACGCCGCACGGCTTGCAGCGAACTCCTCCTCGAGTGTGACGCGTTTGCGCGGCCCGGCGCCGGCCAGTGATTGGAAGAGTTTTGACGTCTTGTCGTAGGCTTCACGCGCGGAGGCCAGCAGGGGGGAGAGCTTCTTGAAATAGGACTCGCGTTCGTCCGCCTTGCGGTCGCTGACGATGCGGTCAAAACGCTCAAGCCCGTTGTGCAGGTCGTCGGCAAACTGGATGTAGCCCTGGCCGATGAAACCGATGGTGTGCAGGCACTGACGGAGACTGAGATCGGCCCGCTCGATGCGCTTGGAGATTTGAATCTCCTGTTCTCGTGTGAGAAGCGGCACCTGGCCCATCTGGCGCAGATACATGCGCACGGGATCGTCCAGGGCGTCGAGCTTGGACGCCGCGCTGCGCTCGGCTTCCGTCCGGTGCCTGTCAGCGGCGGAGCGTGCAGAGCCCTCGATCTCCTCTTCGTCGAGGATTTTGATCTCCATGGCGCGTAGGCGCGTGATCAGGGAGTCCATCAGGTCCGGCGTCACAAAGCCTGGCGGCAGGGCGTCATTGATGTCGTCCCAAGTCAGGTGGTCCTGATCGCGTGCGGCGCGGATGAGCACGCGCAGTCTTTCCTGGACGTCCGGGGCGTGAATGTCGTCATGGGTGACGTTGGCCATTGCCGCGATGCGTCCTCCAGCTCCGTTCTTCGGCGGTCTGCCGCGCCGACGTTTCACCGGTTGACCATCAGGTCCCAAAACGACGGCGGGTTTTTCCTTCGGTGGATGAATCCTGGGACGTCCGCGGCCGCGTTTGACCGGCACGTCATCGGGCACGGTCGCGCCTGCAGGAGCGGCGCTGCCGGATGGTTTGGGTCTTTTGGATGGTTTTTTAGAGACGGCCATACAAGCCTCGGCGGGGGTCCGGGAATGCGTCGATCAGGGGGGCGGACTATCCGGAGAGCCTTTAGTTCGGTCAAGGCATACTTTCCGCATCGCGATGAGTTCGACGACTTGATGCTGCAAGTCCTCCATTTCGCCGGCGGAAAGGCCCGGTCGGCGGAGCTTGGACTGGATGCTTTGGATCAGGCTCTGCAGCCGAGCGATTTCCAGGGAATAGAGTGCCTGGTTGGCGTCATGCAGGTCTCCTGGGGGGCTTGGTCGCGCCAGCAGTTGGGAAAAGGCGGCTTCTTCCGTTCTTTCGAGTCCGGCCAGGAAGGCGGTTTGGGAGGTCTCGTCATCCGGGCTGTAGCGGCTGTGATAGAGGATGGAAAGCATCTCCGTGCCGGGAACGTCGCGCATAATCTCCGCGCAGTCCGACTCGCGCAGCCAGTGCAGGATATCCGCATCGTTCAGCGCCATCTGGCAGAGCAGCAGGGCGATCTTGTTTTGCGTGGAAAGCAGCTTGCCTGCTTCGGCCGCGATGTTTCTTGCGGACGACGAATCCGCAGGCCCGTCCGGCTGACGCTTCTTGTCTGAGGCAGCCCGTTTCACCATCGTATTGAGCTGCTCCTCGGACACTTCGAGAAGCTTGGCAACCTTGTTGACGGCAGCCACTCTTTGCGCCACGCCGGTGAAGATGCTGATGGCGCCGGCGACCTGCTCGGCCATGCGGACGCGCTCCACCATGCTGTCACTTTTCGCACTGGCCCGCATGTGGCGAATTTGATGCTCCAAGAACTCAGGCGCTTCCTCAACGATGGTCTGAAGTGCCTCGGGGCCGGACTTTCGGATGAGTGAGTCAGGATCCTCACCCTGCGGCAGCGTGGCGACGCGAATGTTGATGCCTTGGGGCGAAAGGATGTGAAACGCCTTTTCGGCGGCTTCACGCCCCGCGTTGTCGCTGTCATAGCAGAGAATGACCTCGTTGCAGACACGCTTGAGCATTTTGCCATGATGCTCGGTGAAGGCCGTTCCCTGGCCGGCGACGACGTTTTGCAGTCCTGCTTCGAACACCATGATCATATCGATCTGGCCCTCACAGATGATTGCCTGGTCGGCTTTCGAGATGAAACGCTTCGACCGGTCGAAGCCGAACAGCACACGGCTCTTTGTGAACACCGGCGTCTCGGGCGAATTGACGTATTTGCCGCCCTTCTGGTCCTTGTCGAGAATGCGACCGCTGAAGGCGATGACGTCGCCGTTGTCGTTGCGGATCGGGAACATCAGCCGATGGCGCCAGCGGGCGTAGGGTCTGCTGTGCCGACCTTGCTCGTCATCCTCCGGTTGAATGAAGATGCCTGCCTCGACCATCGCGTTTTCCGGCAGCTTCTTCTGCGCCATCCACTCGCGGTAAAAGGCGGTGCTCTGCGGCGCGTACCCCATCTGCCAGCGTTTTGCCACCTCGGCACTGATGCCCCGGGACTTGAGATATTCACGAGCCGGTGCCGCCAGCTTGTGTTTCATGAGCAGGAGGTGAAACCACTCCGCCGCCTCCCGGTTCGCTCGCAGCAGCAGCGATCGGTGCTTGGCGGCCGCCTCCGCGTTGGCGTCCCACACTTCCTCTTCCACGCGGATGCCCGCGGCGTCTGCCAGCCGCTTCACCGCCTCCACAAAGGAGAGTCCATCGTGCTCCATGACGAAGCGGATGGCCGAATCCTCCCGCACCACAGCCGAAGCAGTGGTAGGTGCCGCGCGAGGGGGCTGACGTTGAAGGAGGGGCTGCGCTCGGTGTGAACGGGCACAACACGATGAAATTGGCGCCTGCCTTGCGCAGCTTCACCGAACGGCCGATGAGCGCCACGATGTCCGTGGCGGCGATCACCTGCTGAATGGTTTCCTCCGGGATTCGCGGCATGGTGGTCAAGGTGTTGAGCAGGCACGGAACCGCAACCGCGGGATGGATGCTCAGGCGCGGCCCGGCGTCCGGCAGGTCGGCTTCATCAGCCGTCCGCCTCGGCGTTTTTCGGCTCCCTCACGACGCGATCGACGCTGTGCTTCGTCACGATGTTCCCCTGCGATCCGCGGCTTTTGACGGCGATCGAATTGAAGGGGAATTTAATCGAAAGGTTTCGCAGGTAGAGCGCTGGCTTGAGATGCACGATGACCGTGAAGGCGTCCGATTCCTCCTCCGTTTCGTGACGCGCGAAATAGAGCACGGTGGAACCGGGCTTGCCGCGGGTGAGGACGTATTCCTTGTCCCGGGTGACACCGCCGATGCGGAAGCGCTTCGCCATCAGATTCCCCTGACGTCCGTCACGGTAGATCATGGAGTAGACCGCCGAGTCGTCCTTTTTGAAAAGACTGATGTAGGGCGGATTTTTGCCGACGAAGAACTTCGGCGCGGCCTTGGTGACGGTCATGGAGCCGTCTTTGGTGAAGTAGATCACATCATCGAGCGGCGAGCACTTGCAGATCGCCTCACCGTCGCGTTTCAAGCTGGTGCCGGCGAAGCCCTCCTTCGCATTGAGGTAGAGGGTGTCGTTTTGAATGATCACCTCCGCGGCGGCGACCCTATCGAACTGGGACACCTCCGTGCGGCGTTCGCGCCCCACACCGTAGGTTTTCTTGAGCTGTTCGAAATGAGCGACGGTGAACTTGGTGAGGTTTCTGAGATACTTCTCCGCTTCGGCGATCTCCTCTTCGAGTTCGCGGATCTGCTCGTCGGCTTCGAAGCTGTTGAACTTCGAGATGCGCTTGATTTTGATCTCCGTGAGCCGCGCCACGTCGTCGTTGTTGATCTCGCGCTTGAGCTTGGAGAGGTGGGGCTGGAGTCCGTCCCAGATGGCCTTGAGGACGGCCTCCCAGGTTTCGCATTCTTCGATGCTGCGGTAGATGCGGTTCTCGATGAAAATCTTTTCCAGGGAGCTGAAATGCCACTTCTCGTTGAGTTCACCGAGCAGGATCTGCAACTCGTGTCCGAGAATCGTCTTCGTGTTCTCAGCACTTGCCTTCAGCAGTTCATTGACGCTCATGAAGTGCGGTTTGTCGTCCTTGATGACAACCGCGTTGGGCGAAAGCGAGACTTCGCAGTCGGTGAAGGCGTAGAGCGCCTGAATGGTCTGCTCCACGTCGGTTCCCGTGGGGAGTTGGACGGCAATCTCGACCTTGTCGGCGGTGTTGTCGTCCACGCGGGCGATCTTGATTTTGCCCTTGTCGTTGGCCGCCACAATGCTGTCCATCAATCCGCCCGTCGTGGTGCCGAACGGGATTTCCGTGATGGTGAGCATGTTCTTCTTCGGCCCCTCCTCGATCCGGGCGCGGACGCGGACGCGGCCACCGCGCATGCCTCCGTTGTAGTCGCTGGCATCCATAATGCCGCCGGTCGCGAAGTCCGGCAGCAGGTTGACTTCCTGGCCGCGCAGTGCGGCGATGCTGGCGTCGCAGAGTTCGATGAAATTGTGCGGGAGAATACGGCAGGAGAGGCCCACGGCGATGCCTTCAACGCCCTGCGCGAGCAGCAGTGGGAACTTCACGGGGAGCGTGACCGGCTCCTTGTTGCGGCCGTCGTAGGAGCGCACCCACTCGGTGACTTTCGGGCTGTAAACGACGTCGAGCGCGAATTTGGAAAGGCGTGCCTCAATGTAACGGGGCGCGGCGGCGTTGTCGCCGGTCAGAGTGTTGCCCCAGTTTCCCTGGGTGTCGATGAGCAGGTCCTTCTGGCCGAGCTGCACCATGGCGTCGCCGATGGAGGCGTCGCCGTGTGGATGATACTTCATCGTGTTGCCGACAACGTTGGCCACCTTGTTGTAGCGACCGTCCTCCAACTCGTCCATCGAGTGTAGAATGCGGCGCTGCACCGGTTTCAGGCCGTCGTTCATGTGCGGCACGGCGCGCTCCAGAATCACGTAGCTGGCATACTCCAGAAACCAGTCGCCATAAAGGTCGTCCACCGGCTTGTGCTCCACGGGGGCGGCGGAGGGGAGGATCGGGGAGTGGGCGGTGTCGGAGGATGTCTTTTTGGAGGATTTCTTGGCCACGGCTCGATGAAAAAATAGGGTCGGAAGGGCGGCGAGAATAGACGCTCGCCCCGGGAGTGCAAGGCTGCATGCGGCCATTCCCAGACGGAGGTCGAAAAGACCGCCGATTCCCCTCAAAAAAGCCTTTGCCTCCCCCTCCTTCTTGCTAGTCTCAAAGCGTTGTCATCGAGCACGTTTCCGGTAGCGGTTTTTGGACGGATTCAGTCGATGATTTTTCCTCCCAATCTTATGTCCGAACAGTCCCCCGAGCAGAACGCTGCTTTCAATACCGGCGTGGCAGAAAACCAGGCCTACGGCGCCGATCAGATTCAAAAACTCGAAGGCCTCGAAGCCGTTCGTCTTCGTCCGGGAATGTACATCGGTGATCCCGATGAGCGCGGCCTGCATCACTGCGTTTTCGAAGTCGTCGACAACTCCATCGACGAGCATCTCGCGGGTTACTGCAAAAACGTCTGGATCACCATTCATTCGGACGGCTCCATTTCGATTCGTGACGACGGGCGCGGCATTCCTGTGGAAATGCATCCCAAAGCGGGCATTCCCACGGTGGAACTCGTGCTCACCAGCCTGCACGCGGGGGGCAAGTTTGGCGACGGAGCGTATGAATTCTCCGGCGGCCTGCATGGCGTCGGTGCCAAGTGCACGAACGCCCTATCCGACTGGTTCAAGTGCGAGGTCTTCCGTGACGGCAAGATTCACGCCATCGGCTTCGAGCGCGGCATCACCACGGAGCCGCTTACCGTTCTGGGTGATCTGGACGATCCGAAGTCGACGGGGACGAAGATTTCGTTCTTCCCGGATTCGACCATTTTCACGGTCACGACGACCTATGTGTTTGAGCGTCTTCTGGTTCGGTTGCGCGAACTTGCTTTCCTGAATCCCGGCATTCGCATCACGCTGATCGACGAACGCGTGGATCCGCATCGTCAGGAAGTGCTCTTTTACAGCGACGGCGTGAAGGAGTTTGTGCGCGAAATGGGTGCGGACAAGGACAAGATCCATCCCGATCCCATCGCCATCGCCGGACGTCGTGAGGTGCCGATCGACGACAAGAAAAAGTTCATCCTCGTCGACTGCGTGCTCCAGTGGAACAAGGGACTCAACGAGCAGACGCTGTGCTTCGCCAATGCGATTCCGAATCCCGACGGTGGAACGCACTACAGCGGTCTGAAAGGGGCGCTGACAAAGGCGGTGAACGCCTACATCAAAAACAATCCGAAGTCCTTCAAGGACAAGCTGCCGGAGATCAAAGGCGACGATTGCCGCGAAGGACTCATCTGCGTGCTCAGCGTGAAATTGACCAATCCGCGTTTCAATTCGCAGACGAAGGTCAAGCTCGTGAACAACGAGGTGGAGGGTGTGGTTGGCTCCATCGTTTATGAGGGACTGCTGCGCTACTTTGACGAGACGCCGGACGTGGCGGTGACCGTCATCAACAACATCATCATCGCGGCCAAATCACGCGAAGCAGCGGAGAAGGCTCGCAACATGATCCGCAAGGACGCCATGAGCAGCGGTGGTCTGCCTGGCAAGCTCGCCGACTGCTCGGACCGCGATCCGACGAAGACCGAGTTGTTCATTGTCGAGGGTGATTCCGCCGGTGGCTCCGCCAAGATGGGCCGCAATCGTCACAATCAGGCCATCCTCCCGCTGCGAGGCAAGCTCATCAACACGGAGAAGGCGCGTCTCGAGAAGGTGCTGCAAAACAAGGAAGTGCAGACCATGATCACCGCCATTGGCACCGGGATCGGTGGCGACAGCGAGGTGGAGGGTTCCTTCAACATCGAAAAGCTTCGCTACCACAAGATTGTCATCATGACCGATGCCGACGTGGACGGCAGCCACATCCGCACCCTGCTGCTGACCTTCTTTTTCCGCCAGATGCCGGAACTTGTGAAGCGCGGCCACATCTATGTCGCGCAGCCGCCGCTTTATCAGGTCACCCGTAAGAAACGCGAGGAGTACGTCCAGAGCGACGCCGAAATGGATGCCATCCTGCTTGAACTCGGTTCCGGCGAAATCAGTCTGCGTAACATCGCCGACGGAAGCATCGTGGTGGATGAGCGCTTAAAGGCGATCCTCGAGCAGCTCGTGCCTGTCGCCAAGTTTGCCGACATCGTCCGCCGACACGGCGGTGATTTTGAAGCTTATCTTCAGGCGCGCGATCCTGAAACCGGCAATCTGCCACACTACTTGGCGGTAGTGCGCGAAGGAAACGAGGTTGAGGTGCATTACTTCCTGGGCAACGAGCAACTCGCGGCCTACGCGCGGGCGAATGCTGACCTGCACCTGTTTTCTCAGGCTCCACAGATCGACGAGACTGACGATACGAATGGCTCCGTTGCGCCGAAGACGCACCGCCGCGCCCGCCTGATCGAAATCCACGAGGCGCATGGCATGAAGGCCCGCTTCAAGAAACTCGATGAACTGGGCCTGCACGTCGACCACTTCAGCAGTCAGGACAAGCCGCTCTTCGAGGTCATCGAAGGCGATGGTGACAACGCCAAGGTTCATCCCGTCTTTAGCATCCCTGGTATCCTCGACAAGGTCATGGAAATCGGGAAGCGCGGCATGGAGATCAAGCGATTTAAAGGTCTGGGTGAAATGAACGCCAAACAGCTCTTTGAAACGACGATGGACCCCAACAAGCGCGTTCTGCTTCAGGTCAAGCTCGACGAGTCGAACGCTCACGAGGCCGAGCGCATGTTCACCATCCTCATGGGTGACGTAGTCGAGCCGCGGAAGCACTTCATCGAGGAAAACGCTCTCAACGTTCGCAACCTGGACGTGTAACTCCAAGGCTGACGCCCTCCTACCGCCCTCTCGCTTAGCCTTTTCGCCTTCCGTTCATGCAAGATCCAAACATCCGCCCCATCTCAGTCGCTGAAGAAGTGAAGAACTCCTTCCTCGACTATTCGATGTCCGTCATCATCGCACGTGCGCTGCCGGACGTTCGCGATGGTTTGAAGCCCTCCCAGCGTCGAATTCTTTACGCGATGCACGAGCTCTCGCTCTACCCGCCGAAGAAGCACATGAAGTGCGCGAAGATCTGCGGTGACACCTCCGGTAACTATCACCCTCACGGTGAGGCGGTGATCTACCCGACGCTCGTTCACATGGGGCAGCCTTGGGCGATTCGCGAGCCGCTGATCGACCCGCAGGGGAACTTTGGTTCGGTCGAAGGCGATCCTCCGGCGGCCATGCGTTACACGGAAGCCCGCATGACCCACCTGGGCGGCACTTTGATGTCCGACATGGAGAAGGACACGGTCGATTTCGTGCCAAACTACGATGAGCGACTCACCGAGCCGAAGGTGTTTCCTGCGGCCTTCCCGAACCTCATCGTCAACGGCGGCACCGGCATCGCCGTCGGCATGGCGACGAACATGCCGCCGCACAACCTGGCCGAAGTCGTGGACGCGGTCTGCGCCCAGGTGGACAATCCGCAGATCACCACCGGCGAGCTCATGGCCTTCATCAAAGGCCCCGATTTCCCGACGGGTTGCACCATCCTCGGCACCGGCGGCATCCGCGACTACATGGAGACCGGCCATGGCAGCGTGCGCATTCGCGGTCAGGCGGAAATTGTCGAAAACGGTGCGCGTGAGCAAATCATCATCACCGAGATCCCCTTCAACGTGAACCGCGCGGAGTTGGTGAAGCGCATCGCCGAACTCGCGAATGAAAAGGTGATCACCGAGATCAGCAGCGTGCGCGACGAGTCGGATGAAAACTCCCGCGTCGTCATCGATCTGAAACGCGACGCGCGCGCTCAGGTCGTGCTGAACAATCTCTACAAGCACACATCGCTGGAGACGAGCTTCTCCATTCACATGCTGGCGATTGACGGCGGCAAGCCGCGCGTGCTCAGCATGAAGGACGCGATCGCCTGCTACATCGAGCATCGCCGCGAGGTCGTCATTCGCCGCACGCGCTACCTGCTCAAGCAGGCGGAGATCCGCGCCGAGAAGCTGGAGGCCCAACTCCTCGCACTGGGGCATCTCGACGACTTCATCAAGATCATCC
>JAWLBG010000053.1:0-31329 GCA_041395065.1 Prosthecobacter sp. | reverse complement strand
CCTTTGGTCCGATCCTCGCGATGCTGGAGCAGCGTCGTCAGCGCATCGCCGATGGCGAAGCGAAACTCGAAAAAATCTCCCAGGATGCCGCTGAAGCCGCGAAATCCTCCCAGGCCATTCTCGAAAAGGCGGAGGCTGACGCAGCCCGCCTGGTGAAGGAGGCCGACGACGCGGCCAAGGCTCTTCAGGAGCGCCGCCAGCAGGATGCCGTCACTAGCGCCAATACCATCATCGCCAAGGCCCGCGAGGCCGCCGAACTCGAAAAGGAGCAGCTCATGTCGCAGCTCAAGAGCGAGTTTGGCCGCATGGTCTCTGACGCCACCAGCCGCGTGACCGGGAAGGTCCTCAACGCCGACGACCAGAATCGCATCAATCAAGAAACCGCCGCCCAAGTCTCCGCTTAAGAGGCACCCCGCCAATCCGCGAAAAGCGCACCACACCGATGAAAATCTCAAAGGAAGCCCGCCGCACCTCCCGCCAGCTCTTCCGCGCCTGTATGGCAGACGGAAAGCTGGACGAGTCCCGCGTCAGCAAAGTGGTCAGCAGCGTTGCTCAGAGCAAGCCGCGCGGTTACATCGGCATGCTTGATGCCTTTGCTCGTCTTGTGGCCCACGAAGTGGACCGTCAGCGCGCCCTTGTCGAAAGCGCTACTCCTTTGGCGCCCGCTACTCAGTCTGAGTTGCAGGCCAGTCTTTCGAAGAAATACGACCGGCAGCTCACGCTTGATTTTAGTGTGAATCCCGAGTTGCTCGGCGGCATCCGCGTCAAAGTCGGTTCCGATGTTTGGGACGGCAGTGTCAAAGCCCGTCTCGAAGCCCTCAAAACATCCCTTTCCTAAAGTCCCCCCACAGTTTTTACCCAGCAATACCATGAGCAACATCCTCCAGGAGATCGAATCCCAAATCGCCGGCCTCAAAACCGCCGTCACGAAGTCCAATGTGGGCATCGTACGTGAAATCGGTGACGGCGCCGCCAAGATTGAAGGCTTGAGCGATGTCATGCTCAACGAAATGATCGAGTTCCCCGGCGGTGTCTACGGCCTCGCTCTGAACCTCGAAGAAACCGAAGTCGGCTGCGTGCTTCTCGGCGCTGGTGAAAACATCAAGGCTGGCGACGAAGTCAAAACCACCGGTCGTCTCCTCTCCGTTCCTGTTGGCAAGAGCCTTCTCGGTCGCGTTGTGAACGCCCTCGGTCAGGCCATCGACGGCAAAGGCGACATTAAGGGTGAAACTCAGTATCCGGTTGAAAAACTCGCCCCTGGCATCATTGCCCGTAAG
Organism: Prosthecobacter sp.; assembly: GCA_041395065.1. Lineage (GTDB taxonomy): Bacteria > Verrucomicrobiota > Verrucomicrobiia > Verrucomicrobiales > Verrucomicrobiaceae > Prosthecobacter. The sequence continues at coordinate 30,052 of JAWLBG010000053.1, read as the reverse complement.
TCCGTGTCCGTTCCTGTGCAGACCGGCATCATGAGCATCGACGCCATGATCCCGATCGGCCGTGGTCAGCGTGAGTTGATCATCGGTGACCGCTCCACCGGCAAGACCACCATTGCTGTGGACGCCATCATCTCCCAGGCTCAGCAGAACAAGGCTGCCGAGCAGGGCAAGCTCAAGGGCCACAAGCCCCTCTACTGCATCTATGTCGCCATCGGCCAGAAGCAGTCGAACATCGCCCGAGTGGTCAAGACCCTCGAAGACGCAGGCGCCATGGAATACACCACGATCGTCAGCGCTTCCGCTTCCGACTCCGCGGTGAACCAATACCTCGCTCCGTATGCCGGTGCCGCCATTGGTGAATGGTTCATGGATCAGGGCGACGACGTCCTCATCGTGTATGATGACCTTTCCAAGCAGGCTGTCGCCTATCGTCAGGTGTCCCTCATCCTGAAGCGTCCTTCCGGTCGTGAAGCTTATCCGGGTGACGTGTTCTACCTCCACTCCCGTCTGCTTGAGCGCTCCTGCCGCGTCAGCGAAAACTACGGCGGCGGTTCCATGACCGCCCTGCCGATCATCGAAACGCAGGCCGGTGACGTCTCCGCTTACATTCCGACGGCGATCTCCATCACCGGCGGCCAGATCTCATGGAAATGACTTGTTCTATCAAGGTATCCGTCCCGCCATCTCCGTCGGTCCATCCGTCTCCCGCTGGGTTCCTGCCGCCCAGACGAAGGCTATCAAGAAGGTCTCCGGCACCACGAAAGGCTCGGCCTCGCCCAGTTCCGCGAACTCGCCGCTCGCCCAGTTCGGTTCCGATTTGGACGCGCCAGCGAGGCCAAGCTCGACCGGCGTTTTCCAGCCGTGGAGGCTCTTCCGAGCAGCAACGGTATCGTGAAGAGCCTGCCGATCATGGTCAGCACGCTACGCGATGCAGAAGAATACTTCGACAGCGTTGCGGTCGATCGCGTGAAGAATTCCAAACCAAGCTGGAAGAATACCTCACCACCCGCAAAGGCGAACTCATGGACCAGCTCGCCAATGAAAAGACTCTCGGCTGCAACGTTGATGACCTCGAAGTCCGCCCTCGACGACTTCAAAGCTTCACGGAGTAGCACTTCAGGCGACCCGCCCTCTGCACTTAGCTCTCCGCTCACATGCCCTCCACCCGCGACATCCGACGCCGAATCAAATCGGTCAAAAACACGGCCCAGATCACCAAGGCCATGCAGCTCGTCGCGGCTGCGAAGATGAAAAAGGCGCAGGATCAGGCCAGCAACGGTCGCGCTTACGCCGAGATGCTGAACAAGGTTTTGGTTAACCTCAAGGAGCAGGCAGAAGAGGCGTGCATCCTTCTTCTCAAGCAAAGGCAACAAGACCCTCGTGCTGCTGATCGCCTCCGACAAAGGTCTTTGCGCTCTGAACACCAACCTGTTTAAAAGCTCATCACGACCAACATCGAAGGTGAAGTGGAGTATGTCACGATTGGCAAGAAGGCTGTTCAAGCCATCAATCGTCTGCGCCGCACGCTCCTGGCCGACTTCCCGATCAAGGATCCCGCCAAGTTTGCTGAAGTCCGCGCCGTGGGCCGCTTCATTCAAGAAAAGTATCGCACCGGCGACTACAAGAAGGTGCTCGTCGTCTTCAACAACTTCATCAACACCGTCACCGTCGTTCCCGCCATCGAGCAGCTCCTGCCGGTGAATCCGGTGACTCTCGGTGGCAAGCGTGACTTCGCTCCCGAAATTGAGACCGCGACCGTCACGACCGAATACACCTTTGAACCCAGCGCTGCCGTCGTCTTTGAGACCGTGCTGCCGCAATACGTGAACGACACCGTGTATCAGATGGTGCTCGAATCCCGCGCCGCCGAGCACTCCAGCCGGATGGTGGCCATGAAGAACGCCACCGACAACGCCAAGCAGATGATCAAGGACCTGAGCCTCGAATACAACAAGCTGCGTCAGGCCGCGATCACCAACGAACTCCTCGAAATCACCACCGCCAAGATGGCCCTCGAATAACCCTCCGCCATCACTCCCTCCCTAATCTCCCCAGTCTTATGAGCAACATCGGCAAAATCGTTCAAGTCATCGGTCCCGTGGTGGACGTGGATTTCTCCGCCTCCGGCAACTATACCCGCCATCTACCACAACGCTCTCGAAATCAATTTCGAGCAGGGTGGCATAAGCCAATTAACGCCTCGTCTGCGAAATGCAGCAGCACCTTGGTGACGGCTGGGTCCGCTCCATCGCCATGATTTCCACCGAAGGTCTCAAGCGCGGCATGGATGTCACCGACACCGGCGGTCCGATCACCGTTCCCGTGGGTGACGAAGTTCTCGGGCGTATCTTTAACGTCACCGGTGACGCTTGCGATGACCAGGCTCCTCCTTCCACTGAGAAGCGCTACGCGATCCATCGTCAGGCTCCGGCGCTCGTCGATCAGAATCCTTCCGCACAGATCCTCGAAACAGGCATCAAGGTCATCGACCTCATCTGCCCTTTCACCAAGGGTGGTAAAGTCGGTGCGTTCGGTGGTGCGGGCGTCGGCAAGACCGTCGTCATCATGGAGCTCATCAACAACATCGCCAAAGGCCACGGTGGTTACTCCGTGTTCGCCGGCGTGGGTGAGCGTACCCGTGAAGGTAACGACCTTTACCATGAAATGATCGAGTCCGACGTTATCAAGGTGAAGAAGGAAGGTCACGACATCGTGAAGAACGCTCAGGGCGGCTACATCAGCGAACCCGGATCCAAGGTGGCCCTTGTGTACGGCCAGATGAACGAGCCTCCAGGTGCCCGTCTCCGCGTCGCCCTCTCCGCCCTCTCCATGGCCGAGTACTTCCGCGATGAGAAGAACCAGGACGTGCTCTTCTTCGTGGACAACGTCTTCCGTTTCTCCCAGGCCGGTTCCGAAGTGTCCGCTCTCCTTGGACGTACGCCTTCCGCAGTGGGTTACCAGCCCACCCTCGCCGCAGAAATGGGCGCAATGCAGGAACGAATCACCTCCACCAAGACCGGTTCCATCACCTCGTTCCAGGCTGTTTACGTTCCTGCTGACGACTTGACCGACCCTGCTCCGGCCAACACCTTCGCCCACCTTGACTCCACCGTCGTGCTTGAGCGTTCCCTCGCCGAGCTGGGCATCTACCCTGCCGTGGATCCTCTCGCCTCCGTGTCCAAGGCTCTTGCGCCTGAAATCGTCGGTGAAGAACACTACCGCGTCGCCCGCGGCGTGCAGCGCGTGCTTCAGCGCTACAAGGACCTTCAGGACATCATCGCCATTCTCGGCATGGACGAACTCAGCGAAGAAGACAAACTCACCGTCTTCCGCGCCCGTAAGCTTCAGCGCTTCCTCTCCCAGCCCTTCCACGTGGCCGAAATCTTCACCGGCACCAAAGGTGAGTACGTTTCCGTCAAAGACACCGTCAAAGGCTTCGCTGAAATCCTCGACGGCAAGCACGACAACGTCCCTGAAGCCAACTTCTACATGAAGGGTGGCATCGACAGCGTGAAGAAAGACTGAGTGCGTTAAGCCATCGTCGTTCGTTATTTAGACCATTCCTTCCATGCCCCTCAAACTCGAAATCGTCACCCCTGAAGCCCGCATCTACTCTGATGAGGTCGATACCGTCGTGCTTCCGGGTTACGAAGGTGAGATGGGAGTGCTTCCTGCCCACGCCAATCTGGTGACAACGCTGCTTCCTGGTGAGCTGCGCATCACCAAAGACGGCAAGACGACCGAAATGGCCGTCGGTGAAGGCTTGGTGGAAGTGACCGGCACGGTGACCCGCATTCTGACAGATGTGGCGCTTGATGCGGACAAGATCGACGAGAAAGCGGCCGAAGAAGCCATTGAGCGCGCCAAGAAAACGCTCGCCGAGCTCAAGCCTGGCGAGCATCAAGAAGAAGTCGCCGCCGCCATGGCCGCGATCCAGCGCGCCACCGCTCACCTGCATATCAAGCGCAAGCGCCGGACTGTTTGACCGGTGTCATCGTCCTTGAGACGAACGGAGCCGAGGTGAATCGACTCGTCGGGTTGTGGCTTAGGCCTTGAAATACCCGCCGAGTTCCACATCAAAATGCTCCAGTGCATTCTTGATCGGCAGTGGTACACCGCCGCCAAGGGCGCAGAGGCTCGTCTGCTCCATCGTGTCGAGCAGGTCGTTGATGAGTTCGCGGTCGATCTTGTAGCCGCTGTCGCCGCGTGCCTTGGCGATCAATTCTTTGCCGCGCGTGCTGCCGAGGCGGCAGGGGAAACATTTGCCGCAGCTTTCGTCGGCGGTGAACTGGAAGAGATGCTGGATGTATTCGATCATCGGCATCGACTCCGGAATGCTGACGACACCCGCATGACCGAGAAGGAAGCCGGCCTTCTTGAAGCTTTCGAAATCGACGGTGAGCTGGCCGACATGCGACATCGGCACGATGCCTCCGAGCGGACCGCCGATCTGGATGGCTTTCACTTTTGTTTTGAATCCACCCGCGAGGTCGATGACCTCTTGCAGCGGCGTGCCCATGGCGACTTCGTAGATGCCGGGCTTCACAAAGTGCGAATCGAGCGAGATCAGTTTTGGACCGGTGGACTGCGGAGTTCCAATCTGCGCATAGCCCTTGCCGCCAAGCGTGAGGATGGCGTGGATGTTCGAGAATGTTTCGACGTTGTTGACGATCGTCGGCTTGCGGAAGAGCCCCTCGATGGTCGGGAACGGCGGACGCGTGCGCACTTCGGGACGCTGCCCTTCGAGGCTGGCGAGCAGGGCGGTCTCCTCGCCGCAAATGTAGGCGCCTGCACCTTTGATCGACTTCAGCATGAAGTTGAATCCCGTGCCTAGAATGTTCTGACCGAGCAGACCCGCGGCGCGCAGATCTTCGATGCCTTCGTTGATGATGGTGACCGAGTCCGGATACTCGGCGCGGATGTAAAGGATGCCGTTTTCAGCGCCTGCAAACCAACCTGCGACCATCATGCCGAGCAGCACGCTGTGCGGCTGCTTTTCCATGAGGTATTTGTCGATGTAGGCACCCGGATCGCCTTCGTCGGCGTTGCAGACTATGTACTTCACCGCACCATCGGCGGCTCGGCATGAGGACCATTTGAAGTGCAGTGGGAAACCCGCGCCGCCGCGTCCCCGCAGGCCGCTGTCTTTGAGTTCTGCACTCAGAGCATCGCGACTGCCTTCGGTGATCAGCTTCTTGAAAGGCGCGTAGTAGGCATCGATGCCGGGGAACTCTGCGGTGAGTTGCGCGGGTTGGAGATGCGAGACGACGGTGTAGCGATCTTCGGCGTCGCCCTTGCCTGTCTTTACAAGTTCCACCACCGCGGCGTCGCTCTGGCCGGAGTAGTTCTTTCCCTGGTATTGCAGAGCACCGCCTTCGTGGCAGCGGCCCAGGCAGCAGATGTGGCCGATCTCATCCTTCTTGAAATGGGATTCCAGCGTGTGGTGCAGCTTGTCCTGCGTTCCGGCGCACAAACAGGCGCTGCCGTTGCAGACGAAGACCTTTTTCCCCTCGTTCTCCTTCTTCAGGAAGTCGTAAAAGGATACCGCGCCAAGTGTGATGGCGTCGCCAAAGAGGTGATCCTGACCCATCTGGTGCACGAGCTCGTTCTTTTCAGAAGTGCCGTGCTTTTCGGCAGCTTCGACCATGCGTTCGAAGACGTTCTTTTCGACGCCTTTGCGGAAGGAGAGGGCACTGAGGTTCTTGGACATGCGGTTGGGTTCGCGATATAACGCGAATTGTAGCGCCGCATTGCCTAAAGTAACGCCTAGACTGCCTCGACGATGATCTTTTCTCCGCGCACTTCGCGCACGCGCACGGCAGTGCCGCTTTGCGCGTAATCGCCTTCGATCATCGCTTCAACGAGCTTTCCGCCAATCTCGACGGTGCCGTAGGGACGCAGGGCGCTGCGTGTGACGCCGCTGTCACCGGTTTTCGCTGCGGATGCGGCACGCATGGCCGGAGCGTCGTTGACAGTACCCCCTGCCGCCGCTTCGAGGACGAGAGCGCGGAAAGGGCGTAGCGCTGGCAGCCACAGGGCCAGCAGGGTGATGACGACGGCAGCTCCAGCGGTTCCGAGCGCGAAGTTGCGAAGACCCGTGGCGTAGACGGCCAGATTGAAGCTCACTCCGGTCGCGGCAGGCGTCTCTTCCGCTGGCGGCGGCACCTCCCAGCCTGACATGGCATAGACGAGTGCTACCATCACGCAGAAGAAGCCTACCAGTCCCGGAACGACGATGCCCGGAGCGGCGAAGAGTTCCACGCCGAGGAGGACGATGCCGATGACAAAGACGAGGGCGGCCACGAAGGTCTCCTGCCCGGCGAGACTGCCGGCCACATAGTGTCCAAAGAAAAACAAACCGAAGGCGGTGACGGCGACAAAGCCGGGAATGCCGAAGCCGGGAGCCTGCATTTCGAGGTAGCCGCCTGCCAGGCCGATGAGAATGAGGATGGCGGCATAGCGGGTGACCCAGATTGCGACCCACTCGAAGCCGGTGGGTTCCGCGGTGATGACTTCGCCCTTGAGCGATTCGAGCCCTTTGAGATCTTCGATGCTCTTGGCGATGCCCTTGGCCAGCAGCGGTTTGCCATCGATGAGCATGGTGGCCTGCTCCGAGTCCAGGGTGACGATTTCCCCCTTCGGAATGATGACGCGTCCGTTGATGACGAGCCCCCGGTCCATGTCGATCATGCCCTCGATGATGCGCACGTCGTAGCCCTTTTCCCTCACGACGGTGCGGGCCATGCCCATAAAGGCGGAGTTGCTTTTGGCGCGTTCCGCTTCTGCCATTTCGCCGCCGTTGCCCATGACGGGAGTGGAGGCGCCGATGGCGCTGGCAGGTGCCATGTAGATCGCGTCCGTCGCCATCGCGATCAGAGCTCCTGCGGAGATGGCGCGGGTGTTCACGTAGGCGAGACTGCGCGTCTTCAGAGTCTGCAGGTCCTTCATCATCAGCGTGATGGTGTCCCAGGCCAGGCCACCCGGTGTGTCGAGTTCGAAGATGACCGCCTCCGCCTTCTGCTGGTCGCACAGCGCGAGCGTGCGCTTCATGAATTCAAAGCGGGCGGGAATGATCAGGTCATCCTCGCCGACGGGAATGACGACAATCTTTCCCTCGTAGCTCTGATCACGCGCAATGACCGGCGTTGGACTCTTTTTGATCGGATTCGCATGGTCTTCGGTGACGACCTTCTTCTCCGCCGCGGGTTTCTCATCGTCGCGGTCAAACCAGGAGGCGTCGAGCGTCACCAGCTTTCCTGCCGAGGAAGTCTCTTTCGCCAGCGCCGTCACGTCCGCGATGGTGGCGCGGGAGAGCAGTGGCTTGCCGTCGATGGACATGGCGGCCTGGTCGGCGTCGAGGAGCAGAAGTTCACCCTTTTCAGCGAAGGTGATGCCGTCAAAGGCGAGGCCCTTGTCCCGGTCCACGAAGGCTTCGGCGATTTCCGGACGGTGGCCTTTGAGTTTGCAAAGGCTGCGCGCCCCCGCCTTGAGCACGGCCAGAGCTTCAGAGAGCAGTGTGTCCTGCGCCTTGGCGGAGAGGGATTCGTCCAGGGAGACCTTGGGTGCAGCGGCGCCGACGCGCGATCCCGGGGCCATCCAGATGTCATCACAGGCGAGTGCCAGCAGAGCGCCTCCGCCGACCGCGGAGGTGTTCACATACGCGGTGGTTTTGATTTTGAGGCGGGCCAGTTCCTCCGCCAGCGGGAGCACCGCCTGCGCCGGACTCTGGGTGACGTGGATGTCCAGAATGACGCCCGACGCCTTCTCGGTGATCGCACGATTGATCCAGCGGCGGATCTCCTGCCAGCGCCGCAAGTCGTCGAGGTCCGAGTCCCGAATTTTCACACGGGCCGTTGTTCCCTCAAGAGTGGGAGCCGTCGCATGGACGGAGGGAGGCAGCTGGCAGAGAAGAGAAAAAAGGAGGAGTCGCATGACGAAGGTTACGGTTGGGCCGTCAATCAAGCAACCGTCGTCGCTTCAGCCCTTCTTTTTGAACAGCAGGCCCCAGACATACATGAGGAGCAGCGCACCGCCCACAGCCACGGCGATTCCCTTGAGGCTGAAGCTGCCGGACGCGTCGCCGATGCCGAGGATGGAGCCGACGTAGCCGCCGATGACGCTGCCGGCGATGCCGAGGAGCACGGTGGTGATGGGGTTGATGCCCTGCTTGCCGGGCATGATGATCTTCGCGAGGATCCCGGCGACGAGGCCGAGCACGGACCAGATGAGTAGGGACTGGAGCATAGGCCTACAGGCTACCGGAAAACGCCGTGGCGCGTCAATGCTGCTGTTTGCGGTAGGCCTCCCATGCCCGCCACCCGCCTTTGAGGACAAAGGCGTTCTCCACGGGCAGCGTCTGTCTGAGCCGCGTCAGGATTTGGCGGCTGGCGTCGCAGCGGGCGGCGCTGCAGTAGATGACGATGGGCTTGGTGTTGGTTTGCAGCGTGTCCAGCAGGCCGAAGAGCTGCTCGTCAAACTGCTGTTCGTTCAGAAGCACGGCGCCAGGCACATGACCGGCGTCGTAGTGCTCCTGCGGACGGGCGTCGATCCACAGCACGTCGCCCTTCCAGCGCTCTTCAATCAACTCCATGGAAATCTGGTCGCGCCCGAGCGGCTCGTGCGCGAGGTGCAGTGCCGGAGCCCGGGGATGCCAGGCATGCGTGGCCCACGCCGCCGCCAAAGCGAGCAGGAGAAGGAGGACGGACTGGCGGATCGACTTCAACACGCGGCTCAAGGGGATCAGGGTTGTGGCGCAGGTGCCGGATCCGGTTTGCGGCTGATCGAGAAGAAGGCCAGTTGATTGCGATACTTCGCGATGGGGCTGTTGGTTTCGATCTTCAACGCTCCGAGCGTGATGTCGTTCGTCGTCTTCGGTGTCACGGTGACGAGGTATTCGCGCCCCTCCTTCAGCTCCTTCCAGGCAAAGTCCACGTTTTCACGAGTCGGGGTGATCTTGAGAATCTTCGTGGGATCTTCTCCCGTGAATGTGACGAGGCAGGACTTCGGAACCGGATCGTCGCCGATGTACCATTGCAGGGTCTTGGGCTTGATTTCCACGACGCTCGGCACGTCGAGGATGAACTGGATGCGCCACTCCTCCTGATCGGGATCGTCGGTCGTGGCGATCACATACTTTTCATGGCGTCCGACGAAGGTGGACACCTTGAAGCGCGCCGTCCCCGTGCCCTCCTCTCCGGGCTGATACTCCGCTTTGTCCAGCTCGGCGCTGAGGCAGGAGCAGGCGCTCTCCAGGGACAGGACTTTTACGGGCTTGTCCCCGGCGTTGCGGAACTTGAAGACGGCTTCCACCTCCTCGTCCTCCGGTTTCGGCTTCAGCTCGATGGCCGGCACGCCCAGTGTCAGCTCCGCACGGACGGCGGTGGCGAGCAGCAGGGAAAGAAGGATCAGGCGGCGGGTTGGCATGGCGATACTATAGCACAGGGTCCGCATGATTGTGCAAGGCGGTTGACGCGACTTCGCATCCGTCCAACCTGCGCCTCTATGCGATTCGCCATCTGCAACGAAACCTACCAGAACTGGACCTTTGAAAAAATGTGCGAGGACGCGGCTGCAGCCGGTTACCACGCCATCGAGCTCGCTCCCTTCACGCTGAAGGAGGACCCACGTGAACTCACCGTCGAGGAGGCGCTCACCCTCTGCGCGAAGGCGAAGTCCTTTGGCCTTGAAATCCTCGGCCTGCACTGGCTGCTGACGAAGCCTGCCTGGTTCCACATCACCACGCCCGATGCCCTGCTGCGGAAGGAGACCGCGAAGTTTGGGCGCCACCTCGCTCAGTTCTGCGCCGCCACCGGCGGTCGCATCATGGTCTGGGGCAGCCCGAAGGCACGCACGACATTGCCGGAGTGGAACTACGACGACGCTTTCAAACGCGCCGCTGACTGTGTGCGTGAAGTCGCCGAGGAGTGCGGCAAATATGGCGTCGTCATCGCCATGGAGCCGCTGGGCCGCAAGGAGACCAACTTTCTCAACACCGCGGAAGAAACCATCCGCCTCTGCCAGCTTGTCGATCATCCCTCGTGCAAGCTTCACCTCGATGTGAAGGCGATGAGCGACGAGTCGAAGTCGATCCCGGACATCATTCGCGACAGCAAGGACTGGACCGTGCACTTTCACACCAACGACCCCAATCTGCGCGGACCGGGGCAGGGGGAGGTCAAATACGAACCCATCATCGCCGCCCTGCGTGAGACGAACTACGACGGCTATCTCTCCGTCGAGGTCTTCGACTACACCCCCGACGCCCCGACCATCGCCCGCCAGAGCATTGACTACTTGAAGCAGGTCATGGGCGTCTAGTCAGTCTTCAGCGCCTGCATTTTCAAAAAGCAAGGCAACACCGAAGTCGGTGCAGCCCATTCGTGGGAGATGCCGTGATCTCTTGATTGCGGAGGTTTCACCCGCCAAGATGGCCACCCCTATGCCAACCACCACCCGCGACATCTATCTGGGCACCGACTCTGGAGCCACCACTTCCAAGACCGGAGGCGTGTATGCCAACGGCGAGCCCGTTTCCCGCCAACTCCGTCAAAGCTCGACGAATTCGCAGAATGGGACGGCGGCTGTCGTCGCGGGCTGGGTCGAGGGCGCGGAGGGATTTCTGAAGGACAACGGCCTTTCTTGGGATCGCGTTGCGGCAGCGGGACTGGCGCTACCGGGTCCCTACCAGAGCTACGGGGTCTTGGACAAATCCTCCAATCTGCCTGACAGCTTCACCGGCTGGCACTTTCACGACGAATACGCCGCGGCGCTGGCCAAGGCGGCCGGGCGACCGATCCCGCTCTTCGCCGGCAATGACGGCGACTTCGGCGGGGTGGGGGAGGCGGCCCGCGTGCGGGGCGACTCCAAGGCGACGGTGCTGCTGCTGGCGCCCGGCTCCGGCCTCGGCGCGGCCTACATCGATGCGCAGGGCCTGCCGCTCTCCGGTGATCATCTGGCCGGCATGGAAGGTGGGCACATGCCGATCCCGCGCCATCTGCTGGGGCACGGGTTGGACGAGGTGCCGGCCTTCCGCTGCGGCTGCGGTCGCGACTGGGGCTGCATCGAGGCTTATTCCACCATTTCCGGGCTGCCGCAGTTCCTTGAGTTCTTCCTGCCGAAGCATCCCGAGCATCCGCTGGCCTTGAGCAGCGACACGCCGAAGAACAAGGGGCTTTCCTTGCGCGGCTTGGCGCAGAAGGGGGACGCGCTCGCGCTTGAAATCTTCGACATTCAGGCGCGCGCACTCGGCATCCATGTGGCGAATCTGTCCATGGCGCTCGACCCGGGCATCATCGTCATCGGTGGTGGATTGATGGACCCGGAAAGCACCACGCCCGAATTCCGCGAGCGCTACCTCGGCGGCATCCGCGACGCGGCGTTGCCTTACCTTTTCCCGAAGCAACGCGCCGAACTGAAGCTCGTGCCCGCCACACTGGGTGAACTGTCCCAGGCCATCGGCGCCGCGCTGGTGGCGTTGTATTCGCCAAAGGCGTGACGCTGCGCTGTGGCGTGCCTCCTTCAAAACGAGGCGAAAAGGCCGGGCCGCGAGGGACGTAGCCCACTCACCGCCATGCAACCCGCACTTACTTTCCGCCGCTCCTTCCTGACACTCTCCGTCGCCCTCGTTTGCGGAGGATTGCCGCTGCTGAATGCGGTGGATGCGAAGGCACCGCTGATGGCGTATGTCGGCACCTACACGTCCCCGTTGGCAAACATGCGTCCGACACAGGTCGATCTGCCGCCGGGGAATGGGCGTGGCATTCATCTCTTCGAAGTGGATCGCGCGACGGGAGCACTGACTCCCCGCGGGCTGCATGAGATGGGCACCAGTCCGAGCGCCCTCGCCTTCAACACCGCGAAGACGCATCTCTACTCCGCCAACGAAACCGAACGCATCGGCGACATCGAAGCGGGATCTGTCACCGCCTTCAAGGTCGATCCTCACACGGGCGCATTGACGTCTCTGAACACGGTGAGTTCCGGTGGCAAGGGACCCGCGCATCTCAGCGTGCATCCAAGCGGCAAGTTCGTGCTGGTGGCAAACTACTTCGGCGGCTCCGTGGCCGTGCTGCCAATCCTGCCGGACGGCAGTCTGGGCGAAGCGACGGACGTGAAGAAGGACGCCGGCACCGTGGGACCCACGAAGGCTGAGAACGCGCCGCCGGGGAGCTTCGCCTTCAGCGGGCATGATCAAACACACGCCCACATGATCGAGGCCGATCCCGCCGGGAAATTCGTGCTGCATGCGGACCTCGGTCTCGACCAGATCCTCGTGTGGAAGTTCGATGCCGAGAAGGGCCTGCTTACGGCGAACGATCCGCCCGCCGTGTCTCTGCCGCCCGGCGATGGCCCGCGGCACTTCGTGTTTCACCCGGAGGGCCGCTGGTTTTACTCGATTCAGGAGGAGGGCTCCACCCTCGCTCTATTCGACTACGACGCAGGCAGTGGACGACTGAAGCCTCGGCAGACGATCTCCAGCCTGCCGCCCGGATTTGCCGGCAGTAATTTCTGCTCCGAGATCATGCTCTCCGCCGACGGTCGCTTCGTCTATGCGGGCAACCGCCTCCACGACAGCATCGGCATCTTTGCCGTTGGCGAGGACGGCACTCTAACCTTCGTCACGGAAGAATGGACTCGTGGCAACTACCCGCGCAGTTTCTCCTTCGATCCCTCGGGCGGCTTCCTTTACTGCTGCAATCAGCGCGCCGACAACGTGACGGTCTTCCGCGTGGACAAATCAAGCGGCAGGCTGGAGTTCACCGGTCATTACACGCCGGTCGGGAATCCTTCGATCATCGTGTTTCGTGATCTGGGAAAGTGAGAGGGATTCACGGAATCATTCGATGACGACCCAAACGGCATCGCGTGGCAGGGTAATCTTGACCGCGCTGCCGACGCGTTCGACCGGCAGGTCACCGCGCGGAAATCCAGCGGTGTCGAGCGTGGTCGCCTTGGTGAGTACGGCGCTTTTGATCATGACGGTGGCCTGACTGACCTCGACGCGCCACGGCATGTCGCCGGTGCTGATCACGCGCATGCCTTCCTTGCCGTCGCGGCTGGTTTTTTCGGTTTTCCATCCAGTGGGATGCATGCGGGTGCCAAACTGCAGCAGCACCTTGGAGGATTGATCGATCGGCTTCCCGTCAAGCGAGACGGCGAGTGCGGTGGCGTACTCGTTTTTCGATTCGATGATCACCGATCCGAGGCGGATGACACCCGCCTGCTGGAGGAAGCCGCAGGCTCCCTGCACCTGCGGGGAATTCACGGTGCAGAGTCCGGTCTTCGGTTGCAGCGAGATCTGGCCGGTATTGCCGAGGATGGGTTCGCCGGCGCTTACATTGGCACTGCTGTTGAGTGTTTTTGCATTCGAATCGAAGCCCACCACGACGGGGCCTTGTAGAAACGCGGAGGGAGCGATCTTGCTGCCCTGGACTTTGCCCTCCTCGAAGGACTGGTCGCGGTTGGGATCGTAACTCCCGCCTTCGACGATATCGGGCACCATTCGTTCCCAAAGGTCCTTTGTCGGGCGATTCTCGACCACCACGGGTGTTCCGCGCTGAATCCAGCCCATGCGATGCGCGAGCGCCGCTGCGGGAAACATCGTTTCGATGGTCGGAGGCAGTCCCCACTTTTGCATGCCATACTGGCCGTCCACCTTCGAGTAGCGATGATAGGGGTCGAGATTGTACTCAGGCCTGTCGTGGCTGAACCAGTAATAGGCATCGATGCCGGTGAGCGACTGGTAGGCCATCATGAGAAACGGTCCCTCGGACTGGTACTGCAACGGATGCACCCAGGTGCTCTCGGTGATGATCATGGGCTTGCCGGCGTTCTGTTTGAGCGCGGTGGGCAGGGCGACGGGATTTTGTGTGGCCGAGGTGCTCTGGAAAAAGTCCGCCGGATTGATCCGCCAGGTGCTGTCCGGACCGAGGTGCGAACCGCCATTGTAGTACTTGTTCACGGCGATGACGTCGCACGCGTCATAGGTCCAGCGCTCCAGGTCGCCCAGTTTGGCCTCGCTCGCTGTCTTCCAGTTGCAGGCGTTGATGAGTTGTTTGCAGCCCAGTTCCTTCCGGTAGAAGTCGCGCATCTCCTCGTAGAAGCCCCGCTGCAGTTCGCCTAGAAACTGGGTTTGATCGGTCAGGCGCTGTTGTTTTCCACCCTGCGGTGACTGGGTCATGTCCCAGACGTCGATGATGGAGGCGATCCCGCCACCCGGGTCGTCACCCGCGACGGTGTATCCGTCCCAGCGACGCAGGGCGGAGGCCACGGTGCCGTGTTTTTTCACCAGCCATTCGCCGAACTTGCGCTCGAGCAGGGTTTTCTGCGGCGGCTTGATCGCCTGCATCGTGAAGAACAAAAGGCTGTCCTCATTCTGGATCTGAATGAGTGCCACGGCGGGCTCCTGCGCCAGCGGCACCCCGGTGTGGGGATTGGGCGTGGTGTACAGCTTTCGCATCCAGCCCTTGTAGGCCTCCTTGAGCTTGTCGTTGAAAAAGATCAGGCCCCAAATGTCCTGCCCGTCGCCGTAACCCTCGAGCCCCCAGGAAGCCTGCACGCCGGCAAATCCGCCGTTGGCCCAAAAGGGCGAGATCGTGGTGTAGATGCCTTCCTTTTTCATGGAGGCCACCGTGCGCCAGCAGTTCTCGATGGCCTCCTGATTCACGTCCGTCAGCGCAGCCCCCTTTTTTCTGGGTGAAAAGGAGCCGTGGAAACGAACCATGTTCACACCGAGCTTCGCGAGGAAACGCGCCCTGTGCCGGAGTTCGTCGTCGTCCATGCGTCCGGTTCCTATTCCCGCCGCCCAGAACCGCGCCGGGCTGCCGTCGCCGACAGTAAAGTCACTCCCGTCACGAGTCAGAGTGATGAAACCGCGCTCGCCCGCCATGCGCTCATTCAGCCTGCGCAGGTCAATCGGCGATCCGTCGCGCAGTGTGTCGCCCCCATAGCGAAAGGCCCAGGTCGTGCCATCATCGTCAGTGTCGACGACCTGCGGCGTGGATGGAGGGGGCGAAGCGGGAGGCGGCGAGGTGGAGGGCTTGGTGATGCCGGAAGGCGTCCAAGGATCCGTGGTGAGCACCAATGCGTCAATCGCGCCATGGTTGAACTCGTCGGAGTGCATTCGCAGTGCGATGCGGACCGCGCCCTCTCCAAGATCGACGGTGCGAACGTTCTTCCACGCGATGTAGCGCAGGTCCCGTGCGCCGTCCTGCGCCACATTGGTGCGCCCGATCCAGCCCGCCGAGGTGTCGATCTCCGTCCAGTCGGCGTCGGCGATCTTCAGGGACATCTTTGACTTTGTCGGATTCGCCCGCAGCCAGAGGCTGTAGCTGCCTGCACTGGGAATCTCGACCGAATACTCCGCCTCGCCCTGTTTGCCGTCGCCCTTCGCGAAATTCGAGAGCCAGGCTCCGCCGGACAGTTCCTGGGTCTTGACCGAATTGTACCAACTGTGGGGATGAACGCTTTTGCGCGAAGCGTCTTCACCCTCGATCCAGATGGAAACGGCAAAGCATTCTCCTGCCAAGGCAGCCAATCCAAGAACCAGCAACGCTTTCATGCCGGCCATGCAATCATGCCGGGCGGGATTTGGCAACCACGTCTTTCCATGGGTGTTGACCGGTCTTGTGGCGGCGGGAAACCCGGTGCAAGGTGAGGAGCAACGCATTTCATGGCCACCGAGATCGAACGCAAATACCTGCTCAAACCCGGCGTCTGGAAACCGTCCGGCTCCGGAAGGCGGATGACGCAGGGATACCTCGCGCGTGATCCCGACCGCACGGTGCGTGTGCGCATCGTCGGTGACGAGGCGTTCATGACGGTGAAGAGCCGCCGCACGGGCATCGCGCGCACAGAGATTGAGTTTCCCATCTCATTGGAGCATGCGCGCGACTTGATGACGCTGTGTTTCCAACCGGTGATCGACAAGACGCGCCACGAGGTGATGCATGATGGCATGCTGTGGGAGGTGGACGTGTTTCACGGCGAGAACGAAGGACTCGTTGTGGCGGAGATCGAACTCCCTGCGGAGGATACTCCGTTCACGCTGCCGGACTGGGCAGGAGTGGAAGTCTCCCACGATATGCGCTACACGAACTCCCGCCTTTCAGCGGAGCCGTTTAGCGCATGGGGGAAGCGGGGAGCGTGAGCCGCCTGCGGCTGAAGCATTTCCGCTTCCGGTGTCTCAACAATCACTTGATGGTCTCAACAAGGGGGGTAAACGAGCGGTGTTTCTCAAATGTGAGACGGAATCGCGGGCGGTTCTACCGGAATCGTGGGCAATTCCGCCGGAATCGTGGGCAATTCCGCCGGAATCGTGGGCAGTTCCGCCGGAATCGTGGGCAGTTCCGCCGGAATCATGGGCAGTTCTGCCGGAATCGCGGGAAGTTCCGCCGGAATCGCGGACAGTTCCTGAGGAATCACGGGCAATGTCAGCTGGGATGGCGCGGTGATGTCCGGTGGGAGGGCAGGGATTGCTTGTGTCTGCCTTTTCTGCCTGTCATCTGTGGCTGCTGCCAAATCCACTTTCCATCATCCTGCTCCCATGACGCTGCGCGAACCTGAAACCGTCGAACTCACCACACCCACCGGACCGATGCGTTGTCTCGTGCTGCGTCCTGCGGCGGAGGGGAAATATCCCGGCCTGCTGTTTCACTCGGAGATTTTTCAAAACACCGGGCCCATCTGCCGCACGGCGGCTTTCCTCGCAGGGCACGGCTTCATCGTGGTCCTGCCGGAGATTTATCATGAGTATCTGCCCGCCGGGACCGTGCTGGCCTATGATCAGGCGGGCTCCGATGTGGGGAATCGATTGAAGACGGAGAAGCCGGTGGAGGCGTATGACTCGGACAATCGTGCGGTGCTGGACTACTTGAAGCATCACGAAGCCTGCAATGGGCGTCTGGGTTCCTTCGGCCCCTGCATCGGCGGGCATCTGACCTACCGTGCTGCCCTGCAGCCAGATGTCGGTGCAGCGGTATGCTTTTATCCCACGGATCTGCACAAACGCAGCCTCGGTGCGGGGATGAACGACGACTCGCTGGCGCGTGCGGCGGACATCCAAGGGGAGATGATGCTGGTGTTCGGACGTCAGGATCCGCACGTGTCGGCGGAAGGACGCGCGATGATTTATCAGACGCTGACGGCGGCAGAGGTGAAGTTCACCTGGCATGAGTTCAATGCGGCCCACGCCTTTCTGCGGGACGAGGGCCTGCGCTACGATCCGGAGATCGCCCGCCAGGCGCTGGGCATGACGGTCGATTTCTTCCGGCGCTGTCTCAGCAAGTGAGGTGGCGTATCACACGATCTCCCAGCCCTTGCGATACTCGCGACGCACCATCTTGTCGGCGGCTTCTGAGTTCGGGATCTTCAGGGCGGGCGCGTCCCATTCGAGCAACTCGTTCGGGAACGCACTGGCCAGACAGCCGAGCAGCACGGCTTCGGTGAGCGGGCCGGCATAGTCGAAGTTTGCGCTGGGCTTTTGGTCGCCGCCTTTGAGGCAGCAGTCGATGAAGTCGGCGCGGTGCTCGCGTGGTTCGAGTTTGGGATACTTGTAACCAGTGAATTTGTCCTTCGGGAAGAGCAGTGGAGTGGAGCCGTGCGGGTGCAGCAGCACGCCTTCGGTGCCGAGATAAATGGTGCCCTGCTGCGGGAATTTCGTTTCACCGGTCAGCGCCATCACCTCGGCCGGCGGACGCGCGTCGCCGTCCGTCCAGGTGACTTTGATGCTCTCACCGTAGGTGTGCTGGGTGCCGAGGAAGGTGTATTCCACAACGGCATCGGTAGCCCAGTTGTCCTTGTTTGGCGTCGGGCCGGAAGACTTCACGGAGACTGGCGCAGCAAGGCCAAGGGAGCGGAACCAGCCGCTGAACATGTGGCAGCCCATGTCACCCAGCGTGCCGGTGCCGAAGTCGCGGCGCTTGCGCCAGTTCCCAGGGTGATCGTATTTTTCGATGTAGCTGCGTTCGGAGGCGACTCCGAGCCACTGGTCCCAGTTGAGTTCCGCAGGGACCGGATCGCTCTTGTCCGGGCGGAGTTCGGGATCTCCCCACTTCTTGTGAGAGAAGGTGTGCGCCTCCTTCACCTTGCCGATCGCGCCCAGATGAATGAGTTCGACGGCGAGGCGCTCCGAGAAGTCCGAGGAAACCTGGATGCCCATCTGAGTCATGACACCCTTTTCGCGGGCGCGTTCGACGAGTTGGCGGCATTCCCAGAGGTTCTGCGCCAGCGGCTTCTGGCCGTAGAGATGCTTGCCCAGGTTCATCGCTGAAAGCCCCTGAATGCCGTGCATGTGGTCCGGTGTGGAGACGTTCACGCTGTCGATGTTGCCCGCCTCTTTCTCCAGCATCTCGCGCCAGTCCTGGTAGACTCTCACGTCTGGCCATTTTTCCTGCACACGCTTGAAGTTGCGCGTGTCGACATCGCACACCGTCACCAGTTCCCACATCGGGTGGTTCGCCATGGTGGTCATGTCTCCGAAGCTCATGCCGCTGGCACCAAAGCCCGCGTGACGCAGCTTGCCGTTTGGCGATGCGGCCCGCAGTCCGGTGGTGACCCAGGGGGCGGCGAAGAGCGTGGCGGCGGATTGGCGGATGAAATGGCGGCGTGACTGCATGTTAAGTGGGATGGTTGAGCGTGAAAAAACGTTGCGCAGGCCGCGCATCTTCCGTTTTCTCCGCATTCCAAACCGATGAACGAAATCTCCGACCGTCTGCACGTCATTCGCGAACGCATCAGCGCCGCCGCCGCGCGTTGTGGCCGTGACTCTGCTGCGGTCGATCTGCTGGCCGTCTCAAAGACTTTTCCCGTCGAAGCGATTCGAGAAGCGTTCGATGCAGGGCAGATGAAATTCGGCGAGAACAAGGTACAGGAGGTGATGGCCAAGGCGCCGCAGTTGCCGAACAGCGTCGAGTGGCATCTCATCGGGCGTCTGCAGTCGAACAAGGTCCGTAAAATCCTCCCTCTGGCCAGATTCATCCACAGCGTCGGCTCGTTGGATCTCGCGCGTGACGTGGACCGCATCGCCGGCGAACTCGGCCTGTTTCCCAAGATCTATCTGGAGGTGAATCTGGCAGCCGAGAGCAGCAAGCACGGCTTCAGCGCCGAGGGACTGCGCGCCAGCCTTGAGGAGCTGTATGCGCTTCGCCGTCCGGAGATTCAGGGACTCATGTGCATCCCGCCGTATGACGAGGATCCGGAAAAGAGCCGTCCGTATTTCGTCAAACTGCGAGAGTTGCGTGACGAATTGGAACAAACAGGTGGCGCACCGCTGCCGCTTCTGAGCATGGGCATGAGCCACGATTTCGAGATCGCCATCGAAGAAGGCGCCACGATTGTCCGCGTCGGCAGCGCGATCTTTGGAGAACGCACCTATGTGAAAACGTCATGACCGAGGTGCTCGTCAGTCAGCGGGTGGACAAATACCTGCATCACGTCCGCGTCTTCAAAACACGCTCCCTGGCCACGCAGGCTTGCGCGAAGGGAAATGTGACGCTCGGCGGTCAGCCTGTGAAAGCGTCGCGTGACCTGAAGCCGGACGACGTGCTGGAAGTCGTGCGCGGCGACCTGCGGCTGCGCCTGAAGGTCATCGGATTTTCACCCCGGCGGCTGGGGCCGCCGCGTGTCGCGGAATTCTGCGAGAACCAGACACCACCCGAATGGATTCAACGCGCCGGCGAGCTACGGCGCGAGCGCGAGATGATCACGCCCAAAGCGCATGAAATGATCGCGAAGCCGGACAAGAAGCAACTCCGCGCGCTGCGGCAGTTTTGGGAGCAGCAGGCGGGGTAGCCAGCGTTCTACTGCGAGGTTGCGGGTGTGTTTCTGCCCGCCGACAGATAGGTGATGTCAATCCCGTCCTTGCGCAGTCCCTTCTTCACGTCTTCGGCGATTATCCTTATTAGTCGGATTTGGGGAGCCAAGGAACTGGGGGCCAATCTGGGAAACCGAGCCGTAGTTGCGGGAGGGTGGTGCCGTCTGCCGGAACGATGGTTTGGGTTTCGATTCCAGCACCAATGTTGACGATCTTCGGGAGGGTTGGGATTTGAGAGGAATTGACCGGAATGAGCGGGCGGAGTTGCCAAAGGAGTTGGGTGAGCGCGGCACTGCGACGTTCGCGCCAGTCTGGATCGTCGTGACTGGCGTAGGTGAGGCCGGTGGTTTTCATTGTGGCGAAATGTGATGTGATCAACGCTTCGGCCCGGCGGGTCTGAGAATCGTTGAGACCGAAAGTTTCGCGGAGCGCGGAGGATTGAAGCGATGCGATTTCGGCAGGGACATCTTCAAAGGCGGAGATTTCAGGTGTCCATGAAGCGAGCTTTGAGAACGTCTGCGACAGGACATGGCCCAGTTCGTCATCAGCCAGCCCCCGCCGTTTCAATTCCTTCTGCGTTTCGTCTATGTCCGCTGATGTCAGTCGGAGGAACTGCCCGAACTCGGCACCCATCTCGGTGATTGGCCCGTAGGATTTGATGATCTCTTCCTCGAGGGACGGAGGAAGCCGCAGTTCCAATGCAGCCGTTTCTTTTTCAGCGCTGGCGATCGCTTCCTCAACGCGATGTATCTTCGCGAGTATGGCCGCGTTACTGATCGCGAGGTTTTGCGCTTCGGTATCGGCAGCGTGTACGGCGTGGCGATCAGTCACCGATGGCGAAATGTTGGAGGCGCGCTGTTTGGCGATCGCATTCTGGAGTTCGGTCTTTTCAACGCTGCCGTGGTGAAGTCGGAGCGTGGCGGCAAGGGCGATCAAAATCGCAGGAAGGTAGAGCGCATATCGTTTCATGGCTGGGTGTCAGTCGGGTGTGGCGTAGCTCGGGGATCAGCGCTAAAGCTGGCGAGTTCCTCGATACCGAGAATTCCGAAACCGTTCAGGGCACCTTGGGCGGGATCGAGAAAGGGGTGGTCACCCATTTGCGGCGGCAGAAGCTCCTTCAGGTGTTCATACATAGCGACGGTCGCGGCCCTGCGTCGTCCAGCCCAGTCCTCAGTATTTTCTACGGGACGCTGAGAGTAGCTAAGACCGTCGTTTTTGAGTTTGTCAAAGTCCGCCTGAAGAGTGCTTTCAACGCGGCGCAGGAGAGTGTCTGGCAGCCCGAAGGTGTCGTCAAAGACCGTGGCGAAAAAACGCGCCACATCAGTGGGGCGATCCTCAAGTTTAAGGATGGTCTGCTGCTCCGGGACATACTCGAGGAGTATCTTGGAGAACAGTTCGGCTTGTTCGGGCGAGCGTTTGTCATCGTCGAGCCTTCCGTAAGAAGCCATGGCCTCCATCATCGGGAGTCGTTTTCTTGCCATCGTGCGTGCGAGATCCTCAATCTTTCCCATGGTGATCACGACCTCTTCATCAAGTTCTCTGACGGTTGCCTGTGTTTTCGAGAGTTTGGCTTGTGCTTCCGCCAGTGAACGTGCGGCTGATTCGAGGCGCTCCATCAGCACCATGGCTTCGGCACGCGCGGCTGCATTGTCACGTACTGCAGATGTCACATGTGCTGCGGTCGGTCTTTGCTGCTGGAGGGTGCTGAGTTCGTTGCGCAATGCTGAGTTTTCCCGGTTTTGCCAGGCAATGGGAGCAGCGGCGGCGAGGGCTATGACGGAGGCCACTTTGACGGCGGTGTGTGTCATGATCGTGTTGAGGGTGAGTGATAGAGGAGCCGCCGATACCGTCGCTGTCGCCATCGCGAAGGGAGGGGCGCCTATTTGCAGCGCAGAGGCTCCTGCGAGCAGGGCTGCGGTGGACCCTGTGAATCCGCGCTTGTGGAGCTGCCGACCAAGATTTTTCAAGCCGCGAGAAACACGTTTTCTGGCAGCGGCCTCAGTCAATCCCAAGGCTGTCGCCATTTCGGGATATGTGAGGTCTTGAAGATGGTGCATGACGACAGCTTCGCGCTCGGATTCGTGCAGGGCTGCGAGTGCCTCCTCGAGTGTCGGCCAGAAGTCGTTTTCCTGTGCTGTCGTGACATCCAGATCGATCTGTTCATGCCTGCGTTGTCGTGCCTTCTCACTTCGCAGCATGCGCAATGAAATGTGACGCGTCGCATGATGCAGCCATCCCGTGAGGCAAATGCGGTCGATGAGAATCCATGCTTTTTGCGCCAATGTTGCAAATACCAATTGGGCGACATCGCGTGCCAGTTCTGAATCTCCCGTGATGCGTGCCGCCGTGCCGATAACCAGACGTTCATGGGAACGCACCAACGCTGCAAACGCACTTTCATCCCCCGACTGCAAATAGCGTCCTAGAAGCTCGGCATCAGTAGTTGAGATCGGGTGACTCATCAATGAAAGTATCCCTGCTGAAGGAGAACTTGTGACTGGGAAATTGTAAATGTTCGAATCAAGGAGGGCGGGGCAGGGGCGCGAGTTGATTGCTTATTGGTCCGAATGTGTGCTTTTGCCGGTCAATGAACCGTGGAGAATTCCTAGTCGGAGCCGTCCTGCTGAAGCGGGCTTCTGCTAAGGACGAAACAGCCATTGCCATCTACGAGCGATCAACCTTAAAGAAAAGATCGTCGGGATACTGGCTTATTGTCACGAGGATGATCCGGAAGGATTGGAACTCTCCAGTCCCTTCCTGGTTGATGGTTGACCGGGCCCATCAAGGGAAAGAAGTGAGAGGCATGGCTACGGAATTGGCTGCGGAAACTCGGTGCGACACGCATTTACACGACGTCCAGCAGGCTGACGAGATCGCGGCGGCCCGACAGGACAAAACTGGGGTTCGAACGTGCGGTCGGGGTGCTTACCGTTCGGTTTTGGAGATGTAAATGCAACTATACGAGTTGCGGAAGTTCCGGGAGAAGCAGACTGGATAAAGGATGAGAAATCAGGGATAACGATGGTCAGACCTTTGAGTCCTCGTTTGCTGTATTCCTCTTTTAACCCCGATCACTTATTCTTTCCCTTGCCCTTCTTCGCGTTCGTCTTCGTGTCCTGCGTGTAGGGGGCGGTTTCAAAGGGCACGGGATCGGCGGTGACACGCGGGTCGCCTACGGCTTTGAGTTTGGCGAGGAGTTCGGCGGCCATCTGATTCTTCACGTCGGCGTAGGCGGCTTCGCCTGCGACGTTGATCGTCTGGGAAGGATCCTTGCTGAGGTCGTAGAGCTCCTCTTCAGGCCGTTTGGCGAAGGCGTAGTCGAAGTGCCATTTGTACTGCGAGTCATTGTGATGCTGGATGAGCCACGCTTTGGCCGGTGAAGCGTCCATATCCGGGAAAGCGACATAGGTTTCATTTTCCAAATCGTCCTGCGATGGCGTGAAGCTGTCGGTGAGCTGCTTGTAGTCGCCCATCGGCATGCGTTCGGGCTCGAAGTTGTGAATGTAGAGGAAACCGTCCTTGCGCAGTGCACGCTGCGGATACGGCAGGTTACCCTCGCGGGCGATACTGACATGGCGCTCGCGGCCAGTGATGACGTAATCGCGTTCCTTCTCGATCTGGCCCGATTTGCCAGACTTCATGAGGCTGACAATGCTTTTACCGTTCACGCCTTCCGGAATCTGCGCTCCGCCGATTTCCATGAAGGTGGGGGCGAGATCCATGAGATTCACAAAGTCGTCGATGTATCGACCTCCCGGCTGGCCGGGCCAGCGGATGGCGAGCGTGACCCCCACGCCGAAGTCGTACAGATTGCATTTGCCGCCAGGAAGCCGGGGAGCGCCGTGTAGTCGCCACCTGATGACGATGACCGGTGTTGTCGAGTTCGCCGGCTTCCTCGACCCTGCTTGATGATGGTGCCGACCTGCGCGTCAGTAGCCCTGGATCTCGCCCAAGTAGTCGGCGAAATCTTCACGCACTTCGTGCACGTCCAGGAGGTGCTTTTGCGGCGGCTTGCCTTTCAAATCATCGGGGTTGATGCCCCACGCGGGCGGACCACCATGCGCTGATCCACTTGCGATGCGTTGTAGGCCCGTGCCAGAAGAGGAAGGGCGCCCTTCGGACGTGCGGCGAGGAGGAGGAAGGAGGCGAAGTTCCCATGCACCTCGTCATAGATCTCCTGTTTCGCCGCTTCGACAGCGACGCCTGCCTTCATGAGTTTGTCCGCGTTCTGCGAGAACTGGTTGCAGCGTCCGCCCGACTTTTGGTAGGCGTAGGCGCACATGCCGGGGCATCCGCCGGATCGCCCGGGACTCGAACGCCGAAGGCTTTGCCAATCGCCCAGTAGCCTGATCTTTCAACAGTAGCGAGAGCTAGGGATCGCCATGTCCCAGATGCGCGGTGAAGGCTAACGGCACGTCCATTGTTAAAGAAGTAGCGGACAGCGCACTGCGGCGGGAGCGTGCAACTGGGCGCATTGACATAGGCGCGACGAAACAGTGCGCCTTCACGGAGCGATGCGGTCGATGTTCGGAGTCTTGATGACCTGATTCGGCGAGGGGAACTTCTCGTGCTCGGCGTAGATGCTCGCGTAGCGTCCCAGTCGTCCGCAGAGAAAGAATGTTAAAGGGCTTGTCCGCCGCGGCGGCGAAGGTGGTCAGTGCAGGAGGCAGATTGCTTGAGCGCATGGTCCGACCTTCAACGTTGGTGCAATGCCCGAGCCTTCGGCAAATCGGTGTGAACAAAGGCGTCGCAATCTTCCGAGGTCGTGTCCATGTTCAGGCACGGTACGCTTCTCGACACCGCACCCAAGTTCTCCGCACTCTTTCCGTCGTGGCGTCAGCTCACGAGGTTTGTGTTGAGGCTACCGGCTTTGCGCGGCGGCATGACCGTTCGACCAACCTGTTGAAGATTGATCTGGCCTTTCTCCGCTGCGAAGCTCAGGACCATATCGGCAGGAGTCGCCTCCCGGCACCATGGCTTCCGTCGCCGCAGTCCGTGACCGAGCATGTGGAGTCAGGTGAAGCTCATGAAATGGCCGTCATGTTCTCAGGATTGGAAGAAAAAGGTGGCGAGTAGCGATCCCGGGAGAGGCGACTTAGTTTACTTGGCCTGCACCCAAACAGGTGAACCAAAGCCATATTTGCCGTCGCTCTGCTCAATGCGCGGAGTAGTAGCGGTTTTCACCGGCGGCGGGGCTTCATCCCGTGAACGGTTGCTCGAAGGTCTTGGTGTTGAGGCTCCCCACTGTTCGTGGTTTCTTTCTCGTTGCGGACGAGCGTGACACGCTTGATCGGCGCGGTTCCGTCCACGCTGAATTTGAGCACTGGTTTGCTGCTGACGACGATCTCGGTGCCGAGAAGTTTGTCGTTGCAGGTGAACTCGACGAAAATCTTGTCGGTCGCCGCACTGATGGTGCCGGCACGCGATGAGAACCTTCCTGCGATGATGCCCTCGCGGGTGAATTCCTTCCACATAGACGCCGCCGTAGCTGGTGTGGGTGGAAATGTGGTCGCTATTGGCCCAGACGCCGAGTTTGTGACCAGCAGGATTCGAGCGCGTGCTGATATACGCCATTGTTCTTCTCGGTGAAGCTGCGGATCGGCTGGCCGACCACGGGCTTGCCGACAGCAAAATGGATGCGTGGTTGCTTGTGAGGATTCGCCGCGGCGGAGGCCGACGGTGGGCTGCGGTGCGTTGAGACCCTCGCTGGCAACCCACGGGCGCTACCGGTAGATCTCGATCACGTTTTCGACGCGGTGGTCGATGAGCGGGATCTGGTCCCAGTCGGTGCCGTACCCGTGGCACCAGTGTGCGAGATGGCGCTGACCGGCTGACCGTAGCGGGTGAGCGTGCCCACAACTCACTCGGATGCAGTTCAGGGCATACCGTTCTCTTTAACTGAAAGCGTCTGCCAGGGGCTGGCGAAGGTAGTTTACGCTGAATGTAAACGATGGGGCCACCGCGCTGCGCGAAAACCATGTTACGGTGGCCGAGAAGGAGCCACTTCTGTTCGCGTTCGTAGGCATACATGCTGGTGAAGAAGCCGGGCGCATAGAAACATCGACGAGTTTCTGGTTCAGCCACCACTCGTAGGGCGTGTAGATCTTCGCGATGTCGTTTGGTCGCTGGTGCCGAGGGTGTCGAGCTTCCCCATGTCGATGGCGTAGCGGAACTGCTCGACATTGCAGCCGTCGTTGGCGGTGATGCAGTTGGAGACGTCCGTGTGGCGGTGGTGATCGCCCGGTAGAGGCTTATGCGGGTCGCCGTCGTGCGTCCAGATGGCCCGGTACTCACTTCAGCTACGATGTCGCGTTCAGGAGTGACTTCGTTGATGTAGGCGGGAAGGGTTCGCCGAGCTTTGACGGCTGAAGTTGCGGCGACAAGCAACGTATCCAGATCGGTGGCGACTTTGGCAGAGGTGGATACGCAGTTCGATTCACGTTTCGGTGCGCAGGTCACTGGGCGCCAGGCCATCCACAGGCTGCCGTCTTGCCCCGAGCACATGCGTCATCTTCCGTCCTGCGAATAAACGCTCTCCAGCAGTGCGCATACGGTTTGTCCCTTCTTCACGGCAGCGTCATGGCAGGTCAGCGCCAGGCGCGGGCGCGGTTTTTGGAAATACGCGCACGGTCAGCCATGGCCGGCGTCCGAAACGCTCGAGCATGAGTGCAGCAAGGTTGAGAACCGACTTCATTGCGAACAGGCCTGCCGCTTCGCGCATGGCCTGTTTTCCGCCTTCTTTTTCGCCGCTGCTTCGGCTTTGGCTTTGCCTGAGGATTGTTTCCCCGCCTTGATTGCTTTGCCGCTGCCGTTTTTTGGCCACAGCAAATCGGCGGCAGCTGCGGGAGTTCTCTGCACTTCCTGAGATCCCAATAGGCATCTTGCGATCACCGAAGTTTCTTTGCGGTAGTTGAGGCCTGAATGCGCAAGTGTGCGCGCATGTCAGTCCCCACTGCTGGTTGCCCGCTCGCAGGCCAGCCAGATCTGCCTTTTCATCTTGCGGATCCGATGGCCAGGAGACGCGGCCCTCGCAGTCAGTGGCAATCAGCGTGCGCGGTTTGCCCGCCTTGAGGTCGGCGCCGACGTGGACGGCATAGATGTTGAACTCGATTTACGCCCAAAAGAACTGCAATCACAATAAATGACCGGACGCCATCACTTGCCGTCAGAAAACTGCAGGATTACCAGTCACCATGGCGAATCAGCCCACAGTGATTTCAGCCGACCATTCGCCCTTTTTCAGCGTCAAGCGGCAGTAAATAATCTGCCAGCTTCCCGCGCATGCCCTGCCAGACAACCCGCATTGCCGCCTGCGTCGGTGCCTGCTGATTTGGCAAAGACATTGCCGCCGTTCGGTAGAACTGGCGAGGCGTTGTGATCATCTCCTTCACTTTCCCATCACACGAACCCTCGCCGCCTTGAGGCTCCATGATGTTCTTGCCGTTCACCTGCGACCACACCACATGCAGGTTGCCGGTGCCGTCCGCAGCAAGAGCGGGTTGGTGGATGATGCCGGGTTCGCCAATCCTTCAGCACGTCGGTCAGAGCCCCGTTGTCAGTTTGGCCGGTGCAGAATCCTGTTTTCATCCTGCACATAGGCGATGTGCGGCATTGCCGCCTGCATCGGCGCACATCGAAGGGAAGTCATGCACTGCATGCCGTCATCGCGGAGAACGGACACCTGGGTCAGTGGGTCGCGCGCCCGGGCGGTGTTGGCGGCAATCAGAACAAGAGCAAGGGAGTGGTCGGATCATGAAACATGTAACTACGCCACTGCGACTCCGCCCTTTCGTTTAGCTGAGGTCATCACTTGCAAAAGTGCACAAGAACATTACAACAAGGCTCTTTTCCTGCGGTCGCACAGGCGGATATTTTCCCATGCGACAAGAGCTATTTGGAGATTCTTCATCGGGGTCACACGCACAGGACGCTTTCCTTTTTGAGCAGCGGATTGAGGCGGCTGATCTCGTGAAGTGGATCTCCAGGCCGCATGCGCCGCATCAATCTGGCTCACGTACCGACCTGAACCTCGCGCTGATTTAGGGGATGCCGACCTGAGTCTCGCCGACAGGCGATTCCAATCTCACGCTGGCCAATCTCAAGGGAGCCATGCTGAACAGGGCCAATTTCAGCCGGGCGAATCTTGAAGGCGCGGACCTTCGGCAGGCGAAACTCACCGGCGTAAGCCTGATCGGCGCCTACCTCCGCCGGGCGCTTCTCGCGGGCACGGATCTTCGCCGTGCGAACTTTGCCAATGCCGATCTTCGCGGGGCCGATCTCAGCGGCTCCCGCCTTCGCAGGGTCAATCTGGAAGGCGCCGACATGGAGGGTGCCAATCTCGACGGGGCTGAAATCGTGGATGACGAGCAGGGAATGCAGCCCTCTGCGTTGTGCATCGCGGCCTGAGGACTGCCTTCATACTCCGGCATTTGTATCTTCTAGGATTGCCCCTGGCCCGGCTCTGTGGCAGGCTCGCAAAATGCCAAAAACACGTCCTCCTTTGGGCCTCGTCGGCATCGCCATCCTCCTGTTACTCGTCAGCGGAGGTGGCCACGTTTGTGCCGAGAACAACCGCCAAGCCAAAGCACTCGCCCCGCAACTCCGCCCTCTGGGCCTTACCCCCAAGGCGGATCCCCAGGGCCTCAACCAGCTCCGCCAGCGGCTCGTCGCCATACTCAGCGCGATGCAGGCCAGCTACCAGACCGGTGGACCTGATGGTCGCGTTCTTGTCACGAGCGCCTTGGAACTCGTCCCCTCCATGGGTGACACGCAGCGCATGGTCCTCATCGGTAACCTCAATCAGATGTGGAAGGAAGCCCGCGCCCTGGGCTGTTTCGGTGCCGACCACCAGTTCACCGGCCTCATCACTCAGGGCCCGGACCGTGGCGCACAGGCCGTGTTTGAGCACATCGTTCCCCTGGATCTCGCCCCGCGCCTCTCGCGAGACATCGCCAATGTGCGCCTCGTGGCCCCCTCTCGTTCCCGCGAGAAAGGCGGTGCCGACACCGCGCGTGACGCCGCCTTTGCGCAGCAGTTGAAAGCCGTTGAAAGCGAGATGCAGCACATCGCCGACCAGGCCAAGATCGCCCGGGACAACAAGCCCAAGCCCGAAGAGGCGCGCAACCGCATGGGTGAGACTGCCGCCGAGCAGGCCGCCCTCTTTCAAGCCGAAATGGAGCGAGCCGGAGCGGCCGCCGGAAAGCCTCCCGGCCTCAAGCTCCAAGGCCGCCTCATCCAAACGCCCAGCCGACGCAACAAGTACCAGTGGACCTATGGCATCGAACTCCGCAGCTTCTCCGCTCATCCTGCCGAAATCATGGTCGAATGGTGGATCCTTGGCAGCACCGACATCAAGCATATCAACTATGTCATGGCCGAGGGCACCGAGAGGGTTCAGCTCCGTGGTGCTGGCGTCCAGGTACTTGAGTTCACCACCAAGACCAAGTCGTCCTATGACAAATTCGCTGACGACCTCGACGAGCTTCCAGCGAAGGACAAACGCCGCGCCAAGACTGACCCCGGCTATCGTGGCGCCGTCATACGTGTCCTTCATGGGAAGGACACTGTCATCGCCACCTGGGCTTCAGACGCCACTCTCATGCGCTGCATCTCCGAAGATCCTCCCGCCGACCTCGACCTCGATCGCCTCCCGAAGCCGTGAGATCCAGTCCCCTCTCTTGAACCGTTGGTAGATGAAAAAAGAGGAGTGCAGTAGAACGGCAGATCTTTTTTGCAGGTCGCTGTTTGAAATGAGGGCGTGAAGGGTGCCTATTCGACCCCATGATCCCCAACCGCTTTTTTGTCGCCCTTTGTCTCGCTGTTTCCACTGTCGTCCGAGCCGCGGATCACGACGTGGTCATTTACGGCGGAACCTGCGCGGCCGTGACATCCGCCGTTCAAGTGAAGAAGATGGGCAAGACGGTGATCATTGTTTCGCCGGACAAGCATCTGGGCGGACTGAGCAGCGGTGGACTGGGCTGGACGGACACGGGGAACAAGGCAGTCATTGGCGGGCTGGCGCGTGATTTCTACCACCGCATCTATTTGCACTACGAAAAGCCGGAGGCATGGAGGCAGCAAAGCAAGGAGCAGTATGGCAACAAGGGCCAGGGAACTGCGGCGATGGATGGGGAAAATCGCACCATGTGGATCTTCGAGCCGCACGCTGCGGAGCAGGTATTCGAGGACTACGTCAAGGAATTCGGCATCGAGGTCGTTCGCGAGGAGTGGCTGGACCGCGCG
>JAWLBG010000052.1:0-32611 GCA_041395065.1 Prosthecobacter sp. | reverse complement strand
TCCACGGCGATGCGGACACGACCGTCGCGCACGATCTGAGCGTGCAGTTTGAAAAGGCGATGAAGGCCGCGGGAAATCACTGTGAGACCATCACCATTCCTGGCGGAGGGCACGGCATGGGTGGGTGGGAGAAGTTGAACAGCGACTATGCCGCGCAAATGATCGCCTGGCTGCGCAAGACGCTGAACTGACGATTCTCCATAGCACGAACCTCAACAGTCATAGGGCACTTGAGCCGGACCAAAGACTGTGGTTAAGGCAGGGTTCCTTGATCCCCCCATTCAGTGGAAGACTCCTTCGGCCATCATATTTCCTACCTGCGCGTTTCCATCACCGACCGGTGCAATGAACGCTGCCGCTACTGCATGCCCGAGGAGGAGCAGGCGTGGTTCAGCCGGGAGGAGACGCTGGACTACGAGGAACTGCTCCGTGTGGTGCGGGTCGGCGCGGCACTCGGCATCCGCAAGGTGCGCGTTACCGGTGGCGAACCGCTCACACGACCGGGAGCAGCGGGTTTTTGCGCGGAGTTGGCAAAGATCCCCGGCATCGAGGACATCGGCATTTCCACAAACGGCACCCTGCTGGCCAAGATGGAAGATGGTGACACGCTGGCGGAGAAGCTCGTCCGCGCCGGGGTGCGCAGTGTGAACATATCCCTCGATTCGCTGGACCCCGCGACCTACCAGCGCACCACGGGGCGCGATCTGCTGCCGCGGGTGATCGAAGGCATCGACGCTGCGATCAGCGCCGGCTTCGAATCGATCAAGTTGAACTGCGTCCTGATGAAGCATCAGACGGAGCGCGAACTGCCGGCGATGATCGACTTCGCCCGGGAGAAGAACGCGCTGCTGCGCTTCATCGAACTCATGCCTGTCAGCACCCAGGAGGTGCTCAATGGAGACAATTTCCTCCCCGTCGCCACCGCGAAGGCTCTCGTCGAACAGACCCACGGCCCCCTGACTCCCCTGCCGGAGTTCACCACGAACGGCCCGGCGCTCTACCACCTGATCCCGGCCACCGGCCAGAAGATCGGCTTCATTGGAGCGATGACGAACCTCCATTTCTGCGAGACCTGCAACAAGCTCCGCCTGACCTGCGACGGAAAACTGCGCCCCTGCCTCGGCAGCTATTTGGAATTCGATCTGCGCAGCGTCCTACGCGCCGGATGCAGCGACGAGGAACTCGCCGCCTTCTTCCGCAATGTCGTCGCCCGCAAACCGAAGGAGCATGACTTCCGCGACAACTACCAACCGAACCGTCGCATGATCGCCATCGGCGGTTGAGGCGCATCCCATCCCACCCATGCCCAAGCTCACCCACATCAATCGAAAAGGCGAAGCGGCGATGGTCGATGTCTCATCCAAACCGTCCGTTCGGCGTGAAGCCACCGCCGGGGGGCGAATCGTGCTCGCCCCCACCACGCTGGAGCTTATTCGCAGGAATCAGGTCGCAAAGGGGGACGTGCTCAGCATCGCCCGCATCGCCGGCATCCAGGCCGCAAAACAGACGCAGAATCTCATTCCCCTCTGCCACCAGATTCCTCTCTCGAAGGTGCAGATCGAATTCGAGGTGCGGGAGCGCGATATCGGCATCACCGCCACCGCCGTGACCGTCGCGCCCACTGGAGTCGAAATGGAAGCGCTCACCGCCGTCAGCGTCGCCGCGCTCACCATCTACGACATGTGCAAGGCGGTGGATAAAAAGATGCGCGTGGAAGGCGTGCGACTGTTGCGAAAGCAGAAGTCGGAAGCGCCTGAGGCCTGACCACCGGATGCTTCGGGAATGGGCGGATCGAACCAGAGGTTCGATCCGCCGAAAGCATCACTTGCCGAAGCACTGCAGACGACCGTCCACGGTGCTGACATACACACGCCCCTGGGCGATCGTGATGCCGTCCCAGACCGGCGGGCTGGTGAGATCGAGGCCGGTGCTCTGCTCGCCAGTTTCGACGTTGACGGCCCACATCTTGGCGCCGCGTTTGCCTTCGAGCGCTTCATTCTGCTCCTCGAGTTCCTTGAGGATGGCTGGGTCCTTGGCGGCGAGACGCTCAAAGGCGTACTCTTCATCGATCGTGTCCGGCGGTCCGCTGACAAGAATCGTTTTGCCTGCCAAAGCCATGCTGCGGGCCACGATGGGGACGAAGCGATCCCAGGTGTGCTTCACAAAGCTCCCCTGCCCTCCGGCACCACCTTTGCCGGCAGCAGCGCCGGGTTTGAACCAGAGCGCACCGCCGACTTTGCCCTTGCCGGTTTCGACCCCGGCACCGATGCCGTGGAGACCGTTGGCGGAGCTGTCGCGGCTGTCGCCATTGTCGAAATTGCAGGCGATGATCGCGTCAGCCGGCTTCTCGTCGGGCGCTTCAAACCGGCGCTGCACCTCGGTCAGCGTCAGAGCCTTGTGATAGAGGGCGAACTGATCCAGCAAACCGCTGTAGGCGCCCGCTTTGCCTTCGGACACCCCGTCCCCGTTGCCGAGGTACATCGGACGCGCGGGCATCCCTCCCACGAGTTCGGAGGCACTGCCTTCCGCGACGAGTTTGCCGTCGAGATAAAGGCTCATCTTTTTGTCCGCCGCCAGGGTCCCGACAATGTGATGCCAGCCTTCGCTGAGCGATTCCGCCGAGACGATGCTGTTGAGCTTGCTGTTGCTGCGCACATGGAACTGCGGTTTCTTCTCGCGAATCTCCAAGGCCACACCTTGCAGCGGTCCGCCGTGATTCAAGACGGTTCCACCGTCCGAGTCCGGCAAGACCCAGGCTTCCACGCTGATCGCGGCATTCGTGGGATCAATCGCATCGGCGCTGGGGAAGAGCACGCTGCCGGGAATGGGCTTGTTGGCGGGAGTCGCGGCCACGGCCTTCTTGCCGCCTTTTTTGGTGGCTTCGCCCTTTTTGCCCTTGGCATCACCCTTCTTGCCTTTTTCGAGACCCGCAGGCTGCTTGCTCAGCGGTTGGCCGTCGGCACCGAGGACGAGGCTGTTTCCAGTGCGGGCTGTGGTGGCTTCCTCGGTCGTGTAAGCTTCATCCGGAGCCTCCTTGGGCGTGGAGAAAAGGGTGTACTCCATCGTGGTGGTCCACTTATAGTACTGAGCCTCGCGGCCATAGGAATATACGTTCTTGTCATCATGCACGAGGATGCGGCCCGCCGGGGCGTATTTGCCAGCTTGGAAGTAACCGCCGTGGCCGCCAGCGAAGCTCTTGCCATAGACCCAGTAGCTGCGGTGGAAGTTTGAGTCGTCGAGGAAGCCCATCGGCGCGAAAAGGTGCGCGCCTTCACCTTTGTGAGCGCCGCCCTGTTTGGCGAAGTCCCCACTGACGGGGCCGATTTCGACGCGCGTGCCGTCTTCGATGATCTTCTGCGTGCGCAGGTAGGTCCATTTGCCGTCGCTGCTGAGGATGTCATTGAGGGCGACGGGCATCTGCAGCGTCTTGTGGCGGTCATTGAGATCACCGCCGGTCTCGGGATCACGATCGTCGTAATTCTTCTTCACCTTGAGTTCGCCGGTCTTGGCGTCGAGGCGGTAGAACCAGAGGCCGCCATCGAGGAAGCAGGAGCGACCGGAAACAAAGCTCACCAGCCCGTTTTCGACGAGTACGCTGCCGTGGACGGGCCAGACACTTTCCGTGATTTCCCACGCGCCGTGACGCAGCTTGGAAGGCGCGGCTTGGAACTTCCAAACGAGGGCGCCGTCAGTAGCGCGGAGACAATAGACATAACCGTCCTTGCCGCCGAACAGCACACGACCCTTCCAGTAGGTGGGCGGGGAATCAATGCGGCTGCCTGCTATGAAGTGCCAAGCTTCCTTGCCCGTGGCGGAATCGAGGGCGTGCAGGGTGAACTTGTCCACCTCGGAGACAAAGGTCAGCCCGGCGGCGGTGGTCGTGGTGCTCAGCGGCGCAGTGAGTTGGACTTCCCAAGCCATGCCGAGATCCTTTTTGAGGTCGGACTTGCCGGAACCGCTGCGCGTGTTGTCGGCGCGGTAGGTGGGCCAGTCACCGGTATCGGGTTCGGTTTCGACAATGGCTTCAGAATAGGCCGGCCCCTTGGTGAGTCGCTCGCTGTCCGGGGTGTGCGCGGGCAGCGGATAGCGCGGTTCGGAAGCCATCACACTCATGCCGTCGAGCTTGGCCTCGGGATAGCAGGCGCAGTTGTGAGGACCGGCATAGGTGAGACCGTTGCAGGGCATGACACCGTAGAGGCAGGCGCCGCGCACCCAGTGGTTGAGATCCCAGTGCTCCTTTTCCATGTCGATGTACTCGATGCCGGTGCGGCTGGGCATGATGTACTTTTCGGTGGCTTTCCCCATGTAGCAGCGGTGGTGGAACCAGTAAGTGCCCTCCGGCACGTCGGGGAAGAAGCTCTTCTTCTTTTCGCCGGTCACGGGATCAAAGCCGCGATACTCGCCACTCTGGCTGCCGCTCAGGTTGCCGGAATTCCAAACCAGGCCCTGCGCGACTACGACGTCTTCGAGACTGCGGTAGCCGCTCTTTTCATGCGGCGCGGTCCACATGTCCTCACCGGTGTCGGCGTTCATGCCCTTCATCTCGCCGTTGCCTCCGGCGTAAATGATCACGTCGCCGTGCAAAAGCACACGCGGAGCAAAGTTGAACTCATAGAGTTCGCGGCGCTTGGTGGGATCGGTGGTGAACTTCACCGCGCCGGTCTTTGCATCGCGGCAGGCGAGTCCGTCGCCGTTGTAATAAACCACGCGCTTGTCATCAATGGCCAGCGTGATGGGCGCGATGCGGTCTTCCTGCTCCCAGAGCAGTTTGCCGCTGTCGGCATTGAGGGCGACGAGGTGCTTGGGCTTGCCGTCCCAGTTGAACTCGGTTTCCACACGCTTCTGGTCGCTCTGTGCCTTGACCGCGAACTCCTCGTTCAAGCGCCAGGCTTCCTTGTTCACGAGGGCGAAGATCGTGCCGTCGCGGTAAATGATTTCCTCCGCACCGCGAGTCTCGGGGTATTCACGAATGACGTCCCCGGTGGCGCCGTCGAGACAGGTGATCGGAGCGGTGATGCCGAGCGTGACGTAAACCTTGTCGCCGATGGAAACCAGGCGGCGTGTGAGTTGCGTCGGGCCGGATTTCAGCGGCCAAAGGTGGGTGCTCCATTCCGGGATCGGCTTTTTCCACAGAATTGTGCCGTTGAAGGCGTCGCGGGCGACCAGTGTCCACTTGGGCGGCGTGAGAATGGTGATGCGGCTGCCCTCGTCGATGATGTAATAAATGCGGCCTCCCGAACTGACCTTTGCGCTCACGGAGGACATGCGGTCGTGATGACGGCTCCAGCGCGGATTGCCGACCCACTGCATGCGCGTCGGCGGTCCGACAAGGTAGTCCTTTGAAGTCGGATTGCCCCTGCTGTCGTAGGCGTAGTGCGTCCATTCGTCCATCTTCTCCGGCCAGGGCTTCACTATCTTTTCCCATCCACCAGCCTTGCGCACCATGGCGACGCCGAGAGGGGTGAGCACGCGATCGATTTCCTCTTTGGAAACGGACGCGGCGTCTTCGACGACCAGCAGGTTCACATAGTTTTCAATGTAGGGCAGGCCCTTGCCGTCCCAGCTTTCGACCGCCACCGCGCCGCTGACGCCGTTCTTGTAAATCGCGTCGCGCAATGCGGGAACCGCCGACTCATCCTGCGTAAGGCCCTGCACCTGAAAGGCGTCGCTCGCCCGGAGCTTTTGCGTGGTGGAGGCGTCACCGCAGCCAACATGGACGACAATGCCGCCTTTGACGCCGGATTGTGAGAGGAGGTCGGAGGCGTCATCCGCGAAGAGCGGTGCAGACAAGAGGAGGCAAAAAAGCAGGCGTTTCATGAATCGGTTGGGACGGGAGATCTCGTGGAAGGGGGCTGTAACGCCAGCGGAGTACGCAGCTTTCAGCCGAATGCAACCCCGGTGACGCTGCACAGCGGCAACTTGGATCGCTCGGCACATCTCAGAAGGCTAAGGGGATGAATTTTAATAGATATTAACTAAAACCTTGCCGAATTAGATGGATTGTATATAATTTCCATACTTTAGCCTATTTTATGTCGCGACCTTTCCCACAACTGCCCAAGCGCCTGCGCCTCGCAGTGTTGCTGGCACTCCTTCTTTTGGGAGCCCAGCACGCGGTCAAGGCACAGCAGCCGAGCCTGAGCCCGACGGTTTCCCCATCCGCGAAACCAACTGCGGGGACCTATGTGCCGGTCGGCGACCATGCCACCATCAAGGTCAACTTTCCCAGCGCCCCGATTCAAGCCATCATTCCCTTCTACACCCAACTCACGGGAAAGAAACTCATCCTCGACTCCGCCCTTCAGGGAGAACAATTGCGCATCATTTCCCCGCAGATGCTCACCAAGAAGGAAGCGGTCGCTTTCATTGAGGCGACAATGCTTCTCAACGGTTACGTCATCATTCACATCGATGAAACCACGGCAAAGCTCATCAATCACGCCGGCGGCAAGAGTCCGACGGCGGACGGCTTAAAGGTTTACAACAGCATTCGTGACCTGCCGGATACCGAGGAAATCTGTCACTATGTGTTGCCCCTCCAGCACATCTCAGCGGACCAGGCATCAAAGGCCTTCCAGCAGGTCATCAAACTGCACACGTATGGCGCAATCACACCGATCTCGAACGATTCGGCCCTCATCATCACGGAAAACAGCACCACCATTCGCAGCATCTGCGAAATCGCCGAAATCGTCGATGTGCCGCCCGCCGAGATCGCCAACGAGATGATCAAGCTGGAGCGGTCGGATGTGGAACTCGTCGCCGAGATCGTGACGGAGATCTTCGCGCAGGAGGAAAAGGCCGAAGGGGGTGCCCCGGCGGTGCCGGTCGCCGCCGCACCCAATGGCACGGGGCGGCCTGGAGCACCTGCGACCTTGAATCCCGCAGGCAGCACCAACACCGCGGCCAACCAATCCCGCCGCTTCGCGAGTGAAAGTCTTTCCTTATCGCCGCACCAACGAACTTCTCGTCATTGGGCGTCCTGTGGACATCACCTACATCCGCGGGCTCGTCGAGAAACTCGACAAGCAGGACGACGGAGGAAACTTCCTCAAGCGCCGCCTCAAGTATCTCGATGTGCTCGATTTCCTTCCCGTCGCCTACAACGCCTTGGCGCGTGACACCGACATTCAGGCAAACGAGGGAGCGGCATCCATTGACGGCGGCGGAAGCCGTCGCCGCAGTTCGTCCGGGTCCGGCTCCCTGGGCGCTGACAACGGCGGTTTCAATTCCACTGGTGGATCACGCAGCAATTTTGGTGACGCTTCGGGCTTCAGCACCGGTTCCAACGCGAATCGCAGCGTGCTGGATGAACCGGAAGATCTCGGCGCGCCGAAGTCCATGATTGTTGGCAAGACCCAACTCATCGCCGATCCGCAGTCGAACAGCCTTGTCGTTTCCGGTTCTCCCGAGCACATCGCCCGCATCGATCAACTGCTCACCGAAATGGATGTGCGGCCGCAGCAGATCTACATCTCCGCCATCATCGGCCAGCTCAATCTGGGCAACGAGTACAACTTCGGTTCGACTTCCTGAAGCTGCTCGACGACTTCAGCGTGCGCCGTAATGACGATCCGACGACAGGCAGGCACCACGACCGGGCTCACCACGGGAGGCATCCAGTTTCCGGCCAACTTCAGCAACTTCTCGTGGAACCAGCTCAACTTCTACGGCCAGATTGGTTCTCTCAGCCAGTATCTCAAAGTGATCGACGGCAACCGCGACTTCAAGGTGCTGGCCTCCCCGCGGGTCTTCGCCAAAAATGCCGCGAAGTCCGTCATCTCCTCGGGCCAGCGCATCGCCGTCCCCGCGCAAATTCTCAGCAACGGCGGCTTCGTCGGCGGCGTGGCCAGCAACAGTGTCAGTGTCGAATATCGCGATGTTTTGCTGAAGCTCGAAGTGGTGCCGCACATCAATTCCGACGACGAGGTGACCCTCGAAATCGCCCAGATCAACGACAACATCGTCGGCACTCAGACCATTTCTGGCAACACCGTGCCCACCATTGGCACGCAGGAGTTGAAGACCGAGGTCACCGTCAAAAACGGCGCCACCGTTGTCCTCGGAGGCTTGATCACGGAGCGAGTCACCAACAGCAAGCGCGGGGCCGTCTTTTTGCGGCGCATTCCCATTCTCGGCAACCTTTTTGGAACCACCAGCAAGGAGAACATCCGTGAGGAACTTCTCATCTTCATTCAGCCGCACATCATCGCTGCTGCCGACCGGTTAGACACCCCCAACAACATCGAGGCCAGTCGCACAAATCTCTTCCACGAGTCCATGCAGTTTGCCGATCCCGCCCTGCCGAATTTGGAGGACATCCCCCGCGCCCTGCCCGCGCACGACTGACCTTTGGTCACCCTGCGCCTTTTTGCTCGCATCGCCGGAAGCCGCGTGCTAAACGCCGCGCATGTCCTCCCCGCTCTTCGACCTCTCCGGAAAGTCCGCCCTCGTCACCGGCGGCAGCAAAGGCCTCGGCAAGGCCATGGCCCGCGGTTTCGCGGAAGCCGGCGCCGATGTCTTCATCTCCAGCCGCAATGCCGACGAACTTCAGGCCGCCGCTACTGAAATTGGCCAAGGTCTTTCCGTCAAAGTTGAGTGGATGGTGGCTGACATGGCCGACCGCGCCCAAGTCCGGGAGCTCGCTGCCGAAGCGGAAAAGCGCCTCGGAAAAATCGACATTCTCGTCAACAATGCCGGCATCAACAACCCGCAGGCCATCGACGAAATCACCGATGAAGTCTGGGACCGAAATGTCGAAGTCGACCTCACTGCCGTCATGGCGTTGACCCGCGCCGTCGTGCCCGGCATGAAGTCCCGCAAGTGGGGACGCATCATCCACATCTCCAGCGTGCTCGGTGTCGGCGGACGCCTGAAGCGGAATGTCTATTGTGCCTGCAAGGCCGCCCTCATCGGTCTCGCCCGCGCCAGCGCTCTCGATCTTGGGCCTTTCGGCATCACGGTAAACTGCCTCTGCCCTGGTCCCTTCCTGACCGACATGCCCGGCAAACTTCTGAATGACGAAGAGAAACAGTATTTCGCTGACCGCACCGCGCTGAAGCGCTGGGCTGCTCCGCGCGAACTCGCGGGGCCAGCACTTCTGCTCGCCAGCGAAGGTGGTGCCTACATCACCGGTCAGGGCATCGTTGTCGATGGCGGCGCCGCCGTGAACATTCTCTGACGGCTCAGCGGATCAGGCCCCAGTTCCGGCCCAGCGGGAAGTAGCAGAACAAGGCTGGTCCGACGAGATTTTGTTCGGGCACGACACCCCACTTGCGGCTGTCGGAGCTGTTGTAACTGTTGTCTCCGAGGGCGAAGTACTGATGTTCCCTCAGTTGAACGTGGTTGTAGTGCCCATAGACAGCCTCCGCCGGTGAGTAGCCGCGGTAGCCGTCCTTGGGGGCTTCGTTGGTGCCGGTCATGACACGTTTAAACCCGGGTTCTTCGGCCAGTTTGCCGTTAATTTTCAACAACGGAGACTCGACCAAGATTTCATCGCCTGGCACTCCGGCGAGGCGCTTGATGTAATGCTGCGACCCCTGCTCTGGTGGGACACCAATCGCGCTGATGTTCTTGGTGGTGAAGACGAAAACCTCGCCCCGCTGAGGTCGGCGGAAATGATAGGAGAATTTGTTCACCAGGACATGATCCCCCGTGTCCAGAGTGCCTCGGGCCAGAAGCTGTCCCTCCGTGACATAGATGCCGCGGGAGCCGGACAAACGGCGCTCAGCCTGCGCGTCCGGGGTGATTTCAGTGCCGCTCTCCGTCATCGGCGCCTGCAGGTATTTCTCAAAACCGAGTGTGAACTCGCGGTCGGTGGCGAGCTGCCTCATCGGCGCCCAGATCCACTGGGAATGGCCGTCGGCGTAATGCAGGCGACAATGGGCGAAAAAGCCCATAAAACTGTGCTCGGTCAAGGCTTCGGGAAACGGCAGCAGATGCCCCGAATGATTCGCTACGACGTTGAAATAACTGCGTCCCTTAATCCAATCCTTGCAGCGCGTAAGGAGATTGGGCGTGGGATCCTCCTCCGTGTTGTTCGCGACCAGTCCATACAGAGTTGGCTGCATGGACCCGGTCGGAATCTTGAAGGGTTGTGCGATGTAACTGCGAATGCCCAGTGCAATCACGATCGCCACAAAGAACACCTCGATGTTCTCCGCGAGCTCGGATTGCCGGGCTTCAGGCAGGGCCTTTTCGCAGACGGAGTTGATCTCGGAACTGAGTGTGTCGATCCTCGCGCTGTCTCGCGCGCGCATAGCATCCTCCAGGCTCGACCGCAGCGTGCAAATCTCATCCAGCTTCGCCGGAGGCAGCACGTCCCGCTTGTAGTTGATGAATCGCGTGACCCCCTTGTGCAGGAGCTTTGCGTGCTTCAGGTAGCGGGGCGTAAAAAAGGAGAACAGCATCGCGGACGAGCCCGGGAGAGAATGTTAGACCGAGCCGAAGATCGTCTTGCCGGTGCTGAGCAGGTCGGCGCAGGCTTCCTTCATGCGGTCGCAGAGTCCCTGCTCGCCCTTCTTCAGGTAGCCGCGGGGGTCGTAGGTTTTCTTGTCGCCGACCTCGCCATCGATCTTCAGGACGCCCGCATAGTTCTTCATCATGTGGTCAACGACAGGACGGGTGAAGGCATACTGGGTGTCGGTGTCGATGTTCATCTTGATGACGCCGTAGCCCAGCGTCTCGCGGATTTCCTCCAGCGGAGTGCCGCTGCCGCCGTGGAAGACAAGGTCCATCTCTGCGACCGCCCCGTACTTTTCTGTCACGGCGGCCTGGCCGTCACGAAGGATTGTGGGCTTCAGTTTCACCGCGCCGGGCTTGTAGGAGCCGTGGACGTTGCCAAAGGTGGCGGCGAACATGAAGCGGCCGATGCCGTTGAGCGTTTCGTAAACGGTCACCATGTCTTCGGGGGTGGTATACAGCTTGTCGTTGGACACGCCACTGGTGTCGTGGCCGTCCTCCTCACCGCCAACCACACCGGCTTCGATTTCCAGAATGATGTCAAGAGCTGCGCACTCCTGCAGGAGTTCCTTCGAGATCTTCATGTTCTCTTCGAGGGGAAGTTCGGAGCCGTCGAACATGTGACTGTTGAAGAGATTGCCCTTCCCCGCATCGCGACGTGCCTTGGTGGCTGCCAACAGGGGCTTGAGGAATTTTTCGACGTTCTTCGGATG
The DNA here is from genome assembly GCA_041395065.1 of Prosthecobacter sp. Classification (GTDB taxonomy): domain Bacteria; phylum Verrucomicrobiota; class Verrucomicrobiia; order Verrucomicrobiales; family Verrucomicrobiaceae; genus Prosthecobacter. Next base: position 21,437 of record JAWLBG010000052.1, on the reverse strand, counting down.
GCAGTGGTCGGTGTGCAGGGCTACCAGCACATCGTAGCGCTCCGCGAGGACATGCACGGCCTCGGCCAGCACGATTGCTCCAAGAGCCATGTCCTTGACGGCTGTACCGGAGGCAAATTCGCCGCCGCCCGTCGAGACCTGGATGATGCCGTCCGACTTCGACTCCGCGAAAGCCTTCAAGGCGCCGTTGATCGTCGGCAGGGAGGTCACGTTGATGGCGGGATAGGCGTATCCACCCTTTTGGGCGGCATCAAGCATGGCACGGTATTGGGCGGGAGTGGCGACGGGCATGTTTTAGATCAGATGTTTGGGGATTGAGCGACCGAAGGGAGCAAGAATCAGGCCGGGTGCAACAGGTGCTTCGTTCTGACTTCCGACCCTGTGCCTACTTTCCCTTTGTCCGTCTGCTTCAGCTCCATTAAAGCGTCGCGCATGAGCCGCTACGCCAGCAATCAGGAAGTCGTGCGCTTTTTCGCCTCGCACGGCATAACGGTCACCAATGTTCGCCGCGAAGGCGAACTGCGGCAGCTTCGCGCGGGCGGTCGACCGCTGACACTGCCGATGCCCGCCAGTCCCGACGAATGCCTGAGGATTGTTCGCGAACATCTGGCCGACAGCGAAGAGGATGTCGAGACCTGCGAATCCGAGTGAGCCTGAGCTCACTCGTTGGTTGACGCCGGACAGTTAACGTCGTTTAACTATCCACATCTCTCATCATGCCGCCTCTTGAATCCCTCATTTCTCCGGGTCTGCAATACGGCCTGCAAAACGGTACACATACCTGTTGGATCATCTGCGGAATCTTGGGGCTCCTCTCTGTTTCAAGTTGGGCCGTGCTGCTCAGCAAGCATTTTCTCCTTTCCCGGGTGCACAAGGCCAACCTGTCTTTTTTGAGAGAATACCGGGAGAGCAATCATCCCTTTGAGCTGTTTCAGCAGCGCCAGCATCATGACTACGCATCGTGCTACCATATTTACCACGCTGCCTGCCGGGAGATGTCCTGGTATCTGCTGGGCGAGGATTCCCCCGGTGAAACCTTCGGAGCACGGCTCCAGGGAGCGGGACGCATCACGCCTTCGCAAATGGGCGCGGTGCAGACCTCGATGGAACGCAGTGTAGCGGAGGCAGCCCTTCGCCTCGAAGCACGCATGTCCTGGGTGGCCACCGCTCTTAGTGGAGCCCCCTTTGTCGGACTGCTCGGCACCGTCTGGGGATTGCTGGACAGTTTCAGTCTGCTCACGGGAGCCAGCGGGGACACCACTCTTTCGGCACTGGCCCCAGGCATTACCACCGCCTTGGTCACGACGCTGCTCGGACTGCTCGTGGCTCTGCCAAGCATGATCGGGTACAACCACCTAGTCAGCCGCATCCGGGGATTGATTGTGAGGATGGACAATTTCGCGGCGGAACTGAGCGCCGCCTTGGACCGTACCTTTGTCGATCACCGCTTCACGAATGAAGCGCTGCCGAGCATGAGTTCGCTCGGCACGCCTTCGATGCCCGCCTTTTCCACTGGTTCCGCTTCTCCGACGAGTTCCCCTTCGCGGCATCAGCCTGCGCACGCATGAAACGCGTCTCCAATCAGCGCCAGTTGAGGCTGGTGACCGAGATCAGCATTACGCCTTTCATGGATTTGCTGCTGGTCCTGCTTTTCACGGTGCTGGTGGCCGTCCCGCTGTTGAAGGCGGACAAGTTTCTCCTTCCTGCGGTCTCCAGTTCCACCGCACCTGCGAAAGCGGCACCTGTGAAGACGGTTGTCCTGCAGGTGAACTCCGACCAGTCGGTCACGCTCGACGGCGCCATGTTGGCGCGGGTGAATCTGGCCGGAGCTTTGAAACAACTCGCCAAGCAGCGTCCCGATGTGGGTGTTGAAGTTCGCATCCACCGCGACCTCCCGGTGCAGCGCCTCGTGGAAACCATGGGCTTGCTGCAGGAGGCGGGCATCCAAAAGACGGCTGTTACTTCTCACTCCGACGCCCCCTGAGGAACCATGAGACGCCGCCGTCCTTCGACCCTGGAACCTTTTTCAAGCTTGCTGTTCCTCGTGACCGTCCTGCACGCGGCGCTCGCTGTCGGCGGGTGGTGGTTGTGGCGTGACCACTTGTCTCGCACAAATGGCGGTCGTGCAGCGACGCTTGTGTGGATGAATCCGCAGGACTTTAATGGCGCCCAGCAACCGCCCCCCACCCTTCCTGCGCCCACGACGCCGATCGTCGCCGCCAAACCGCGATCACAACCCGTGACTCCCGCGAGCGTCGAAGAGCCCGCTCCAAAAGCCACTCTGGTGGCCGCGCCACCTGAGCAGCATCGCATGGAACCGACGCCGAACGATGAGAAGGTGCCTCTCTTCGCACCCGCATCCCCCCGGCCCAAACCGCCGGCAAACCGCAGCATCACACTTCGGCGAGTGCGCGAGCAGCCAGCCATTCAAGCCAACATGGTGGGCAGGAATGCCCCGCCCATCGCCAGCCCGACTCTTCTGGATATTGCCCGACTCAATCGCATGCGTCCACCGCCTGCTGTGGCAATGGGGCAGAAGCCTATTGAGATCGAAGACCCTGAGGCCGAAAAGGCTTTCGACGCCGTCGAACATGCGCTGAACGCCGCTTTTCTAGCGGCGTGGATCGCTCCCCCGATCTCCGAAGTGCCGCAGCATCAGCGCGAGGCGCGTCTCAACGTGTCCGTGGCACCCGACGGGGCAATCATCAAGGCTCAGATGGTTCGCTTTTCCGGCTCCCATCACCTCGACCAGTCGATTGTGGAGGCTGCGGCGCAGGTGAAGAAAATTTCCGCGACACTTCCTTCAAATTTCGACAAAGAGAGCTACGATCTGGAACTCAACTTCCTTTTGCTGCCGTAGTCTTTCCCGCATGAACCTCCGTTTCGTTCTTCTCACCTTGGCTTTTGTTGCCGTTTCCGGCACGCTTGTCCAGGCGGAGGGCTTCATGAGTCGGATGAAAAGTCTGTTGGATGTCGTTCCCGGCATCGGACGCAAAGTCGAGCGACAGGAACCAGCGAAAGAACTCCCGCGTCTGCGGCTCGGCATCTTTTCGGGCGGGACTGGAGCCAGCGCGGAAAAGGCGCTGCGCGAGGAACTGCTGACATCCCGCGAGTTCTTTGTGGCCGGACCGAATGAAAAAGGAGACTTCAGTCTCGAGGGCTCCTCCATAGGTGGGCGCGTCACTGGCACGTTGAAGGATGCAAAGGGTAAAAACATCTTCCAGCGCAGCTATGCGGCGCCTGGAATCGACGAAAACATCAAGGCGCTGGCTGACGATGTCATCTACACCATCACTGGAAGGCCTGGACTGGCCACCAGCAGGATCGTCTTTGTCAGCGACCGTTCCGGCAAAAAGCAGATCTACATCTGCAATGCCGAAGGAAAGGACGTGCATCAGGTCACTCACGACCGCTATGGGGCGGTTTCCCCCACGCTCGCACCGGACTCGTCGATGATCGCTTTCACCAGTTACCGCTCCGGTTTTCCGGTCGTGAATTTGCTGGATCTGCATGCCGGCTGGGAGCGTGGTGTCACAGATACGCCCGGCACCAGTTTCGGAGCGGCCTTCTCACCGGATGGAACGCATGTTGCCATGGTCATGAGTTTCATTGGGAATCCGGAGATCTTTGTCAGCGATCTGGCCACCAACACCGCCGCATGCATAAGCGATTCCATCGGCGCCCCATCCAGTCCCTCCTGGCATCCGGAAGGCCGCCAGATAGTCTTTGCCAACGATGACGGAGGCGGCCCCAAGCTGAACATCGTCGAGATTCCCGAGAAGGACGGCGAAACTTCGCGCCTCTTCCGCTGGCGCACCGGCTACCATTTCTGCGCCGATCCGGAGTGGTCGCCAGACGGCCGCTTCATCGCCTTCACGACCCGCCGCAGCGGACAGTGGGCTGTTGCCGTCAAACCTTACCCAAACGGTGGAACACAAATCATCCAGGCAGGAGGCGCGCAACATCCGTCCTGGAGTCCCAACGGGCATTTCATAACCTATTCGCAACATGGAGAACTATTCGTGCATGACATGCGCAGCGGCAGTCGCCGCAGTGTCCTGCGCGAATTTGGACGAATCACCGAGCCGCGCTGGATGCGCTGAAGTCATGACCATTCGCAGAACTCCTCCCATTTTTTTCCAGCGGTCAGCGATGGCCGGCCTGCTGTCGTTGCTGCTCAGTCTCTGCCTGACTTCATGCGGCAACATGCCTTTTTTCAAAGGCGTCGCCGACGAAGCGGTCATTTACGCACTCGGACCACGCGAGGGCTTTCTCTCCCCTGTTTCCGCCGATCTTAAACCCGCATGTCCGGCGCTGCTCTTCGACGACGAAGGTTACATTCTCACCGCCCGGCATGAAGGCACTCTGCGGAAGGTGTTTGACGAGATCCACGAACAGTCTCCCAAGACGAAGTTGCTGATCGCCGGCTACGCCCCACCTGCCCTTCCCCAGGACCATGCGCGTGCCCTTTCCGAGCGCCGCGCTCAGGCTGTGCGCCAGCATTTGATCGAACTCGGCCTTGAGCCCGCCAACCTGCAAACCGTCGGCTTCGGCAATGACTTTTCGCCCACGGGCCCGTCATCGGATGTCGTGGTCGTCTACCGTCAGTAGCCGCGTTGGTGCAACGACTCCGAACATGACTCCCGAACCCGTTTCCAATTACGTCTCAACCTGGGGCGAAGGCCCGCTCTGGCATCAGGACAGGCTTCTCTACGTCGATATCGAAACCCACAAGATCCTCGCTTATTCACCCGCCACGGGTGTCGAGAAGATTTGGGATGTCGGCCAGCGAGTGGGCACCGTGGTGCCGCGTTGCGGCGGAGGTCTTGTGTGGGCGGGAGATCACGGTTTTTACTTCGTCGACGAAGCGACCGGCACCAGCACTCCCATCGCCGATCCCGAACCCGAACTGCCTGACAATCGTTTTAATGACGGCAAGTGCGATCCCGCCGGTCGCCTGTGGGCCGGCACGATCTGCCTGGCCAAGCGAGCAGACGCTGCGCTCTACTGCCTACATGCCAATCTTCGCGTCGAGAAGAAATACAGCCCGGTCACGAACTCGAATGGCATCATTTGGAGTCGCGACACACGCACGATGTATTACATCGACACGCCGAGTAAAAAGGTGCGCGCCTTTGACTTCGACAACGCCACCGGCAGCATCTCCGGCGAACGAGTGGTGTGGGACGTCGCAGACGACCCTTCGTCTCCGGATGGTATGACCATCGACAATGAAGACCGACTCTGGATCGCTTTTTGCCACGGAGCCAAAGTCGTCTGTTTCGACCCCGCGATACGCAAAGTGGAAATGCAGATCGACTTTCCATGCGTTGAAACCACGGCCTGCGCATTTGGCGGGGCAGATCTGGGCGACCTCTACGTCACCACGGGCCTCAAGCCCGGCCTTGAAGAACCTTTGGCCGGACGCCTCTTCGTCTGTCGCCCCGGCGCCACGGGTGTCCTTTCCCAAAGCTTTGCAGGCTGAGGAAATACGGCGCATGAAATCCCGGAAGCCGGGGAAGTCTTTGCTTTCTGCTTTCAGCGCATGGCCAAACAAAAACACGCCCGTGCTTTCGCACGGGCGTGTGTAAGAACCTAGCTTGCAGTTCGGCTTACTCGGCGGCGGCTGCCTTCTTTTTAGCGGGAGCCTTCTTCTTGGCTGCGGCCTTTTTCTTCGGCGCGGCGGCGGGTTCGGCGGCCTCATCAGCCTCGGGGGCTGCGTCGGCGGGAGCTTCCACGCTCTGCGGCACGAAGGCGTCCACCCACTCAATGTAGGCCATCGGAGCGGAGTCCGTGCGACGCTGACCGAGCTTCGTGATGCGGGTGTAGCCACCGGCGCGATCTTTTGACGCAACAGCGATTTCTTCGAACAGCTTCTTCACCGCGTCTTTGTGACGAAGAGAGGAGAGGGCAGTCCGGCGGGCGTGCAGGGTGCCGCGCTTGCCGAGGGTGACGAGCTTCTCCGCGTAGGGGCGGAGAGCCTTGGCCTTCGCCAGCGTCGTGCGGATGCGGCGGTGCTCGATGAGCGAGCAGGTGAGATTCATGAGCAGCGCGTCGCGGTGATCCTGCTTGCGCTGCAGTTTGACGATTTTTCTTCCGTGTTTCATGTCCTAAAAAGTGAGGGGCTTGTTTTTGCTGTGATGAGTTTACTCCTCGTCGTCCACGTCGGGCAGATGACTGTCCACGAGCTTCGTGAAGTCGAGAGAGTCGGCCTCCTCGTCATCGTCGATCATCGTGCTGCGGGCCAGGAGGGACACACCGCCGGGGGTGGCTTCAAGCAGCGCAGGGTCGAATTTCATGCCGAGAGAAAGACCCAGTTCGGCGAGCTTCTCTTTGATTTCGGTGAGGGATTTCTTGCCGAAGTTGCGGTAGCGGAGCATTTCGCCCTCGGTCTTCATGGCCAGCTGGCCGACGGAGGTGATGTTCGCGTTGTTCAGGCAGTTGGCGGCGCGGACGGAGAGTTCGATCTCGTTCACGCTCATGTTGAGGAGCTTGCGGAGTTCGCTGTTTTCCTCGCTCTGCGCTTCCGGAGCGGCTTCGAATTCAATGGCCTTGTCGTCGTAATTGACGAACACGTCCAGGTGATGACGAAGGATGGCGGCCGACTGAAGCAGCGCGTCCTGGGGAGTGATGCGGCCGTCGGTCCAGACGTCGAGCACCAGTTTGTCATAGTCGGTGTTCTGTCCGACGCGGGTGTTTTCCACGGCGTACTTCACGCGGGTGACGGGGCTGTAGATGGAATCGATCGGGATGACGCCGATGGGGGTGTCCTGGCGCTTGTTTTCCTCCCAGGTGGAGAAACCGCGGCCGACGCGAACTTCGAATTCGCACTCAAACTTGGTCTTGCGGTCCAGCGTGCAGATGACCTGGTCGCGATTGATGACTTCAAAGTGATTGTCTTCCTTGATGTCTCCAGCGGTCACGGCGCCTTCCTTGTCCACCAGGATGGAGAGCAGACGCGGCTCTTTCGCCTCGCTGTTGTGCTTGAAGCGGACCTTCTTGAGGTTCAGCACGATCTGCACCACGTCTTCGAGCACGCCCGGAAGCGTGGAAAATTCATGTTCGGCACCGCGAATCTTCACGGAGGTGATCGCTGCGCCTTCCAGGGAGGAGAGAAGCACGCGGCGGAGGGAGTTGCCGATGGTGTGGCCGTAGCCTTTATCAAAGGGTTCGGCGACAAACTGGGCGTAGGTTTCAGTGGCCGTGGCCTCGTTTTTCACGAGGCGATTCGGCATCTCGAATCGAGCAAGACGGACGGACATGGGATGTGTGATATGGCCGGGTTACCTCCGGGGCGAGAATCCTGCGCTTCCCAAAGGGAGACAGGCACGGAGACCAACGGCGAATTGAAGGGTGGAACTCGCAGGGGGCGGGGATAATGCAGGCCGATTCCCGGAATGCAACCGGGATTTAAGCGGAAAAACGTTCCGTAGACGTCACTGCTGCGGCAGCATCAATTCAAGTCGCTTGCCGCCGCGCAGCACGATCGAGGGGATTTTCTCGCCGGGACGATGCTTCTGCAGCAGGTGTCCGATGATCGCGCTTTCCGTCGTGCGCTGCTGCAAGCTTCCGATCTGCACCAAAATGTCGTCCTTTTTGAATCCTGCCTGTTTCGCCTTCGCGTGCTCGCCATACTGACCCACGTGGGCAATGCGCAGCGCCATTTGGTCTTTGTCCAGTCCCAGGCTGGCACGTTCCCCGTCCGGGATGTCGTCCATTTTCATTCCGCCAAAAGCCATCGCCCGCATCGGCCAGGTGCCGACTCGGCGGCCGATGTCGGACTTCATCCGCCAGTCGGCTGGCAGTTCAATTTTGACTGCCGCCTGGGCGCCTCCGCGCATGACCTCGGCGGTCAAAGCTCCCTCGTTTGGAGACCGGTGTAGCACCCAACTCACATCGGCGATGGAGATGAGCGGCTGCCCGTTCAGCTCGGTGAAGACGTCGCCGGGCTGGATGCCCGCCTGTGCACCTGGAGTTCCGGCCGCGACGGCCTCCACCCGCGCGATGTCGTCGGTGGCCAGAGTTACGCCGAGCGTCTCCATCGAGGGCTGCGGGTAGATCCATTCCAGGGGAACGGTCTTCTGCGTGCTGCGGTAGTGGGCGCGATAGGCGTCTCCCACCATGTGGCAGTGGACGCAGCTTTGAACCACTTTCCCGTCCCAGTCGAGTTTGCTCTGATACTTGGCCGCCAGCTTTGGAAACTCAATCGGCGTCTGGTAAGGCACCGGCCCTCCCTGCTTGCCGGCCAGCGCCGCCTTGTTTCCTGGATAACCGGCATGCACCGCCAGCCCCGCCTCCAGCGCTTTCTTGAAGCTGGCCGTCGTCTTGTTCAGCGGATCCTTCTGATGCAGCCATGAACCGTAGCGGCCGTAGATCGTGCCGTCGCCGTTGAACATGATCGCGGAAAACGATAAGTCGTAATCAAACTGGAAACGGGACAGGTCGAGCGTGTTGGCATTGATGACTCGCACGCAGACAAACTGGTCAAGCAAAGGCACCAGTTCCGCTTCCTGCAGCACGCTCGCGTCGATGCCCGCGCAGGAAAGGCACGGCACGCAGCGCAGCACCACGAGCAGCGGCTTGCCGGTGGTCTTCGCCAACTGAAAGCCGCCATCCACGTCGTTCCAGTTCCACCGAGCATCGTTCTCCATCGTCGCCTTCTCGTTTCTCACCGCCCCTTCCCGGTCTTTGACGGCTTCAGCCTTGAGTGCATTGGCAAACGTCAGCAGCGAAAACAGCAGAGTGATGAGAGGTTTCATGAGGACGTCATAGAACGCCGCTTCGGGTGCTTTACTTTGCCCGGTTTTTTCGAATGGACAGCCATCCATTTTCTCCGGTTAATCGCCTGCTGCCATGACTGAAGTCACCGCCATTTCGAAATTCGCCTGCCCGGCCTGCGGAGCCGAGGCGGTGTGGAATCCTTCAAAACACGCGCTTGTCTGCCCCTACTGCGGCACGGAGTCACCGGCGGAACTGAACACCGACGGTACGCTGGTGGAGGAAAACGACCTCGTCACCGCCTTGCGCGCGATTCCGGACGACCAGCGCGGCTGGGCTGCGGAGCGGAAAACCGTGAAGTGTCAAAGCTGCCACGCCATCTCCGTCTTCAATGAAACCCGCGTGGCGCAAAGCTGCGACTTCTGCGGCTCGCCGGCCATCCTCGCCGTGGACGATGTCGGCACACCGATCCGTCCCGGCAGCCAGTTGCCCTTTAAAATCGCCGACACGCAGGTGCGGGAGGATATACGCCGGTGGTATGGCAGCCACTTCTGGGCTCCGAATGCCCTCGGCGGAAAGGCCATGACCGACACCCTGCACGGGCTTTATCTCCCCTACTGGACATTCGACGCTCATGCCGAGTGCCCGTGGGAGGCCGAAGCCGGTTACCACTACTACACGACCGACAGCAAGGGGAACCGGACACGCCACACGCGCTGGGAATATGCCTCCGGTCATGTCAGCCATGACTTTGACGATCTGCTCGTGCCCGCCTCCGAAGGCGTGCATGCCAAACTCCTCGAAGATCTCAAACCCTTCCCCACCACGACCGACCTGCTGCCTTACGACCCGGGTTACCTCTCCGGCTGGGTGGTGGAGCAGTATCAGATCGACCTCGTCAATGCCGCGCAGGATTCCCGCAGACGCATGGATGACAACCTGCGCAGCCTCTGCGCCAGCCAGATTCCCGGAGACACGCACCGGAACCTGCAAATCTCGCCGGAATACTCAGGCGTCACTTTCAAGCATGTCCTTCTGCCGGTCTGGCTACTGAGCTACACCTACGGCAGCAAGACCTATCAGGTGGCCGTGAACGGAGCCACCGGCAAGATCACCGGCGAGTATCCGCTGAGCTGGGTGAAAATCACCATCGCCATCGTTATTGGCTTGATCATCATCGGCATCATCCTCAGCCTGCAAAACTGATCGCTGTGAGTTTCCGCTTTCGAGAACTTCCCATCGCCGTCGCGTTGCTCGCCATCGGGCTCTTTTTCGCGGTGAAAGAGCCCGCATTCCTCGGTGCGAGGAATCTTTCCATGCTGGCGACGGAGCTCTCCATCACCGCCACGCTGGCCATGGGCATGCTGCTCATCCTCCTGCCTGGACACATCGATCTCTCCGCCGGCAGCGGCGTCGGACTGTTGGGCGGCATCGCGAGCGTCTTGGTCTTTCACCACGACCTGCCGGCACCTGCGGCTCTCGCCCTCGGTTTGCTCTGCGGCGTCCTCATTTGGATGGCCATGGGCGCCTTCATCGTCTGCGAACGCATGCCAGCCTTTATCGTCACGCTCGGTGCTCTTTTGATCTTCAAAGGATTGTTTTGGCTCGTCATCGACAATTCCACTGTCCCGGTGGCACCGGGAGGTCACGCCAACCTTTACTCGCTCCTGACCACCTACTACCTGCCGCAGAAGTTCGGCTGGATACTCGCAGCCGTCTTGGTGGCAGCCCTGGTCTTCTCCACGATCAGCGCCAGAAGACGCCGCATCGCGCACGGTTTCTCCGTTGATGACAAGGAGATGGCTTTCATGCGGCTCTTCATCACCGCTCAGGCCATCGCCCTTTTTGTCCTCGTCACCGGGCAGTTCCGAGGCATTCCCCTGCCCTCCCTGATTCTCGGCGGCGTGACGATGATCGTCTATGCCGTCACACAGCATACCGCTCTCGGTCGCCACCTTTACGCCATTGGCGGGAGCGCGGAAGCCGCCTTCGTATCCGGTGTGCCGATGAAAGGCACGGTCATCGCGGCCTACAGCGGCATGGGCGCGATCGTGGCCATCACCGGCTTCATGCAAACGGCCTATGCCGGATCTTCAACCACGACCGTCGGCGATCTCATGGAACTGGACGCCGTGGCCGCGTGCGTGATCGGCGGCGTGAGCCTGCGCGGCGGACGCGGCACCGTTCTCGGCGTCCTGCTCGGCGCGCTGATCATCGCGTGTCTGCTCAATGGCATGACGCTCATGTCCGTGCCGCCGGAAAGGAAATTCATCGCCCGTGGCGTTGTGCTGATTCTCGCCGTGTGGATGGACATGCGGCTCAGCCGCAAGGTTTGAGGTTACCAGTCGTCGCGCGCGATGGGCCGCACGCTCTTCAACGCCTCGGCATAGCGCGCTCCGCATGCCAGACCGCGATAGCGTGCGAGCACGGTCTTCGTCTCCATCGCGCCGTCCGTCTTCGCCGGATCGTAGGCTTCATTGCGGACGAAGGCCATGAGCCTGCCGAGCCATTCACGCGCAGCCTCCCATTCTCCCGACACGTCGATGTAGGTGTCAGGCTCGAAGCCGATGGTGTGCCCCGGACCATTGTCATACCAGAAGACTCGCGACGGTGTGCGCACGTCATCTCGGCCGAGCAGCCGCGCAGGCTGATACAAGGCCGCGTGGCAGATGGCGCTCGCAGCCTCGTGATCGGGATGTCGGTCGCGCGGCCAGAGCATGAAGGCGGTGTCAGGCTTCACATCCGCCACCACCTCGGCCACGGCGCGCTTCGTCTCCAGCGTCGGCTCAAAGCTCATGCTCTTCCAAGGAAGAAACCGCATCTCCATGCCGCGCTCGGTGGCGAGTTGCTTCGACAATTCCAAAAGTCCCTGCTCACGTCCGCGCACAGGGGGCCAGTTCGCGTAGTCGCCGATCAAACTCAGGATCACGACGCGCTGATGCTTCTGCACCGCACGCAGCAAGGTGCCGGGAATGCCGAAGGGGCAGTCGTCGTAATGAGCGCCAATGGCCAGAATCGTGCGAGTCATGCCGGCATGCTGACGGAAAGCCGTCGCGCATGCAAGCCGCCATTCTCCCCTCTTAAGCCAACCATCAGGAAGGACTGCCGGTGCCGGTGCGTATTGCCCTCGTCATGCTCGCCTTCTCCGACCAGAGCCGGAATTCATCGCGCCTTCACCGGCGGGATTTCCTGCGCATTGGCGGTCTCGGTCTTGGAGGATTGTCTTTGAGCGATTTGATGGCTGCGTCCCAGAAGCGTCTCATCAAGGACAAGTCTGTCATCTTCCTCTTCATGCACGGCGGGCCGTCTCAGTTTGAAACCTTTGATCCGAAGATGGACGCGCCGTCCGAGATTCGCAGCGTGACGGGCGAGATCAAAACCACGCTGCCCGGCATCACGTTTGGCAGCACCTTTGAGCGACTGGCGAAAATGGCGCACAAGTTCAGCATCGTGCGCTCCTTTGTCACCGGCGACGCCGTGCACGACATCAAGACCATCGTCGGCAAGGACACGATGAAGGCGAATCTCGGCTCGCTCTACTCGCGCATCGCCGGTCCCTTGCGCAAAGGCAGCGCCATGCCGACGAACGTGGCGCTGTTTCCTCGGTCCGTGGACTCGGCGACGGGGCCGGTCATCAAGCAGTTCGGAGATTTCACTGCCAGCGGAGAGATGGGCTCCACCTATCAGCCTTTCGTGCCCGGCGCCGGTGGTGGCGCGCAGGCGGACATGACGCTGAGCCTGCCGCAAGCGCGTCTGAATGACCGGCGCATGCTGCTGGCCTCGCTTGATCAGTGGAAGCGACAAATGGATGCGAGCGAAGCGGTCGGAGGCATGTCGGAGTTTCAGTCGCTGGCCTTCGATGTGCTGCGGCGCGGTGTTTCCGATGCATTCGATCTCTCGAGGGAAGATCCACGTCTCATCGCCCGCTACGACACGGCACCGTTGCTGCCGAAGGATCGCATCAGCACGCAGTGGAAGAACCGCGAGCACTATGCCGACAATGCCGCGACGCTCGGCAAGTTGCTGCTCATGGCGCGGCGTCTGTGCGAGCGCGGCTGCGGCTTTGTCACCGTCACGACCAGCTTTGTGTGGGACATGCACTCCGACATCAACAACGCCCCGGTTCGAACGGGCATGGACTATGTCGGACGCCCGTTTGATCACGCGGTGTCGGCGCTCATCGAGGACATCGAAGCTCGCGGCCTGAGCGAGAAAATCATGCTCGTCTGCTGCGGCGAGATGGGGCGTTCGCCGAAGCTGAACGTGAAAGGCGGCCGCGATCACTGGGGTGGCCTCGCTCCGCTCATGGTTTACGGCGGCGGCCTGAAGATGGGCCGCGTCATCGGCCAGTCAGCGCGCAATGGCGGCGAACCGGCGTCCGAACCGGTAACGATCCCCGATTTGATCTCGACCATCATGCACACGCTCGTCGATGTTGGTGAAGCCCGCGTCACCGACGGCCTGCCTTCAGGCTTGCTCAATGTCCTCACGCGGGGTCAGCCGATCCGCGGTCTTGTTTAGTTTATCCTCCATGAAACCCCTCTGCCTCATCCCTGCCGCTGTTCTTTTTTTATCATCTCTCGTCCAGGCGGAAGACAAACCGAAGCCGGTGACCCGCACGTTTTATGTTTCAGGTATCGAGTGCGGCAGTTGCGTCTACTCGGTGCAACAATCGGTGACGGAGACGAAGGGCGTTGCCGATGTGACAGTGGTGCAGTTTATCGATTCCATCGCCAATGTGACCTTTGATCCCAAGACGGTGAGTGATCAGCAGATCGCCCAGGCGGTGCGCGAGGCCTATCCACTCCATGGCATGCCCTACCTCGCCACACTGAAGCTGCGCATGCCGGGTTATGCGCAGCATGCTGCGAAAGTGGACGGATTGTTCGCCGGTTGGAAACAATCCGTGACGATGGAGGTGACCGACAAAGCGAAGGGTGAACTCGTCATCCATTTCCTTCCTTTGGAAGTCGACGCCAAGAAGTCCGCTCCGCAAGGGTGGAGCATCGCGTTGCTGACAGAGGCCTGCAAAGAGGCCTCGGACTCGACTTCTCGTTGGAGTCCGAAGGCTAGGGGTCAATACCCCAGCCACGGTCCCAGCCACTTCTCCGCGTCGTCGAGAGTCATGCCTTTGCGAGCGGCGTAATCCTCGACCTCGTCCTTCGCCACAACGCTGATGCCGAAGTAGTGTGCCTCGGGATGGCTGAAGTAGAGGCTGCTGACGGCGCTGCCGGGATGCATGGCCATGCTTTCGGTGAGGTCGACACCGGTTTTCGCCGTGGCATCGAGCAGATCGAAGAGAATGGGCTTCTCGGTGTGGTCTGGCTGCGACGGATAGCCAGGCGCGGGACGGATGCCGCGGTAGCGCCTTTGACGAGGTCTTCGTTGGTGAAGTCCTCGGGCTTCTCAACCCCACGCCATACGCGCCTGCTTGTGCAGGTATTCGGCAAAGGCTTCGGCGAGACGGTCGGCGAGCGCTTTGACGATGATCGCACTATAAGATCATGCGTGGCTTCGAATTCATGCGCGAAGTCGTCTGCTCCGTGAATGCCGACGGCGAATCCGCCGATGTAGTCGGCACGACCACTGTCCTTCGGCGCAATGTAGTCGCTGAGCGCGAAGTTCGGCGTGTCCTTCTTGATCACCTGCTGGCGCAACGTGTGGAAGACGGTCTTCACTCTGCTGCGTGTTGTCTGCATAGACTTCGATGTCGTCGCCGATGCTGTTGGCCGGGAAGAAACCGAACACCCCACGTGGCGTGAAGCGCTTTTCGGCGATGACGCGATCAAACAGGTCGTTGGCATTTTTGAACAGCTTCGCGGCTTCCTCTTCCGCCTTCACTTTCATCTCGGCGTCTTCATGCGCGGACGAAAAGCGATTCTCGGCGGCGATCCAGCGTCCGCGCAATCCCCAGGTGGAAGAACGGCGACCAGCCGATGAACTCACGCAGCGTGGCGACGAGTTCAGCGCCTTCGTAAGTTTTCGTGCCGGTGAAGCCCGGCGTGGCCTGATCTCCTGCGTGCTCCAGTCGCACTTAAAGGCCTTTTCGCGTGATTCGGGCGGGGCTGAGAAGTTGGCGGTCCTTCTTCGCCATACTCTTCGCGGAGTTTGACATGACGCTCTTCGTTCTTCTTCACGAAGTCGGCGTTTTGTTCGGCGGAGAGCAGCGAGGTGGTCACCGGCACGCTGCGGGAGGCGTCGAGCACGTGGACGATGCTGCCGCTGTATTTCGGAGCAATCTTGATCGCGGTGTGCGCCGCACTCGTGGTCGCACCGCCGATCAAAAGCGGCTGCTTGAAGCCGAGGCGTTCCATTTCAGCCGCGACGTGCACCATTTCATCGAGCGAAGGCGTGATCAGGCCGCTGAGGCCGATCACATCCGCGCCGACTTCGACCGCCTTGTCCAAGATCTTCTGGCAGGGCACCATGACGCCCATGTCCGTGACTTCGAAGCCGTTGCAGGCCAGCACGATGCCGACAATGTTTTTGCCAATGTCATGCACGTCGCCCTTCACAGTGGCGAGGACGATCTTGCCGGCGCTGCGTTGATTCGGATTGGCCGCCTTCTCCGCCTCCATGAACGGCTGCAAGTAGGCAACGCTCTGCTTCATCACGCGGGCGCTCTTCACGACCTGCGGCAGGAACATTTTGCCAGCGCCGAAGAGATCGCCGACGACGCTCATGCCGTCCATGAGCGGACCTTCGATGACAGAGAGCGGTTTGCCGAGCTTTTCCAAAGCTTCGGCGGTGTCTTCATTGATGAAATCGGTGATGCCTTTGAGCAACGCGTGCTCGAGGCGCTTCTCGACGCTCTCGTTGCGCCAACTGAGATCGACCTCGGCCTTCTTTGCGCCGCCAGCCTGGCCTTTGAACTGCTCGGCGTAATCGACAAGGATCTCCGTGGAGTCGGGACGACGGTTGAGGATGACGTCCTCGACCTTCACGAGCATCTCCTGCGGGATCTCCTCGTAAACTTCGAGCATGCCGGCGTTCACGATGCCCATGTCCATGCCCGCCTTGATGGCGTGATACAGGAACACGCTGTGCATGGCTTCGCGCACCTTGTTGTTGCCGCGGAAGCTGAAGCTGATGTTGCTGACGCCGCCGCTCACCTTCGCATGCGGCAGATGATGTTTGATCCAACGCGTGGCGTTGATGAAATCGAGCGCGTAGTTGTTGTGCTCCTCGATGCCGGTGGCGACGGTGAGGATGTTCGGATCGAAGATGATGTCTTCCGGTGGGAAACCGACTTCATCGACGAGAATGCGGTAGGCGCGTTCGCAGATGCGGATCTTGTCGTCGTAGGTCGCCGCCTGTCCCTGTTCGTCAAAGGCCATGACCACGGTCGGTGGCGCGCCATACTGTTTGATCTTGGTGGCGTATTCTTTGAACTTTTCCTCGCCTTCCTTGAGCGATCGAGTTCACGATGCCCTTGCCCTGCAGGCACTTCAGACCGGCCTCGATGATCTCCCACTTCGAGGAATCGACCATGATGGGCACCTTGTTCACCTCCGGCTCGGTTTGCAGGAGCGTCAGGAACTTCGTCATCATCGGCACTCCGTCGATGAGGCCCTCGTCCATGCAGACGTCGATCACGTTCGCGCCGCTCTCGACCCGCTGACGCGCGATGCAGCGACGGCTTCGAGCTTGAGTTCTCCTTAATGAGCTTCGCGACCTGGCGAACCGGCCACGTTCGTGCGTTCGCCGATCATGAGGTAGGGCGGACGCGCATTTTCTTCACGCGTGTCGAGCACGAAGGGCTGCGAGCCGCTGAGGCGCATCGTGCGGATCGGCGGGCACCTCCACGCGGTGCGAGCCTTCCACGGCTTCCGCGATGGCGGCGATGTGCTCGGGCGTGTTGCCGCAGCAGCCGCCCATGATGTTCACGAAGCCGCTGCCGCCGAAGTCCTTCGCGTAGTTCGCCATGTCCGGCGGGAGCAAATCGAAGCCGGTGGGCGCGAGCGGGTTCGGCATGCCCGCGTTCGGATAGGCCGAGACGAAGCAATCGGCTTTCGCTGAAAGCTCTTCGAGGAAGGGGCGCATCTTGTCGGGACCGAGCGAGCAGTTAAGGCCGATCGACAGCGGTTTCACATGCCGCATGGCATTCAAATACGCCTCCGTGACCTGCCCGGAGATCATCGTCTCGCCACCTGGCCGACGGCGGCGCTGATCTGCACCGGCAGTTCGATGTGATCCTCTTCAAACACCTCGCGGATCGCCACGAGTGCTGTCTTCGCGTTCAACGAATCGAAAATCGTTTCCACCAGCAGCGTGTCCACGCCACCGGCGATGAGGGCGCGGATCTGATGCTTGTATGCCTGCTGACCGACGAACGTCACGACAGCGGAAGCTCAGATCGCTCAGGTCTGGGAACTGCGAGAGCGACACCGTGAGCGGTCCGATGGCTCCTGCGATTTAGCGTTTCCGCCTGGTCTTCTCTCGG
The DNA here is from genome assembly GCA_041395065.1 of Prosthecobacter sp. GTDB lineage: Bacteria > Verrucomicrobiota > Verrucomicrobiia > Verrucomicrobiales > Verrucomicrobiaceae > Prosthecobacter. The sequence continues at coordinate 4,276 of JAWLBG010000052.1, read as the reverse complement.
CGACGATATCCGCCCATTTGCGGCACTGGCTCGGGCCGATTCGGAATTGATCTCCCACGCGAGGTCACGAGGAATTGGTCCTCGATGATGCTCTGAAGAACTCGGGGTTCTTCTTGCCTTCGCGGAAGAATTCCGTTTCGCGCTGGATGCTGGTGGGCCGAAAATGTGTTTGTCTCGATGATGTCCGCCCCGGTTTTCTCGAGAAAGCGGCGATGGATGTCCTCGATGATGTCCGGGCGGGCACTGAAAGGATGTCGCCGTTGTTCAAGATGTCCTTCTCGTTGTCGCGGAAGGCCTCGCGAGGCCACGAGGCTTCATCCGGCATGCCCTTGTCCTTGTAACTGCGAATCGTCGTCTCATGGCGCCATCGATCACGAGGATGCGCTGGCGCTGGCGGAGCTTCGAGTTCTTGGAAGTGTAATTGGCGGGAAGGCATGGTCGAAACTACCGCTCCAGCAGGGCGGGTCAACCTTCATATCAACGCATCACGTTTTGAACATATGAGTTAGTTTCTAATTTACAGGAGGATAATCCGTTATACCGACACCCATGCCCGCCAAACGCAAGTCCGCCCCTGTCGAAACTAGTCCCGAGGCCATCAATGAGAACCTCGGGAAGCGCGTGAAGAAGCTGCGCGGAGATCGCGGCTGGTCGCTGGAGGAACTGGCCACCGCCAGCGGCGTGAGCCGGTCGATGCTCAGCGAAATCGAGCGCGAGAAGGCGAATCCGACACTAACGGTCACTTTCCGGATCGCCCGCGCCTTTGGCATGACCTTGCAGGAACTGATCGAAAGCGCGGAGACCAGCGCGTCGAAAATCCAGGTCATTCGTGCCAGCGACCGCGCTCAGGTCTATCGCAGCGACAAGCAGTGCGAGATCCGCACGCTCTCGCCGCTGAATCTGGAGAAGGACGTCGAGTTCTATGAGCTGTCATTGAAGGTGGGCGGCGCCTTGCGCAGCCAGCCGCACTTTGAAGGCACGCGCGAGTTCCTGACCGTCGAGGAAGGCAGCGTGCGCATCGAATCCGACCAGGACATCGAAGAACTCGGCAAAGGCGATTCCGGCACCTACCGCGCCGACGTGCCTCACGCCATCGTCAACACCGGCAAGGCCGATGCGCTGGTGTTCTTGGTCGTGATTTATCGCTGAGCGCTCATGAAACACCTCGCGCTCACATTCATCGCAGTCGTGGCTCTGCCAAGCTGCCTGATCATGCCGCACTACGAAACACTGACGGGAAAAGTCACTGGGCGCGTTGTTGATGCCACAGGGCAACCCGTTTCGGGTGCCACCATCGATTATCATCTTCGGAGCGATCGAAAATTGGGATCAGCCATTTCCGACTCGTCGGGAAACTTTCATCTTGGTCCATTCCGGCAGTGGTTTTATGTGGTCTATATCGGTTCGCCTGGGGTTTGCCCGGTGCCATACACACTGCTGAGTGATTACACTCTACCGGATGCGCTAAAGGTCAGCCATGATGGAGGCATCGCCGTGTACTGCTTGGGAACGTTCGAGTCGCACAATCGGCAACTACGGAGCGTGTCCGAACCAAACCTTGAGCGTTTATCCAAAGCGCGTTGGACTGGAAGCAAAACTCCAATGGTTTTGGTGATCACTCCCTCCACGCGAGATCGCCTTCTTCCTCGGCGGGTATTTCACCCACTGCCGACACCAGATCATACAAATCATTGATGTCACTTTTCTCAACCCAACCATGAAACCAACCGCCGTCCTCTTCTCCATCCTGTTTTGCGCCGTTGCGCATGCCCAAATGCCATCCGCGCTCGTGAATGCGGAGCGCGCGAAGATTCTCGACGGTGTGAAGTCCGTGCCGAAATCGGGTGCGCCGGGGCCGATCGGCATCTGGGGACAGATCGCATTTCCTATTCTGTCCGCACCGGACAAAGATGGTGTCGAGATCGCGGTTGCGGCGGCGGCAGGTTTTCAAAAAGGCCGTTTCATCTTGTTCGGGCACAACAGCTACCTGAATGGCGGCGAAGGCGGCGATCACGCGAAGCTGATGGAGAACTGCGTGAAGTGGGTCGGCAACAAGGAGAAGCCTCGCGTCGGCCTGAAAGGCGTGAACGCGGTGAACTTCTACAAGCAGCGTGGTTTCAATGCGGAAACCTTCACCACCGTGGACAAGAAGAGCCTCGGCGACTACGACGTCGTCATCATCAACATCCAGGGCGTCACCAGCGCGGAGGAAGGGGCCGCATTGGCGGATTACATCCAAGGTGGCGGCGGTTTCATCGGAGGCATGACGGGATGGGCGTTTGGACAAACGAGCGGTGGCAAGGACCTGGCGCTTTCGCACGGCGTGAACCAGGCACTGATGCCTGCGGGCATTGCGATCACGGACATGAGCGCCTTCGACCAGTTGCGCAGTTTCGAAGCACGCGCCGAATTGCCGCCGTTTATGAACGCTTCCGATGCCATCAGCGCGATCAAGAAGCAGCGTGAAGGCGGACTGGCGCTCACTGCGGAGCAGATGAAACAGGGCATGAACGCGATCCAGATCGCCATGGCCGCGCAGCCGCCGGATCGCAGCAATTTGAAGAACGCCGTGGCCGCTGCGCTCGGCAACGCCGGTTCTGATGCGCCTGTTCCGACGAAACAAGCACCGCTCACCGATACGCAGCACGCCGCCGCGCGTCTGCGCCTCGGCATGGAGACGCGCATGCTGCGTCTCGCAGGCGCCGAGGGCATCAAGGCGCATCCGGCGCATTCCGAATTCCCCGGCGAAGTTCCGAAGGATGCCCCGCGCACGACCGGCGAGGTCAAAGTGACGCCGAGCATTCCCGGCTGGGTGAGCACCGGCCTCTACGCCGCCGCAGGCGAAGTCATCACAGTGACGCTGCCGGAGAAATACGCCGACAAGGGTTACGCCGTGCGCATCGGCTGCCACAGTGACACGCTCTACCACCTCGATAAATGGCAGCGTGCTCCTGACATTACGCGCAGCGACACCTTGGCCGCAGGAACAACCAAAACGGCCTCTGCATTCGGCGGATTGATCTACATCGTGGTTCCGGGCCGGGCGAAGGACGATGAACCGTTCACCGTGACGGTTCAAAACGCCATCCCCGCGCCGCTCTTCGTGCTCGGCCAGGATGACGACGTGAAGTGGAAGGAAATCCGCATGCGGCCCGCCCCGTGGGCCGAACTCGCCTGCGACAAGATGATCGTGAGCTGTCCCACCAATGTCGCGCGCACGGTGAACAATCCCACCGAACTGATGACCTTTTGGAAAAAAGTGGTCGAGGCCCAAGACGACATCACGAATCAGGCCAACGAACGCAAACGCCCCGAACGCATCGTCGCCGATGTGCAGATCAGCGCCGGTTACATGCACAGCGGCTATCCGATCATGATCCCGACCAGCGCCGCGCCAGAGATGGTCACGCTCAACAAGATCAAATTCCCCGGCTGGGGCTTCTACCATGAGATCGGCCACAACCATCAGCGTGGCGACTTCACCTTCGACGGCACGGGCGAGGTCACGAACAACGTCATCGGCATGTACTGCTACTACGAGGTTTTGAAGAAGGACTGGCTCATCGGCCATGGGGCGATCAGCGAGGAGTCGCGGAAAGAGCATATCCAGAAGATCAAAAAGGCATCGAACAAGTGGCAGGTGTGGAAGAGCGAGCCCTTCACTGCGCTCACGACCTACATCCAGCTCATGCAGGAGTTCGGATGGGAAAGCTGGCGCAAGTATCTCTACAGCTTCGATGATCCCAGCTTCGGCTCCGCCCCCAAGGGCGACGACGAGCGCCGCGATCAGTTCCTCGTGCGTTACTCGAAGATCACGAACAAGAACCTTGGGCCCTTCTTCGATGCCTGGGGTATTCCAGTGAGCGCTTCCGCAAAGGCGGAAGTGAGCAAGCTGGATGCGTGGATGCCCAAAGGGATGTAGCGCGGCTAATTGCTACAGACACTAATCCGACCTGCGACCCGAGATTCACCTTGGGTGTCGATCACTCCATCAGCGCCGCCCAGTCATTCAAGTGCTGTTCCCATGTCAGTGGCTTTGCTGTGGCACAAGCGGCGTCGGACAACTCCCTCCATCGCTCATCTCCAACATCCAACGCCTCCCGGATGCGGGAGGCCAGCTCTTCAGGCTGCTGCGGATGATAGAGCATGAAGCCGTTTTCACCATTCCGAACCAGATCGACCGCCCCGTCCATCACGGACACTAGGCAAGGCAGGCCGCAGGCCATGCTCTGCAGAACTGTTGTGGAAAAAGCGTCATACTGAGTCGGATGGACCA
>JAWLBG010000051.1:0-35648 GCA_041395065.1 Prosthecobacter sp. | reverse complement strand
GTCATGAGTTTCAAGTCCAACGCGCTTGGCATCTTCGACCTTGGCGGCAACGTGCGGGAGCAATGCTCGGACCGTTTCACTGTCGACGGCCCGGAGCTTTGTCATCGTGATATCGCGTGGAACAGCAGTCCCGGAGCCACTTGGTGGATTTCGTCGTGCCGCGGACGCACCACCGGCAACGGACGTTGGGACGACCTCGGCTTCCGCATCGTGGCGGAAAAAAGAGGTGCCGCCATCGCGGCGGCCACTCCGTCTCCTGCTTCATCACCCCCACCGGGTGCTTCCGCGAAACCCGTCTTCACCAACAGCCTAGGCATGCAGTTCGTGCCGGTGCCCGGCACCGACATCCTGATGTGCATCCACGAGACACGGCGGAAGGACTACGCGGCCTATGCGGCGGCGACTCCGGGCTTGGACGCATCCTGGAAGCCGCTGGCAAGGGGGCTGCCCGTCAATGATGAGGAAAATCATCCGGCGGCCTCGATGACAGTTTCCGAGGCAAAAGCCTTCTGTGACTGGCTGGGCAAGAAAGATGGCAGGACCTACCGCCTGCCTACGGACCGCGAATGGAGCTTTGCGGTCGGCATCGGATCGCAGGAACAGGAAGGGCTGCCGCCGGAGCAGTTGAACGGGAAAATCGCGACCTATCCGTGGGGAGACAAGTGGCCTCCCGAGGACCACACCGCCAATCTGCCGGATGAAGCCAGCAGTGGACCCGGGATCAACGCGGTGCCCGGCTACAAGGACCGCTTCATCACCACCGCCCCGGTCATGAGCTTCAAGCCCAACGCGCTGGGCCTGTACGATCTCAGCGGCAACGTGTGGGAGTTCACCTCGGATCTCATGTCTCCGGGCAGCCCCTCGTCTGCCTGCCGGGGCGGGGCGTGGCGGGGCAGTCGCCAAAACTTGCTGCTTTCATCCGGTCGCGAAGGGTCACCGGGAATGGCCCGCCAGGATAACAAGGGCTTCCGCCTTGTGGTCGAGAACGCCGCTTCCACCGCTGTAGCGAATCCATCGCCTCCCGCCTCGCCTGCGCATACCAACAGCCTCGGCATGAAGTTCGTCCCCGTGCCCGGCACGAAGATCCTGATGTGCATCCACGAGACGCGGCGGCAGGACTACGAGGCCTACGCGAAGGCGGTGCCCAACGTTGACTCAACGTGGGTAAAGCCGCTCATCGGCGGGAAAGAAGTGAAACAGGCGCCGGATCATCCCGTCATGCGGGTGAGTTGGAACGACGCGATGGCATTCTGTGGCTGGATCGGCGCCAAGGAAGGCCGCACTTACCGCCTGCCCACGGCTCATGAGTTTGATCTTGCGGTGGCCATTCACGATGATCCGATTTCGCTCTCTGCGGACGACTTGAACAAGCTGGTGACGAACCAAAGGCCGTGGACCGCCGCCGGGCTCACCAACTACAGGGGCTTTGCTAATTTCAAAGATGGCGACACGTTTCCCGCAACCGCGCCAGTGATGTCCTTCGAGCCCAGCGCTCTAGGCCTCTACGACACGCTCGGCAATGTCTGGGAGTGGTCCGCCGACCAGAACAATAAAGGGGAGAAGCTGATTCGCGGCTGCGGCTATCTCAACTTTGGCCCCTTCCTGACCTCCGGACGCACTGCATCCTCCCCGGCTGACTTCCGCGGACAGGATGGCCCCATCACAGGGATACTATTGGTGCCGGGGTTCCGGGTGGTGATCGAAGAGAGGTGATCTGCGCCGGTTAAGAGCAAATGCTGGCATCTCAAACGTCTGGGTTTGACCTGCAAAAGTGCAGGCAGTGCCCACTCATTGCTTGTGCTGTTCCGCGCTTTTTCGTAAATGGATGGCCGTATGGCAGAAGAGACTTTCCCCTCATCCCCTGCGCCGGACACCCCGCCGCGCACCACAGGCGGGAATTTCCGCTGGGAGCCGCCGACGGCTGAAGAACTTCAGTCGTTGATGCCCGGCTATACCATCGAAAAGATTCTGGGTCGCGGCGGCATGGGCGCGGTGTATCGCGGCATCCAGACGAACCTGGACCGGCCCGTGGCCATCAAGGTGCTGCCGCCGGGCGTGGAGAAGGAGGACCCCACCTTTGCGGAGCGCTTCAAGAGCGAGGCGAAGCTCATGGCGAAGCTCAATCATCCCGCCGTGGTGGCGGTGTATGACTTCGGCACCACGCTGGGAGGACAGCTCTACTTTGCCATGGAGTATGTGGACGGCAGCGACGTGTCGCAGATGATCGCCGCACAGGGCAGGCTGCCACCGGACCACGCGCTGGCCATCACCGCGCACGTGTGCGATGCGCTGGCCGCCGCGCATGAGCTGGGCATCGTCCATCGCGACATCAAGCCCGCCAACGTGCTCATCAACATGAAGGGGCAGGTGAAGGTGGCGGACTTCGGCCTGGCGAAGGTGGAGGAGCCCGGCAGCCACGGCCTGACGAAGACGGGCTACGCCATGGGCACGCCGGACTTCGTGGCACCGGAGGCGCTGACGCTCGGCACGGCGATCGATGGCCGTGCCGACCTCTATGCGGTGGGGGTGATGCTCTACCAGATGCTCACCGGTCAGATCCCGCGCGGCGCCTGGCAGCCCGCCAGCGTGCTGGTGCCCGGCCTCGATCCGCGCTACGACGCCATCATCACCAAGGCCATGCAGTATGACCGCGAGAACCGTCACAGCGACGCGATGGAGCTGCGGCGCGAACTGGACGTGATCATGACCGTGCCGCTGATGCAGCACGACGCGCCCGCCTCTGCGGCGATTCCCGTGGCGCAGATGGCGCAGGCACCTGGCCAGCGCAGTGCTGCGCAGAGGCCGATGGGCAAAAGCGCGAACGCGCCGGTGCGATCTGTAGCCGGGGGCAGTGACCCCGGTCCACTGGACCGGGCTACAGCAGAGCCGAAGTCCAAAGTGCCCGTCTTCATCGGCATCGCTGTGGCTTTGGGGATCGCCGTTGGAGCATCGGTCATGTTCGGCGGAGGCGGGGCGGCTGGTCCCCCATCCGCCGTCGTGTCGTCCCAGACGGCGCCCGGAGGCCCCAGCGCTCCGCCTTCCAAGCCTGCCAGCGTGGCGAGTGCCACGCCGAAGCCCCCGGCAGCGCCCACCCCGTCTAATCCAGCCAAAGCCAACGAGCCACCGAAGGCGGGCTTCACCAACAGCCTCGGCATGAAGTTCGTGCCCGTGCCGGACACCGGCATCCTGATGTGCATCCACGAGACACGCTACCAGGACTACGCAGCGTATGCGGCGCAAGCGTCCGGAGTGAACGACGCATGGAAGAACCAGCAGAAGGACGGCATTCCCTGCGGACACGAGGACAATCATCCCGTGTGCGGCGTAAGCTGGGAGGATGCGGTGAAGTTCTGCGAGTGGCTCAGCAAGAAGGAAGGCAAAACCTACCGGCTGCCCACGGATGAGGAGTGGAGTAGTGCCGTGGGTCTGGGGCGGAAGGAAAAGCGCGACAAAGACACGACGCCGGAAATGCTCAGCGGCAAAGAGGCGACCATGTTCCCTTGGGACTCCGACCACCCACCGAAGACCAAGGACAAGGCAGGGAACTTCGCCGATGAGAGCTGGCATGAGAAGTTCCCGACAGAGCCGTGGATTGCGAAATATAGCGATGGTTACCCAACCACGGCTCCGGTGATGAGCTTCATGCCCAACAAAGCCGGTCTCTATGACTTGGGCGGAAACGTGTGGGAATGGATGGAGGATTGGTGGAACGAGGAACAAAAAGAGCATGTCCTGCGTGGCGGATCTTGGAACCACCACAGCCGCAGCAATCTGCTGTCGTCCCATCGCAATCATCAAGCGCCTGACAGTCGCGGCATCAGCCACGGCTTCCGCGTCGTGTTGGTGCCGAGGTCCGCGCCCGCCCCCCAGGCCACCGCCGCGCCTGTGCCTGCAAAGGTGGAGCCACCGAAGCCCGCCGTTGCCGCAGGCGGGGCGGCGGGTGCCCCAGCCGCCGCGAGCGGCCCTGCGATGACGAAAGGTGGCAATGCGCCCGCCACCACCGGCGCGGCTCCCGCAGCACCCAGCCCCGCTGTTGCCCAAGCTGAGCCCCTTCCCGCACTCCCGCCGGAGCTTGCCGCCCTCGACGCGCAGTTCCTCGAGCTGCAAAAGGAGCGCGTCACCGCGCCCTTCGAGGCTGACCTCGCCAAGCTGAACGCAGGCTACCTCGGCGGCATCGACCGCGAGATTGCGAACGAGAAGAAGGCCGGACGACTGGATGGCGTCATCGCCTTGGAGGCGGAGAAGAAGCTCGTCCAAGGAATGGGGGGCTCCGCCCCCCAAGGCCCAAGGGGGACGGCTGCGGAGCCGCGAAGCGAATCCCCCACTCCTTGTCCCATCCCCGCCGAGGATGACGAGAAGACGCCCGCCAGCCTCAAGGCGTTGCGTGGCATCTACCGCGGGGAGTTTGCCAAGCTGGAAGCCGCCCGCGCGGCGAACCTCAAGGCGCTGACCGACCCGCTCATCGTGCGGTTGAAGCAGCTCGTCGCCACGCTCACCAAGCAGGACCGCATCGCCGATGCCAAGAAGGTGCGGGAGTATCGGGAGGCGCTGGAAGCAGGCGGGAGCGCGGACACTCTTGTCCGCAACACAACAACAGGCGGTACAGCCGTGACAACCAATGAAGCGGACAGGAGTGTCCGCACTCCCCTCCTCGCCGCCACCAAGGACAAGCCTTTTGTCAACAGCCTCGGCATGAAGTTCGTGCCCGTGCCGGACACTGACATCCTCATGTGCATTCACGAGACGCGCTACAAGGACTATGCGGCGTATGACGCGGAGGTTAGGGGCGTGCAGGAATCGTGGAAGGATCAGGCCGTGCTGGGATTCCTACCAGCGGAACGACCGGAGGATCACCCCGTGACGAAAGTGACATGGGATTCGGCCAAGAAGTTCTGCGAATGGCTGAGTAGTAAAGACGGTGTGACCGTGCGGCTGCCGACGGATCGGGAATGGAGTTACGCGGTGGGGATTGGCCGGGATGAAGACTGGAAGAATGGGGTGACACCTGAGATGCGCTCTGCTGGCCTCAGGGATACCTTCCCGTGGGGAACCCGATGGCCACCGCCGAGGAACTCCGGCAATTACGCTGACATCAGCCACGCGAAGCAGTTTCAAACGAGCAAGGGGACGATTGCCGGCTATGACGATGGATACCCGACCACGGCCCCGGTGATGAGTTTCAAAGCCAACAAGCTGGGCATCCATGACCTGGGAGGGAATCTCTCGGAATGGTGTGAGGACTGGAGGAATGAGGCTCAAGACGCCCGTGTGACTCGCGGCGGATCATGTAAGTATTCTGATGGGGGCATTGTTCGCTCAGCTCATCGGGAAGGCCGCCCTCCCAATACCCTGTATGATTTCGTGGGATTCCGGGTTGTCATCGACACCCGCGCTTCCGCGGGCAAGAGCGGTGCATCGGCGAAGCCCGCTGTCCCAACGCCTGCGACCGCACCTAGCCGCGCACCGCCGAAGGCGGACTTCACCAACAGCCTTGGCATGATGTTCATGCCAGTGAAAGGCACGGACGTGCTCTTCTGCATCCACGAAACGCGCCGGCAGGATTATGCGGCCTATGCCAAAGAAGTGCCCGGAGTGAACGGCCTGTGGAAGAACCAGGGGAGGGATGGCGTGCCGTGTGGAGACAAGGACGACCATCCCGTGGTCGGCGTGAGCTGGGATCATGCTGCAGCGTTCTGCGCATGGCTCAGCCAGAAGGAGGGCAAGACCTACCGGCTCCCGACCGACCGTGAATGGAGCTACGCCGTGGGTATCGGGCGCGACGAGAGGTGGACGAAGAACACCACGCCGGAGAGCTTGATGAAGCTGGCGAAGGAATTTCCGTGGGACGGCGATTACCCGCCAGAGACCAAGGACTTGGCGGGGAACTATGCTGACAGTGCCTGGCACGAAAAGTTCCCCTCGCAAGTGTGGCTGGAAGACTACAGCGACGGCTACCCGACCACAGCCCCGGTGATGAGCTTCAAGCCCAATGCATTCGGTCTCTATGATATGGGGGGCAATGCGAGGGAATGGGTGGAGGACTGGTGGAACGAAGCCCAAGTCGACAAAGTGATGCGCGGCGCCTTTTTCGGACATGCCAATCAAGACCAGTTGCTCTCCTCGTTCCGAGATCACGCACCTCCGGCGCGCCTGGATGCCCACGGTGGTTTCCGCGTGGTGCTGGAGGTGAAGTGAGGGTGATGGGCGTGCTGGATGTAACGGTGGCGCATTGAGGTTGGGTGGAGCGCACGCGTCCCGCGTGCTGTTTCCTGTGTCCTCGCGGGAAAACCGTGCTGCAGCTCGCGTCAGTTCATCGCACTGGTCGTGGCAGAGCATGTGCAGCCTCCTGGGACGGGCTGCGGCGAGACGCCGCCGCCGACACGCGGGACGCGTGTGCTCCATTTTCCAGAAGGCTCGGCCGAAGGTGACGGTGGTGAGGGAAGCCGCCTTGACGCTCGCACTCGCCCCTGCCAAACTTGGGCACATGGAAACACTGCCCAAGATTCACGATAAACAGCCTGTCGCCGTCGAACTGCCTGCCGGAGACCACTGGTGGTGCGCCTGCGGATTGAGCGGGCACCAGCCGAACTGCGATGGCAGCCACAAGGGCACGGGATTCGGCCCGAAGAAGTTCACCCTGCCGGAGGCCAAGAAGGTGTGGCTCTGCAACTGCAAGCACACGAAGAACCCGCCCTTCTGCGACGGCAGCCACAAGGCGCTGTAGTCACGCGCCGCCTCGCGGTCTGCCATTCACTTCTGCACGCGTCGTGACGGGAATATCCCGTGCGGCGCGTTCTCCTATCCGCCACGTATGATTTCCGTCCCCATGAGTTTTCGATTCCTCTGCCTCTTCCTGTTTGCTGTTGTCACCCCGGGCCTCCTGCGGGCGCAGGGGCTGTCCATCCCGGGGCTCGATGACAAGCCGAAGGAGCCGGTGGTGGCGTCGCTGCTGGCGGAGGTGTCTGCGGCGGCACCAGGCGAGGCCTTTCGCGTGGCGGTGAAGCTGGAGCATGCAGAGGGCTCGCACACCTACGGCAAGGTGCTGCCGCCGGAGATCATCGGCAAGCCGACGAAGCTGGTGTGGACGCTGCCGGAGGGCTGGACAATGACGGAGCTGCCGTGGCCGGCGGTGCATCCTTTCAAGGGGCTGGATGGCTCGCAGAGCGAGGGCTACGAGGGCGTGGTCTACCTGCCTGCGGCGATAACTCCTCCTGCTGGCGCAGTTGCGGGCGCCAAGGTGGAACTGAAGGTGAAGGTGGATGGACTGGTCTGTGACGACAAGAGCTGCCTGCCTTTCAAGAAGGAGGCGACCGTTGGGCTGTCCGTGGCCGCAGCGGCGGCGGTGGATGCAGCGCAGGCGGAGGTGTTTGCCGGGCTGCCGGCGCTGGAAAAAAAAAGCCCTGAGCCTGCGACGACCGGCGGGGTAGGAGAAACAGGTGGTGGGGGCGCCGTGCCGCCGACGTTTCTTTTCATCATGTTCTCCGCCTTCGTGGGCGGTCTGATCCTGAATATCATGCCCTGCGTGTTCCCGGTGCTGGGGATCAAGATCGTGGGCATCGTGCAGCAGGCGGGCGAGGATCGGCGGCAGGTGGTGCTGCACGGTCTGGTTTACACGCTGGGTATCCTGCTGTCGTTCTGGGCGCTGGGCGGCCTGGTGGTGGCGCTGGGGAAGGGCTGGGGCTTTCAGCTCCAGTCGGCGGGCTTCAATTACGGGCTGGCGGCCTTCTTCCTGATCTTCGGCCTGAACATGGCGGGCGTGTTTGAGATCGGCGCCTCGGCAGTGGGCGTGGGCCAGAACCTGCAGGCGAAGCATGGCCTGGGCGGTTCCTTTTTCTCCGGTCTGCTGGCGACGCTGGTGTCCACGCCGTGCTCGGCACCATTCCTGGGCACGGCGCTGGGCTTTGCCGTGAAGCTGCCGGCTCCGCAGGCGATGCTGCTTTTCACCCTGATCGGACTGGGACTGGCGAGCCCCTTCCTGCTGCTGTCAGCCTTTCCAAAGCTGGTCTCCGCGCTGCCGCGTCCGGGGGCGTGGATGGAGAGCTTCAAGCAGGGAATGTCCTTCCTGCTGTTTGGCACGGTGGTCTTCATGCTGTGGGTGCTGACCGGGATGATCGAGGGCCTGCCGCTGCTGATTCTGATGCTGGGCCTGGTGCTGGTGGCGCTGGGCTGCTGGATCTACGGTCGCTGGTCGCTGCCGCACAAACCGGCGCGTACGCGGCTCATTGCCGTGGTGCTCGCACTGGCGGCGATTGCGGGTGGTCTGTGGGTGGGCTGGCCGAAGGTGGAGAAGCAGCCAGCCTCCGCCCATGGCGCGAAGTTTGAAAACGGCCTGCTGTGGGAGCCGTGGTCCGCCGCCAAGGTGGAGGAGTGGGCGGCGGCCGGAAAGCCGGTATACATCGACTACACGGCCAAGTGGTGCTGGACCTGCCAGGTGAACAAGCGCGTGTACTCCAATGCGAAGCTGCAGGAGCTGTTCAAGAAGCACGGCGTGGTGACCGTGAAGGCGGACTACACCAATGAGGACGAGGCGATCAAGCAGGCGTTCACCGCGCTCGGGCGCGGTGCGGTGCCGGTGAACGCGCTTTACATTCCCGGCGTCAGGGAACCGCTCGTGTTGCCGGAAATCCTGACGGTGGACAATGTGGCCGCCGCTTTGGAGCGGATCCAATGAGGCCGGTCACAGCATAAGCCCAAAGCGTGCTCCCACGGAGCGCAGCAGGGCAAAGAGGGCGATGGTGAGCACCGCGCTGCCGCCCAGCGCTCCATAAAAGCCCCACCAGCGCTGGAACGCCGGGAAAAGCAGGAACATCGGCAGCGTGGGCAGCACATACCAGAAGATGTACCACATGTGGTCGCCGGTTTTCTGCGCACGCACCTCCGGCGCGCTCTCGTAGTGAACCCAGAACAGGGTGATGATGCTGACGAAGGGCAGGGCGGCCAGCAGGGCGCCGAGGCGGTCGCTGCGCTTGACGATTTCACTGACGAGTGTGATCACGCCGGCGCTGAGGAGGTACTTCAGGATGAGCTTCAGGGTCATGGGCGATGCTGGCCCTTGGGAGCATGAGGGCAAGAAGGTTTGGAAAAAGATGTTAAAAAAGCATGAAATTCTTGTTGCGCAGTGTGCGGGACTCGCCATCATCCGCGCTCCCGCCGTCCGGCCTCCCCTGTGAGAACGGATGCAACAAAGGCCCGCCTTTGCGGGCCTTCCTTATCGGAGCCAGAACCGGAAAAGTCTGCGCTTTGCTCTCTGTGAGCATGGTGCGCTGTCCTTCCGAACCGGCCCCGATATCGAATCGCCTGGTTAAGACAGCACATTTTTACCATGCCCACCATCAATCAACTGTCAGACACGACGGCAAAGACAAGGCGGTTAAGTCGAAGTCACCCGCGCTCGACAAATGCCCGCAGCGTCGCGGCGTGTGTCTTCAGGTGATGACCCGCACACCCAAGAAGCCAAACTCGGCTCTTCGTAAGGTTGCCAAGGTTCGTCTGACCAACGGTTTCGAAGTGATCGCCTACATCGGCGGTGAAGGCCACAATCTCCAGGAACACTCCATCGTTCTCGTGCGCGGCGGTCGTGTGAAGGACTTGCCGGGTGTGCGTTACCACATCGTTCGCGGAACGCTGGACTGCCTGGGCGTCGAGAAGCGTCGCCGCGGTCGTTCGAAGTACGGTGCCAAGCGTCCGAAGGCCGGTGCCGCAGCCGCCAAGAAATAATCCCTTTCGTTTCACTTCCACACTTTCCAAGCCATGGCCCGCAGAAAACGCGTCTACAACAAAGAGGTTAAGAAGGACAGCCGCTACGACAGCGAACTGGTCGCCAACCTCATCAGCAACATCATGCTCGACGGCAAGAAGGCCCTCGCTGAGCGCATCGTTTACACGGCGATCGACATGCTCAACGACAAGGCCGACAGCGTTGATCCGCTGGAACTCTTCAACCGTGCGATTGAGAACGCCAAGCCGCGCGTCGAGGTGAAGGCCCGCCGTGTCGGTGGTGCCACCTACCAAGTGCCGCTGGAAGTTTCCGCCCGCCGTCAGGAGTCGCTCGCCATGCGCTGGATCGTTGGATTCGCCCGTGGCCGCAAGGGCCAGCCGATGCACCGCGCTCTGGCCAACGAGCTCAAAGACGCCTCCCAGGGGCAGGGGAACGCCGTTCGCAAGCGCGACGACGTCCACAAGCAGGCTCAGGCAAACCGCGCGTTCGCCCACTTCCGTTTCTAAGCGGACTTTTCTTTCCCTTATCGATTTCCCGTCCACTTCACGCCTTTTCGCTGACACATGTCGAACCCCAACTCCCCCAACCGCGAATTCCCTCTTGAGCGCACCCGTAACATCGGGATCTGTGCCCATATCGACGCGGGTAAGACGACCCTGACCGAGCGTATTCTGTTTTACACCGGCATGATTCACCGCATCGGTGAAGTGCATGATGGTGCCGCCACCACCGACTGGATGGAGCAGGAAAAGGAACGCGGAATCACGATCACCTCCGCTGCCGTGACGGCGAGCTGGAAGCAGCTCAAGGAAGAAGGTGTTTACAAGTCCCGCGAAGGCGAAAACATCCGGGTTAACATCATCGACACCCCCGGCCACGTGGACTTCACAGCCGAAGTGGAACGTTCCCTTCGTGTGCTCGACGGCGCGATCTTCGTGCTCTGCGGCGTGGCCGGCGTCCAGCCCCAGTCCGAAACGGTTTACCGCCAGGCTGAAAAATACGGCGTGCCCCGCATCGCGTTCGTCAACAAGATGGACCGCACCGGAGCCAACTTCCAGAACGTGGTTGATGACGTGCGCACCAAGCTCGGCGCTCCTGCTTATCCGATCCTGATTCCGATCGGTGCCGAAGACAATCTTATCGGTCAGATCGACGTGGTGAACCAGAAGGCCGTCATCTACTCCGATGACGAAAAGTTTGGCTCCAAGTACACTGTCCGTGAACTTCAGGGTGACGAAGTGGCAACTGGCAAGGCCGCCTATGACGAGTTGCTCGACGCCGTCTGCAGCGCCGACGACGAACTGGGCATGATGTTCCTTGAGGAACTGCCCATCACACCGGTGGAACTCAAGGCCGGCCTCCGCCGCGCCGTGATCGCCAACAAGATCATCCCGATGGCCGGTGGTTCCGCCTTCAAGAACAAGGGCGTGCAGTATCTGAACGATGCCGTCATCGACTACCTCCCCGGACCGCTCGACATCGCTCCTCAGAAGGGTCACGTCGTGGACGAGCCCGAACAGGAAATCGAAGCCATTCCGGACGACAACGGCAAGTTCATCGCCCTCGGCTTCAAGCTTTGGTCCGACAAGTTCGGTCGTCTCGTTTTCTTCCGCGTCTATTCCGGCAAGATCTCGAAGGGGGACACCATCTACAACCCGCGCACTCGCAAGACCGAGCGTGTGGGCCGACTCATCCAGATTCAGGCTTCCGTCCACAAGGACATCGAAACCTGCTACTCGGGTGACATCGCCGCCCTCGTCGGTGTGAAGGACGTCCGCACCGGTGACACCTTCTGCGACAGCAGTCTCGAAATTCTCCTTGAGCCTCCGACCTTCCCCGAGCCGGTTATTTCCATGGCCGTCGAGCCGAAGACCAAGGGCGACCAGGAGCGCATGGCCAACGCGCTGCAGCGCCTCTCGGAAGAAGACCCAACCTTCTTCGTCAAGACCGACGAAGAAACCGGCCAGGTCATCATCGCCGGCATGGGCGAACTCCACCTCGAAATTCTCTGCGACCGCCTCAAGCGCGAGCACAAGGTCGAAACCAACACCGGCAAGCCTCAGATCGCTTATCGCGAAACCCTCACCAAGGAAGCAGACGGTGAAGGCAAACTCGTCAAGCAGTCCGGTGGTCGCGGTCAATATGGCCACGTCATCATCAAGGTGCGTCCTGGTGAGAAGGGCTCCGGCATCGTTGTCGAAAACAAGGTTGTTGGCGGAACGATCCCAAAAGAATTCATCAATCCTGCCAAGGCAGGCTGCATCGAGGCCGCTCTCAATGGCATCATCGCCGGTTACCCGGTGATCGACATGCACATCGACCTCATCGACGGCTCCAGTCACGACGTGGACTCCAACGAAAACGCCTTCAAAATGGCGGGCATCTTTGCCGTGAAGGACGCTCTCAAGAAGGCCAAGTGCATCCTTCTTGAGCCGATCATGGCTGTGGAAGCCTCCACCCCGGAAGATTATCAGGGTGACATCATGGGTGACCTTAACCGTCGCCGCGGCAAGATTCAGGGCATCGACAGCCGTGGCACCACCGCGATTCTGCGGGCTGAAGTGCCCCTGGCCGAGATGTTCGGCTACTCCACCGCCATTCGCACCCTTTCCTCCGGTCGCGCCAGCTACTCGATGCAGCCCTCTCACTTTGAGCAGGTGCCGCAGCAGATCGTCGAGCAGATCGTTGAACAACGCGGAGGAAACGCCTGATCCCGCACCAGCACTGAACCCTTTTAACACGGACCCCTGTCATGAATAATCAACGCATCCGCATTCGCCTCCGCGCGTATGACTACCGCGTGCTCGACAAGAGCACCGCAGACATCGTCGAAACCGCGAAGCGCACGGGCGCCCGCGTCGCCGGCCCCATCCCGCTGCCAACCCGCATCGAGAAATACACGGTGAACCGCTCCCCGCACGTCGACAAGAAGTCGATGGACCAGTTCGAAATCCGCACCCACAAGCGCCTGCTGGACATCGTGGATCCCACCTCCCGCACCGTGGACGAGCTCAAGAAGCTCAATCTTCCTTCCGGCGTGGACATCACCATCAAGATCTAATTTTACTGGAGGACACACTTATGAGTCTCGGATTGATTGGTAAAAAACTCGGCATGACCAAGGTCTACACGGACAAGGGCGACGCGGTCGCCGTGACCGTCGTGGACGTCAGCGGAAACACCGTGCTTCAGGTGAAGCGCGGCGACGGCAAGGACAAGTACAGCGCTGTTCAGGTCGGCTATGGCGACCAGAACAAGCCTGAGCGCGTCACCAAGCCGCTCCTCGGTCACTTCAAGAAACACGGATGCGAGACGCCGAAGCGCATCATCAAGGAATTCCGTTTCGCCAGCGACGACCTTCTTCCTGCGGATGACGCCAAAATCGACGCCAGCCTGTTTGAGGCTGGTCAGATTGTCGACGTCATCGGCACCACGAAGGGTAAGGGTTTCCAAGGTGTTGTGAAGCGCCACGGATTCGCCGGCCAGCCGCAGTCCCACGGTCACATGATGCATCGCCGCCCTGGTTCCATCGGTTGCCGCCTCACCCCGGGCTTGGTCTGGAAGAATCAGAAGATGCCAGGTCATGACGGTGTCGTCCGTCGCACCACCCAGAATCTCGTCGTCGTCCAAAGCCGCCCGGAAGAGGGTGTGCTGCTCATCAAAGGCGCGATCCCCGGCAACACCGGCAGCATTGTTGTCGTGCGCCCCGGCAAAAAGGCCGTCGCCAAGAAATAACCAGGAGGATTTGAACCATGTCCGCGACCATACTTTCCGCTGAAGCCGCCAAACAGGCGAACATTCAACTCACCGAGGGCTACAAAGGCTCCCAGGCGCTGAATGACACCCTTGTGGCCTATCGCTCCAACCGCCGTCAGGGCAACGCCCATTCCAAAAACCGTTCCGAAGTTGCCGGCTCTGGCAAGAAGCTCTGGAACCAGAAGGGAACCGGCAATGCCCGCATGGGCAGCAAGCGCTCCCCGATCTGGAAGGGCGGTGGCGTGGTCTTCGGACCTCGCAACACCCGCAACTACAAGAAGGCCATCCCCAAGGGCACCAAGAAACTTGCGCTGCGTGCCGCGTTGACCTCCCGCATCCTTGATGGGGAAGTGCTCACCACCACCAGTTTCCAGATCGCCGACGGCAAGACCAAGAGCTTCATCGCCGCCGTCAACGGTCTCACCACGGCCAAGAACGTGCTGCTCATCGGCAAAGGCTTTGATGAACTCACCTTCCGCGCCGCCCGCAATGTCCAGAACGTCCAGCTCATCTCCGCTGACGACGTGAACGCCGAGCACCTCCTCCGCTACCGCAGCGTGGTGGTCACCGGTGACGCCCTTGAAACTCTTGCCAAAAGGACCGCCTGATCATGAAAGACCTTCACAAAGTCATCAAAACCATTCGCCTGAGTGAAAAGGCGACCCTGCTCGGCGAGCAGAACAACGAATATGTGTTCTCCGTCGATGTCGATGCCACAAAGATCGACATCAAGCAGGCCGTCGAAAAGCTCCTCGGCAAAAAAGTCACCGGAGTCCGTACCGCCAACTATGACGGGAAGGCCCGTCGTGAGCGTCGCGCCGACTACGGCCGCACCAATCACTGGAAGAAGGCCATCGTCCGCCTCAAGGAGGGCGAAAAACTCGATCTCGCATAACCCGGGCACCTTGTCCGTCGGCAGAAACCTTTAACACATCCCATCGTCATGGCGCTGAAAACATTCAAGCCTACCACGCCCACCAATCGCTACAAGGAGTGGAACTCGTTCGACGAGATCACCAAGCATTCCCCGGAGAAGAGCCTCACCGTCGCTCTCCGCCGTTCCGGTGGACGCAACAACACTGGTCGCATCACCTGCCGTCACATCGGCGGCGGTCACGACAAGCGTTACCGTCTGATCGATTTCAAGCGCGTCCGTCGCGACGAGGCCGCCAAAGTCGTGGGCATCGAATACGATCCGAACCGTTCCGCACGCATCGCTCTTGTTGAATACAAGGACGGCCAGCGCGCCTACATTCTCGCTCCGAACAACCTTGCTGTCGGCGCTTCCGTGATGGCCGGTGAAAAGGCCGCCCCGGAAGTTGGCAACGCCCTTCCCCTGAGCAAGATCCCTCTTGGCACCTCGATTCACAACATCGAACTCACCCCAGGACGCGGCGGTGTCGTCGCACGTGCAGCGGGTCAGGCCGCCATCCTCTCCAACCGCGAAGGCAAATACGCCCTCGTGCGCATGCCCTCCGGAGAAATCCGCAAGATCCTCGCTGAGTGCTACGCCACGATCGGTCAGGTCGGCAACGTGGAACACATGAACGTGGTCAGCGCCAAGGCCGGCCGCACACGCTGGCAGGGCATCCGCCCGACCGTCCGCGGCATGTGCATGAACCCCATCGACCATCCGAACGGTGGTGGTGAAGGCCGCTCCAAGTCCGGTGGTGGTCGCCAGCATCTTCTCAGCCCGTGGGGCCACGCTAAAGGTGAAAAGACCCGCCAGCCCAAGAAGGCCAGCGGCAAGCTCATCGTCCAGTCCCGCCACGCCAAGAAATAATTCAGTCCTTCACTCACCCACTCATGGCACGCTCCCTCAAAAAAGGCCCCTTCGTTCAGCAAGCCCTCCTCGACAAGGTGGACAAGCTCAACGACGCGAAGCAGAAACGCCCCATCAAGACTTGGGCACGCTCCTCCATGGTCACTCCCGACCTGGTCGGCCACACCTTCCTCGTTCACAACGGCAAGGACTTCGTGTCCGTCTATGTGACCGAAAACATGGTCGGTCATCGTCTCGGCGAGTTCGCCGTCACCCGCATGTTCAAGTCTCACGGTTCCGTCACCGTCAAGGCCGCCAAGTAATCCCACTTCCCGCAACTCACCCATGCGCATTCGCACCTCCATCGCTAAACACATCCTCCCGCTGCTCTTTGTGGCGGGTGTGGCTGGCGTGCGTGCGGATGACAGGCTCGAACTGCAGGAACTTCACACCACGCTGCAGGTAGCGGCCGCCAAGATCCAAGCGCTTGAGACGCAAGTCGCAGCCGCCAAGGACCGCAACGACGCCCTCGCTCAAAGTGCCGCCGCAGCCAATGCCGAAAGCGGGGAACTCAAGGACCGTTACGAAAAACTGCGCGGCCTTCTCGAGGGTCTCGGCATCGGTGCCCTTGAAACTTCTCGCGACGCAACGCAGGACCGTCTCCTTGCCGCCCTCTCTGACCTTCGCATCATGAAGGAGCAGCGCGATTCGCTGGCCTCCGCGTTGATTGAAGTGGCCGAAGCCAGCATGGGACTGATGCAGGCGGCACCGAACGCTGATCCCGCTGCAGCCGACCGTGTGAACAAGGCCATCACCCTTGCCGATTCCGCACTGATCAAGGCGGGAGGCGGCGAATCCAGTCAACCTCTCGCTGACCTGCAGAGCGCACGCGTCGTGAGCCTCAAGGCCGACCTCGGCATCGCCGTTCTCTCGATTGGTGCCCGCAACGGCGTGAAGCCAGGCATGCCATTTGAAATTTATCGCGAAGACAAACCCATCGCCAAAGTCCTCATCACCGAAGTTCGCAACACCGTTTGCGGCGCCGTCGTGCAGGAATTGGCCAGCGCCTCCGATCCCGTCCGTGTGGGAGATCGTGGCCGCGTCGATCTCAGCAAATCCCTCTAACAAAGAAGCCCCGAACCCTCCGCTTTTATGTCCGTCCGCTCCGTCCTCAAATACGCCAGGATTTCCTCGCAGAAAACCCGCCAGGTCACGCGCGCCATCACCGGCATGCCAGTCTCCCAGGCCCTCAGCGTTCTCGACTTCACGCCGAAGAAAGCCGCCTTCCTCGTTGGCAAGACGCTTCGTTCCGCCATCGCCAATGCCGAAAACAACCACGAGCAGGACGCTTCCGAGTTCATCGTTGAATCGGCCACTGCGACCCCCGGCCCGACACTTTCCCGCATCCTGCCCCGCGCACGCGGTTCCGCCTCCCCGATCAAGAAGCGCATGACGCACATCACCGTTGTCATCGGCGCGCCGAAAGTGAAGGAAGAATCTGAAAAGGATTCCAAGAAAAAAGCCCCGGCCAAAAAGCGGGCTCCGAAATCCAAGAAAGCCACCGCCTAATTTAAAGCCCCCGAACAGAACTCACCTTATGGGACAGAAAGTAAATCCGATTGGTTTCCGCCTCGCCGTCACGAAAGACTGGCGTTCGAAATGGTATGCTCCTGAAAAGGAATACACCGAAGCGCTTCACAGCGACCTCGCCATTCGTGCGTATCTCAAGGAAAAGCTCATGCAGGCGGCCATTTCCAAGATCGTCATCGAGCGCGCTTGGAACCAGGTTCGTGTGACCCTCCACACCGCGCGTCCCGGCCTCGTCATTGGTCGTAAAGGCCAGGAAATCGAGGTGATGAGCCAGAAGATCTCCGAGATGTGCGGTGGTAAGCAGGTGAAGATCGACATCTTCGAAATCAAGCAGCCGGAACTCGACGCCCAACTTGTCGCCGAATCTGTCGCCGTTCAGCTTGAACGCCGTATTTCCTTCCGCCGTGCCATGAAGCGCTCTGTGCAGACCGCCATGGACATGGGTGCCGACGGCATCCGTCTCCGTTGCGCCGGCCGACTTGGTGGCGCTGACATTGCCCGCGCCGAATGGTACCGCCAGGGCAAGGTCCCCCTTCAAACCCTGCGTATCCCGATCGATTACGGCTTCGCCGAAGCCCGCACCGTTTATGGCATCATTGGCGTGAAGTGCTGGATGAACCGCGGCAACGCTCCTGAAACCGGCGTTTCCCGCCCCGGCGGTGACCGTCGTCCGCGCGGCGATCGCAATGACCGCGGCGACCGTCGTGGTCCCGGCGGCAGAGGAGGTCCTGGCGGCCGTGGTGCCCCGGCTCCCGCGCCCTCTCCGGAATCTGCTCCTGCAGCCTAACTTGTCTTTCGTCACTTACCCCTTCGTTATTTCTTCTTATGGCCCTCCTTCCCAGCAGAGTTAAATACCGCAAATCCCAGCGTGGGAACCGCGGTGGAAACGCCACCAGCGGCAACAAGCTCGACTTTGGTGACTTCGGACTTCAGACGCTTGAGCGCGGCTGGATCAAGAACATCCATATCGAAGCCTGCCGTGTCGCGATCACCCGTTACCTTAAGCGTAAGGGCAAGGTCTTCTGCCGCATCTTCCCTCACAAGCCGGTGACTCAGCGTCCGCCGGAAGTCCGAATGGGTAAGGGTAAAGGTTCCCCGGAATTCTGGGTGGCCGTCGTTCTCCCCGGACATGTTCTTTTTGAAATCTCCGGCGTGAATGAAGCGACAGCCCGCGAAGCCTGCCGCCTTGCCAACACGAAGCTCGGCCTCCGCTGCCGCTTCGTGACCCGTGAAAGCCTCCACAAGTAGGATTGACGCACCGAGAACCGCGAACTGCGAACCCCAATTATGAAGATCAAAGAACTCCGTGAATCCAGCGTCGAAGAGCTTTCCGCCCGTCGCCGCGAACTCAAGCAGGAGGCGCTGAACCTGCGCATCCAGCAGAGCACTGGCGGTGGCCGTCTTGAAAACCCGGCCCGCCTGCTGCACATCCGTCGCGAGATCGCCCGGATCGAGACCATCATCACCGAGCGCTCCCGCGCCGCCCAGAAGACCGCCTGATGCCGGCCAGTCACCCCGAACCTATTCCCACACCCATGAGCGAGGCTACAGCCGCCCCCACCCCCGAAAAGAAAGCCGTGCGCAAGACCCGCGTAGGCGTCGTGGTTTCCGACAAGATGTCGAAGACCATCGTCGTCAAGGTCGAGCGCCGCGTTCCCCACCCGCAGTTCAAGAAGATCGTCCGCCGGTCCTCGAAGTTCTACGCGCATGATGAAAACGAACAGGCCAAGGAGGGTGACAAGGTGCTCATCGCGGAGACCGCCCCCCTTTCCAAACTGAAGCGCTGGGAACTCATCGAAGTCCAGAAGCACTAACCGTCTGATTTTTCCAACCCCCGAACCTACAGCAGGAGACACAGCATATGTTGCAAATGGAATCCGCCATTCCGGTGGCCGACAACACCGGAGCCCGCATGGCCAAGATGATTGGCGTGCTCGGCAAGAAGAACACCCGCTTCGCCTATGTTGGTGATGTCATCACGGCTCACGTCCGTGAATCGACCCCCACTGCCGCCGTGAAGAAGGGCGAGGTCGTCCGCGCCGTCGTCGTGCGCACCGCGCATCCAATCCGCCGTGCAGACGGCTCGATCCTGCGGTTCGACAAGAACGCCATCGTCATCATCGACAAAGACAACAACCCCAAGGGAACCCGCATCTTCGGCCCGGTCGCCCGCGAGCTTCGCGACAAGAACTTCATGAAGATCGTCTCCCTCGCCCCCGAAGTGCTGTAAAACCATGAGCCGTATCAAGACCCACGTCAAAAAAGGCGACACCGTCGTCGTCATCTCCGGTGCCGCCAAGGGTGCCCAGGGCACCATTCTCGAAGTGCAGCCGGCCAAGAGCCGCGTGATCGTCGAAGGCGTCCGCATGATCAAGAAGGCGATCAAGCCCACCCAGGAAAACCAGGCGGGCGGCTTCGCCGAAAAGGAAGCTCCGATCCACATCTCCAACGTGAAGCGCGTCGATGCGCCCGCGAAGACAGCGAAAAAGAAAGTTGCCAAGAAGAAGGCCAAAGCCTAAATCCACGGCCCCCCATTTGCCTCCCCCTGCATTTCGTTCCGCCGCAAAGCGGCAACCATGTGGGAAAGGCGGCACAGCCCAAAACTGAACCATGGAACACATCCTCCAAACACTCTACAAGCAGAAGAAGACCGAGCTCAAAGACCAGCTCGGACTCCAGAACATCCACGAAGTCCCGAAACTCGAGAAGATCGTGGTCAACTGCGCAGTCGGCAGCCAGGCCGAGCGCAAGCAGGCCGTCGAAGACGCCGTGAACGAAGTCGCTCTCATTACCGGTCAGAAGCCCGTCGTGACCAAGAGCAAGAAGGCCATCGCTAACTTCAAGTTGCGCGAAGGTGAAAGCGTAGGCGTCAAGGTGACTCTCCGCGGACCTCGCATGTACGATTTCATGATGCGTCTTGTGCGCACCGCCATCCCCCGCATCCGCGACTTCCGTGGCGTCGCCCCCCGTGCGTTTGACGGACGCGGCAACTACACGCTGGGTGTCAACGACCAGTCCATTTTCCCTGAAATCGAACTCGACAAGATCAAGCGCACGCTCGGTTTTGACATCACTTTCGTCACCAGCACGAACAATGACGATCATGCCCGCGAGATGCTCCGCGTTCTCGGCATGCCGTTCCGCACCCGCACCGCACAGCCGAAGCCAGAAGATGGTGCCGCGGCATCCGCATAACATCGAACCCCGGACCCACCCAGAGTCATGACCGACCCGATTTCCGATTTTCTCACCCGCATCCGCAATGCGAGCTCCGCCCAGTCGGAGTTTGTGTTCATCCCGTATTCGAAGATGAAGGCCGAGCTTTCCCGCATCCTGCAGGAAGAGGGCTTCATCTGGAGCTATGAGACGGACACCAGTGGCGCCCATCCGCGCCTCAAGCTGAAGCTTAAGTATCAGGACAAGGCCCCCGTCATCCGCCAGCTCGACCGCGTCAGCAAGCCGGGCCTGCGCAAGTATGTCGGTAGTGGCGAGATCCCCCGCGTTCTCGGCGGTCTCGGCATCTCCATCCTCTCCACGCCGCGCGGCATCATGACCGGCGCCAAGGCCCGCAAGGCCAACGTGGGCGGCGAAATCCTCGCCACCGTCTGGTAACCCCCAACCTGCACCACCCCATGTCACGCGTAGGCAAACAAGTCATCACCATTCCTGACAAGGTCAGCATCAACATCGGCAGCGATCGCTCCGTGCAGGTCAAGGGCCCCAAGGGCGAACTCGCCTGGACCCTTCCCCGCGGCATCAAGGTCGTCACCGATGCCAAGGAAATCAACGTCACCCGCGAATCCGAAGAGCGGCACGTGCGTGCCCTTCACGGCACCACGCAGCGTCTGCTCTCCAACATGATCATCGGCGTGAGCCAGGGTTACACCCGCAACCTCGAGATCCACGGCGTCGGTTTCCGCGCCGCGGTGAAGGGTTCGCACATCGACCTCCAGCTCGGCCAATCCCACGACCGTCTGCACGAAATCCCGAAAGGGGTGAAGGTGACCGTCACGGAAAACACCAAGATCGCCATCGAAGGCATCGACAAGCAGGTCGTTGGCCAGCTCGCCGCCGACATTCGCGCCTACTACCCGCCGGAGCCATATAAGGCCAAGGGCGTGCGTTATGCGGGCGAGCACATCCGCCGCAAAGCCGGCAAGTCCGTCAAGTAAACCCTCTTTCCGCCGCACACCATGGCCGCCCCCAAACGCAAAGAAATCCGCCAGCGCATTCACAAGCGCATTCGCCGCAAGCTTTCCGGCACCGCCGAACGTCCGCGTCTCGCCGTGTACTTCTCGAACAACAACGTCTACGCCCAGGTCATCGACGACGAGGCCGGCAAGACCATCGTCTCCGCCTCCACCAAGGAGAAGGGCTACGGTCCTGGCAAGGCGAACATTGAGCACGCCGTCAAAGTCGGCACAGCCGTCGCCGAACGTGCGCTCGCCAAGAACGTCTCCGACGTGGTGTTCGACCGCGCCGGCTTTATCTATCACGGCAAGGTCAAGGCCCTTGCAGATGCCGCCCGTGAAAAGGGCCTCAAATTCTAAACCGCGCACTCATCCGATTCATTATGGCCGAAGAAACAGTCAGCCCCGAACCCGCAGCCGAAGCCCCCGTGGTGGAAGCTGCCGCCGCCGCCGAAGCTCCTGCAGCTGAAGCCGCCACTCCCGCACCTTCTTTTTCGCCGCGAGGATTCCGTGGACGTGATGACCGCGATTCCCGCGCCGTTGACGGCGTCGAGAAGGTGGTTCACATCAATCGCTGCGCCAAGGTCGTCAAAGGCGGTCGTCGTTTCAGCTTCAGCGCCCTGGTCGTTTCTGGTGACGCTGAAGGCAAGGTTGGCTGCGGATTCGGCAAGGCGAACGAAGTCGCCGACGCCATCAAAAAAGCCACCGAAGCCTCCCGCAAGAACCGCTTCTCCGTCAGTCTCAAAGGCAGCACCATCCCCCACGAGGTGACAGGCAAGCACGGTGGTGGCTTCATCATCCTCAAGCCTGCCACGGCGGGTACCGGCATCATCGCCGGTGGCGGCGCGCGCGCCGTTCTTGAAGCCGCTGGTGTCAAAGACGTCATCGGCAAGTCTCTCGGCTCCAGCAACCACGCAAACATCGTGCAGGCCACTCTTGCGGCCCTCGGTGCGCTGCGCCAGGCCGACGACATCTTCCGCGCCCGCGGCAAGCAGATCAAGGAGCGCAAGGCGCTCTGATATCCCTTCAGAAAACCCGTTTAACAAAGAATTCCCATGCAACTCCAAGACGTCAAACCTCGCCCCGGCGCCAAGCACCGCCGCAAGCGCCTCGGCTGCGGCGAGAGCTCCGGTAAAGGCAAAACCTGCGGCAAAGGCCACAAGGGTCAGATGGCTCGCGCTGGTCGCGGCATCCGTCCCGGTTTTGAAGGCGGACAGATGCCGATGCATCGTCGCCTGCCGAAGAAGGGCTTCAACAACGCTCAGTTCAAGGAAGTCTTCGAAGTCGTCAATGTCGGCGAACTCGACAAGGCTTTTCAGGATGGTGCCGTCGTCAACGAGGCGTCTCTCCGTGAAATCGGACTCGTTTCCCGCTCCTGCGACTCCATCAAGGTGCTCGGCAGCGGTGAACTTTCCCGCAAGCTCACCATCGAAGGCGCGAAAGTCAGCGCCTCGGCCCGCGAGAAGATCGAAAAAGCCGGCGGTTCTGTCGCTGCTTGATTTTTCCCTGACCCAGTCACCTGATGGGCCGGTTTTCGCGCAGCTTTTGAGCTCGCCGAACGCCCGGCCCATCTTCTTTTACCGCCTCCTCCCATGATCTCCGCCTTTGCCAACAGTTTCAAAGTACCCGAGCTTCGTTCGCGCATTCTCTTCACGTTGGCGATGATCGTCATCGTCCGCATCGGTACCTCCATCACTCTTCCCGGTATTGATCCGACCGTCCTCGGCGAGTGGATCAACAACAAGGCTGGCGACGGTTCCTCTGGAGCCGCCCAGGTGGCCGCCCTGCTGAACATCTTCTCTGGTGGTGGTCTGCAAAACTGCGCCATTTTTGCCCTCGGCATCATGCCCTACATCAGCGCCAGCATCATGCTGCAATTGCTGACCGCGGTGTGGCCCCCGCTGACTAAACTTTCCCGTGAGGAAGGCGGTCGCCAGAAGATCACCCAGTACACCCGCATTGCGACCATCATTCTGTGCGTGTTCCAGGCCACGTTGCTCGCCCAGTCTCTGGCGGATCCGGGGCAGAACTACCTCATGGCAGGTCTGCAGGACGCCATCGACCGCCTCGGCGGGCGGCCCCTCGTGCCCAACTACGGCCTCGGCTTCGTGTTCACCAGTGTCATCACCATCACTGCTGGCACCATGCTTATGATGTGGCTTGGCGAACAGATCACCGAGCGCGGTATCGGCAACGGCGTTTCCATCCTGATCTGCGTTAACATCGTCTCCGACCTGCCCGGTGCTCTCATCCAAGTCTGGCAGACCTTTGTTGGCAGCGAAAAAGCCGATCCGAAGAGTGCCTTCACGCTCGTGCTGCTGATGGGCTTCATGATCATCGTCATCGCCGGTGTCATCGCGCTTACCCAGGCTACTCGCCGCATCGCCATCACCTATGCGAAGCGCGTCGTTGGTCGGAAGGTTTATGGTGGTCAGACGCAGTATCTGCCGCTGAAGATCAACTACTCCGGTGTCATGCCGATCATCTTTGCGCAGGCCATCCTGCTCTTCCCCTCCACCATCCTCGCCTCGCTTTTCAAGGATGTGAACTGGGTGCAGAAGATTGCCCTCTTCATGAGCAGCGGTTGGGCTTACTATGTCACCTCCGCCTTCCTCATCTTCTTCTTCAGTTACTTCTGGGTGGCCACCATGTTCCAGCCCACGCAGATTTCCGAGGATTTGAAAAAGAGTGGTGGCTATGTCCCCGGCATCCGTCCCGGCAAGCCTACCGCTGATTTCCTCGACTTCACGATGAGCCGCCTGACCTTCGCGGGTGCCATCTTCCTCACCGGACTCTATGTGATGCCCGGTGTTGTCAGCAGCCTCATGCAGATCTCCAGTTCCGCCGCGCAGTTCTTTGGCGGCACGAGCCTGCTGATTCTTGTTGGCGTGGTGCTCGACGTCATGCGTCAGGTGGAAACCCACCTTCTTCAGAGCCACTACGACGGCTTTCTCAAGAAGGGCCGCATTCGCGGTCGTGTGGACCGCATCCAGCAGGGTGCCCGCACCATGGATGCCACCACCCTCGTGTGGATCTGGGTTGGGCTCGCCGTCATCGTGCTTGTGGGCGTCGTGTACAAGCTGTCTGCTCAGTGAGCCTGCCCGCGCGATTTGTGGCCCTCATGAAACTTGGCAGCATTCCCACCCGTCACGGGGCGCAGCAGCAGTCCATCCGCAAGGCCTGTCAGGTTGCGCGTGATGTCCTTTTGAAAACCGCTGCTGAAGTGCAGATCGGCGTTACTACAGCGGAGATCGACCGCTTTGCCGCCGCCGAAATGAAGGCGCGCGGTGCCACCAGCGCTTTTTTGAACTACCGCCAGTTCCCCGGCCACATTTGCATCTCCGTCAATGAGGAGGTTGTTCACGGCATTGGCGGGCCGCGCATCATACAGGACGGTGACGTGGTCAAAATCGACGTCGGAGTGTACTTTGACGGTTGGGTCGGCGACAATGCGCTCACCGTCCCCGTCGGCAACGTCGCCAAGGAGACTCTCCATCTGCTCGCCGCCACCGAGGAGTCCCTGCTCATCGCCGCGAACTTTGCCCGCGACGGCTGGATGCTCGGCGACCTGTGCCACAGCGTCGAGAATCACGTCACCAAGTATGGTTACAGTGTCGTTCGCGAATTCGTCGGTCACGGTGTCGGTCGCAAGCTTCATGAAGAGCCGCAGGTCCCCAACTACGGCAAAAAAGGCGACCGGCCCCGTCTCAAGGCGGGCATGACGCTAGCCATTGAACCCATGATCAACATGGGAACAGGCAAGACCCGCATTCTCGCCGACAAGTGGACCGTCATCACGCAGGACCGCAAGCCCAGTGCTCACTACGAGCATGTCGTTCTCGTCACCCCTGACGAGCCGGAGATCCTCACCGCCCGAGGCCGCATGTTTCCGAAAGGTGTCGCCGACCTCACGCCGCGTCCTGTCAGCGAACTTGGTTGAGTTCTCGTTTCGGTGCGGAGGGCAGGGTGTCCGCCATCCATGCCGCCCATGGCTTTGACTGACTGCGGTCTTGACTTGCACACTGAGTTTGTGGCCAAGTTGGCAGATGCGCTACATCGCTTCTGTTGACGATTTTTTCAAAAACCCCAAGTGGCTGCCGAACCTCCTGCTCGTCGGCGTGTGCATGTTGATCCCGATCGCAGGACCGCTCGCCGTGATGGGTTGGAGCATCGGCGGTCTGTATGGCCGCAGCAACCCTTGGGAAATGGCCACTTTTCCCGAGTTCAACTTTAACAATTTTGGCAAATATCTGGAGCGAGGAGTCTGGCCGTTCCTGGTGCAGTTGGTCGCCAGCCTTGTCTTTATTCCCTTGATGTGGGTGGTGATGGCGGTCCCCATGCTCATTATGGGTGCCCTCATATCAGGAAGCTCCGGTGAGGGCGGCCAGCATGCAGAGCCTGCGGGTCTGGCGGTCGCCGCGATGCTGGTTGTGACCTTCACCGGCTACATGATTGTCATGACGCTGATGGTTTTGGTGATCAAACCCATGATGCTCCGGTCCGTCATCACGCAGGACTTCGGAGCTGCATTTGACTTTCGTTTCATGAAGCGTTTCATCGCGTTGACTTGGAAAGAGCAAATCCTAGCCACTTTGTTTTTGATGGTCGCAGGCATGCTCCTCGTCTTTCTGGGCGCGATCGCCTTATGCGTAGGCATGTATGCTGCCGTCGGCCTCGTCATGTTCAGCAGCTACCACATGGACCGGCAGCTCTACGAGCTTTACCTCGCGCGCGGTGGGGAGCCGGTGCCGCTGAGCCCGAAGCTCAGTGGCATGCCACCACCATTGCCGGGCTAGGAGGTTGTTGCGGCAGGTTACAAGTTTGAAGCGACTGGTCTGCGGCTTCGTCGGTTGAACTAGTGGGATATCGATGAGACATCGCATGTTCCGGCGCAGATAAAAATCTCATTGAGGTTGTCTTTACTGCTAGTGAATGGAGCCAGATGCGTTTGTTCTGATCCCCCATGTCTGAGTCCCGGCCGAGTGCCATTTTACGCCTTAGTGTTTTCGTTATTATCACCGCCATCGTGGCGGCGGGTGGATGGTGGTTTTGGATGAGAAGTCAGACTGCAACCGCAGCGGCTGGCGGTCCCGGGAAAAAGGGAGTCATGCAGGTGGAGGTGACGAAGGTGGGCCGCGATGACTATGCCCTGGACCTGACGGCCATCGGCACCGTGCGAGCTTTTGAGTCCATCGACATCAGCCCAAACGTCACAGAAGCGGTGACAGGTTTGTTTTTCGACGACGGCGATTTCGTGAAGCAGGGAACGTTGTTGGCCACGCTCAGCGATGCCGAGGAACAGGCCATGCTGGCCTCTGCGAAAGCCACGCTGGCAGAGGAGGAGCGCGAGGTCGAGCGACTCGGAAAATTGGTGGAGAGCGGCGCCGCGCCCGAGGCCCGGCTGCAGGAGCGGCAGACACTGGCCGACATTGCAAAACAGAAAATCATCGAGGCGCAGGCGAAGCTGGCCGACCGCCGGATTTCGGCGCCTTTCGACGGCTGGTTGGGCCTGCGAAGAATCAGCGTGGGCGCATTGGTGTCTCCGGGCACGGTCATCACTGCTCTGGACAAGATCGATGTGGTGAAGGTGGATTTTTCCGTTCCGGAAACCAGCCTGGGCAGTGTGAAGCCGGGCTTTACGAAGATACTGGCGATGGCGGCAACGCACGGCAGCAAGGAGTTTGCCGGCACGCTGGCGCAGATGGACACGCGGATCGACCCTGTAACGCGGTCCGTGGCGGCCCGCGCCGAGGTGCCGAATCCCGATTTGCTGCTGAAACCGGGCATGCTGGTCACCGTGAAGCTCTCGCTAGATCCCAATGTCTCGCTTTCCATTCCGGAGCGTGCGCTGGTGCCGATCGGGCAAAAGAAGTATGTCTTCACTTTGGCGGGTGAAAAAGCGAAGCGGGTCGAGGTCGAGATTGGCAGGCGCAAACCGGGCTACGTGGAGATTCTGAAGGGGCTCAAGGAAGGCCAGATGATCATCACAGATGGCCTAGTGGGATTGCTCGACGGAGCGGCGGTGAAAGTGAGCGCCGATTTCAAGGAGCCGTCGCCTGCGTTCAACCCGGAGGAGGACAGGTAGCGGCGCATGTGGCTTTCCGACACCAGCGTCCGCCGCCCCGTGCTGGCCACGGTGATGAACCTGCTGCTCATCGCATTTGGCGTGGTGAGCTACACGCGCCTGCAGGTGCGTGAGTACCCGGATATCGAACCTCCCATCGTCAGCATAGAGACCTACTACCGCGGCGCTTCAGCGGCCGTAGTGGAGCGGCGCATCACGCAGCGGTTGGAGGACCGTGTCAGCATGGTGGAGTCGATCAAAAACATTTCCTCCGTGAGCACGGACGGCAAATCGGAGATCACCGTGGAATTCGTCCTTGGCAGGGACCTCGACGCAGCGGCAAGCGACATCCGCGAGGCGATAGGGCCCGTGGTTTCAGATTTCCCCGAAGAGGTTGAGGCGCCGAATGTCGGCAAGACGGAATTGAGCTCTGAGATCCTCATGTATCTCAATCTCACCAGCGATCATCATACCAAGCTGGAACTGACCGACTACGCTGAACGCTACCTGATGGACCGCTTCTCCCGTCTGGCGGGGGTGGCGCGTGTCCGCGTGAGCGGCGGAAATCGCTACGCACTGCGCATCTGGCTGGACCGCGAAGCGCTGGCAGCACGGCAACTCACGGTCAACGATGTGGAGGACGCGCTGCGGCGCGAAAACGTCGATCCTCCCGCAGGGGCAGTACAGTCGCTAGACCGGCAGTTCACGGTGCGCATCAACCGCGAGTACCGCACGCCGCAGGACTTCGAGCGCCTCGTCATCGCGCGTGGTGAAAGCGGCTACCAGGTCCGGTTGGGCGAGGTGGCGCGTGTGGAGTTGGGCTCCTCGGAGCCGCGCGTGACCTTTCGCGGCAACCGCGTGCCGATGATTTCGCTGGGCATCGTGCGGCAGTCGCGAGCGAACACACTGGATGTGGCAAAGGCCGTGCGCGAGGAGGCGGATCGGGTGCGCGAGTCGCTGCCGGATGGCATGAAGCTCGAGAACAGCTACGACATGAGCGTTTTCGTCGAAGAGTCGCTCCATGAAGTGTATCGGGCGCTTGTCATCGCGATCATTCTCGTGGTGGTGATCATCTTCGTCTTCCTTGGAAGCTTCCGCGCCGTGTTGGTGCCGACAGTGGCGGTGCCGGTGTCTGTTTTGGCGACTTTCATGGCGCTGGACGCGCTGGGCTACACGGTGAACACGCTCACGATGCTCGCGCTCGTGTTGGCCATTGGACTTGTGGTCGATGACGCCATCGTGGTGCTGGAAAACATTCATCGGCGCATTGAGACGGGGGAAAAGCCGCTGGTCGCGGCCTATCTAGGCACGCGTCAGGTCGGATTTGCAGTCGTTGCGACCACCCTCGTGTTGCTGGCAGTTTTCTTGCCGATCACGTTCATGCCGGGGGATGCGGGTCGCCTGTTCTCGGAGTTCTCCGTCACCTTGGCGGTCGCAGTCGTCTTTTCCGGATTTGTGGCGCTCTCCTTGTCGCCCATGCTGGCGTCAAAAATCATGCGCAGCAGGGAAGGGGACGGCCTGGTTGCCCGGCTCTTGGCGCGGTTTTTTGACTGGGTGCAGCGCGGTTACCGGCGCGTGCTCGACGTGGCGCTGCACTTTCCGGCAACGACGATTCCGGTCGTGCTCGGTTTGGCGGTGCTGTGTTTCTTCCTGATGAAGACGATTCCGGAAGAGTTCACGCCGCGCGAGGACCGCGGCTCCTTCTTTATCACCGCCACCGGGCCGCCCGGTTCGACCTACAACTACACGGTCGATATGATCGGGAAGCTGGAGGATCGCATGATGTATCTCATCGATGAAACGCGCGAGGCCACGCGCGTTCTGGTGCGTGCTCCGCGATCTTTCGGCACGCCGTCAGATTTCAACGAAGGCATCGGCGTCGTCACAATGGGGCCGTTCGGGCAACGGCGAAACGGTTTCGAAATCATGAACGAGGTGCGTGGCCGCGTGGCCGATGTCACCGGCGTCAAGACGGTCGTCATCATGCGGCAGGGACTGGCGCGCGGCTTGAACAAGGCGATGGAGGTTGTCGTTGGCGGTCCCACCTTTGAAGAACTCGCCGAATGGAGGGACATCATTCTCGATAAGGCGCGCGAGAATCCCAATCTAATCGGGCTCGACTGCGACTACCGCGAGACGAAGCCGCAGCTCGGCGTGAGCATCAACCAGGCTCGTGCAGCCGATCTCGGCGTGAGCAGCGCCAATATTGGACGCACATTGGAAACATTGCTTGGCAACCGCCGTGTCACGACCTTCATCCATGAAGGGGAGGAGTACGACGTGCTCGTCGAAGGCGGCTACGCCGACAAGCGCAGTCCCACAGACCTGAACAACATTTTCGTCCGCAGCGAGCGCAGCGGGGAACTTATCCCACTCGCGAATCTGGTCACCTTCAACGAATTCGCGGACAGTGGGACGCTGAATCGCTACAACCGCCTGCGCTCAATCACCTTCGATGCCGAACTCGCCGTCGGTTACAGCCTCAGCGAGGCTCTCGAATACATGGAGGGTCTCATCCGCGATCATCTGCCGTCTACGGCCATCATTGGTTACAAGGGCAACGCGCTGAAGCTCAAGGAAAGCTCCAGCAGCATGGCGCTCGTTTTTGGTCTGGCGATGCTCGTGGCATTCCTGGTGCTTGCCGCCCAGTTTGAGAGCTTCATTCATCCATTCACAGTCATGCTCAGCGTGCCTGTGGCCATCGCGGGTGCACTTCTCGGTCTGCAGGTCATGGGATTGAGCCAGAGCATCTACAGCCAGATCGGACTCATCATGCTCATTGGTCTCGCGGCGAAGAACGGCATCCTGATCGTCGAATTCATCAACCAGCTTCGTGATGAGGGCATGGAATTCCGCGAAGCCGTCCTCACCGCCTGCGAGCAGCGCCTCCGCCCCATCATCATGACCGCGCTCTCCACCGTCATGGGAGCATTGCCGCTCATGTACAGTTTCGGCGCGGGTGCGGAAACGCGCATGGTCGTCGGTGTGGTCATTGTCTTCGGCGTTTCGCTCGCTACCGTGGTGACCTTGTTCCTGGTGCCGATGGTGTACTCCTTGATTTCCAGGAATACCGGCTCCATCGGCGACGTGAGCCGCAAGCTCGAACGCGAACTTCAAAGCGAGTAGTCAGATGAATCAACGCACAGCCCTCCTCTCCCTTCTGGTTTTGCTGCCGGCCTGCAATCTCGCGCCCAAGTTTCTCGTGCCGAAGCCGGACCTCCCGACGGAATTCAAAACCGATGGCCCCTGGCGCACGGCGCGCCCGCGTGACGACGTGAAGCGCGGCAACTGGTGGAGCTTGTTCAACGATTCGCGTCTAAACAGCCTCATGAAGCAGGCCGAGGCAGGCAGCCCCACTCTGCAGCTCGCGCTGCATCGCGTCACTGAGGCGCAGGCGCTCGCGCGCGCCGACCGCGCGAACCTGTTCCCATTTCTCACGCTGAACGGTTCTGCCGCCCGCAGCAGGGGCTCCGGCAACATGCAGTTCCAGTTTGCCGGAGGTCGCACGCGCAACGTGCTCGGGGCCGCGCTCGATTTCAGCTACGAGCTCGACTTCTGGGGAAAGCTCCGCAATCAGGGCCTCGCCGGTGCTGCGCGTGCCGGGGCGCAGGAGGCGGACTATCAAACCGCTCTTCTCGGACTGCAAAGCGAACTCGCCATGAACTACTTCGCGTTGCGGGCGCAGGATGCGCAGATTGCGCTGTTACGCCGCACCGTCGCGCTGAGAAAACGCACGGTCGATCTCACGCGCACCCGCTTTGAGCAGGGTGACATCGCTCAAATTGATGTCGCCCAGGCAGAGACCGACCTCTCCGCCACCGATGCGGAGGCTATCGGCCTGGAGAAACGCCGCACGGAACTCGAGCACGCCATCGCGCTGCTGCTGGGCACCACGCCCTCGCAGTTCAGCCTGCCGATGATTGAGATTAGCGGCACTCCGCCTGCTGTTCCCGCCAGCCTGCCAAGCGACCTGCTTGAGCGTCGTCCCGACATCGCGGCCGCCGAACGCCGGATGGCCGCTCTGAATGCTGAAATCGGCGTGGCGAAGGCGGCGCTCTTTCCCACGCTCAGCATCGGCCTCAACGGCGGCACGCAGACGAGTTATTTTTGGAAGCTCGCCGATGCGCAGAGTCGCGTGTGGGGACTTGGGCCCAGCAGCGTCGAATGGCCGCTGCTGCAAGGTGGCGGCGTGCGCGCGAACATCGAGGCCACGAAAGCCCGTTACGATCAGGGGGCTGCGAGCTACAAACAAACTGTACTCGGTGCCGTGCGTGACACGGAGGACGCGCTCAGTGGTCTAGCCATCTTGAAGCGCCAGGCCGCCGCACAGGACGCCACCGTGGCCGCAGCACGTCAGGCGCTCGAACTGTCGCAGAAACGCTACGATTCCGGTCTCGTGGCTTACTATGAGGTGCTCGACAGCCAGCGCACGCTTTTGCGCGCAGAGCAGGAATCCACGCGCATTCGAGGAGAGCGTTTCCTGACCGCTGTCATGCTTATCAAGGCGCTCGGCGGCGGTTGGTGAAAGAGGTCTCAGGAGGCATCTTCGCCGAGATGGGAGGCGAGATGTTTTCTGAGTTCGTTCCGGGCGCGGAAGAGCAGACTCTTGACGGCGGGAAGTGACATTTTGAGGATAGTACAGATCTCCTCATATGGCAGATCCTGCTTGCCGCGGAGGATGACGGCCATGCGCTGTTTCTCAGGCAGCGCTTCGATGGCCTTGTCGAGCGCATCGTGAAACTCGGACTTGGACAGGTTTTCATCCGCTCCCGGCACGCTGTGGTCGGCGAAATGCTTCGGTGCATCGTCCTCGTTTTCCTGCTCGATCGTGACCTCCTTGCGGCGGGAGCGGCGGCGGGTTTCGTTGAAAACAAGGTTGCGGGTGATGGTGTAGAGCCAGGTGGTGAACTTGGCGGTGGGCTCGTAGCGCGGGGCACTGCGCCAGACGCGGATGAAGACCATCTGCGCGATGTCGTGTGCGTCGTCGACGTTGTTCAGCATGCGGGCGCAGGTGCCAACGATGGCGTTTTGATGCAGTTCGACGAGCCTTTCAAAGGCCTTCACATCCCCCTCTTTCACGCGCAGCATGAGGCGGACGTTTTCCTGATCGGACGATTCATCCACCCCCTCGTCGGCGACGGACGTCGGGTGTTGGCTGGGAACAGTCCTTTCCGGTTCGGGCATGAGGTAGGCGGGAAGTGTGAGCGTCATGCTAGCGAAGGTGATGGGCGATGTAAACCATTCGGGAATGAATTGGTTGCGGATGAAAAATTGACGCCTTTGCCACGGCTCGTTAGCTTCAGGGCCCGTTTTCCAACCCAACCATTAATTGATCATGAAGCTCGAAACTCTCTGCCTCCACGGCGGCCAGGCCCCCGATTCCGCCACCGGTTCACGCGCCGTGCCCGTTTACCGCACCGCCAGCTATGTCTTCAAAAACACGGAGCACGCGGCGAACCTGTTTGCCTTGAAGGAACTGGGAAACATCTACACGCGCCTGATGAACCCTACGACGGACGTGCTGGAAAAGCGCGTCGCTCTGCTGGAAGGCGCTCATGAGATGGCCGGTTTGGGGCTTGCCAGCGGCACGAGCGCGGTGTTTTACTCGATCATCAATCTGGCGCAGGCAGGGGACAACATCGTCTCTGCCCGCAACCTCTACGGCGGCACCTATACGCAGTTCAACGACATCCTTCCCGCGCTGGGTATCACGGTGAAGCTGGTGGACAGCAACGATCCTGAGAACTTTCGCAAGGCGATCGACGACAAGACGCGCGCCCTGTTCTGCGAGACGGTGTCGAACCCGGCGCTGGAGGTCGCCGATCTGGAAGCCATCGCAAAAGTCGCCCATGACAATGGGCTGCCACTGATCGCGGACAGCACCTTCAGCACGCCTTATTTGACGAAGCCGCTGGAGCATGGCGCGGACATCGTGGTTCATTCGCTCACGAAGTGGTTCGGCGGTCATGGAGCCGGCATTGGTGGAATTGTGATCGACAGCGGCAAGTTTAACTGGGCGGGAGGGAGGCATCCGCTCTTCACCAATCCGGACAATAGCTATCACGGCCTGCGCTGGGGCATCGACCTGCCAGCCCCGCTGCTGCCGCTGGCCTACATTCTGCGCATGCGCACGGTGCCGCTGCGGAACCTCGGCGCGTGCATTGCCCCGGACAATTCATGGTTCCTGCTGCAGGGCATCGAGACCCTGCCGCTGCGCATGGAGCGCCACTGCGAGAATGCGCTGGCTGTGGCGAAGCACCTCAAGTCGCATCCCGGTGTCACCTGGGTCCGGTTTCCCGGACTGGAGGACGATCCGCAGTATGCGGCGAACAAGAAGTACCTGCGCGGCAAGGGCGGCAGCATGGTCGTGTTTGGCATCAAGGGGGGGCGCGAGGCCGGACAGAAGTTCATCGACAACCTGAAGCTCATCTCGCATCTCGCGAACGTGGGAGACGCCAAGACGCTGGCGATTCACCCGGCCAGCACGACGCACAGCCAGCTCAGCGAGGAAGCGCAGGCGGCGGGCAGCTTCATCCTCCAGATTTGGTGCGGTTGAGCATCGGGATTGAGCACATTGACGACATCCTCGCCGATCTCGATCAAGCGCTGGGCAAAGGCAACGTGATGACTCCAACCAACGACTCACTCATGAACGACCAGACTTGGGACACGACCTTTTTGCGAACTTTTTCGGCGCTGCTTAAGCTGCATCGCGCAGGTGACTCGCGAGGTGATAAATGGTTCGCCGACGCTGACAAGGCGTTCCTCGACTCGATCGGCTACACGACGCAGGAGTTTTACGACTTTGTCGATGACCACTGCCGATATGGAGCGGAGGGACCGACGCTGGAAACGAGTCTTCTAGTCGCGGCGGTGCGGCGGGACTATTTCCGCGTGATTCAAAACGGCCAACGCTCCGGTAAGATCGTGCCGCCGGGAGATCTGCCTCCGAAACCCGCCGCCGTGGACGGCATCCCCTGGCTGCCGCGCCTGATCGTGAAAGCGCGGGCGAAGCTGAAGGGGGAAATGGATCCGGACACCATGTTCGGATGCGGCGGGGACCGTGCGTTCTTCGAGCAACACCGGCTTCATCCTGCAGACTTTCTGCGTGTCACTTGGGCGGCGGAAAACGATGACCGAAAGATCATCGACTTCGTGAAGACGGGGAAGATGTGACTCAAGGGACGGGAGTAATTCCTCCGTCTGCTGATTACTCCTTCGATTCTGCGCCGCCTTCCTTGGCGACTGCCTCCTTCTTGGCCTTCACTTCGGCAGAGTCCACTTCAAGGAGTTTGGGCGCTTTGCCACCAACGGGAACAAACTTTAAAGCGATGCCGTTGATGCAGAAGCGGCGGTTGGTCGGCGTGTTGGCGCTGACAGACTCGCCGTCGAAGACGTGGCCGAGGTGAGCGTCGCAGCGCTTGCAGACGGTCTCAACGCGCATCATGCCGTGGCTGTTGTCCGGCTTTTCCAGCACGCCTTTGGCCTTTGAGGAGTCATAAAAGGAGGGCCAACCACAGCCGGAGTGGAATTTCTCCTTCGAGGTGAAAAGTTCGGCCCCGCAGCAAACACAGTAATAGGTGCCTTCCCCCTGCTTTTCGAATTCCTCGTAGATCTGGCCGAAGGGCCGCTCGGTGCCGCGTCCGCGTGTGACCTCATACTGTTCGAGGGTGAGGAGCTTTTTCCACTCTTCGTCGGTCTTCACGACTTCGGGCTTGGGCATATTTTTGGAGTTGGGTTTAGGCTTGTCCTCGGCGTTGGCGATGAGAAATGACAGAGGAAGGAGGGCTAAAATGGCGAGGCGAGTTTTCATGGCGTTGGATACACGGTTTGTAACGTTCGATGCACGGTGCAGATTGCTTATTCCTGCAAACTGACGGCCTTAGTTCTCCGCTTCCCTTGCCGGCTGACCAATGTTCCAGAGCAGCAGGCGGAAGCCCGCGTCAGGGTGGCGGTCATCGGCGTTCGACTGCCTGCGGAACGAGGCGAGCAGTTCCTGCCGCTCTGCTGTGGTGTAGGAGCCGCCGCGCAAGACGCCCTGGCCGGGCATGTCCTGCCACGGGTCGGAAACCCACTCCCAGACGTTTCCGGAAAGATCGAAAATGCCGCGTCCGTCGGAACGGTAGGCTCCGACCGCACTGAGTCCCGCGGCGCCGTCGTTGTAACCGGGTATGATTTCTTTGCCAGGTTTACCGGAACTTTTGTCGAGGAAATTGCCGGACTTTGCGGGAGGCGGCCAGATGAATCCCCAGGGATAAATGCCTTCGATCTTGAGGCTGCGGTCGGCTGGCGTTTTGCCGACTTCGCGCGAAAGGTAGGCGGCCATGCTCCATTCGTCGTCGGTGGGCAGGCGGTACTCTTGATCCGGTTCCAGCAGGCCCTTGGCACGTTCGCGATCCGTCAGCCAGCGGCAGAATTGCTCGGCTTCCGAGCGGTTGACCATGGTGACGGGAAGATCGGGGCCGGCATCGAGCACGCGCCCTTCCACGGGAGGCTGGTTGGTGGCTGATGCGAATTCGGCAAAGTCTTTGCGCCGCACCTCGATGGTCGAGAGCATCGCGTTGCCCA
>JAWLBG010000050.1:0-35828 GCA_041395065.1 Prosthecobacter sp. | reverse complement strand
CCTGTGGGGGCACTTCCGCGACGAGCGTGCCACGCCGCAGTTTGCAATTCATACCGTCGAGCACCTCCACTGTTGCTGGCGCTTCGAGCACCAGTTCGGCGCCGCTGTCGAAACGCAGCACGGCCAAGCCTTCGATCAGGTCGAGCATGCCCGGCTTCAAACGCGCGCCTTCCACCGTCGGCAGGCTGCTGCCGGCCCACTGGCACTGCCGGGCACGGATCAGAGTCGCTACCGTGCCGTCCCGGCTGTTCTGCAACCAGGCAAAGCCAAAGGTGATGCACGCGGCTGCAGCCGCTGTGATGGCGTAACGCCACCAAACTGCCCTTGCGACAGGTGTCGCCTTCGCCTCTGGCTGCGCATGGCATGAATCGTCAAAGGTCAGTTCCGCGCGCTGATGCAGCGCTTTGGCGAAGAAGGCCCGCGCTTCGGCACTCTCCCTCAACTCGGCTTCAAGCGCGGCAGTCTCCTCAGCGCCGAGTTTTTCATCCGCATAACGTTCAGACAGTTCCAGCAATCGAAATTGATCGGCAGGCTTCATGCTTCGGCTCCTTCCATTTTCAGTTCCTTCTCCACACAGGTCATCAAATTCATTCGAATACGGCTCAAAGCCCGATACACCGCCCCGACCGTGCTGCGAATGCGTTCCGCCACGCCGTCGATCTCGAGGTCCTCGAAGTAGCGCAGCGTGATCAGCTGCCGATGCGCGGCGGGCAGCTTGGCCACGCATGCACGCAGGGCGTCGCCACGCCGGTCACCGTCCCCGCTGAGTTTGGAGACTTCATCGTGCAGTAGTTCGAGTATTTCATCGCTCAGCGGCGTCGCATCGCGCTTTTTCTGACGACGGTGCGTCAGCACTTGATGAAAGGCCGTCTTCCGCGCCCAGGCCAGAAAATTGGTCCCCGTCTCAAACTGATCAAAGCAGCGCCACAGGATCATCTTCGTCTGTTGCAGGATGTCGTCCGCGTCATGCGCATGAGGCACCATGCTGTAAACATACACCCCCAGCGCACGGTCGTGACGCGTGAGCAGTTCAAGAAATTCGTGAGTGCGGTCGTTGTCAGACATGGCGAGGAAACATCGTCGAGAAGGCAGTCGTACTCAACAGGCCCCTGCACGAGCACTTTGGACACAAAAACTGTCCAATTCACTTCTTCAGCGGCCTTCCAAGTGTTCAAGACCATGAAACGCGCACTATTCTTCCTCACTGCCAGCACCGCGCTTGCCGCCCCGAATGCGGAGTCGCTGAAGTTTTTCGAGAAGGAAGTTCGACCATTGCTGGCCGAGGCCTGCCAGGAGTGTCACGGCGCTGAAAAGAAGAAGGGCGGTTTGCGACTCGACAACCTGCCCTACATCCTGCAGGGCGGCGAAAGCGGAGCGGCCATCGTGCCGCACCAACCGGATGCCTCTTTGCTGATCAAGCTCGTCAACTATGAGGACCCGGACATGGAGATGCCGCCTGACGGCCAACTGTCCGCAAAGCAGATTGAGATTTTGAGGAAGTGGATCGCGCTCGGCGCGCCGTGGCCCGAATCAGAAGTCGCCACAGCAAAACCGGCCCGCCAGCCAGGCCAGATCACGGAGGAAGACAGGAAGTGGTGGGCTTTCCAACCGGTCAAATCTCCGCCGGTGCCACAATCGAAAGCGGAATCCCCCATCGATGCCTTCATTCAGGCAAAGCTGTTCGAAAACGGCCTCAAGCCCTCCCCCGCAATCGATCCCGGCGCATTCATACGCCGGGCCACCTTCGACCTCACCGGTCTTCCGCCGACGCAGGAAGAAGTCGACGCCTTTGTCCACGAGGCGTACGCCTCCAAAGAAGCCTACGCCAAACTCATCGACCGACTGCTCGATTCCCCACGCTACGGCGAGCGCTGGGCGCAGCACTGGCTCGATGTCGTCCGCTATGCCGAGAGCCAGGGCTACCGTCTTGACGCCTATCGCCCAAATGTTTGGCCGTATCGCGACTATGTGGTCCGATCACTCAACGATGACAAACCCTACGACCAGTTCATGCGCGAACAAATCGCCGGGGATGAGATGCTCTACGCAAAGGGAAAGACCGTGCCCGAATCCGCCGAAGATCTCGACCTGCTCACCGCCACCGGCTTCCTTCGTCACACGATTTACGAGTACAATCAGCGCGACTCCGAAGGCCAGTGGAAGCTCATCATGAACGAAGTGACCGACGTCACCGCCGACGTATTCATGGGCATGAGCGTGCAGTGCGCCCAGTGTCACGACCACAAGTTCGATCCAATCTTGCAGAAAGACTATTACCGCCTGCAGGCCTTTCTTTCCAACATCACCTGGCCCGAGGACAAGCCCTATGCCACGCAGGCTCAAATCGACGAATACAATGCCAAACTCGCCATTTGGGAAGAGGCGACGAAGGAACCACGAAAGATCATCGACGCCATCGTTGAACCCAAAATCGCCGGGGCACAGAAGAACGCCGTGACCAAGTTCCCCGTGGAAATCCAGGCCATGTTCGCGAAGTCGCGCGAAGAACGCACACCCTATGAGGAGCAAATCGTCCAACTCGCCGGGCGCCAGGTCTATTATGAGCGTGAGCGCTACAAGGCCGACAAGCTCAAGGAACCGGAAGCCACACAGTATCGCGAAGCCAAGGCGAAGCTGGACGAGTTTGCCAAGCTGAAACCCAAACCGCTCCTCCCCACCCTGGCGGTCGGTGAAACCGGCCCCGCCTCTCCAACGACCAAGTTTGTGACACGCAAGTCCGGAGAAGTCAGTGCCGCCCCCGGCTTCCTGACGATCCTCGATCCGGCGGATGCCAAGATTCCGGCACCAAAACCAAATGCACCGACCAGCGGCCGCCGCACCGTGTTGGCCGACTGGCTGGCCAGCCCGCAGAATCCGCTTACCGCCCGCGTGATCGTTAACCGCGTGTGGCAATATCATTTCGGCAAGGGCATCAGTTCAACCACGAGCGACTTCGGCCGACTGGGCGACAAACCATCGCATCCCGAGTTGCTCGACTGGCTCACGAGCGAATTCATCAAGAGCGGCTGGAAGTTGAAAACGCTGCACCGCCTCATCATGACCAGTGCAGCCTACCAGCAAGGCACCGCCAGCAACAAGGATGCGCTTCTCAAAGATCCGGAGAACCGTCTGCTCTGGCGCTATTCGCCGCGCCGCCTCGATGCGGAGCAGGCGCGTGATTCCATGCTCGCCGCCAGTGGAGAACTCGACCTGACCATGGGCGGCGAAGGCGTGGACAAGAACAAGCCGCGCCGCAGCCTCTACCTGCGTAAAATGCGCAACACGCCGGACGCCTTCCTCACCAGCCTGGACGCCCCGAACGGATTCCAAAGCACGCCCGAGCGCCTCAGCACGACCACCGCCACGCAAAGCCTGCTCATGATCAATGGCGACTGGCCGTTGGATCGCGCACGCGCCATGGCGGCCCGCCTCATCAAGGAAAACACCGGAGGAGACGAGCAGCGTGTGACCAAGGCCTACGAACTGGCCTTTTCACGCAAACCCACAGGGAAGGAAACCGCCGCCGCAGTCGAATTCCTCAAGCTTCAACGAGCCATGCTTCAGCGCGAAGCACCGCCGAAACCGCCCGTCGTCTCACCAATCGCTGACGCACAAAAGCACTTTGGCCCCCATCCCGCCGCACGCACGACCAAGACCTTCGTCATCAAACCCGGCACGCCGAACGAAAAACTGCGCGTGAATCTCGATGGCAAGATCGAGGAAGACGAATTCGCCATCGAAGCGGTGGTAAAGCTCGATTCTCTCTATCCGGACGCGAGTGTACGAACCATCGTCTCGCGTTGGAACAACGACAAAACGACACCCGGTTGGTCGCTGGGGGTCACGAGCACGAAATCCGCCTACAAGCCGAACAACCTCATCGTGCAGCTCAACGGCTTCGATTTTCAGGGCAGTCCGACCTATGAGGTCGTGGCCTCCGACATTCGCATTCCCACCGGCAAGCCTTACTACATCGCTGTGAGCCTCGACACCCGGCCCGCACCCGATCAGAAATTCGGCGGCACAGTCACCTTCTACGCCCGTGATTTGAGCGATCCGTCCGCCGAGATGCACACAGTCACAGTTGCTCATCAAATCGTCGGCGGATACATCGACAAGGAGAGCGCCTTGTATGTCGGCGGACGCGATACGGACAAGCGCAGCACTTGGGACGGCAGCATTGTGCGTGTGGCGCTTCGCGCCGGTCAACTCGCCCCCGGCAAACTCATGACCTGGACGGCCAACAGTGATCCCACCTGCATCGTCGACGTCAGCGCCGACCACGCGGCGGCGATGATCAAAGCCCCCGCGCCAAGCCGATGGACATGGGAATCAAGCGCTTCGGTAACCAAGGCAGGCGGAGCGCCCGATCCGTCGCGCGAAGCCCTCGCAGACCTCTGCCACGCCCTGCTGAACTCTAACGAATTTTTCTACATGCAGTAGCACTCGTCCGAGACGTGCCCCGTTCTTTTACGCGGTTCGACCGCAGCACTGCTTGAACTTCTTCCCGCTGCCGCAGGGGCACGGGTCGTTGCGTCCCACTTTGCCGTGGTCGACTTTAGGCTTGCTGCCGGCACTGGGAATGATGAGACGCGGCCCCGACTTGGCGGGATCAGGTGCGGCGGTTTCCTCTTCCTCCGTCTCGCCACGCTGTGATGCCAGTCCCACCACCCTTCTGCGCCATCTGGGCGAGGAAGGGAACTGCTCAAAGGCGGCGAGCTGTGCGTGCTGCGGAAGAGGTTGCCAAGGACCTCACAAATTGTTGTTCATCAGTTCCACGAGAAGAGATCGAGAGGCTCCTGCTTGAATTCGATGAGCG
Source organism: Prosthecobacter sp. (assembly GCA_041395065.1). GTDB lineage: Bacteria > Verrucomicrobiota > Verrucomicrobiia > Verrucomicrobiales > Verrucomicrobiaceae > Prosthecobacter. The sequence goes on along the minus strand of JAWLBG010000050.1, from coordinate 31,009 downwards.
GATCCTTTTGGCCGTAAGTGCGCAGGCTGACGCCTTCCTTCAAGGCATCGAGCGCATAGAGAGGTGCTCCTGCCACAGACGGTCGATGGCGTTGAGCAGGATCATTTTTCGATCTCCTGCAAGGCGGTTGGGTTGGCGTTGCCCACCTTCACGGCATAGGCTTGGAGGATCTTGTCCTTCAGGAACTCGGCTTTCGCGTCGAAATCAAGCCCCTTGAACTCGTCGTCAAAGGCGCAGCCCAATGGGGAAAGTGGTCTGTTCACCCATTGCAGCGAGGTTCTCGTAGTCGGGCTCTTCTTCGACACGCTCCTTCGGCACAAAGACGCTGAGACGTTCGGCCACACCCTTCTCCACCGCCTCGTTGATGAGAATGCGTGTCATTGCTGTTGAGCACGTCGTTGCGCCATTCATAGACGACTTCGCGCTGCTGGTTCATCACGTCATCGTATTCAAGCGCGCTTGCATGAACAATAGTTGCTGCTCCACATATCTGCGCGGTCTCCACGCTGCGATTGAGCGGGGGGTGCTGAAGTTCCTCGCCCTCTTCATACCGGCGCTCCATCATCTTCGTCATGCGCTCAGCGGCACCGAAGTTGCGCATGAGGTCGTCTTCGAAACCCGGAAGAACTTGCTCTCGCCCGGATCGCCCTGTCAGGCTGACCGCGCAACTGGCGGTCCACGCGGCGGTTTCATGACGGCGCTCGGTAGCAAGCACGAACAGGCCGCCGAGTTCGGCAACGCCGCGCCGCCGAGTTTGATATCCATCACCACGACCAGCCATGTTGGTGGAGATGGTCACGGCAGCGCGATGACCGGCGCGGGCGACGATCTCAGCCTCCTGACGATGTGCTGCCGCGTTGAGCACGTTGTGCGTGATCTTCTGCAACTTGAGCATACGTGAGACCATTTCCGAAGCCTCGACTGGCGGTGCCGACGAGCACCGGCTGTCCTTTGGCATTGAGTTCACGGATCAACTCGATGACGGCGTTGAACTTCGCGGCGGGTTTTGTAAGTGCTGTCGTTGTGATGTACGTTTCACCGGACGGTTCGTCGGAATGGTGAGAACGTCGAGATTGTAGATGTCATGGAATTCAGTGGCGCGTCTGTTTCCGCGGTGCCGGTCATGCCGCCGAGCTTTTGACGGAAGTAGTTTCTGAATCGTGATGGTGGCAAGCGTCTGCGTCTCGGCGTCAATCTGCACGCCTTCCTTCGCTTCGACAGCCTGATGCAAACCATCGCTCCAGCGGCGTCCATGCATCTTGCGGCCGTCTGCGCATCGACGATGACAGCTTTGTTTTCTTCGACGACATACTCGACGTCCTTTTCGTAGAGACAGTAGGCTCGGAGTAGCTGGCTGATCTGATGAATGCGCTGCCCCTGATGGGACAGGCGATCCTGCATCTCGGACTTCTTGCGCTGCCGCGCCTCCTCCGACAGCGAGGCATCGCCGTCGATCTCCGAAATAGACGGTGGCAATGTCCGGAAGCACAAAGGCTTCCGGTTCGTCAGGGCTGAGGAAGTTGCGCCCCATCTCGGTGAGGTCGGCATCATTGACTCTTTTCCTCGATGGTAATACAGCTCCTCCTTGAGCCAGCTCTCCACTTTCTGCGTGTCCTGATAGGGGAAAGGTTCTTAGCCTTCTCCATCCCAGCAGCGGAGTTCCAGTTCCTCCATACAGCGCATGAGGGCTCGGTTCTTCGACACCCCAGATACGCAGAAAAGCTTGAGGCCGGCCTGCTCCTCGCCTGCGGCGGCGGCCTCTTTTGCCTGTTGACGAACCGGTTGCACAGCGTGTTCTGGCGGCGCACGGGGATTTGCTCCACCAGCGGCTTGTAGCGCTCATCTGGTGGTTGCTCTCTGCAGCGGCCACGGGACCATGATGATCAGAGGCGTGCGCGCTTCATCGATGAGGACGGAGTCACTTCATCCACGATGGCGAAGTAATGGCCGCGCTGCACCTGCTGCTCCTTGCTTGAGGCCATGCCGTTGTCGCGCAGGTAGTCGAAGCCAAACTCGCTGTTCGTGCCGTAAGTGATGTCGCATTGATACTGCTCGCGACGCACATGGCTTGGCTGGTCGTTTTGAATGCAGCCGACGGTGAGACCGGGAATTTATACAGGCTGCCCATCCCTCCGCTGTCGCGTCAGGCCAAGTAGTCGTTCACGGTGATGACATACGCCGCGTCCCGTCGGGGGCATTAGAGAAAGACCGGCAGGGTTCCCACCAGCATCTTCCCTTCCCCCGTCGCCATTTCCGCGATCATCCCACGATGCAGGGCGATACCACCGACCAGCTGCACGTCGAAGTGAATCATGTTCCAAGCCAGCGGCTGGTCGCAGACGATCATCTCACCCCCGCACATGCGACGGGCGGCGTTTTTCACCACCGCGTAGGCTTCCGGCAGGATGTCGTTGAGCATTTTCTGCTCGATCGGTTCGAAGTCCGGCTGAATCTCATTCCAAGCTTCACGGGCGCGATCAATACGTTCCTTCTTATCGTCAAAGCCCGCCGAACGCCAGCGCCCTTGGGCGATGTAGTCGTCCTCAAGCGAGGGAAAATGCGGTTTCAGCGCCGCGAAATACTTTTCCACCGACTCGAGGCAGGCGTCCACAGCCGCTTCATCGGCCAAGCGAAGGCTGACCCCGCCAAGAAAGGGAGGCGTGTGAAAGGCGCGAAACTGTCCCTGCCATTTCTTCGTCCGCTCGCGAAGCACCTCTTCCGACTCGTTCTGAAGCTGCTGTTCGATGCGGTTGATCTCGGCCACCACGGGGGTGAGCTTTCGCACCGTGCGCTGATTCTTGGTGCCGATGATTTTTTTGATGATCCAGTTGAACATGGGAAAATAAAAACGCTGTCCGACCCACAGTGGCCGGGATTGGGGGAGGTCGAATGTGGCGGAAGTCGGCGCTGGCGCAACCTCTCAAACAGCGACCTTTGGCCGCAGCACTACCTCTTTGACCCGCCGCGGAATCATCGCACTGCGCACCACCTCGGGTTTGATGCTCCTGAGAAAATCCATCAGAATCACCGGTGACTCTACGATCATGCGCTCGATCTGGTCACGCCGGTGCGTCCAAGGGCAGTTGCGGTGCAGGTAGTCGAGGTCCGCCAGGATCTCTTCGACATCCTCTTCTTGGAAGCCGGCGAGTTGAAACGCGTAGGGATCGGAAACGGGCATGGCGGGCTGGAAAAACGTGCGTCACGTCCTTAACCAGCCACGGCCTGTGTGCAAATTCTCGCCGCCGTCGCAGCGAAAAAATACCGCCTTGACTCCCTTATTCGTGCCGGAGGGCCTCCACCGGATTCATTTTCGCCGCACGACTCGCCGGGTAGATGCCGAACGCGACCCCCGTAAGCACCGAAATCGAAAATGCCAGCGCCGGAGACCACATCTTGATCACCGTCGTCACCCCGGCAAACTCCTGCACTGCAATCGGGATCGTCAGTCCCAGCACTACACCCAGGACACCACCCACGCCCGCCAGCAGAACCGTCTCGATCAGGAACTGCACCACAATGTCCGCCTGCCGGGCTCCGAGCGCGCGGCGAATCCCAATCTCGCGCGTCCGCTCCGTCACACTCGCGAGCATGATGTTCATGATGCCGATTCCGCCCACCAGCAGCGAGATGGCAGCGATGCTGCCGAGCACGATGCTGAAGATCTGCTTCGTGCGCTCCGCCTGCTTCAGCAGCTCAACAGGCACGATGATGCGCCAGTCGTCCTTCTTGTGGTTGGTGTTCATCAGGTGACGAACGGCCTCCGCACGGCTTTCCACCTCGGCCACATCCTCCACACGGAGCACCGCCTCGTGAAACTCGACCTTTTCCGCCTCAAAGCTGCCTGTCCGATAGCGAAAGAAAGTCTCACCATACTGGTCCATCAGCGTTGAAAAGGGGATCATGATCTGCGCCTCGGCATTCGTTGGCGCATTGCCCCCGTCCGTGCCGATCATTTGGCCCTCGTCCTGCAGGATGCCTATCACCTTGTAGTAAAGGCCCTTCACCCGCACCGACTTGCCCGTCGGCGAGGAAAGCGGAAACAGCTTCGCTGCCACCGTCTGATTGATCACGCACACAGGCAGCCGGGCGTCCATTTCCAAATCAGTAAAGAAGCGCCCTTGGACGATTTCCCGATTACGCATCTCTGGATAGATCGGCAGCACGCCCATCACCTGCCCGTCGATGCTGCGGTCAAGATTCCAGATGTTTTCCGTAATGAAGCGACTCGGCACCACCACGCTGATTCCCGGGACCGTCTGGCGGATCTGCGCGATATCCCGCGTCGTCAGGCCGTACTCGCTGATCAGACTGCGCGATTCCCCGCTGGAACCCTGCCCGTCGGGGGGCTTCACACTCTGGAGGATGATGTTCTGGCTCCCGAGCTTGCGAATCTGCTCCTGCGCCTCATGACTCGCCCCCTCCCCGATGGCCAACATCGCGACCACCGACGCCACGCCAAACACCACGCCCAACGCCGTCAAAAACGAGCGCAGTTTGTGCAGCCAGATCGTCTTGATGCCGAGGGAAATCGTTCGCCACAAATGCTGTGGCGAAGCAACGAGCCGTAGGACGGGATGCCGAGCGAGAAAAGACATGAATTTTTGGGGGCTTAGACCAACGCAGCCCAGCTCGAAAAAATTACCGCCCAGAACCAGATCTTTATTCGCAGGCAGGCTCCTGCTTTTGCTCCTGAGGTGCGTTGAAGGACTCTGCGGCACCTTTCCGGGCCAACCGTGCGGCATAGAAGCCGTCAAACCCCTGCGATGGAAGTCGATGGAGTTCCTCTTCCAGCGTCCACTCCACGCCATGCTTCTCTAAAAAGACGCGCAACTGCCCCTCGTTCTCACTGGGCAGCAGGCTGCATGTGGCATAGACCAGTTTACCTCCTGGGGCGACCATGCGGCTGTAGCTTTCCAGAATCTCCGCCTGCAGTTGCCGCAGACGTTCCACCTCCTGCAAACTCAACTTCCATTTTGCGTCCGGATTCCGCCGCAGCACGCCCAAACCGGAACAGGGCACGTCCAGCAGCACGCGGTCGGCCGTTTTCGCCAGACGCTTCACCGTCTTTGAACCGTCAATCTCACGCGCCTCAATGATATCCCCCCCCGCGCGAGCCGCGCGTTTGCGCAGTTCCGCCAACTTCCACGCATGAACATCGAGGGCCAAAATGCGCCCCTTGTTTCGCATCGCCGCTGCGATGTGCAACGCCTTGCCACCACCGCCCGCGCATGCGTCGATCACCCGCATGCCCGGCTCCGCCTGCAAGAATGGCGCTATCAACTGTGACGCAGCGTCCTGCACCTCAAACAATCCGCTTTTGAACGAAGGAGAGCCGAAAACGTTTGCCCGCTGCTTCATTCTCAACGCCGAGGGAATTCCATCCACCGCTTCCAATTCAAATCCTTCCCGTCCCAAAGTCTCGCGCAATGCACGGCGATCCGTCTTCAGCGTGTTCACCCGGAGAAAGACCTCCGCCGGGACATTCAGTGCACTGCGTTCTGCGCCCCACCCCTCTCCCAACTCACGACTGCCGATCTCCTCCAACCAATCCGGGATCGCCGAACGAATCTCCGGCTTCGCTCCCTCCTTCTCCCTCTTCAGGATATCGCCTGCTTTGATTGTCGGCGCGTTTTCATCCGGGGGCAGATCGCGCCCGGAAGTAATCCAGTACGCCGCCCACACGCGCCAGAGCCGTTCCGGGGTGATGCTCTCCGGCTGCGTGTGCTCAGAGTCAGGCAGTCCCGCCAAATACCAGAACCACCGCCACCAGCGCACGCACTCATAGATCGACTCCGCGAAAATGCGCCGGTCACGACTGCCCCATTTTCGATGCCGCTTGAAGGTGTACTCGATGACCTTGTCCGCATACCGCCTGCCGACAAAGATCTCCCCCAGCGAGGTGATGATTTCGTCGAGGAGATGCGGAGGCAGTTTCATATCCCGCCGATACGCCGTCCCCCCGAAGCATGCAAGGGAGCTCACAACATCGAAAGCATTCCCGTGACTGCTACGCCACCATCAAGCGACTGCGGTTTTCAAGGCAGCAGGGCGCTAACGACCGGGCGGACTCTTAAAGACATGGTCGGCTTCATCCGCAATGAGGGCGACGGCTGGATGGCGCATGGCGCGCTCGAGAGTTATCAGGTAACAGGACAGACCGCAGCGAACAGGCCGACCTATGGGTTTCAAACCGTAGCGATCCACGGCTTCATCCAGCACTGCGGCGGCGACGGGGATGACACCGAGTCCGTCGGCAGCGGCGGTCTTCATCAAAGCGGAATCGTCGAACTCTGCAACGATCCGTGGACGAATACGGTGGGAGGTCAGCCAGCGGTCCAGTTCATGACGCCAAGCGGCACGGCTGGTGGGAAGAAGCATGGGCTGATCCTTCAGACAGGCGGGAAAGCCCGGAGCCAGCCTCCGGGCGAGCGCGGGCAATGCGCAGAAGACTGCGGGAGATTTCCCCAGCAGGTGACTGAAGGCTTTGACTGGCAGGGTGGACGGCGCCGCCTCGTCTGAGAGCACCATGTCCAGTCGACCGCCTGCGAGTTGGCCAAGAAGTTCCTGGGTGCCACCCTCCGAACATGAGAGATGGAGGTTGGTGAAAGCCTTCACAGCAGGGCGAATCACCTGCCAGGCGACGAGTTTGGGAAGGGAGTCGGTGATGCCGATATTCAAACGCTGCGCCCGCGCCTCACCGAGGCCGTGGAGGGAGCGAACCATCTCCGTGCCGAGAGAAAAGATCTCTCCGGCGCATTCCATGACGAGCCGTCCCTCAGCCGTGAGCTTGTTGCCCCTTCCTGAGCGATCAAACAACTTCGTTTCCAACGCTTCCTCGAGGGCCTTGATCTGGGCGCTGATGGTCGGTTGGGAGAGGTGCAGCCGCGTGGCTGCGACACGCAAGCTGCCACTGCGGGCCACCTCGCGAAACAGCCGCAGGTGATGGTAATTGAGATGCGGAAGGGTCACGATACTTTTATTAGATACTGCCTAATCTTTGGTTTCAAACATTGAAATAGTCAAAGCACAAAACCGGTATTCACTTCACCCCGCTTAGGTCTTGAACAGAGCATCCTTGATCCGTCCCCGAGTCGTAACCCCCGCACATGTCAGCATCGGTCACCCCCGTCCTACAACATACACCTTTGATCTCCACCAGTCTGCTCGCGCAGCTGGCGGCCATTTGCGGCAGCGAGTTCGATCACGACCGCGCCAAAATCGCCGTCGCAAACTGTTTAGGCGAAGGGAGCGACCCACTGAGTCAACTCGTCAATGCGGGGGCGGAGGTGTACATGCATGTCTCCCCCGTTCGGCTGCCGCTGGCTGATGTCATCTGGCATGCCCAGCAGGACACACCGGTTGCGATCTGGTCGACAAGGGAACAGCGCTGGGTGGTGGTGACGTTTGCCGGGTGGTTCCGTGTGCGTGTCGCGGATGGCGAGCATCCAACACATCGCGTCAGCCTCTCCCGCAGCGAGCTCGCAAAGATGCTAGGCATCAATAGCGTGGAAACCGTCGTGGAAGCGGGGATCGTCCATGCGGAGCGTCCGGCACATGACATGAGCAGCCATGCGGAACCGGTCGAAGATGATGGCCACAGTCATGGTCACGAACACGTGAGTCCCCAGAGGCGCTTTTTTCGGATGCTACGGGCCGAACGGCAGGACATCACCACGCTGCTGATCTTCTCGGTCTTTGCAGGCATTCTCTACCTGGCCGTGCCGCTGGCGGTGGATGCAGTGGTAAGTAATTTGGCCTTCGGCGGCCAGTCGCAGCCTTATCTTCAGGCGCTGGTGATCCTGGGCTTTGCGCTACTCGGAGCACTGACATTGCAGGCAGTGGTCAGCGGGTTTCAGTACTACATTTCAGACATCATCCAACGCCGCATCTTTGTTCGCACGGCGGCGGACCTGGCCTACCGACTGCCGCGTGTCAAAGCGCAGGCGCTGGATGAAGTGCACGCACCGGAACTGGTAAACCGGTTTCTGGATGTCGTTACCGCGCAGAAAAGCGCCTCCCTCCTGTTGCTCGACGGGGTCAATCTCGTCTTCAGCAGTCTGATCGGGATGCTGCTGCTGGCTTTGTTCCACCCCACGCTGCTGCTTTTCACGACGCTGCTGCTGCTCGGAATCATCTTCATTGTATGGGTGCTGGGTCGGGGGGCGGTCAGCACGAGCATCGCCGAATCCCGGATGAAATATGATCTGGTAAACTGGTTTGAGGAGATCGCGGCGTTTCCGTTTCTCTTCAAAGGTCCCGGCGGATACGCCATGGCCTACGAACGGTCGAACCAGTTGGCCAGTGAATACGTCAACCTGCGCGCGGGGCATTTCAGCATTGTGATGCGGCAAATCGCGGGCCTGCTGCTGCTGAGCGTTCTGGCCGGTGCCACACTCCTCGTGCTGGGCGGATGGCTGGTCATCAGCCAGCAAATCACCCTCGGCCAGCTGGTGGCCTCCGAACTCATCATGGCCAACATCGTCACAGCCCTCGCCAAGGTGGGCAAGAAACTCGAAGCCTGGTATGACGCCATGGCCGCCATGGACAAGCTCGGCCACATCTTCGACCTGGGAATCGAGCGCGAGGACGGAGAGCAGTCCGTCAAAAGCACTGAGGGCGCAACCGTGTCCGCATGCGACCTTGCATTCGGCTACCCCGAACTGGAGACACTCTTTAAAAACCTCAACTTCGAACTCAAACCGGGATCCCGGACGGCCATCGTCGGACCGCACGGATCAGGCACCAGTTCGCTGACGGACATCCTCTTTGGACTCCGGGAACCCACGGACGGCCACGTCAGCATCGACGGCCTCGATCTCCGCAGTTGGTACCTCGAAGCGCTGCGCGAAGGAGTGCAGCTGCTGCGCCCCAACGAAATCGTCGATGCCAGCATCGTCGAAAACCTCCGCCTGGGCCGCACCGACATTGGGATGGATGAAATCCGTGCTGCCCTGACACGAGTTGGCCTCCTCGACACCTTGCTCCACCGACCCGAAGGCTTGAAGCTCCGGCTGAAAATCGGCGGTGCCCCTCTCAGCAGCAACGACCGCACGCGCCTGCTCCTCGCTCGCGCGCTGGTTCAGCGCCCTCGGCTCCTTTTGATCGACATGCTCTTTGACGGACTTGATCCCGCTTCTTTTAACGAACTGTCCGATGCCGTTTTGGACGACTCCCACGCGTGGACGGTCGTTCTTACCACCCGAGACCCGCTGGTGATGGCCAAGTGTGATCAGGTCGTCGACCTCTCCGCGGCCCGCGTCACCCGCAACACCCTCCCCAAAGCCAGCATTTGATCCGATCCTCATACCCCATGACCACCGTCGCAAAAGCCGCGCCTCACCTCCCCGCACTATCGCTCGCGGTTTCCGCCAAATACACCCGCGTCTTCAGCCGACTGCTGCTGCTGGGTTTCGCGGCCTTCGTGATCGGCATCTTCTTTCTGCCCTGGCGTCAGTTCGTGGCCGGCACCGGGCGTGTCATCGCCTTCAATCCGCTGGACCGGCGCGTGAACGTGGAGGCGCAGGTTTCAGGCCGGGTGAAGCACCTGCATGTCGTCGAAGGCCAGCGAGTCAAAAAGGGCGAACTGATCGCTGAGATCCAGGACAACGACCCCAACCTGCTGAACAATCTGAGGGCGCAGCGCGAGGCCATCGAAAGCCGACGCGACTTTGCCCAGGGCCGCGTCGAATCCCTCACCGCCCAGATCACCCAGCAGGAACTGGCAAAGGCGCAGGCCATCGACGGAGCGGAGCAGCGTGTGGCTGCCGCAAAAATCGCTGCGGAAACGGCCTTGCTGAACTACAACCGGACAAAAGACCTATTCGCCAAGCAGCTCGAATCCCAGCGCGCCATGGAACTGGCCACTCTCTCCCGCGACTCCACAGCCGCAGATCTAAAGTCCGCGCAGGCCGCGCTCAAACGCACCAGCAACGACTTCGACGCCAGCATCGCCTCCACCCACGCCTCCAAAGGCAGCGCCCTTGCCGAGGTGGCTGCGGCGGAGCGCGACCTCTCCTCCATCGACATTCAGATCAATCAGAATCTCCGCCAAGTCGTTGAGGCACCACGCGACGGCATCGTTCTGGAAGTGTCCGCCACGGACGGCACCTACCTGCGGCCCGGTTCGCTCATCTGCGTCATCATCCCCGAGACGGACAGCCGTTTTGTCGAAGTGCTGGTGGATGGCAACGACATGCCCCTCATTCATTCCCGCAAAGACGGACAGCCCGGCAGTCCGGTGCGCATCGCCTTCGAGGGCTGGCCCGCCGTGCAGATGATCGGCTGGCCACAACTCGCCATCGGCACTTTTGGAGGGGAGGTCGTTTTTGTGGACGCCGCCGACAACGGAAAAGGCCAATTCCGCGTCGTCGTCGGCCCCTCGGACGACATTGTGGATCGCGGAGACGGTCCTGTTACGGTCGGCTGGCCGGACAAGGACCGCTGGCTGCGTCAGGGCGCGCGTGCAAACGCTTGGATCATGCTCAATCAAGTGCCGCTATGGTTCGAGATATGGCGAAAAATCAACGGCTTCCCGCCCGTCATCACCGACGAGGAGGGCAAACTCGACCCCACGAAGAAATGAAGATGACACACTGCCCGTCACTTCTGATTCGCACATGCCGCCTTGCGGCCTGCCTCGCTTCTTTTTCACTCTCTCTTCTCAGTGCCGCCGAAAAACCGCTGCTTCTTCCGGAAGTTCTTGGCAGCGTCAAAACCCAGTATCCGCCGTATCTAGCCGCGCTCATCGAGCAGGACATCGCCAATGGTCGTGCGCGTTCCGCGATGGGCGCCTTCGACCTCAGCCTGAACTCCGGCGGTGCCTTCAACCCCGCAGGCTACTACGACGGCCAGACGGGTTACGCCGTGCTCGACCAACCCCTGCCCTTTTGGGGTGGCAGCATTTACGGCGGCTACCGGCTGAGCAGTGGCTTTCTGCCGAACTACAACAAAGACCGGACCGGCGTGAATGGCGAAGGCGTCCTCGGCTTCCGTATTCCCCTTCTGAAAGACGGCACCATCGACAAACGACGCGCCACCCTTTGGAAAGCACAGATCGACCAGGAACTGGCCGATCCCTACATCCTGCGCCAGTTCCTCGACTTCGTTCGCGCCTCCACCATTTCATACTACAACTGGGTCGCCGCCGGCCAACGCCTCACCATCGCTGAAGATCTGCTGCGCATCGCAAAGGATCGTGACGCCGCCATCGCCGAACAGGTGAAGCAGGGCAAGTCCGCGCCCATCGTGCAGGTGGACAACGAACGACTCGTCGTGAGCCGTGAAATCAGCGTGGTGCAGGCGCTGCGTCGTTTCCAAGCCGCTGCGATCGAGCTTTCTCTCTTCTACCGCACGCTGGAGAATGCCGAGCCGATCATCGCGCCGCGGAGCCGTGTGCCTTCCGCATTTCCGCCGCATGCGCGACCGAATGAAAGCCAGATCACGGCGGACATTGCCAAAGCCGCCGTCTTCCGCCCGGAAATCCGCCGCATCGAACTCAGCATCGAGAAGTCGGACATCGACCGCCGCCTCGCCAAGAACTCGCTCCTTCCCAGCCTCGACGTGGGCGTTCAGGCCGCCCAAAACCTGAACAACAACACGCGGCGCGACATTGAACAAACTGAGATCGAAGCCCGCATCGAATTCAAACTTCCGCTGCAGCGACGCGAGGCCAAAGGCCAACTCGCCGCCATCGAGGCCCAGATCGACCGCCTGAACAATGAGAAGCGCTTTGCCCGGGACAAAATCACCGCTGACGTGCGTGACAGCTACAGCGCCCTGATGGCCGCCTACGAAGCACTCAAGCAAACAAGGCGGAATGTCGAACTCGCGCGCCAACTGCAGCAAGCCGAAGCCGAGCGCCTCAAGCAGGGCGCCACGGATCTCCTCGCGCTGCAGATCCGCGAGCAGGCCAGCTTTGACGCACAGATTCTCGAAGTCGAAGCTCTAGCCGCCTACTTCAAGGCGCAGGCAGACTACCGGGCCGCCATCGCGGCCGATGCGCCGTCGGCTCTCGTGCGTTGAGAAGAAAGAGTGACTACCTCGCCACTTCCTTCTTCTTCACCGGAAAGGACCCCGGAGACTTCGCAAACTTTTGCATGCAGTCCACGCAGCAGAAAGCCACGAAGCCTTCCGCAGTCTTCACACGATAGATCGGGCGGGCGGCCTTGTGGTCCACCGGGCATTCGTCATTGATCGGCCAGGCAGCGAAGACGGTCGCGGTCATGGCAAGGCTGAACAACAGGGGAACAAGCGTTTTCATGGGTGTGATGTGTCAGGTTGGAATGAAGCGCGTTATCTCATCAACGCGCGAGTCCACCCCTCTCGTAGCCCGAAGCAATCCACGCCCAAGGATGCGCAAAACCGGCGCATTCCAACACATCACACCTTAACCTAGTTCTTTTCGGCTATGGAATCACTCAGGTTCTGGAGCTGCCGTCTCGGCTTCGGCAGACGTCTCTTTCTGGCACTCCGGCGCAACGGCGAAAACGAAGCGATGGATGCCGGCGAGGTCGGGGGCGGTGGCGGCGTCCAGGTAACCCAGTTCGGTGCTGCGATTCACGACCGGCGGCCCCTGATCATGGGCGAGCTCGAGAGCGATGAGAGCGCCTCTTTTAAGGTGGGGTAAGGCCTCCGCCAGAAAGCGCTCAACGATGCGAAGTCCATCCGGGCCACCGTCAAGAGCGAGGACCGGATCGCGTTTGACCTCTTGGCTGAGAGTCGGGATCTCGGCTGTGGGGATGTAGGGCAGATTGGCGACAACAAGATCGAAACTGCCGGTGATCTTTTCGAAGAGGTCGCTGCGAATGAACTGGGGCGTGATGCCAAGCCGGGAGGCGTTGAGTCGGGCGAGATCAAGCGCGTCCTCGCTGATGTCGGCGAGGACGACTTCGCTCTCGTGCCAGGCTTTGGCGAGGCTGAGACCGATGCACCCGGAGCCAGTGGCCATGTCGAGCACACGGGCGGGCGCCACATCGAACTTCTTGAGAACGAGTTCGACGAGGGTTTCCGTCTCCGGACGCGGGATGAGGGCGCGGTGGTCGCAGATGAACTCGTGACCGCAGAATTCGACGGTGCCGAGAAGATGCTGAAGCGGCTCCCCTTCCCCGCGACGACGGAGAAGTTCACGCAGGCTGGCGAGATCGGCCTCGGGGACGGACTCATTGAAGCGCAGGTAAATGTCGAGTCGGCGGCAGCCAAGGACATGGGCAAGCAGATGCTCCATGTTCAGCCGGGATTCCTCGATTTTCCTCTTCTCCAAGTAGGCGGCACCGGATTGGAGAATTTCGAGGAGCGATTTCATGAGAGATGGGTCGAATGCGAAATGACACGTGCCCGGCAGGAGACTGAGACCACTAACAGTCTGCCGACGAATCAATCAAACCAGATTCGGTGATGATTTGATGAACGCGCTGATCATGCGGCTCAACGGGAATGGATTCGACAATCTGCAGATCGTGGGCGATGCCGATCCGGCGGGCGCGGCAATCCGGGCGGCCGAGCAGACGGTCATAAAAGCCGCCGCCACGGCCAAGGCGAAAACCGCCCCGAGTGAAGGCAAGGCCGGGAACGAGGATGATGTCGAGTGAGTCGACGGCAACAGACGGGCAGTGATCCGCCGGTTCCCATACGTTCATCTGGCCGCGACGGAGGTCGGCCATCGAACGAACCTGACGAGGGAGGAGTTCGCTTCCCTCGATCTGGAAAAAGGCAGCGCAGGAGCCCCCGGCAACAATTGCAGGCAGAACAAGAGGGAGGAAGTCCGGCTCGTTTTTGAGACCTCCGAACAGGGAGATGCAGAGGGGCACATTCGCCTGATCGCAACGGGCCAGGATGTGCCTGGCGATTTGAGTCGCGGACTGCTGACGCTTATTCATCTCGAGACCTAACAAGCGTTCGCGAAGGGTTTGGCGAAGCGTGGATTTGTCGTGCATAGGAATCAACAAGCAGCGGCTGTGACCGCACTCCTTTGCGGCTACAAAAGCTCGGGCTTCTGGAGGAGTTCGGCGACTCGCTTGAGGAGGCGACCGGCACCGCCGCCGTCGAGGACGCGGTGGTCGAAGCTGAGCGTGAGTTCGGCCTCGGTGACGGGGATGAATTGCTGCACTTCATCGCTCCAATGCGGCACTTTGCTGCCAGCGCCGAGTCCTAGGACGAGATTCTGCTCCGGCAGAGGAATGGGCGTGGCCCAAACAATGCCAAAGGTGCCGAAATTTGTGACGGTGGCGATGCCGGGGCGCTTGATGTCGCTGGGTAGGCGGCGGGCGCGGGCCTGCTCGACGAGCTTGTTGTAGGTGGGCACCAACTTGACCAGCGGGGTCTTTTCCACCTCGCGAAGCGTGGGGACCATCACGCCGTCATCCACCTCGACCGCGAAACCGATGTCGATCGCGCGGGGATGCACGATGCGGTTGCCGATGAGGCGACCTGCGACGGCGGTATTTTCAGAAAGAGCGATGCCGAGCGCACGAATGACATAGAGCGCGGGTCCCGGCTTGGGATCGGTGCGTTTGCGATGCGCCAACATGGCGTCCAAGACAATCGGGCTGCCGACGGTGGCGAGCGGACGTGTCCAACTGCGTCGCATGCTGTCTGCAACCGCGATACGCATGGGCGAGGCCGGAGTCATTCGGTGTTCTTCGAGTCCACGAAGAAAGGCCTCGAAGTCCTCGACTGTGACACGACCGCCTGCTCCAGTGCCGGGAACGCCCGAGAGGTCCGCAGCGTTCAGACCGAGCTCAAGCATGCGGGCGCGCATGCGCGGCGAGATGTAGCTGGCACCCGTGGCTCCTGCAGGCACTGGCAGACCTCCCGTGACGACGGGTTCGACCGTGGGCTGACGCGTGGAGATAACATCGTCGTCGCTGATCTGGAAATGCAGATTCTCGACGACGTCCGTGGAACTGCTCGAGTGCCGCGTATCAAACGACGGCTCGGGCGAGTCGGACATGCCAAGCAATTGCGCATCCTCCTCAGTGATTTCGAGATGCCCGAGCGTGGAGCCGACGGCGTAACTCGTCTGAGGAACGGCAATGACCTGCGAGAGCTTCCCGGCGCATGGAGCGGTGACAGCCATCGTGGCTTTATTGGTCTCGACTTCAAAGATGTCACCTCCTGCTTCGACCGTGCCGCCTGCCGGAATCAAGATGCGGATGATCGTGGCTTCGGCGATGGACTCGCCAAGCTGGGGCATCAGGATGGGGATCGATGGCATGACGGGGACTGAATACTGAAATTAATACCGCAGAAGGCGACGGAGGGCAGCGGCGATGCTGGCAACCGTGGGCCGGTGCGCCTTCCAAAGGTTGGGGTGATACGGGATGGGGGTGTCCTTGGAGTTCAATCGCATGGGCGGTGCATCGAGCAGATGAAACCCCTCACTAACGACACGGGCGACAATCTCCGCTGTCACTCCGCCCCAGGGAAAAGCTTCACCGAGAGCAAGGAGGCGTCCGGTGCGAGCCACGGAGGCCAGGATGGTATCGGTATCCATCGGCTTCACACTGCGGAGATCGACGACCTCGATTTGATAACCATCGAGTTGCAGTTCCTCCGCCGCGCGCAACGCCTCATGCACCATCGCACTGTAGGTGACAATGGTGGCGTGCCGCCCCGGCCGTGCGATGCGGGCCTTGCCGATCGGCAGTTCACGGGTGCCGATATCGTCCGACTTAAGGTGGTAATAAAGAAACTTATGCTCGCAGTAGACGACCGGATCATTGGTGGCGACGCTGTCGAGCAGCATCCAGTAGGCATCCTCGACCGTCGCAGGCGTCACGATAACGAGGCCAGGATAGTGCGCGTAAATGGCCTCCATCGACTGACTGTGAAAAGGGCCGCTGCCAGCCGTGCCGCCAGAGGGCAGACGAATGGTGATGGGGCATGGCGTATTCGTCCGCCAAAAGAGCGTGGCCGCCTGGTTGACGATCTGATTGAAGCCGACCGACGAAAAATCGGCGAACTGCATTTCAATAATGGGGCGAGCACCCTCCACTGCGGCACCGACGGCCATGCCGATCATGGCATCCTCGCTGATAGGAGCGTCAAAAACACGACCCGGAAACTCCCTGTCGAGGTTCTTGGTGGCTTTGAAAGCGCCGCCAAACGTGCCGATGTCCTGGCCATAAAGAAAGACCGAGGGGTTGGATCGAAGCGCCTCAAACTGCGCCTCCCGAATGGCTTCGAGGTATGTGATACTCATGCTTCGTGCTGCCCCTCCACAAGCTCGGCACTGGAGAGTGCCTGCCAGTTTTCTTTGAAGGGATCAGGCAGCGGTTCCTTGGAAACTTTCGAGACAGCCTGGTCCACTTTGCTCCGGGCTTCCGTGTGGAGTTCCTGGATCTCGGACTCATTGAGCCAGCCTTCATCGAGCACCCGCTGGCGTCCCACTTCCAAGCAGTCCCGCGCATTTGCGCACTGCCGGGCGGCGACCGGGATGTAGGAGGCATCGTCGTGCTCTCCATGCCCCGAGAGGCGCAGGAAATTGCCCACGACGATCTGCGGACCACCGCCCCCACGCGCACGCTGGACGGCCTCGGCGAACACCTTCACGCAAGCCCCCGGATCGGTCGCATCGACGGTGTGGCCCTCCACTCCGTAACCGAGAGCGCGATCCACCAGATTCTCACAGGCATACTGCCTCTTGTTGGGAGTGGAATAGGCAAACTGGTTGTTCGCAATGCTCACCACCAGCGGCAGCTTTTCAACCGCCGCCATATTCAGCGCTTCATGAAACGCCCCGGTGGAGGTCCCACCGTCGCCGATGCTCGTGGCGCCAATCGCATCCCCCAGAGTTCCGGCCAACCTCCGGGCAAACAGCATTCCGGAAACCACCGACGTAAGGCTGCCCAGATGGCTGATCATCGCCAACAAGCCCTCCTTCGGCCGCCCGCGATGGACGTTGCCGTCACGTCCCCGCATCGGCCCGGTCAGGACGCCGAGATAAGTTCGAACGGCATCAAGGATGGGCTCGCCAAAAGCCAATCGCCCTGCCTGGTCCCTAATCAGCGGACCATAAACGTCTTTTCCCTTATGAAGTTGAATCCCCAGCGCCGCACTGAACGCCTCCTGGCCTTTGCCCACATAGACCCCACCCACGATCCTTCCACCCGCCCTGTAAAGACCGGCCAGTTTATCCTCTAAAATCCGTGCCAGAACCATGTGCTGAAAAGCGCACAGATACTGGTCGCGAAATTCGACCTCGGAGGCGCTTTCCATGGATGGTTTCGTTTCAGCGAGAGACACGGCACATAGTTGATATCGGGCGTGGGATTCGTCAACCGTCGCACCCATCATTTCGATATCTAGGATAAAAAGGGATCAAGGAATGGCACTGTAGCAGCTTGAGGGAAGAATCGTGTCGAAGTGTTTTGAGAAAAATCTGGGTCAAAATGAATCTTTATGATAAATTATTTGAAAATTCCATGACTGAGTGGAAATTTCATAAAGCTGACTTAATTTTTTAGAAACCTATGGAATCGCTCCTCGCCTCAGCCGCCACCGATCCCGCGTTCTCAGACTTCCAAGTCACGAGCTTTGGAAGCGTCCTGTTGCCGGACCACCCTATTCGCTTTGGCTTCCAAGTAGACATCGTCCCCTCAAACTGCCCTTCAAGCATCCTTTTTGGTCTGATCAGCCGTGATCCGGTGAATGGTGGAAACGCAGCGACGACCAGCGGTTTCGCCGTCCGGGTGGATCTGGAAATGCGCGAGGTCTGGGACACGCTGAACGACAGCGGCCTCATTGGCTGGGTGGAGCATCCGCTGGGGCTGGCAGGATTTACGGACGAAGAACCCCTCCTTCTCGGCTGGGAAATCGAGTTTCACGGCCAAGTGCTCATTCCGAAACTCATCGTAGCCGACCAGCAGTGGCTGTACCCGGCCATCCAGTGCCCGAAGCCCATCGTCATGGAGTCCATCGTCGGTTGGCAGGACGATTCCGACTTGGACCCACGCAACGTTTTTCTGCACCCTGCTCTTTGGCGGGAGCAGGTTCCCCACGAAATACCGAAAACGGACGAGAATCCGCAGGACGAAAACGTCGCGGAACTTTGCGAAGAGCCCAAAGCCAAGGAAGCGTGACTTCCCCGCCCCGTTGAAACTCGGCGGCAACCCGGACGCGTAAGCTCTGGCTTGAATCCGGTCGTTTCCCCGTTAAACGGCACGGCTCATGAAGAACATTGAAAGTCGCATCCTCGTCACCGGCGGCGCCGGATTCATCGGTAGTGCCCTCGTTTGGGAACTCAACCGCCGCGGCTGCGAAAACATCGTCGTCTGCGACCGCCTTAGCACTGATGAAAAGTGGAAAAACCTCGTTCCACTCAAGTTCGCTGACTACATCGACGGCAACGATCTTCTGCAAAACGTCCTGCACGCACCGGCCAAGCTCGGACGCTTCGATTTGATCCTGCATTTGGGCGCATGTTCCGCCACTACCGAACGCGATGCGGACTACCTCATGCGGAACAACTTTGAGTTTACGAAGCAGCTCTGCCAATGGGCGCTGCGGGACGGCACCCGCTTCGTTTACGCCTCCTCCGCGGCAACCTACGGCGACGGCGCCCACGGCATGAACGATCAGGACGAGGACATTCACAAACTGCGTCCGCTCAACATGTACGGCTACTCGAAGCACCTCTTCGACCTTCATGCAAAGCGCGAAGGCTGGCTGCCAAACATCGTCGGCCTCAAGTACTTCAACGTGTATGGCCCCAACGAAGACCACAAGGCCGACATGCGCAGCCTGGTGCACAAAGCCTGCGGACAGATCCTCGCCACGGACAAAGTCCAGCTCTTCAAATCCCACCGACCCGACTACAAGGACGGCGAACAGATGCGTGATTTCCTCTATGTGAAGGACGCCATTCGCATGACGCTGCATCTCGCGGAAACAACCTCCTCTGGCGGCCTTTTCAATCTTGGTTCCGGTGAAGCCCACACCTGGATCGAACTCGCCACCGCCATATTCACCGCCCTCGGTAAGCAGCCAAACATCGAGTTCATCGACATGCCGGAGCACCTGCATTCAAAGTATCAGTATTACACCTGCGCCGACATCACCAAGCTTCGCGCATCCGGCTTCACACGGGACATCACCCCGTTGACCGAAGCCGTGCGCGATTATGTCCAGGGCTACCTCGTCCCCGACCTGCGTCTGGGGGATGAAACATCCGTCCAATGATGTACCTGCAGGATCAGACGCACGGTTACTTGGTTTTCATGACATAGACACCATCCCAATCTGCCGGCGGCGGATTTGCTTTCATCGCGTCGCAGCGTTCGATCATCACGAGGGAGGGGTTGGCATCCTTGTGTTGCTCGGTTTCGGCGGAACGCCTGAAGCTGGTCTGGGCATCCTCCCAGTCCTGGGCGAAGTAGCGCTCAATGCCTCTCTTGTAGGTGGCGAGACAGTCTTGCGTCCTGGCAGAGACATCGCTTGTGAAGCCGACGAGTTCAAACATTTCCACGGGAGTACTGCGGCCCTTGACGACGATGCGATCAAGGAAGCGGAATGTGATGTCGTCCTGGTGTTTTCGGGCGAGTTCCATCGTGTCACCCGTGATCATGGTGAACACACCATAGCTCTTCGCACCGCTCTCACTGCGGGCGGCGAGATTCACAGTATCTCCCATCATGGTGTAGTTGAAGCGGCGTCGGGAGCCCATGTTGCCGATGATGGCCTGCCCGGAATTCAGACCGATTCGTGTCTTCATCTCATAAACGATTTCCGGCCAACCTCCTTCCTTGCGCCACTTTTCGCGGAGCTCGATCTGGCGCTTCTGAATGAGTATGGCGGCGCGACAAGCGTGATAGGCGTGCCCTTCGAAGAACAGCGGGGCACCGAACATGCCAACGATGGCATCCCCGATGAACTTGTCGAGAGTGCCGCCATTGTCGTGAAGGATGTCGGTCATCTCGCTGAGGTAGTCGTTCATGAGTTCGACCAGGCGTTCGGGAGTAAGTTTTTCGGAAAACGAGGAGAAGCCGGCGATGTCGCTGAAAAAGGCGGTGATCTCTGACTGGTGGCCGCCGAGTTTCGGCTCCTCGCCAGAGGCGATCATTTGCTTCACAACAGTCGGTGACACAAAGGTGCCGAACATGCCCGTGATGCGGCCCTTGGCACGAAGCTCAATCATGAGGCGGTGGAGCACGCACCCACCCTGCACCAGCACGAATCCGAGTATGGGCCAGGCAAGCGGCAGATGGAGGCTCTCCAACTGAAAGACGTAAAATGCGGCTCCGACGTAAACGGCCACCAACATGAAGGGAATCACGACAGACATCCAAATGGGTCCCTGCCGCAGAATCAGAACCGTAGCGAAGGCGAGTACGATCCATGCTGCGATGACATAAAGCACGTCCACCTCCCTGATGAAGTCTCCATTGAGGATATTGCTGAGTGCATTGGCATGAACAAGGACAAGAGGAGTCTGGGGACCGTGTGGCGTCAGGCCGAGGTCGGAAAGGCCGGCGGCAGTCTGACCGATGAAGAGTATCTGACCTTCGACAGGCGGGAATTCGGCCGGCCAGTCCTTGCCGTTGTATTTCAGCAAATTGGCAGCGAGGGCTCCATACGGGAAGAACGTAAAGCTCTCGGGACGACGGTAGTTCACGGTCATCTGCCCGCGATCATCGACGGGAATATCCCACACCTTGCCCTTGCCCTCGACGCGCACATGGCTGCCGAGAACGACTTCGACGGCATCTGTGTCCAATCCTTCGCTCTGAAGCAGAGCTTGCAGGGTCAGGCTTGGGAAAACATGCGTGCCGCAACGAACGACGAGCGGTATCTGACGGCGAACGCCGTCCGAACCCGGAGGGGAGTTGACGAAACCAACATGTGAACTCTCTGCGATGATCTGCACGGGCAACAGCCCGGTATCGTTCCCGATGAGCCGCTTGGGGTCGCCTTGAATGCGGGAGATGGCGCGCGTGTTGCCCGCATACTCGTCGGTAAATTCCGGCCGGTTCTCCAGCGTCTCGGCTGCAGCAGCGGTGATGGAGGAACTGACAAGAATGAGACCGTCGCCAAAGACCTGATCGCTGGCAGGATCAGCGCTTGGCTCCGAAAACAAGATATCAAAAGCGACAGCTCCCGGGGGGCGGGCGGCAAGTTGTTCCATGAGAGCCCCATGAACCTGGCGCGGCCACGGCCACCGGCCATAGAGGGCAAGTGACTCCTCGTCGATCCCGACGACCAGCATCTTCGGATGCGCGGGAGGATCCGAGGCGGCTCGAGCCTTAAAGCGCCAATCGAGCGTCAGATTCTCCAGCTCCCGGCCCATGGGGGTCCAACTCAATCCGAGCACCAGCAGCAACACCGCGGGGAGCAGCTTGAGAACGAAACCAAGAATGCGGTTCTTCTTTTTTGACATAAGGCGTATGGCTGGCGTGCATCGGCATGCAGAAATCAGAGATGCCTGCTGTGGCCGCTAAAAAGATGGACCGTTAGATTAGTACTTCACGTTCATCCCAAAGTGCAAGCGTCCCTTTGGGACGTCGACGACTCCAGACGAACGCAGAGGCCAACCGTAGGCGAGCCTCAGATCCACATAATCACCCACATTGTAGCGCAGACCGACGCCTGCGCTGTGGAGGTTCTGGTCCGGCTCCGAAATGTAGTCACCCACGCTCGTAAGATATGCCATGTCATAGAAGGCAAAGCAGTTGAGCGAATCCTGCCCTCCCTCCCATTTGGCAAAATGAAGGGCCGGCAGATTAAACTCCAGGCTGGCCTTGATGCCGGAATCTCCACGGGCTGACACCTCCTGATAACCGCGCACTGTGCGATAGCCGCCCGCAAGGATTTGTTCCGTGGGAAGCAGCCTGCGATTGGAGAACTGGCCTCCCAGGTGAAGCAAGAGCGAGCAATCCCGCGGAAGTCGCAGCAGCCTGTCCAGCTCGGCGGCGGCATACCAGTACTTCGCCTGGGACGCGGCTCGCAACTGGTCAAAAGCCTCATAAGTGTTCCTGCTGAACAGATTCCCCGGACTGTAAACCCCAGCCAGGGAGAAGCGCGTGAAACCCAGCTTGTCCGTGACAGTTGCTTCATAGCCCAGACGAAACTGCATCACCTGTGCCGCATTGCTGGTCAGAGCCTGACCTCCAAACAGGATGTCCGAACTGGTGCTCTTGTAGTCGGCAGCGACAACCACCTTGTGACGCACGCTGCTCCAGGCACTGTGCAGTGGAATGGTGTAGGCTCCCGTAAGCTGACGGCTCGTGCCATTGACTCCCAAGGTGCCGCCTGTCTGAACGGATTGAATCGCATTGTCAGCGGTCACTCCAATCAATTGAAGCCGATGTCTCCATGGAAACGGCACGCCCCACACCAGCGCATGCGCCCTGAGCTTGTCCAATTCCTGATTTCCTGAGAACTGGTAGGCCAGCGACTGTTCTGTTCCGAACATCTGGTACCAATTGAAGCCGCCAGAAACCTCGTTGAGTCCGGTGGCGACCAGGCCGGAGTTTGCGTAGCCGGCATAAACTTGGAAGGGATTGATCTCCTTCGTCTTCAGGATCAAGTCGCTGGCACCCTCCTTTGAACCGCGCTCATAAATCACACTTACATTGCGGATGGGATTTTCATTCAGCCAGCGAATGTCACCGGCAATGATGGAAGTATCGATTCGTTCGCCGGGCTGCACTCGCACCTGGCGAATCATGTAGTCAGGGGACGAGCGTTTGGCGCCTTCCACACGGACTTCCCCCAAAACAGCTTCCCTTACCATCACCTGAACATTGCCACTGGTGATGTCCTGCTCCGGCAGATACGCATCCACGAGCGGGAAGTCAGTGGCCTGATACGATTTGTTGATCTTTTTCACCAAGCGGTTCAGCAACGCCATGCTGACCGGCTGGCCCAAAAACTCCGATTGCAACTCGTTCACCAGTCCGTCGGGCAGATGAAGGGCTGGGTCGACCACCAATGCACCGCGCGTCCCCTTGAGCAGAGGCTTGCTGGTTTTTGAAACCAATTGCAAACCTCGAAGGTCCACTCCCAAGGGCTTGGGATCGCCCTCCTCATTGGCAGCAGTGGCATCGGCAGCCGGGTCTGTGTCGGATGACGGACTCTGCGCGCCATCCGCAACGGTTGGAGCTCTTCTTTCGACCAGATTACCCGCGCCCAGAGAGGCCCCGCCCTGCTGCGCCAAACCCGCGAAAGGCAGGCAGAGCGTTGCCATGACAACCAAAGGGAAATGCATAGGAGGGTGCGGTTTCATGAGACAAAAGGCGGGTTATCTTGTGGCGTTGTCGAGCTCCTCCAGGCTTTCCGCACTAACTGAGGCGGCGATTTGCGCAGTGACCTGCTGACTGGGAAGATCATCGTTGCAGGCGATGCTACGGATTCCGTCCTCTGGCAGCAGCAAAACCATTCCATCCCCCCCCAGCATCAGGGAGAGACGACTTTGTGTCGAAACAGATAGATTCGAACGAACGACAACAGCAATCCCTGAACTGGCAGGAACTCCTGATGCATCAATTGTTGCCATTCCCAACGAAGGCGTCACCAGGAATTCTCCGGAACCGCCGAGTGTCAGCGAAAGTTCCGCAAATGGCCCCGGCATCATTGCGGAGCCGAGAATCGCATCCGTGAGTGATGGCACCACGATCTCCTGCAAGTCCACCCGCACGCTACCCATTCCACTGTCAATCCAAGCCGTCCCGTCACCACCCAGAGCTTGCGAGAGTCTGCTGTATGAATCAGGGCTCAATATCTGCCCCATGCCCTGCTGGACGGCTAGCTTTGGAAGCGCTCCACCGAGGGTCAGCGACTGCACACCGAGTTGACTCGTGACGGTGACATCCGAAACCCCGATGGCACCGAAGGAAAGCTCGCTCAGCGCCAGCAAATCCATGTTTGACTCGAGCTGGGCAACGGAACCAGCACTCGGCGGCACTCCACCGGGATCCACTGATACAAGACCCGTGCTCGAACGCACCCCCATCGTGCCATCGCCCCCGAGAGCTGCGTTGAGTTCGCTTTCTGCGGCGGCAGATGATACGGCATTCATTTGTGATTGAACTCCAAAACTTGGAGGAGCTCCCCCACCCGCCGAGACGACCCCCAGGCTTTGCCCGATCACCCCCGAAACGCCCGCGACACCCGAGGCTACGCCACCGCCCACCGCAGCCGAAGCTCCACCACCCCCGACCGAGACGCCGCCACCGGATGACGCACCGGACGTCGATGTTGAATTAAAATTGTTGGTCTCGGAGGAACCGCTGCTGCTATCCCCACCTACACCAGGCGTGGCATTTTGAAGGAGTGCGCCACCAATGGAAGGTGCCGTGGGTGGAGGCGCCGAAGCGGGAGGTGGTGCCAGTTCAAATCCCGAAAATGCAATCGTGCCAAAACCAGGTCGCGTGAGCGGCGAACTGCTCACCGGACTTCCCCCCACAAAGAGTTGATTGGTGCCGCCCCCGGCATTCAAAAACTGATCAAAGATAAAAAAGTCGGTTTTGCTGGTGTCATTTCCTTCTCCGAGATCAAGGCGAACCGAGGAGACGCCTTGAAACGCATAGCTTCTGCTGCCGGCCGTGAGTGTGTTCGCATTGAGGTTGTAAATCTGTCCAGACGTCAGATTCGAGTCATCCAACACAAGTTCGGCAGCGCCACTGGTCCCGGACATGATTCCGCCGATCTCCGGTTGATTCTCCAAAACAAAACGTCCCGCTGTCAGGCTCACTGGAGCAGCCCCTGCGCTCGCAATGGTTGCTCCATCCACAGCGATCTCAGAAGCACTCAACGCAACCGATCCGCTTTGCGAAATGACATCATTGCCAATCACCAAGGCATTGTCACCTGTCACGGTAATGGCAATGTCACTCACCGCGTTAAGCCCGCTCACAGAGCCGATTGTCAATCCGACGGCATTCACGAGAGACAACGAGCCAACTGCACCGTTAGTCACGATGTTATGAAACTGATTGGCGGATGATGTCAGGGCAAACACGCCGTTGCCACTCACCACAACGGTTCCCGTCTGGATTATGCCGGTCTGCGACACGTTTCCAGCCACATTGTCCAATGTCACCGTACCGGCATTTCCTGTTGTGATGTTGCCCAAGCTTGCCATCTCTGCGTCGCCGATCCGAACCGCTTGTGACGTACCATTGGTCGTCGTCAAATCTCCCGCCAGATTGACTGAGCCGCCATTTCCACTCACTGAGATTATTCCCCCAGCCGCCTCGACGACGCCTCCCGAGCTTGTGACGCCATCTCCACTCAGTTCGACATCCCCGCCGCTGGTCGAAACGCTGTGACCGCCCATGGCTAGCGCACCTCCTGAAGTGGATATTTTCGCCGGCCCACCATTCGTTTCTACGTCGCCTGTCACGTTCAAACCACCCGAGACGTCTTCAAAAACGAACCGTCCGACAGTCTTTAACTCGCCGAGGTTCACAACCGTGTTGTTGCCATCCAAGGTTACCGAACTGCCGGTATTCCCAGTCAGTGTGCCAGCCACGATGCGTCCGGATTGCGTTACCGGTCCGCTCAAATTGTCACCGCCTGCCCCGCCGAGTGTCACCGTGCCTCCGGCTCCCGTCTTGATGTCGCCCAGGGATGCATTCGCTGCATCTATGATTCGCACGGCCTGCGCGGTTTCATTGGTCGTCGTCAGCGTCCCCTTGAGATTGATCCCTCCGTCATTGCCATCCACCAAGATCGTCCCGCCCCCCGCATCGACGCCGCCGCCTGAACTTGTGACGCCTGTTCCGCTTAGTTTGACATCTCCTCCACTGGTTGAAACGCTGTGACCGCCCACCGCAAGCGCACCTCCCGAAGTGGATATTTCCGCGGACCCGCCATTTGTCTCCACGTCACCCGTCATGTTCAAACCACCCGAGACGTCTTCAAAAACGAACCTTCCCACGGTCCTCAACTCGCCCAGATTCACCACCGTGTTGTTGCCGTCCAAGGTCACCGAACTGCCGGTATTGCCAGTTACCGTGCCAGCCACGATACGACCGGTTTGCGTGACCGGTCCGCTCAAATTGTCATCACCTGCCCCACCTAGTGTCACCGCCCCCCCGGCACCTGTCGTAATATCGCCCAGAGACACCCATGCTGCATCGATGATACGCACGGCCTGCACCGTCTCATTGGCAGTCTTCAATGCACCATCAAGTCTGATCGCACCGTCGTTGCCATCCATGAGTATCGTTCCGAGACCTGCATCAATGAGTCCTCCGGAGACCTCAATGCCTTCACCCACCAGACTTACGTCCCCACTTTCCGAAGTGATCCTGCCGGCAATCTTGATGCCAAATTGTTCCGGTGAGGAATTGAACCGCTGATTGGCCCTAATCTCGACATTGCCTGATGTCGTGGTGATATACGCACCTTCGTCCAGCAAAACAAAGCGGGCTGCGCTGATCAAAACTCCTCCCTCGCCCACCGATTCAACGGCACCTGGGCCTGCATCGCCACATAGAAAAAGGACATCACAATCTGAACGGATCGTCAGCGCATTGCCCGACGTCCAAGCGATCCTGTCCTTTACGTAAATGTTTCCGTTACCGGCATCACCTCCAATCTTCGTTCGCACGGTCAGATTGGCTGTATCCAGAAAATCGGCAACATCAGACGCCCCCAATGTATTGGCTAATGCCCCATGCTCCTGCCAAGTCACTGCCCCTGAGATAACGAATTCGCTCGACTGCAGCACAAGGGTTCCAGAACTTCCTCCGGCGCCAGTCACGTTCACGCGTTTGGCAAGGCGGTTGATGCTCAAGGTTTCGCCGGCAGACAGCATGACAAGACCTCCATCACCCGAATCGGCACCACCCCGAGCCTCAACATGCCCTTGAACCACGAGATTGTTCGAGGACACAATGGAAACAAGCCCGCCATTGCCTCCAGTCATCGCATTCGCCGAGAGGACTGCCCCGCACTCGATCGAAATGCATGACGCCGCAAACGCATTACTCTCTGCGTCTGCACCACCTGCAATGATATGACCACCATCAGTGGCACCGTTGGCGCTGATCATGCTGTCTTCGCGGATCACAAGGGTCTGCCCACCGAGCCGAATCTTTCCCCCCACACCGTTGGTACTGTCCGCTCTGACAACTCCTTCAATGGTCGTCACGGAAGCTACCGTCTGATCGCTGTCGAACTCTGCATTAGATCCGATCTCAATCACTCCCCCCACTGTATCACCATCCGCAGTGACTTCGATTGCGCGCCGGATTTCAACCTTTTCACCGGAAATCGATATTCGACCACCCGCGCCCCCGGGTCCGTCAGCATCCACGCGACCACTTATCGTCGCCTGGCCTCCAATCCCTGCTTTGACCCTAATCTCGCCACCATTACCGGACTTGTCTCGGGCCACTAGAGATCCACTGCTTTTGATCTTCCCACCATTCGCTGTGAGAAGGATTCTGCCGCCCTGCTTAACTACACCGGTGGCCGCGATTCGCCCCGTATTTCTGATGGCGAGTGCATAGGCGTTTCCATTGTGCGCTTTTAACTCGGCCATATTCGCCTCAATGATCCCACTGTTGCTGACGCCCGTTTTCTTTCGTGAGCCTGCGGCCCCGCGAACCACGACTCGTTCATCCCCCACCGGCACGATCAAGACTTCGGAA
Organism: Prosthecobacter sp.; assembly: GCA_041395065.1. Taxonomy (GTDB): domain Bacteria; phylum Verrucomicrobiota; class Verrucomicrobiia; order Verrucomicrobiales; family Verrucomicrobiaceae; genus Prosthecobacter. The sequence goes on along the minus strand of JAWLBG010000050.1, from coordinate 3,416 downwards.
CCGGCCGCAAGCCCCACGGTACCGTTTGGGGCACGGATCGAACCAGCGTTTGAAACTTGATAGCCAATGAGGAAAACGTCGCCTGTTGAGGCCGTGATGGCTCCCGCATTCCTGACAGCGGCCTCGGAGGTTCCTCGAAAAAACATTTCGCCTCCGGCCATGAAGGCTGAGTTGTGTATGTCGAGACTGGAGGCTGTCAGACTCGCCACATCAACCGAAGATCCTTCGCCAAAAACGATGCCATTGGAGTTGATGAGAAACAGGTGCCCATTTGAAGTCAGTGAACCATTCAAAATCGACGGGTCGCAACCAATGACCCGATTTAGCGTCGCGGACGTCGCGTCTGGAACAATAAAATTGGTGCGCTCGCCCGCCTGAATGGAGAAAGACTGCCAGTCGATAACGGCACGGTTTGAATCCTGCACAATCGTCGTCAAGCCCGGCACCGAATTCTGTATGCTCGCTGCCCCCAAAACAACCACACCGCCTTCGGGATTGGCCAGACAGAAATCGCTCGCGACAAGGACAAGCCAGCACAGCCCTGCCAAAGTATAGGCATGGACCCTCCGCAAAGATGGGTGCCCCGGCGCCATAAAGCCTTGTTATCTAATGGGCTTCTCGGCAGTGGAATCCGCCGAATTGAGGGGAGTGATGACTACCTGACCTTCCTTGGTCTGCACGTAGCCTTTGCCGTTTTCGACTGCGACAGAATAGAAGGCACCCTGCGCCACAGCGATACCACTGGGCGTTTTAATCTTGAAGTCCATGTTACCCTTTCCGCCCGGGTTCACCAAGGCTCCCACTGTGCCATTCTTCAATTCCAGAAAGACTTTTGGTGTCTCCTCGGACTCCACCACTTCGGAGACATACAATTCTGAATTGGCACCAATCTGAACAGCCGATGTTGTAGTAAGGGTGACTGTCGCACGGGAATTATCATCTGATTTGATGGTGGAACCCACTCTGACAACGTCATCCACCTTAAGTGCTCGATCCCCGCCGCCCACAGGAGTTTCAATCACACGGCCCTGAACAGTGGTGACCCGACCGGGCTGCGGTTGCTGCTTCTCCACATTCGCCGGAATAACATCCACCTTGCCGTGGTCGACTTTCACGTAGCCCTTGCCGTTCTCAACGGCTACCGCATACATCGTTCCACGAGCAGCAGCAATGCCGCTCGGAGTTTTGATTTTGAAGTCCATGGCCGACTGGGCTTGAGGCTGAATCAGCGCTCCCATACTGCCCTCTTTCAAGTCGATCAGCACTTTGGGATTCGTATCTGATTCGACCAATTCCATGATAAGCGCCTGAGAATTCTCGGCGATGCGCACAGCCGACTGCTTGGTCGTTTTAATGACCGCCCTCGAGGCCATCCCCGTCTTTACGGTCGACCCGATCGGCACCTGATCGCCAGCCTTGAGTTCTCTCTCATTTCCTCCGTCTGCCGGAACTAAAGTCACCGTCCCGACCGCAATCGAAACGAGACCGGTTGAATCAGCCGCCAATCCATGCCCAGTCAGGACAATAATAAAAAGGCAGAGAAGAGTCTTCATCAGATTTGATAATCGTCTCATAATATCCTCGCTCAGAGTGTTAGATGTTCAAAGCGAAGATATTCTATTAGTATATGAACTCGCTAAAATAATTGTAAGTAAAACCTAACCACCATAATGCATTGCTATGATATTGGTCTCCTCCTCGGCTATACACTCACTGCCCGCAGTCCTTTCAACTAGCCGAAACGTGGAGCCAGCAGTCGGAATCGAACCGACGACCAGCGGTTTACAAAACCGCTGCTCTACCGCTGAGCTATGCTGGCATTCACGAGGGACGCCGATCTTAACCTTCAGTCCTGATTCGGCAAATGGATTCGTGATTTGCAACGCATCCGCGTGGTCTTGCCGAATGGGCCTTGCCATCGCGCTAGGGCACCGCCATCATGCAAGCTTCGCACTCCAGTCCTGACATGCCGCGCCTCATTCATGCCCTTTTTTTGATCTCTTTGTTGCTGCCCGCATGCAGCCTGATTCGGAAGATTCCGGTACCCAAACTCCCAAAACTCGGTCTGCCGAGCATGAACACAGTGGCGAAAATCGTTCCCGGTCTGGCGGAAAAAGACAAGGTGAATTCTGACGATCCCGATGTGCCTTTCAATTCGCGCGGGACAATCGGTTACGGTCACACCCTCAGGGTTGAGGTGTATGAGGGGTTCCGCGGTTCGAATCGCATTTTCGCGGATATTGTCATGGTAGACGAAAAGGGACTGCTGCCTCTTGGCGACGTGGGAACGGCGCGCGTCGGAGGGCAGAAACTCCCTGCGGCGGCCAATTCAATCGCCGCGGTATTCCGGGTAGCAGGGCGCAACACTCGTCCGATCACGGTCCATATCATCTCCGTTGAAAATGTTCCGGTGGTTTCCATTAACGGTGACGTCATTGAGGACGAATTCATACCCGCCTTCGAAAAAATGACCGTCGAGCATGCCGTCAAGGTGAGCGGAGGTCGCAAACTCGGCTCCACCAAGCGGGGCGTCTATCTCACCCGCCATGGACAGAAAAGATTCTACCCCTCGATGGAGGCGGCGAACGACAATTGGGATCCCCAGGCAGGAGACATCATTACCTTGTCACCCGACATCTGATTCGAACAACGGCCATGATCGAACAAATCGGAGGCAATCCCGCAGCGGCACAGAATCCGTGGGCGTCACTGTTAAAGACCGTCGCCATCCTACGCATTGGCACCGGCACGCTGCTTCTGGTGCGGCACGGCATCGGTGGCGTGACTGGCGCCTATCAATTTTTCTGGAAGGAGCAGCCTTGGCCCTGGGTGGCGGCGTTTCATGATGCCGGAGTGCCTTATGCCCATCTCATAGCACCGCTCACCGCAGTGGTCGTTGGCGCAGTCGGTCTGTTCTGGGTGCTCGGCTTTCTCACGCGGCTCTTTGCAGTAGCCTTCCTGCCGGTCGTAGTCACGGCGCTAGTTGTGGCTCAAAAAGGCGGTTTAGCGATGGCTGAAACAGCCTGGCTCTATCTCTTCATCAGTATCACTCTTCTACTGTTCGGCTCAGGTGCCATCTCCATTGATCAACTGTTCCGCTTTGGCCAGGGCGGTTCGTCCCGGCGTTACTAATGGCCCGCATCGTTCGCAGTAGCGTGTCATCGCAGGATTCAGCAGTGGTGGAAAGAGTTCTCGCAATTGACCCGGCGCTACGAAAGACCGGGTGGGCCGTAATCGAAAACGCATCCGGCCACTTGAAAGCGCTGGGTTGGGGAGTGATTCACAATAAACCAAACCTGCTGCCCTCCGGCTGCCTCGTCGCCATTCGCAAAGGACTTCAAGCGGCGATCAACGAGTATTCGCCAACGGTTTGCGCCATCGAATCCACCATCTTTGTACAGAGCTACAAGACTGCG
>JAWLBG010000049.1:0-36461 GCA_041395065.1 Prosthecobacter sp. | reverse complement strand
GCCCAAGGCGTCCATTCAGTCGTCTCTTTGCGTTCCAGATCGAGCCCTGCACGCGCGGCGCTGTTCAGGCTCCACAACATCGCGGGAATTTGGTGACAGCTAGTGCATTTGCGGTCCTCGATCCACGCGAGACCCTTCTCCTTCAAAAACGGCAGGCTACGTTTCGCGATCTCCAACGCCTCCTCCGCGCCGGCGCTGGTGGCGACGGCGAGTAGGCACAGGATGACGCGGGCATTCATGTGGGTGGTATGTACGTCGCCAACTCGCGTCGTGTATCCCTGCCTTTGTAGCAGTGACCCGCGATGGGGTGTTAGTCCAGGGTCAGTGCTCCCGGCTACAAGTTTTCACCGTGATTCCACATTCGGTCCTTGTCGGGGACGGTTCCGGTATTTACACCTTTTGACATGGCGGACCACGAATCACCATCGGGCAGTCGCAAACACCTGCGTCGGCTCTCACGCCTCTGGGTGGACGATCCTCTGTTCTTCGTCACCGCCTGCGTGGATGGCAGAGCCCCTCAACTCGCCAGTGAAGCCGTACATGCGATTCTGCGCGAAGTCTGGAGAACGGGTTGCCGTCTGCATGGCTGGCAGGTCGGTAGTTATGTCATCATGCCCGATCATGTGCATTTGTTTTGCGCAGCCAACCGCGATGCCTCCAGCCTCAGTGCCTTTGTCGGTGGCTGGAAGGAATGGAGCAGCAAGTTTCTTCGTCGCCGTCTCGGCGTGACAGATTTCCAGTGGCAGCCGAACTTTTTCGATCATGTGCTGCGCTCCGAGGAGAGCTACTCAGAGAAGTGGTCTTACGTTCGGAACAATCCCGTGCGCGCAGGTCTCGTCGATGATGCCGACACGTGGCCCTTCAAAGGGCATCTGCATTTTTTGTAGCGCGGGGCAGTGACCCGCGAAGGAGGCGCTCGACCGGGGTCAATGCCCCCGGCTACAGTCATTCGTGCGCCCGGAAGGTGAACAGGTCCGCATCGCGCAGGAAGAACTCGAAACGCAGTTCCTTTCCCGTTAGCGAATCTAGCGACTGTCCGCGCCACTGGATCACGTGTGCCGTCGAGTCACCGGTGAAAGGCTCGCAGTCGGCGTAATCGAAGCCGGGCAGCGGTTTGCGCGTTGCATCGCTCACGCGCACCTTGAGCTCGCCTTTGGCTGCGTCTGCGTTGACGACGAGTTTCCCGCCGGGCCACTTGAGAAGACGCGTGACGATCACGCCGCCGCCTTTGGGTCCATGCATCGAGATGAAGCCTTCTTTGCGCAGCTTCGCCAGGCCCATGCCTGCGTGGCGATCCTTGCCGCCGTGGTCGCCGTCCCAGCCGGCATAGTAGATCCACCACTCGTCGCCCATTTCGACCCAGTCCATGCTGCCGAAGGTCATGCTGTCGTCCCACGTGCCCTCCTCACCGAGTGGAATCATCTTCGGCCGGTCCGGCAGTCGATCGAATTGAAATCCGTCGCGGCTGAAGGCCAGTTCGGTGAAGATGTGATCGTTGAAGCGAAAGCACCACAACGCGCCCCAGTAGATGCCGGCATGGTAACGCGCCGGCATGCCGTAGAAGGCGTTGAAGTTCTCCCGCGCATCGAGTTCGTCCGGCGTCAGGATCGCCTGCGGCTCCGCTTTCCATTCCTCCCACAGCTTCTGATGACTCAGCCGCGCGACGCGGCGCGATTCGCCAGTGTCGAGGATGTCGCCCTGGAAAATGCGGTAGCGGTTCTTTGGCCGGCAAAACATCACGTATTCCTGTCGTGCGCTGTCATAGACAATACTGTTCAACGTGTCGCTCGGAAGCTGGCACACGAGCGTGTCGCTGCTCTCGTCCCAGTGAATGCCGTCCTGTGATCCGACGACGCGGACGCCGTTGTTGCCGCGTTTGGCCGCCGAGGTGCGGTAGGTGAGCACGTACTTGAAGCCGCGCCGGTCGGCCTCCGGCAGTTGCAGGATCTGCGGTCCGCTGGCGCGCGAGTTCTGGATGCCTTGGAAGACGATGTTGTTCTCTTTGGTGCCCTTCCACTCATGCAGGCCGAGCTTGGGCAGCTCCCACGTCACGCCGTCCTTCGACTCGGCGTAGGCGATCGCATAGAGTGTCTTCGACTCATCGTCCGGTGTGCCCGTCCACGCGTGCGTCTGATACCACATGCGAAACACGCCGGCCTCCTCGTCCCTCGCCACGTTCACAAAACCCGCCTCACCCGTGAACAACGGATTGCCCGTATGCTTCACCGGCGCATGAAACACCCGCAGCACCGCCTCGCGCTTCTGCTTCAGCGCCCAACGGTTGTCCACCAGGTGATCGTCGATGAAAAACTGCGGCGTCGTGCCGATCTCGACAGGTTCCACAGGTGGAGGCGCGGCAGATAAACAACGAGCGACAATCGACAACACGAGAATGGCCGGTTGAGCTTTCATACCCGGAGTAACGCAACCACCAGCGACATCTTCCCAACGACACGGCTAACGACGAACGTGCACACGAGGAACTCACGGTCGACCGATAGATTCTGGCGCGGAATGCATTGACATCATCCTGTGCATTTACGGAAGATGCACTGAATTCATTTTATGAAAGTGATCCCCTGCCTTCTTGTTATGGCTTTCGGCCTGTTGTGTTCGCCGCTGTGCGCCCAAACCGCGGTGCCCGCTGAATTCGACCGACTTCACGCGTCATATGAAAGTGCGCGTGAGCGAGCCGTGCGGCCCATTGACGAAAAGTATCTCTCCGAACTATCCAAGTTGCAGGATACTTACACCAAGGCTGCGAGGCTGGAGGACGCCGTTCTGATCGCCAACGAGATCAAACGCATCAAGGCGCGACTTGGTATGCCGGATACTCCAAATACGCCTACGCTGGTCGCCCCGCCTGCATCCCCCGCCGTTGCCAGCGCTAGCGGCAAAGACATGACGATCACCATCCCGGCGAACAGTCCGAATGGCTATCGGCTGGGAGGGATACAACGCGGAGACACGATCACGCTTCAATACGTTGGCGGGAAGTGGAAGGATCACGGAGGCATTGCGACGGAAAACCCTGATGATGCCAAAGCCGAAGGCAACAGCAGGCTGGTCATCGCCGAGGCGCCCGACGTTTCGGGATTGCCTGGCAGGGTCATCAAAGAGGTTCCGACCGACACCATCTCGAAGCCTTTTACCTATGTCATGCAAACAACGCGCAGCGACGTCGTCCTACGCATTCTCTCAAACAGCCAGCGCAAGGAAAATCCGGGATCCGTGATTTACAAGATGAAGCTGGTCCGGTAACGCGTGCACTGATGACGACCTGATTGTTTGCACGCGATGCAGATCGCGCATGACATGATGGGATGAGCATGGAGCATGATGCCGCTTCACTCATGCGCCGCCTCGACCAGATTCTCTCCTCCCTCGGCTATTGCTCACGCCGCGAGGCTGTGGCGTTCGTCAAAGACGGGCGGGTGAAACTCGACGGCGTGGTGGTGAAGCGTTCGGATCAGCGGGTGGATGCGACCCTGATCACGGTCGACGACCTGCCGCTTGAGGCGCCGGAAGGTTTGCTGGCGATGCTGCACAAGCCGGTGGGCTATGCCTGCACGCACAGTGCGGACGAAGGACCGAACATCTATGATCTGCTGCCCGCGCACTGGCCGGACCGCAATCCGGCGGTGACGAGCGTGGGCCGTCTGGACAAGGACACGAGTGGACTGCTGCTCGTCACCGACATCGGCAGTCTGGTGCACCGCTACACCTCGCCCAAGTCGGACATCGAGAAGACCTATATCATCGAAACGGATCGCGAACTCGATCCCGCATTGACCGATGTTTTTGCGAAGGGCAATCTCATACTTCGCAACGAGACCAAAGCCTGCCTGCCCGCGAAACTCGAGATCGTTTCACCGAAAACGGCGCGTCTCACGATCACCGAAGGCCGTTATCACCAGGTGCGCCGCATGTTCGCCAGTCAGGGCTGGCACGTGGAGAAGCTGCATCGCGAACGGTTTGGGGAATACGAACTCGGCGACCTCACTGAAGGCGAATGGAAAATGATTCCCATGGAACATGCGGGGCACTGAAGACGTTCATTTGCAGCCATGAAATCGCTGCTGTTCTCTTTCACGCTTGTCTCCGCCACGCTGTCCTTCGCGGAGCGACCGAACATCCTGCTCGTGCTCGCGGATGATCTTGGCTACGGCGATCTGGGTTGCTTTGGATCCACGGATGTGAAGTCGCCGAACCTGGACAAGTTCGCCACGGAGGGGCTGCTCTTCACATCTTGTTACGCAGGTCATCCGAACTGCTCGCCGTCACGCACGGCGTTGATGACGGGGCGCACGCCGACACGGGTGGGCGTGCGGGACTGGATTCCGGAAGATTCGCCGGTGCATGTGCGACGCAGCGAGATCATGATCGCGAAGCTGCTGCAGGAGTCGGGTTATGCGACCTGCCATGTGGGCAAGTGGCACATGAACGGCGAATTCAACCAGCCGACGCAGCCGCAACCTAACGATCACGGTTTTGACCACTGGTTCTCGACGCAGAACAACGCTTATCCGAATCATCACAACCCGGACAACTTCGTGCGCAATGGCAAGGCGCTCGGAAAACTCGAAGGCTACGCCGCACACCTCGTGATAGACGAGGCGCTGAGCTGGCTGAACACGCGCGACAAGGCGAAACCGTTCTTCCTGTATGTCTGCTTTCACGAACCGCACGAACCGATCGCATCCGATGCGAAATACACGGCGCTCTATCCGCATGAAGATCCGGCTTACAGCGCGCATCACGGCAACATCACCCAGATGGACGACGCGTTCGGACGTTTGATGAAGAAGCTCGATGACGACGGCCTGCGGGATGACACGCTGGTGTTTTTCACCAGCGACAACGGCCCGGCGATCACCTCGCAACATCCGTACGGTTCCTCCGGGCCGTTGCGCGACAAGAAAGGCAGCGTGTGGGAGGGCGGCATTCGTGTGCCGGGCATGCTGCGCTGGCCGGGGAAGACGAAACCGGGCAGCGTAAGCGACGAGCCGATCAGCCATGTGGATTTCCTGCCAACGGCGTGTGAGGTCACCGGCCTGCAACCGCCGAGCGACCGAGTCATCGACGGCACGAGCTGGCTGCCGGTGGTACAGGGCGGCAGTGTGCAGCGGGAGACGCCGCTCTACTGGCACTTCAATCGTGCCACAGGAGGCGGTCCCAAAGTGGCAATGCGCACAGGCGATTGGAAGATTCTCGCAGCACTTGACCGTCCGCCACCGGATCGCGGCAACGACATCACCGAGGAGACAGAGCGTGATTTCAAGGAGGCCAAACTTCAGGATTTTGCGCTGTTCAATCTGCGCGGCGACATCGGTGAAAAGAACAACCTCGCCCCCAGCGAACCGGCGAAACTGGACGAATTGAAGGCCCTGCTCGACTCCAAGTATGCGGAGGTCAAAGCCGAGTGCCCGATCTGGCCAGCGTGGAAGTTCACCGGCGCGGAGGGCAAGAAGATCGAGTGGCCCGACTACGTGAAAAAGAATAAGGCTGCTCCCGGGAAGAAGCAGCCTTGATCCGGTTCAGTACCAGCCGCGCCCGCCATACCCGCCCCGTCCGCAGGAGGAAGGAGGAGGCGCGCAGCCGTTTCCGCGATAGCCGCCGTAGCCCACACTCCTGGACGGGTAGATCACCGGACGGGAAGAGAAACCGGGTCGATAAACCGGCGTCCGACAAGGAGCGCCCCACGTCAGTGGATCGTCATACACATAACAGGAGGAAAGACCGGTGGCCAGAAGCAGCGCACCCGCAGCAGTAAGGAGCTTTTGTTTCATAGGTGAGGTTTTCGACGCAGTTGGGAGGTCCCTATTCAGGAAGAATGGTGACGTAGATCAATGATGACCGCCACGATGGCTGCCTCCCGCAGAAGACCCGCCCGAGGAACGATGGGATGAACCACCGGACGGCGTGTGGGATCGCCCGCTGCCGAAGGAAGTTGAGTGAGACGAAGAGGCATGCACACCGCCACCACCGATCGATGGCCCTGCGGAGGCGCGCACGGACGAAGCGGAGACAAAGTTGGGGCGGCTTGAATGCGACGGTACTGAATAACCATGCGAAGACGAACGCTGGGTCGAGGGATAGCCCCCGCCTCTGCTACTGACGCCACGGCTGATGACGGATGAGTGACCGTGTGAATACGATCCTACAGGCGAACGCCCGCTGTTAAAGGACGCCGGCGGGCAGTAGCTTCTGCTGCCGCCGTAGCTCGAAAACAGGAGGGGTCGTGAATAGAAACTGTTCACGTAACCAACGGGGCGGGTGTTGTACGATGCGCCATAGGCGTATCCTCCCGGATAGGCGGGAACACCGCAGGATGACAGGGTAAGAGCGGTGATCAAAGCACCGGCGGAAAGGATGAGCTTGTTTTTCATGGTGGCCGCATTCGACGCGATGCCGCGGCGGCTATTCAGAGGAAGTTGCGCCGCAGTGGTTGTGCGGCATCGTCACGCCCTCATGCCCGCCGAATCCGTCACGCCCGCCATTCTGTTCACCCTCAGCCCCGAGGAGGCCCGCGTGCTGGGATGCCTGATCGAGAAAGAAATCACGCTGCCGGACTACTACCCGATGACGCTGAACGCGCTGGTCACCGCGTGCAATCAAACGACGAACCGCGACCCGATCGTCCGCTACGACGAACGCACTGTTCTACAAGCCCTGGAGTCGATGAAATCTCACGGCTATGTGTTTGAGGTGAACATCGTCGGCGGGCGGGCGCTGAAATACCGGCACAACATGAAGGGCCGCGTCCCCGGCCTCGAGCGCCCGCACATGGCCCTGCTGTGCATGCTGCTGCTGCGCGGACCGCAAACGGCCGGAGAACTCCGGCAGCGGACGGAGCGGCTGCACGCATTCGAAGACATGGCGGCGGTCGAAAACACACTGGCGGAGCTGATCGGCTATTCAGAGGGTCCCCTGGTGCAGTGCATTCCCGCCGGTCCGGGTCAGCGTGTGGCGCAGTTCATGCACCTTTATCACGGTGAAGTGGACGGTGCACCGTCGACGTCTTCCGTCGGCGGAGAGGCGGTGGCTACGGTGGCCGCGCCGCCACCTTCCGCGACGAGCGACGCCGAATGGCGGGCGAAAATCGAGGCGGAGATCACTCTCCTTCAGGCGCAAGTTTCACGACTGCAGTCGCTTGTGGGTGCGGTCAAATAGCCAGACCGCCGAAGCGGGCGCTACTCCAAGCGCTTCAGACTGCCGATGCGATAGGCGCCACCGAGGAGCTTCATGTTGTCCCGCTCGGCATTGAAAGTGTCGAGGTAGAGAATGTGCGGGAAGTCATCGAGCTCGATGACATGCCACGTGTCCTTGGCGCTCTTGAAGGCTTCCGCGAGATCGGCGAGCTCGTTGATGGGTTTGCCATTCACTTTGTTGATCACCTGCCCGCCGAGTTTTTCGTAGCCCTGAGCGCTGGGAGTGGGGAGGACGAGACTGAGAAAGACGAGCTTCTTCCGGCCTTGTTCCTCATACTTCTCCGGCTGCGTGGCGATGCGGTCGAGACGCAGGATGGCACCGCCGCGCTGATCATTGCCAAAGGAGTCGAGGTAAGGGCGGGACAGCTCCTGGAACAACATACCGCCCATCAGGACGTACTTTGGCCCGCGATCAAACTGGTAGGGCAGCACCAGATAGTCTTCCGGCTTCCGGCGGGCGAGCTCACCGTTGAGAGTGACCTCCTTGCCGTCTCGAATGACGTTGATCTCCACCTTGTCCCCCACATAGGCGCGGCCGCGGACGAGGTGGCCGGCACTGAGGGCGCCGAACTGCGGATCCTTGTAGTCGCCACGGGAATCGATGGAGAAGCCGTTGATGGAGAGGAGGATGTCCCCCTTCTTCATGCCCGCCTGTTCGGCGGAGCCACCCTTCAAGACGCTGGTAATCAACACCCCCGGAGCGTCCGGTTTGAGACCGAGGTATTCGCGGAACTGATCGTCCTGCGTGGCCTGCAACTCCATGCCCAGGCTGGGAAAGCCCTCGTAGCTGCCATCGGCCACGTCTTTGAGAAAGTGTTCGATGATGGGCGCCGGCAGGATCGTGGTGACTTGATTCTTCGAGTCGTAGCTGAGCAGCAGACCTGCCAGCTGGTTTCCCTTCACCACCGGCAGAGTAAAGCTGTTCGCCTCGCTGCGCACGATGTTGTTAGCTTCGTAGACGAGGAAACCCGAGCCTTCGACGATGTAGCGCCGGGTGAGGACCTTGCTGATGGTCAGCGGACTCCTGATCAGGTCGCCGACACGTCCGGTCTGCAAGACAATCACCTCATCGCCGATGCGGGCGGAGGTGTCGATGCCCATCGGTTTCAATCCGGCAAAGAAGTCCCGCTGACGGTCCGATGGCGGCGACTCGAGGAGCGCGAGATTCGCCTCGTAATCCACAGCGACCACTTTCGCGGGGATCTTTTGGCCACTCTCCGGCAGCTCGAGCTCAATGTAGGTGGCGTCCGCGGCCATCTGGGCGGTGACGAGCACGCGATTGCCCGCCATCACGACCCCAAGACCCCGGCGACCACGCGGCGACTCCTTTTGCCAGGGCAGATGCAGGTTGTAGGACTGGGAGGTGGCGTTCACCTTCACGAGCGAGCGGTTTGGCATCGCCTGCGAGGCATCCGCGCCACCCGTCGAAACGAGCCGTTTCTTCTTCACGGCAGGCGGTCCGGGAGCCTGTGCCTGCAGGAGCGTGGCGCTGGCGGCGAGGAGAAGGAGCAGGGAGGAAAGAAGCTTCATGAGATCGTCTGGCTTAAAGTTCGGAAGGGGGAATGAGGGGATCACTCCTGGCCCAGAAAAGCATCTCCCTGGATGTTGTAGGTCTGCATGATTCGCGGATGCGCCGCTTCGGCGAGCTCGCGCTTGAGAACGAGCGGCCGGTTCTTTTCCAGCAGTCGGATTTCGACAAACGCCGTGTCCTTTTTCGAGAGGGCCGACCGCACATCGTCCAGCGACTTGATTTTAACCCCGTTGATCTCATCGACGATGCTGTGCGCGTAGGGTGCGAGCCAGGTGTTCACCTCGTCCGGCAGCACGCTGGTGAGGATGACCGGCTCGGGGCGCTCGACGTAGAGCTTGTCGGTCAGGAAATTGTCGAAAACATAATTCACTGTCCGGTCGCGAATCTGATGCGCATCCATCAGATTTCGGTCCATCGGCTGAAACACGAGGCCGGCGAAGACGATGTAGCGCGGACGCTGGTTGTAGGTGGCGCCCAGACGCACATACGGGTCGAAGCGCTTCAAGGTGACCGTGGCCTCCATCTGCTTGCCCGCGCGCAGGTAGGCGAGCTTGATCTTGTCGCCGGCGAACTTGCGTTCGACGATTTCATTCATGTCCATCAGCTCGCCTTCGAAACGCACGAGGCCGTTGTTGAGGACAGGGTTGTCGTCGATGCTCAGAATGACGTCGCCCACTTTTAAGACGTCCCCCACGCTGCCCGCGGGCTCCACGTCCCCCACCATCACGCCCACGCCGCCGCCGTTGAGACCGAGTGCCTTTGCCTGGGCCGGGTTTTCGATGGGAAAATCACTCGCCGCGAGGTCGACATAGTGGTCGTAACGGCCGTCTTCGACATCTTTGAGGAAGCGCTTGATGACCGGCACCGGGATCATGTAGCCCACGTTCTGCGCCACCCGGCCGCTGAAGCCTTGGAAGGCCACGCCCACCACTTTGCCGCCCTGCATGACCGGGCCGCCGGAGTTGCCAGGATTAATCGCGGCGTCCACCTGGATCGCCAGATGCGAATCAACGCTGGTATGGCTGTAGGGACGGAAGTCGATGCGGGAGACGACGCCCCGCGTAACAGAGATGCGATCGCCACCAATCGGATAGCCAATGGCGATGACTTCGGTGTTCAGCTGCGGAATGCCGCCAAAATCGAGCGGTGTGAGTTTTTCGAAATGCGACGCGTCCTCCGCCTCGATCAGCGCCAGATCGCAGTCATGCGCGACATGGACGACCCGCGCCGGATGCGGCTCCGGGTCGTTGCTCGTACGGATGAGGATGCGGGTGGCGTCACTGATGACATGCGCATTGGTCAGGAACCGGTTTTTGCCGATGAGGAATCCGGTGCCGCTGCCGCCACTGGGCTGCCCGGCATTCCAGGGTTCGCGATAGTCGGGAACGAGCACCGACACGTCGATATTCACGACGCCGTCCCAAGCGCCGGAGCCGACGTCGATCGCCTGATTCGCAGAGGCGGATTCGGGAGCCGGCTGAGCCATCACAGGCGGCAGGGAGGCGAAGGCGAGGAGCGGGAGAAGCAGGCGGGAATTCATGCGGTTGTCGGTCAGGACGGAAACATACGCGGCCCGCCGCCTGAAACACAAGCGTGCTGATGAAATATTCAGATCCTCTCCCCCAAAGGCTCACTTTCCGGCCTTCTTCTTGGCCTCCATGAGCTTCTTCAATGCCTCGGCACGCTTCGCGTTCTGTGCTTCGGCGCTGTTCGGATTCGCCGGATCGGTGATCATCGGGAAGTTGTCGGTGCGGAAGGGGGTGACGGGCAGACCTTCGACGGAATAGACGTTGCAGACGGGGTTGTCGGCCCAGGCGTAGCGGACGGCGACCGGCTTCGGCACGTTCGGGCTGCTGACTTCGATCTGGTTCGTGCCTTTCTTCGAGCCGCCGATGATGCTGGCCTTCGCCCACACCCACTTGTGATCGTCGCCGCAGATCGCAAAGCCTTTGGCGTCATCCACATCGACGGTGCGCAGGCCGTTCGGAGCAAAATCGAAGGTGAGCAGCGCTTTGCCACCGTCGAACTTCGCGTCCTTCAGCTCAGGACTGCGATAAACGAGCTTCTGGCCGTAGTCGTTGACCAAGGCCCAGCGGGCGAGGCGCTCGGCCACGTCGCGCTTGTTCTTCGGGTGGATGTCGTTCGCTTCGCCGAGGTCGGTGATGACGCATTGGCCGGTGTGCGGCAGCTTTTTCATCGTGAGCGTCTGCGCCTCGCGCAGCTCCGCCCAGTCGCTGTCGCCAGGCTCGGTCGTGTAGGGTTTGAAGTCGGCGAGCTGCACCCAGTAGAAGGGAAAATCACCCTGCTTCCATTCCTTGCGCCAATGCTCGATCATGAAGGGAAACAATTCGCGGTATTCCTTCGCGCGGCTGGAGTTCGACTCGCCCTGGTACCAGATCGCGCCCTTGATGCTATAGCCAATGGTCGGATGCAGCACGCCGGCATAGAGATTGCCCGGGCGATGCTGGCCCGTCATCGGATTCTGCGGCGCACGCGGTGCGGTTGCGGTGAACATCTTGCCGGCTTTGATCGCTTCGCTGCGAGCTTTGGCCCAGGCCGCCACCTTGGCTTTGTGATCGGCCAGCTGCTTGTCGAACGCCTCCTGCGTGAACGTCGACTCGGTCTGTTTCCACTTCGCGATGATGGAGGCAAAACGTGGATCTTTCTCCAGCACGTCGCGCTTCACCCAGGCCTCGCAGGCGCTGCCGCCCCACGCGTTGTCGATCAGCCCCACCGGCACGCCGAGCATCTCATGCAGCACACGACCGAAATGATAGCCCACGGCGGTGAACTGCCCTGCATTCGCAGGGCTGCATTCCTCCCACTGGCCTTTGAAGTCATCCTGAATCTCCTGCGTGCCGACCTGCGGCACCGAGATGAGGCGGATGAGCGGATACTTGGCCTGTGCGATGTCCAGATCGGCATCCCAGGTGCTGCCAAGATTGAAGCCCATGTTCGACTGCCCGGAGCAGATCCACACTTCACCGACGAGCACGTTCTTGAGCTCCTTAGTGCTGCTTCCTTTGATCGTGATCGTCGCCGGTTTCGCATTCGCGGGCACCGCGTCGAGTTTCACCGTCCACTTGCCCTTCGCATCGGCCTTCGCCGTCTTGGTTTGACCTGCGAATGTCACCGTCACCTCTGTGCCCGGCGCATCCCAGCCCCAGATCGGATTCGCCTGCTTCTGCTGCAGCACCATGTTGTCGCCAATGATGGCGGGGAGTTTCAATTCAGCGCGCGCGGTGAGCGCGAGCGCGAGGGCGAGGAAGAGGCAGAGGCAGAGTGAACGCATGGTCGGAAAAAGTTGGGCAGTTGGAACGCCACGCGAGAACGATTCATTGCATCAAGTGCTCTCCATCGGCGGGAAGATTGCCTCTACGCTTTCGTTCCAATGATTCGCATGAAATCCACGCCCGCACTCCTCGCTCTCCTGCTTTCGACCTCGCTGCTGCACGCCGAGGTGAAGCTCTCCAAGGTTTTCACGCCGCACATGGTGCTGCAGCGCGACATGAACGCGCCGATTTGGGGCACGGCGGCGCCGGGAGAGGAAGTCGTCGTCGATTTCGCCGGCCAAAAAAAAGCCGCGAAGGCCGATGCGAGTGGCAAATGGAACGTGAAGCTCGATCCCATGCCCGCCAGCGCCGAATCTCGCACGCTGACCATCGGCGGCATCAAGATCGACGACGTGCTCGTCGGCGATGTATGGATCGGCTCCGGCCAGTCGAACATGGACATGGTCGTGCAAAGCTACGTCGCGAATGATCCTGTGCTCGATGCCGCGTCGAAGCAGTCGTATCCGCTGCTGCGCCTCATGCGCAAGGACGCCGGAGCCAAGTGGGAGCTCGCGACGCCGGAAACGAACGTGAGGATGAGCGCGCTGCTCTTCTCCTTCGGCTTTCCTTTGCAGAAGGAGATCGGCGTGCCCGTCGGCCTCATGGTCGGCGCGGTGGGCGGCACACCCTCCGGCTTCTGGCTCAGCGAGGAGATGTATCGCGACTCCGCCGCCTGTGCCGAAGCCGTGAAGAAGTTCGCACCGACCTACGATCACGCGGCGATGATGAAGAAGTACGAGGACGCGAAAACCAAGCACGAAACGGAGCTCGCCGCATGGAAAGCAGCAGCAGCCGCTGCGAAGAAGGAAGGCAAACCTGCGCCACGTGGTCCGCGTGCTCCCAAGCTTCCCGGCAAGCCTGGCGAAACGAACGGCGGCAAGATCGGCCAGCTCTTTGAGCAGTTTATCCGTCCTTACGTCGGCTACGGCATCAAAGGCGTGCTTTGGGACCAGGGCGAAAGCCGCACGAACATCGTCGGCGTCGATCAGGTCACGCTCATGGGCGCGCTGATCGGCGGCTGGCGCAAGGCCTGGGGCCAGGGCGACTTCCCATGGCTTTACGTCGAGAAACCGAGCGGTGGCGGATGCGCCTTCGATTACTCGCAGCCGATGAACCGCCTTGCGGAGAAGTTTGCACCGCTGCCGAAAATGATCCCGAACCGTCCCGACAGTCAGTACTCGCACATGGCCTTCGAGCAGATCATGAAGTATCCGAACACGCACATGGTCATCAGCAGCGACCTCGGCAACGGCATCCATCCGCCGAACAAATCCGGCTACGGCGCGCGTGCCGTGCAGGTCGCGCTGGCTGTCGCATACAACAAGGGCACCGAATACCTCGGTCCGCAGCTCGCCGGACATCAGATCGATGGCGGCAAGGTCTTCCTGAGCTTCAAGCACCTCGGCAAAGGCCTCGCCTTCAAGAATGGCGACCAACTGCAAGGCTTCAGCATCGCCGGCGCCGACAAGAAATTCGTCTGGGCCGACGCCGTGATCGATGGCGACAAGATCGTCGTCTCATCGGCCTCCGTCGCGCAGCCCGCCGCCGTGCGCTACGCGTGGAGCAGCGCCTTCCAGTGGGCGAATCTCTTCAACCTCGACGGATTTCCTGCGCAGCCCTTCCGCACCGACGACTGGTAAGTCATCTTTGTGCTGCGAATCATCGCGGGCCTGTGCTAGCGTTTCGCGTGATTCGTCTCGCACTCGCCGCCGCACTTCTGATCTCTTTCGCCTCCTGCGGAAAGTCGCGTCCGCGTGCGGACCTGGTGTTCATCAACGGCGCGGAGCCGGAGAGCATCGATCCGGCGATCGTGACGGACCAGGTCGGCATGCGCATCTCCTCGGCGTTGTTTGAAGGGCTGTGCCGCATCGATCAGGCTGGCAAACCGCAGCCGGGGATGGCGGAGACTTGGGAAAAGTCGGACGATCGGAAGACCTACACCTTCCATCTGCGTCCGAACGCCGTGTGGAGCGACGGCGTGCCGCTGACGACGCAGGACTTCCTCTATTCGTGGCGCCGTGTGCTCGATCCGGACTTCGGCGCGGATTATGCGAGCCAGTTCTACGTCATCAAAAACGCTCGCGCTTTTCACGAGGGCAAGCTGAAGGACTTCACGCAGGTCGGTGTGACCGCAGTGGACGATCACACGCTGCGAGTCGAACTCGAAAACCCCACGCCCTACTTCATCGACCTCTGCGCCTTCGCGACCTTCGCACCCGTGCCGAAACGCATCGTGGAAGAGCACGGCACCGCGTGGATCAAGCCTGGCGTGTTGATCGGCAACGGCTCCTACACACTCGAAGACTGGCTGCTGGACGACCGCATTGTGCTGCGCCGCAACGAGCGCTATTGGGACGCCGCGAACGTGCCGATGAAGAGCATCGAAGTGTTGCCGATCTCCGAGCCGAACACCGCGATCAATTACTTCCTCACCGGCCAGGCCGATCTCATCATGGACAAGGGCATGGTGCCGACTTCGCTCACCGCCAAGCTCAAGCAGCAACCGTATTTCCACACCGGTCCGTTCCTCGGCAGCTACTTCACGCGCTTCAACGTCCACCGCGCACCTTTCGACAATCCGAAGATCCGTCTCGCCTTCTCGCTGGCAATCGACCGCAAACGCGTGACTGAAAAAATCACCCAGCTCGGCGAGCGCAACGCCTACAGCCTTACGCCGCCCGGCGCGGGGCAGGACTATCAGCCGCCGCCCGGACCGGAGTTTGATCCGAAACGCGCGCAGCAGCTCCTCGCCGAGGCCGGCTATCCCGGTGGCAAAGGATTCCCACGTGTCGAATACCTCTACTTTCCCAAGCCGGTCGAACGCAACATCGCCGTCGAACTGCAGGCGATGTGGCGCGAGCATCTCGGCGTAAGCGTCGATCTCGCGAAGCAGGAATGGAAGATCTACCTTTCGTCGATGAAGGAGAAGAACTACCACCTCTGCCGCAGCAGCTGGGTGGGCGACTACAACGATCCCGGCACGTTCCTGGAGATGTTCCTCTCCGGCAGCGGCAACAACCGCACCGGCTGGGCCAGCGCGACCTATGACGACCTCATCGCTGCCGCCGCACGCGAACCGGACTCCGACAAGCGCAACACCATCTTCCAGCAGGCGGAGAAACTGCTCGTCACCGACGACGCCGTGATCATCCCGATCTACCACTACGTCGGCGTCCAGTTCTACCACGCCGACAAGCTCACCGGCGTGCAGCCCAACATGATCGACGATCATCCCTTCCGCTGCATGCGGTGGAAGTGATCACTCACACCAATCGCCGGTGAACGAGGCATTTGAACGCGCCTCCGGCTCCTTCAGCATCGAGAAGCTGCGCTGGAGCGCGATGCGGGCGGAGAAAGTCGGTCAGGGTCTGACAGGAGACTTCTTCCGCGCCTAGCTCAGTGAGCCAGGCACGGTAGTCGGTGAAGTTGATGTCCGCCGTGATGTCTTGGCGACCGGGATTGGCATAAATGTCCGCACCCGTCAGCCGCTGATGCAGCAGGTAGCCTTGTGGCCGGCGGTGGTAGAGCTGCGGAAACTCGTCGCCGTAGTCGATGGTGAGCATCGCGCCGCATTTCCAATCCGGTGTCCAGTTTTGCAGCCAGTCACGAATGCTGGGATGGATTTCGCAGCGCTGGCCATTGGCGAACGACGTATGGCGAAGCACGCTGAAATGAGCGGCGTCAAAATCGTGCGGTTGAATCGATTCGGGCACCCAGACTTCCAGCCAGCGGTGCTCAACCGCGTTCCATTGCACGAGCGTTGCTGGAAACGCATCGAGCAGCTCGTTGTGGTAGATGAAGGCGCTGCCTGAAGCTGATGCGAGAGCGGATTCGATGTCCGTGTGCCAGCGAACCGCTTTTCCGAGGCGCTTTTGCTGCTGTTCGCGCAGCACCGGGGAGGTTTCGACGATGTGGAAGACGAATTTGCGACGGGTCCACCAACCGAGCGATTTGCGCACGGCCTGCATCAAAGATCCATCCCCTGCACCGACCTCGATAACGTCGCGGATGTGCGGCTGGTGCCTTGATTCCGACTTGAGCCAGACGGCGATGGCAGCACCGAGGCTGGGGGAAAGCGTGGCCGAGGTGCTGAAATCGCCGCGAGAGCCCACCGTGCGAATGTGGCGCGTGTAGTAACCGCGTTCGGGATCGAACAGGGCCCGCTGCATGAAGGCCGAGAAGGGCTCAGAAGCAGCGGATGATTTCATCGGCGATGATCTCCAAGCCTTCCTGAACGATCGTTTGCGGCTGCGAGTAGGTGAGGCGCAGGCATTCGTGCGGATGACGCCAGTCGTGATCCAGACCGTAGGCGAAGTAGTGACCGGGAATGACGAGCACTCTGCGCTCCTTCAGACGGTCGTAGAGTTCCTTCGCGGTGATGGGCAGGCCGTTGATCCAGAGCCAGAGGAAGAAGGCGCCTTCCTGTTTGTGCAGCGCCCACGGGATTTTATCGCCCAGCGCGTTGGAGAGGACGGATTTGGCGAAGTCGGAGCGCTCGCGATAAAACGGCCGGATGACCTGCGGTCCGAGCTTGATGAGCGTGTCGTCTTTGAGCAGCGGCAGCAGCAGTGCCTGGCCCATGTTGCCGTTCGCTAGGGAGACGATGGCGTTCATGTTCGACAGCGCCTTTACGATAGACGGATCCGCAACGATCATCGCGGTGCGCACGCCGGGGAGGCCGACCTTGCTCATGCTGATGCTGAAGATCATGCCGGGCCGCCACTTTGGCTGGAAGCCGTTGTGGATGACGCCGGGAAACGGATGGCCGTAGGCGTTGTCGATGATGAGCGGGATGCCGTGCGCGTCAGCGAGCGCATGGAGGCTGTCGAACTCGTTTTGCGTGAGGACGTTGCCGGTGGGATTCGTCGGACACGAGACGCACATCGCTGCGATGTCGGGCGTGATGCGCAGTCGGTCGAAATCGACGTGGTATTTGATCTCATGCGGCGCAGTTTCGACGATGCGCGGCAGGCACGCGGTGAACTGGCCTTCGGTAAGAGCCTGGTTCGCGTAGCCGATGTATTCCGGCAGGAGCGGAAAAAGAATGCGGCGCTTTTCGCCCGTGGTATCGCCGGCGAGGAGATTGAAGAGCAGAAAGCACGCGCTCTGCGAGCTCGGCATCACAGCGATGTTTTCAGCGGTGACATCCCAGCCGCACTCCCGCTTCAGAAACGCGGCGAAGGTTTCACGAAAAATCGGGCTGCCGCCGGGCGGGTCGTAATTGAGCAGCGTCTTGTCGATGGTGCCGTCATCGAGCATGGCCTGCATGCGCTCACGCCAGAGTTTCTGCACCTCGGGGATTGCCGCAGGCTGGCCGCCGCCGAGCATGCGCATGTCGGGATGAGTTGTGAGCGCTGCTCCACAGTCATCCATGAGTTCCTGGATGCCGCTGGGACCGGCAAGACGCTGGCCGATATCGGAAAAGACGTGTCGCATTATGTGCCCACGACCGTCTGCACCCACTGCCGAATGTCAAAGTCCTTGGCGGTCTTTTCCGCTTGCCAGCGACCGTCGGCGTTCAGGCGGAAGCTGCCGATCCAGCGCTGGTGCCATTCCTCCGGTGCGATCATGCTGAGATGGCGCTTCCCTTCGACTTCGTAGAGGTGGTAAAGCTCGCCGCAGACGGGCTCAAACCCGAACTGGCTCTCGTAGATGAGCTTGTTCCAGTTGAAGGCGTCGATCACCTCCATGTAGCGCTCCTGAATCTCGACCATCTCCTGCTGGAGTTCGCGTTCGACACGGGAAATGCCGCGACTTTTGAAAGAGGTCAGATCCTGCGGGATGATCTTGGCGGCCAGGCGCGAAACGGGATACGGCAGATAGTTGCCGCGAGGCTCGGGGGCTTGAAGGGCTGCGTCGATGGGGTCCAAAACAGAAGGAAGACTGGACATAAAATGAAGGGTATTGGGCGCGGGGGCAATGATGCTTTGGATTGAACGCACCCTGCCATGACGTAAGATGAGACCATGAGAAACGTCCGCCAACTGCTCGCAGCCGCCATGCTTTCAACTCTGATGGCTTCATGCGCCTCGTCCACGATGGACAGCGTGCCTACTGCGGCGGATCTGGACCGCTACGAACAAATCGTGCGAGCGCGAATGCAGCCGGACTACGCAGGACTCGAACGGCTGCGTTCACGCGGAGCGATCAGCAGCGCCGAATACCAGGAACAGAAGAACCGACTGGATAACTACGTCCGGGAACAGGTGAACGAGGCGGCGTGGAACAAGCACTATCTGGCGGAGTCCTATCGCAAAGCGAACGGCATCCCGACACCTGACAATGAAATTGTCCTGAACCCTGGAACAACACAGGGAGAATCTTTCTACAGACCATCCAACCAGAACTTCGGTCAGGTAACCGGCCAGAGTGGATCGGCCGGCCTGGGAAGCATCCGAGCGGCGAACGAGCAGTTTGGCAATGCGAGCACGATCCGCGACACCGCCATCTCCGCCGGAGGTTCCTACCTTTCACAGCCGCCACCCGGCTCGGTTTATGACGGACCGGTCGAACGCTGAATAGCTGCCAAGTCACCAAAGGTATCGCGCGGCGAGAACTGCGAATACAAAAAGCCCTGTGAAGGAAATCCTTCACAGGGCTTTTGTAGACGGGCGTGTTGCCGTCAGCTGACCTCACAAGGAGGTCAACGTGTTACTTCTTCTTTGCGGCCTTTTTCACAGCCTTTTTAGCGGCTGGCTTCTTTGCAGCCTTCTTGGCGGCTGGCTTCTTTGCAGCCTTCTTGGCGGCTGGCTTCTTTGCAGCCTTCTTGGCGGCTGGCTTCTTCGCAGCCTTCTTGGCGGCTGGTTTCTTGGCGGCCTTCTTTGCAGCTTTCTTAGCCATGGTATTTGTCCTCGTGTTGTTGGTTGCTTTGTTGTTTTGTTTTGCCGCGGAAGCAGACTTGCCTCCACGGACATTTTTTCCTGCGGCTGCCGGAGCGGCAGCACGCTTGTCCTCAATCGCAGCCTGAGCGGCGGCAAGACGGGCGACGGGAACACGGAAAGGACTGCAACTCACATAAGTGAGGCCCACGCGGTGGCAGAATTTGACACTCTCGGGGTCGCCACCGTGTTCACCGCAGATGCCGAGCTTGATGTCCGGCTGGGTCTTGCGGCCTTTTTCGATGGCGATTTTGACGAGTTGTCCAACGCCGGACTGGTCCAGCGTTGCAAAGGGATTCTTCTTGAAGATCTCGTTCTCGGTGTAGGGCATCAGGAAGCTGCCCATGTCATCACGGCTGATGCCGAGCGCGGTCTGAGTGAGGTCGTTGGTGCCGAAGCTGAAGAACTGCGCCGTCTCGGCGATTTCATCAGCCGTGAGCGCTCCACGCGGCACTTCAATCATGGTGCCGACGAGATAATTGAGCTTCACTTTTTTCTCGCTCATCACTTCTTTCGCAACCTTATGCACGATTTCGACCTGCAGGTCGAGTTCTTTCTTGAAGCCGACAAGCGGAATCATGACTTCGGGTTTCACCTTGATCTTCATTTTCGAAACGTCGGCCGCAGCTTCAAAGATCGCGCGAGCCTGCATTTCGGTGATCTCAGGATACGCAATGCCGAGACGGCAGCCGCGATGTCCGAGCATCGGATTGAATTCGTGAAGCGCCTGAACACGTGCCGCGACTTTGTCAACGGAGACGCCCATCTTCTTCGCAAGCTCCGCCTGTGCCTTCGCCTCATGCGGCACGAATTCGTGCAGAGGAGGATCGAGCAAACGAATGGTGGCGGGCAGGCCGTTGAGAGCCTTGAAGATGCCGGTAAAGTCTTCGCGCTGATAGGGCAGCAGTTTGCCGAGAGCAGCCTTACGGTCATCCACGTTGTCGGCGAGGATCATCTCGCGAACAGCGTCGATGCGATCACCTTCAAAGAACATGTGCTCCGTGCGGGTGAGGCCGATGCCCTGTGCACCGAACGCGATGGCGTTCTGTGTTTGCTCGGGATTGTCGGCGTTGGTGCGGACCTGCAGGCGGGTTGCCTTCGAGCACCAGTTCATGAGCTGCTGGAAGCTCTTGAACTTTTCGGTCGCCCTGGCCGCATTGTCACCGTGCAGCATGCCGGTGATGATTTCGGACGGGGCGGTTTTAAGTTCGCCACCGTAAACGATGCCGGTGGTGCCGTCGATGGAGAGGTAGTCGCCCTCCTTGAAGACCTGATCGCCGACGGTGACCGTCTTTTTGTTGTAGTCGATTTCGAGAGCAGCGGCGCCGCAGATGCAGACCTTGCCCATCTGACGCGCGACGAGCGCGGCGTGGGAGGACACACCTCCGCGGGCGGTGAGAATGCCGTCAGCAGCGATCATGCCGCGAAGATCTTCCGGACTCGTTTCATTGCGAACGAGCAGAACCTTTTCACCTTTCTGCTCCGCGACAACCGCGCGATCCGCATTTAGGTAGATTTTGCCGGATGCGGCACCCGGACCTGCGGGCAGACCGGAAGCAATGGCTTTGGCCTTCTTCACATCGGCGAGATCAAAGATCGGCGCGAGCAGCTGGTCGAGCTGGTCGGCGGGATTGCGCAGCACGGCGGTTTCCCAGTCGATGAGCTTTTCCTTCACCATGTCCATGGAGAACTTCAGGGCGGCAGCGGCGGTGCGCTTGCCGTTGCGGGTCTGAAGCATGAACAGCTTGCCTTCCTGAATGGTGAACTCGACGTCCTGCACATCCTTGAAATGCTTTTCCAGCGTCTGGCGAACTTTCAGCAGTTCGGCATACGATTTTGGCATTTCCTTTTCAAGCTGGGAGACTGGCTCGGGAGTGCGGACACCGGCCACGACGTCTTCGCCCTGCGCATTGATGAGGAACTCACCATAGAATTCGTTGACGCCGTTGGCGGGGTTGCGGGTGAAGGCCACGCCGGAACCGGAAGTGTTGCCGGTATTGCCGAACACCATCGCCTGCACGTTGACCGCAGTGCCCCACTCGGCGGGGATGTTGTATTTACGGCGGTAAACGATCGCGCGGTCGTTCATCCAGCTTCCGAACACGGCACCTGCCGCACCGCGAAGCTGATCCCACGGGTCGGAAGGGAAGCCCTTGCCGGTGCGCTCTTTGACCAGCGCCTTGAAGCGCTTGACCATTTCCTGCTGGTCGGCGGCGGTAAGGTCGCTGTCGAGAATGTCCCTGCCGTAAACTTCGTGTTTATAGTCCTCGATGACGGTTTCGAAAGGCTCGTGGTCTTCACCTTCGCGCTTTTGCACGCCGAGAACGACGTCACCATACATCTGAATGAAGCGGCGGTAGCAGTCCCAGGCGAAGCGCTCATTGTTGGTGGCGGCGGCCAAAGAGAGAACGGTCTGGTCGTTGAGGCCGAGATTCAGGATCGTGTCCATCATGCCGGGCATCGAGTCACGGGCACCAGAGCGCACTGCGACGAGAAGAGGGAAGCCCTTGTCGTCCCCAAACTTGTAGCCCATGATTTTCTCCATGTTGCGGACGCCGGCTTCCATCTGGCTCTGCAGGGCCGCTGGATAGGTGCGCTTGTTGGCATAGTAATAAGTGCAGACTTCGGTGCTCACCGTGAATCCGGGAGGCACTGGAAGTCCGATGCGGCTCATCTCTGCGAGGTTGGCGCCCTTGCCTCCAAGGAGGGGCTTCATGGAGCCGTTGCCGTCTGCTTTTCCTGCTCCGAAGGAATAAACGTATTTGGTTTTGTCTGCGCTGCCCTTGATTGCTTTCTTAGCCATAAGTTTTGACGGTCGATTGGTTTCGATCCGTGGTTGTGTTGGTTTCAGTGGGGATTGGAGCGCGGATGTATAGCGCTGCTTTGTATGATGCAAGCGTTAGTTGACAATCACCACCGTGGAGGCGGAGCGCCGCAAAGCCATGTTTTCAGTTCGTCTCGACTTCGACCAGCATGGTGTCATGCACGACGGTATTGACGCCGGTTCGCAAAACGGATTAAATCATATCATCGCAGTCCGGGTCGCGTTCCGAAGCCACGAGTCCTGCGCCAGCAAACAGCCAACCCCACAAAGATCATGAAACTCAAACGCCCCAACCTTCGCACGCAAGCCTTCTCGCTCATTGAGCTGCTAGTCGTGATCACGATCATCGCCATTCTCGGCAGCCTCGCGCTTTCACAGTTCACCAAGACAATGGAGAGCGCCCGGAAGCTGCAGGTTCAGACCGTCATCAAGGATCTTCGCATCGCCATCACCAGCTATCAGGTGGAGTACAATCGTTATCCCGTGAACCCTAGCTTGCTCAGCAGCGGTGATTCCGGAGAGGACATTCCCGCCTTGGAAACAGACCAAAACAGTGGCATTGTAGATGCGCTAACGAGTACTCAATCGAGCGCGACCGGTAGCGGCGGCGGGGCATCGGTGAACCTGAACCCGAAAGACATCAAGTTTATCGACCTGCCGACCGCTAAGAACGGACAGTTTGGGCTGGTCGGAGCGGAGCCCCCCTATAAACTCACCGACCTCTGGGGTTCTACCTATCGCGTGCTGCTCGATACCAATGGCGATAGGCAGGTAACCAATCCAGACCTTCAGAACTCGGATCCGTCGATTGCTCAGAACGCCAACAACCCACCGCCGGAGAAGTTACCGACCGAGGTCGCTATTTACAGCATCGGTCTCGACAAGACCCAGTATACCAAAGACGACATTACTTCATGGCGGACAAAGTGATCCGCAAAATCGGTTGAGGGCTTTCACGCGCGGCGCGACCTACCGGTCCGCCGCGCTTTTCATTGCCTCAAGCGTACTTCGCTAAGAGTTCACCCGCCTTCGAAGGCTCGACTTTCTCGTGAAAGTCGTCCTCCACCATGCAGACTGGTCCGAAGCCACAGCTCGCAAGGCATTCGGCGAATTCGATGCTGTATTTGCCATCGGGACTCACCGCGATGGGATGATGATGGTCGGTGTGCGAGCGGTCGATGTTCGCCGCCTTGCAGAGCGAGTCCATCAACTCGTAACTGCCCGCCATGGCACAGGAAAGAGTGCGGCAGACGCGGATGTGATACTTGCCCGGGGCGCTCTGACGGAAGCCAGGATAGAAAGTCACAACTTCCAGCACCTGAATGGGCTCGAGGCCCAGCTTGGCGGCCACCCAGTTCACTGCTTCATCACTGATGAAACGAAAATGGTGCTGCACCAAATGCAGAAGCGGCAGCACGGCGCTGCGTTTCGAAACGGGATAGTGCGAGATCGCCTCGTCCATGCGTTTCTCCAACTCGGCTGGAACTTCAAAGGCCATTGCGTGCGTGTCTCGGATCAAAAGGTTTCTGTTTCACTCAGCGGTCACACTCTCCCATCACGAAGTCCAAGCTTCCCAGAACGGCCGGAATGTCGCTGACCATGTGACCGGGAAGGAGCTTCGAGAGCATGCTCAGATTCAGGAACGAGGGGCTGCGAATCTTCAACCGGTGCGGCACTCCGCCTCCGGTGCTGTTGATGTAAAAGCCGAGTTCCCCTTTCGGATTTTCGGCAGCGAAATAGACCTCGCCGACAGGGGCGTCGATGCCCTGCGTGGCGATGATGAAATGGTGGATCAGTTCCTCCATTTTCATGAGAACCTTCTCTTTTTGCGGCAGCAAGCCTTTGGCGTCGGCCACGTTGATCGGGCCTCCCGGCAACGAGGCCATGACTTGGCGCAGGATGCGCACGCTCTGCCGCATCTCCTCCATGCGCACCAGATAACGGTCGTAGCAGTCGCCTTTGGTACCGATTGGAATGTCAAACTCGTACTTGTCGTAGTCGAGGTAGGGCTGCGCCTTTCTAAGATCATGCTCCAAGCCGGAGCCGCGCAAATTCGGGCCGGTGATTCCATAGGCGATCGCCTCGGCTTTGGAAATCACGCCAATGTCCTGCGTGCGGTCGATGAAAATGCGGTTTCGAGACAGGAGCTTGTCGATTTCATCAATCACCGGCTCCAGTTCGTCGAGAAAGTGCTTCACCGCGTCCACAAAGCCGTTCGGCAGGTCGCGAATCTGCCCGCCGACACGCGTGTAGCTGGTCGTGAAGCGCGCCCCGGTGAGCTGCTCGCACAGATTGTAGATCTTCTCCCGCTCGGTAAATGTGTACAAGAAGACCGTCATTGCGCCGACATCCATGGCGAAGACCCCTACTCCAAGCATGTGCGCCGAGATGCGAGCCAGCTCGCAGCACAGGACGCGAATCGCCCTGCCGCGCTCCGGCACTTCCCAGCCCATCAGTTTCTCCACTGCGAGAGCGTAGGCCACGTTGTTGGCCAGCGGTGCCAGATAGTCCAACCGGTCCGTGTAGGGCACGAACTGGTTGTAATGCATGTTTTCAGCAATCTTTTCGTCGCCGCGATGCAGGAAGCCGACATCGGGATCGGCTTTGGTGATGATTTCGCCGTCCAGTTCGAGCACCAAGCGCAGCACGCCGTGCGTGGCCGGATGGCTGGGGCCCATGTTCAGAACCAGCTTTTCACCCACGATGTCCGATGTCATCTCCTCGACAGCCTCAAGATGCCGCGCCGTTTTGGCGGCGGTGTCCGGGGCCTCGTATTCTCGGGTGACGGTGGGCATGAACGCAGAAATGGGGGAGGGATCTGAGCCGTTACCTATCTACGCAGCCCCCAGAGCGGCAAGACGAATTTGTGAAAAATTTCACAAGCTCCCGCATCTCACCTCTCCGGATGACTCCTGAGGGAAGAACCCACCGGTTTGGGCCAAGTCCCGACCAGCGACCGGCGTTTAGTCTTGACCTGCAGGCTCCCCACCGCTGCTTTAGAAGATCAACCTTGCCGTCATGAACACACTCTCGCGTCTCCTCACCCTTGCCGCTCTCACTTTGGCAGTCGCCAGCGCTTCAGCCCAGCTTGCCGAAGAATACCGCATGTGGACGAACACGTCCGGAAAGCAGGTGGAGGCCACCTTTGTTTCCGTCGATGCCGTGGCGAAGACGGTTAAGATCAAAATGAAGGACGGTCGTGAATTCGATGTGCCGATCGCCACGCTGATCCCCGCCGATTTTGAATATGCCAAGGCCCGCTACGCCGCGATGCAAGCTGCCCCGCCGGCCGCCACTCCCGCGCCGACGGCTCCCGGCGCGCCTGCCGCCGCTCCGAAAGGCCCCGCCAAAGTGGCGGGTGCGCCCGCGCCGCCACGTCCGCAGATCGCCATCACGCCGCTCTCGAAGTTCAAAGCGCCCGCAGCCAACGATTTCCTGAGCGGCATTCAGAAAGTGCGGCCGAGACTGATTCACGGTACCGCGGGCTGGACCTATCTCAAAGGTCAGATCGCTTCCGATCCGGTGCTGGGAAAGATGTTTGAAGCCATGAAGGCTTCCGGCGAGGACCTGCTGCAGGACCCGGGACTCACCCGCATCAATGGCGACACCGGAGGCGAAGGGGCGAAGGCCATCTACCGCATGGGCCTCCTCGGGGCGCTGCACTACTGCGATGGCGATCTGAAGTGGCAGGACAAGGGTGTTCAGGAACTCATCGGCCTGACCGACAAGGTCTCCTTTCGCGACTGGCATCCCGAACTCATGGACAACGTCGCGGACATGGTGGTCGCCGTTTCACTGGGCTACGACTGGTTCAACGCCAGCCTCAATGCCCAGCAAAAAACCGAGATCCGCACCTTCCTGATGGAAAAGGGCATCGACGCCTTGGAGGCGCACCTGGAGGGAGAAGAAATCCCCGAAACGGCCAAAGGAACGTCCGGTGGACAGACGGCCAGCAAGAAGGCGGCTCCCAAAAAGTCCGCCCCAAAAATCGACGATAAGCTGCCCCCGGACTCCGAGCACATGGCCGCCGCCGCCGCGCTTCTTATTGCAGCGGTTTGTTTCGTCGATGACGATCCCGCGATCGCGAAGAAGGCGGCGGACGCCGGAGCGAAAGTCTTTGGCAAAGGCATCGTCCGCTTCGCCCCTGCCGGCGTCTGGCCGGAGGGCATTCAGGCCGGAGAAAAAGTCATGGATTATGTGGCCATGCTGGTTCAGTCGCTCAAATCCTCCGCAGGCCGCGACCTCGGCCTGAGCCTGCTGGAAGGCATCCCGCAGTTCGGCGTGGCGCGCATGCACCTTATCGGCACCACTGGTCAGGCCTTCAATTTTGGCGACTCCGCCGGCACCACTTCCACACGGCCCTGGGTCGCGACCTGGCTCTGCGGAGTCCACGGCAATCCCGGGCTGCGGGCCGTGGCCGCCGCAGGCAAGCAGGCGGTCTCATCGGCCTACTTCGGCCAGGTCGGAAACTTCCTTTATTATAATCCCCATGCTGCGGGCAACGGCACCGCTGACTCTTTTGATTTCGCCATTCCGGGCGGCCTCGTCGCGACTCTGCGCAGCGGCTGGGAGCGCACCGATTACTTCATCGCCGTCAAGGGTGGTGACAATGAAGACCCCAACGCCCAACTCGACATCGGCAGTTTCGTGCTCGACGCCGGCGGCCAGCGCTGGGCAATCGAACTCGGCGGAGAGGGCGACCGTGTTTCGGGATATGAAGTCGCGCCTGGCGGGGACCGCACGAAACGCTTCGGTTATTATCTCGCCAGCACCGCTGGCCAGAATACGCTGGTGATCGACGAAAACCAGGACATGGAGGCAAAGGCCGCCGTGCTGCTGGGTGTTTCCTCAGCCGAGCGCAGTGTCGCCGCCGTGGACATGACCAAGGCCTACTCCAAGCCAGCCAAGGATGTGTTTCGCGGTGTCATGGTCGTGCGCGGCGAAAAGCCGTATGTCGTTCTTCAGGACGACCTGCTGATGAAAAACAGCGGCACGATCACCTGGAAAATGCATACCAAGGCTGAAATCAGCGCCAACGGTGCTTCGGCCACACTGACACAGGGCGGCAAAACCCTCATCGCCACCATCGTTTCGCCCGCCGGCGCCAGCTTCAGCACCGGCACCCCGCCCGAAGCCGCCAGCGCCCAGGCGCGCGACCTTGTCCGTGAAAAGGTGAACATCCTGCAGGCGATCCTGCCGGAAGCGAAAGGGCAGCAGAACCTTTGCATCACCTTTGCGCTCGACGAAGCCGCCACTCACACCCCCACTCCCGTGGCCGAGTGGATGCCAAAGAAGTGATCACGCCCGCGGGTGGGACTGCTCGTAGACCTCCTTCATGCGCTGCGTGGAAACGTGCGTGTAGATCTGCGTGGTCGAAAGGCTCGCGTGTCCCAGCAGCTCCTGCACGCTGCGCAGGTCGGCGCCGTTGTTCAGGAGATGGGTGGCAAAGCTGTGGCGGATTTTGTGCGGCGTCATGTGCATCGGCAGCCCGGACGCGTTCCAGTACTTCTTCACCACGTCATCCACCGCCTGCGTCGTGATGCGCCGCCGCAGCTTGCTCAGGAACAGCGCACCGTCATGCACGCCCGCCTTGGCGCGGTAGCGCTGCACCGCCTCCAGCGCCGCGCCGCCCACGGGACAGAGCCGTTCCTTGCTGCCCTTGCCGAAGACGCGCACGGTTTCGGTGTAGGTGTCGATGTCCGCCACGTTGAGCGCCACGAGTTCGCTCAGCCGCATGCCGGTGCTGTAAAAGAGCTCCAGAATCGCCGCGTCGCGCTCCGGCGCCCACGCCGCGTCGCGTTTGGATTTCTCCATTGTGAGCGGCAGGTTCAGCATCGTCTCGATTTGCGCCACCGTGAGCACCACCGGCAGCTTTTTCTCCCGCTTCGGCAGTTGCACCTCCAGCAGGGGATTCGTCTTCCATCCCTGCCGCCGCGTCAGCCATTTGAAAAAGCTCCGCAGCGCCGCGAACTGCAGGCGGATCGTCGCGCGCCCACGCTCCATTTTCATGAGGTCAAAAAGCAGGGCGCGGAAGTCGTCCGCCGTCACTTTGTCCCAACCCTTGAACGGTGTGCGCCATTCCCGGAACTGCCGCAGCGCCAGTTCGTAGTTCGCCAGCGTGCGTTCCGACGAACGTCGCTCCGAGTTCATGAACTCCAGAAACGCGTCGGCCAGCGGATCTTCCACGGTGCTCATCCTGCGTTGCGTTTGGCCCGGCACACGTCGCAGATCTCATCGCCCGAATCCAGCACGCGGAAGTCGAGCTGCGGATTGTCGATCTCCGTCTTCTTGCAGACCGAGCATTGATGAAAAAACGAGCCCTGCGGCAGCTGCGCCGATTCGAACCGGCTTCTCCGCGCCGCCACTTTCCCCCGGTGCAACCACATCTGCGCAAAGTGCGGTCCGAAGACGGCCAGGAAGTTCAGATTGGCAAACAGGATCAGGAAGATCGATGCCGGCGATCGCATGAACATGAAAAACATCGCGCCGGCACTCAGCAGCGCGATCCATTTCATCTTCACCGGAATGACGAAAAACAGCAGGATCTCCTCGTTCGGAATCAGCACCGCGACGGCGAACAGAATCGTGTTCAGCAGCCAGTAACTCGTCAGCGGATAACCGAAAAACAGGCTCCACACGCCGAGGCTCAGCACCAGCCACAGCACGTAAAGATTCACCCGGAACGCGCCCCACGACTCCTCCAGCACCCGTCCCAGCCACAGCGTGAAGTACGATGTCAGGAGACAACTAAAGGGACTGTCAAATGGCGGCACGAGCACATGCGAGAAAAGCAGCCACACCTGGCCGGAGAGTACCTTGTCCGCACTCGGCATCACCGATTTCATCACCACCACCTGCATCTCTGCGGGCCCCGCGTACATCATCAGAAAGACGATCATCTGCAGCACCGCGAGGATCTGCACGAGGCCGGGGATCGCGAAACGTCCGAATTTGGACTCTAAAGTGGAGATCATGGACATGAATGCCTGTTGGTAGCCGCGTTTCAGCCCGGAGCAAAGGGAAGAACCGCCGCGACACACAACGCCGCCAGCCAGTCGCGCACGCCAAAGCGGTCCGCATCCCCGGTGAAACGCAGCAGCTTGAAAAGCGCCCCTGTGGGGCATCCGTAGCGGCAGTAGGCCAGCGGCGTGACCAGCGACCACGCCAGTCCCGTCACCGCAATCGCGATGCTGGCCCAGCCGGCCACGCGAAACAAATACGCGTCGAACGGCTCCAGTGCGTTCAGGTCCACGGGCATCGCAAACACCACGCAGAAGAAGACGAACGCCAGCAGCACGAACGGCAGCTTTGACAGCGATGCGTCCACCCGCTTCGAGGGCGACCAGTGCCGTGGCAGCCGCTTTGCCACCAACTGCTGCAGTGCGCCATGCGGACAGATGTGATGGCAGTACAGTTGCCTGCTGGTAAAAATCGGCCCCAGCAGCGCCACGGCGGCCAGCAGCACCAGGCCGGACGCGCTTCTCCATGGCGAGCCATGCAGGCTCCAACCGGCCAGCAGCCCCTGCGAGAGCATCTCGCCTGCGATGAAACCGCCATAGGCCACCAGCAATGCATGATGCAGATGCCGGCACCACGCGCGGCCCCGGAGCGATGTAAAAGCCATGAGCAGTGCCGTGAGCAGGATCGTCACATGCCCCGAATCCTGCCAGCGCCAGCGAATCCGCGTCCACCAACCGCGCCGCGCGTCCACCTCCTTCAGCCACGCCTCCGCCCTCACGCGCAGACCCTCCGCCACTCCGAAGCTCGTCTGCGTCGCACCCGAAACACCTTCCACACCTGCGGCGGCAAAATCGATCTTCGCGATCCGGTCCATCGTCATGCCGTCAAAGGTTTGCAGGAAGGCCGGATCCTCCGTGACGTAGCCGACATACTGCTCGTTGTCGTAACTACGCCGCAGAGTCGTGGCGCGCAGCACGGTGCCTGCCGCATCCAGCAGCATCAGGGTGTCGCTCGGTCCCTTGTAGCCCACCACCCCGTCCGATGCCGGCGCAGACCGAGCCGCCAAAGCGATCACCTCTCCCCTCGCATCCAGAATCTCGAATGAACCGGGATGCGCCGCCGATTCACGCATGGCCGCGACCAGCGGTTCCAACTTTTTCACCTCCTCCAGCGTCAGCGCATCCGGAAAGCGCAGCGAGGTCGTCGCACTCTTGCCCAACCGGCGCAGGACGCCCTCCGCGATCGCGCTGCTCGTCAGCGTTGCGCCGGAAACCGCATCCACCCGCAGGCTCGCCATCTCAGCAGGCTTCTTCTCCGTGAACTGCTTGAAGAACGACCGCTCGCCGACCACCTCCGCCACATGATCCGTCGTGTCCGCGCTGTGCAGGATGCGCAATCCCAGCACCCGGCCGCGTGCGTCGAGCGCGATCAGCGTATTCGTCGGCCCGGCATAGCCGATGATGTCATCCGCTTCCGGCGAAGTCTGCATCACATGTCCCAGCGTGATGCCGGACTCGTCCTTCACCGCCTGCATGCCGCCCTGCGGAGTCAGAACCGCCGCCGCAGGAAAAAAATCACGCACCCGCTCCACGCTCAGCTCCACCAGCTCCGGCTGATGCGACCGCCGAATCGCCACCACCGCCGCCGCCAATAGCGTCAGGCGCCAAAGACGCAGCGCGATGGATTTCCAGCGTGGTTTCGCAAACATTCGCCCAAGCTAGCGGCAGCAGCGGAAAAGTCATCCGCGCCCTGCGGCACTCACTTCACGCCCAGAAAGTCCTCGACGAACTGCTCCACGATCACTTTCAACTCTGGCGGACGCGGCACACCGATTTCGACAGCGCGTGAGCCATCCACCTGCTGCGGCCAGTTGTCGACGATGCCTTGAATGCGCGCGTCGAAGCTGTCCACGATGGGGCCCAGCGTGATGCCGCGCTCGGCGGCGACCTCAGTGATGACTTTCTCCGCGATCTGCGGTGTCACGCGATGCGCGGGCAGCACGTAAGCACGGTCTTTGCCGAGTTTCGATTCATCCACCTCCGCCAGCGCGATGAATGACTCGATGACCGTGCGGTAACCCGTCATCGGATGCGGTTGATCACGACGGATCGGCAGATTGCAGGCTTCGCCATTCAGCGGTTCACGGAACATGCCGCTCGCCCAGCTCGACGCCGCGGCGTTCGGTTTGCCGGGGCGCACGATCACCGTCGGCAGGCGCACGCTGCGGCCGTCGAAGTGGCCTTTGCGCGTGTGATCGTTCACCATCATTTCGCACATCGCCTTCGTCATGCCGTAGGTCGTCTGCGGGAGCTGCTTTGTAAGGTCCGACATCATCTGGCTCATGTCGATGCCTCCGTAGCAGGCCACGCTGCTCGCGAAGACAACACGCGGCCTTCCTTCCGCCGCACGCGCGGCTTCAAACACGTTGCGACCGCCATCGAGGTTCACACGCATCGCATCGTCGAAGCGCTCCTCGCACTCGCCGCTCACCATCGATGCCAGGTGGAAGATCACGTCGAACTTCGATCCCGTGGCCGCGAACACCGTCGCCCGGTCGCCGATGTCGCCGACAACGTGCTTCACTCGCGCGTCGGTGGGTTCGCTGCGGAAGAAGGCATCGAGCAGGATCATCTCTGTGACCGGCTTTCCGCACAGCGAGCCGCGCTCGAGGATTTTCTGCGCGAGTTGGGAGCCAAGAAAGCCGCCGCCGCCGGTGATGATGATTTTCATGCAGTAAACTGATCCTTGGAAAAGATGGGTGTGTGTCCTTGTAGCTGACTGGCCTCAGTGGCAAGTCCTCCCGCTTGGGGCAGGAGAAGTACGCCGGGCAGTCATGCTGACAGCATGAGGGAAGGGTTGAGGGGTTTGGGAATCGGGGAGGTGCAGGAAAGCAGAAGTTCTCCGAATTTCCGGCGGCTGGCGGTGAAGAGTTCCTGCGCACT
The DNA here is from genome assembly GCA_041395065.1 of Prosthecobacter sp. Lineage (GTDB taxonomy): Bacteria > Verrucomicrobiota > Verrucomicrobiia > Verrucomicrobiales > Verrucomicrobiaceae > Prosthecobacter. The sequence continues at coordinate 4,783 of JAWLBG010000049.1, read as the reverse complement.
CGCTTCGATCATCCAGAAACGTTCCGGGAGGTGGTTTTCAAGTCTGCGGATAATGTCTTCTTCCAAGGATGCGCCCTCCCAACTGCGTATCTCCCGCAAATGCCGCAGGTAGTCCGCCCGTTCCATAAGGAAGGAGCGCAGTACAAGGAGGTTCTGCCGCGCATAGACGGAGAAACGGTCGTACCAGTCCAAACCGACCCGGGGTCTTGCCGCTGCAATGGCACGGAAGAAGTCAAAGCCTACTGTTTCGGCGTCACTGGCACTGAAGGCGGTGGCATGGCGTTGGAGACCGAGGATGATACGGAAGTTGTCCTTTTTCAGGAAATGGCGTGGCAGACAGTAGTAGGGGCCGAAGTTGTCATCGTGCAGCACATAGCTGCTGAGCCAGCTCTCGCTGGAAAAGTAGCGCAGTTGGTTGCCGAAGTAGGCGCGCTGGGCATCCGGCACCCAAGCGTCGTCATTGAATGTGTGTCCGATGACAGGAACGATATGACGAGGCGGGCCATTCGGGCCCGGATTAGGGTCGTCCAGTTCAAACCCCACAAGAGCCGGGCAACCAGACTCGATAAAGCCATAAAGATCACGCTGAAATTCTGTGGGAAGATCGAGTCCTTGACCGGGTTCATGGATGATTTTCTCGTGCTGTATGGCGAGGCCTGTCAGAATGGCTTCGAGATCAGCGGGCGAGAGAACGGAGCCTTCGCCAACGCGGCGTTGCTGATGATCCACGCCAGCCAGTCCGTTCATGCGAGCATAAGAAATGTCGCCTTCAGGCAGCAAACAGGCCAGAGCAGTGCGCATGGCAACGTGGGCGCAGACGAAGGTGAGGTCATTCTGTTGGGCGTAGAGAACACCGCGAACAGATTGTGGACCCGTGTGGGTCTGCACAGAATAATCTCGGCGGCAGTGAATGAAGTTGTTTTGCGCCTCAATCCGGGTGGGAGGCATGACAGCCTCGTAGATGTGATCTTGCGGCAGCGGGAGACCGGTGAAACTGTCGCTCTTGAAGATGGCATAGCCGATAAAATCGTCAGGGCTGGCTGCTTGTTCCGGCGCGCATCGCCAGAAGCTGAGGCGATGAGTGGTGGAACCTTGATAATCTGGTCTGCGCAGTCGGAGAATGTTGTTTTCCTCGCCGAGCAAGGCACAGGTGGCCTCCTGGATTTCCTCAATCATCAGTGACTGATACTGATGAAACCGGGCCAATGAGAAAATGCGTCGCAGGACTGGATGTGAGCGGTAGCGCTGGTCGATGAAAAGGAAGTTCGAGAAGCCGGATGCAATCCGCGTGTCGATCCAAGCAACTCGCTGCCCTGGCGCCGTGCGGAAAGACATGCGGGTTGACTCAATAGGTGCCGACGCTCACCGCACGCGTCCTCTGTGCGTAATCATGTTTCTTCTCGATGAAACTCTCGACTTCCTTTGAAAATTGCAACTGTCCGGCCGTGATGACCCGTGGAAGAGTTTTTAGGGGGGTGACTCGCCGCCTGCTGCCGGTGGCTGGTCAGCTCTTGGAGCGCTTGAGTGAGTTGCTTGGTGGCGTAGGTCACAATGCGTGGCGAGGAAGGAAGTGAGGAAACACTTTCCGCAAGCACAAACTTGACGGCATCCTTTCTCCTCCACCGGAGTGTCTAGTGCAAGCAAAATGTGAGAGGGCGATGGACCGGCAGACACTTTCGAAATTGCCGATGAAAGTGTTCGTGATGACTATACAGCATGAGCAAGCCACTCGCAGGACACAAGATCGGATTCGTCGGACTCGGCAACATGGGCCGCGCCAACGCACGGCATCTCCATGAGGCCGGAGCCGAGGTGGTCGTCTGGAATCGCAGCGATGCGCCTGCCGAGGCCGCGGTCGCGTTGGGCATGCGTCGCGCCGCTTCGTTGCCTGAACTGGCGCGTGAAATCGGCCCCGGCGTCATCTGCATCAATCTCACCATGACCGATGTCGTCGAGAAAGTCGTCTTTGGCCCTGGTGGTTTGATCGAGGGCCTGCACAGGCAAGCGCTCATCATCGACTTCGGCACGACAGGCGTTCCTGAAACAAAAAAATGGGCCGAACGCGTGAACTGGGTCGATGCGCCCGTCTCGGGCGGCCAGGTCGGCGCCGAAGCCGCCACGCTAACCATCATGGCTGGCGGCAGCGAGGCGAATTTCCAGCGTGCGCTGCCGATCTTCCAGGCCTGCGGCAAAAACATCACGCACATGGGCGCGAGCGGCGCAGGGCAGGTCACCAAGCTCGCGAATCAACTCATCGTCGCGCAGACCATCGATGCCGTCGCACAAGCGCTGCGCATGGCCGAGCTCTCCGGCGTCGATTCAGCGCTCGTGCGCAAGGCGCTGCTCGGCGGCTTCGCCGAAAGCCGCATTCTGGATCTTCACGGCAATCGGATGGTGAAGCGCGATTTCGCGCCCGGCGGTCGCGCCGAACTGCAACTCAAGGACGTGCGCCTGATGTGCCAGCTTGCCGATTCCGTCGGCCTCGATTCGCCCACGCTGACAAACTCGCTCGAGCAGTGGGAGAAGTTTGTGCACGAGAAGGGCTGGGGTGATCTCGATCATTCGGGATTGTTCCGGCTCTACGAGTGAATGAGGTCTGGCGGGTTGGCGCTTGAAGTGTGATGTGTCTTCCGCTGCATGAATGACCTCCCGATCTTCTGCGCCTGCCTCGCCATCGTTTTGGTGGCCAGCAACTTTCTCACGTCCAGCCTGGAGCGCGTCGGAGCCCGCCTGCGTTTCAGCGAGGGGCTGCTGGGCGTCTTCACCGCCCTCGGAGCGGATGCACCGGAAGTGTCCTCGGCCTGCAGCGCCCTGTTCTCAGGCCATCATGATCTGGGTCTTGGTGTGGTGCTGGGCTCGAACGTGTTCAACCTCGCCGCCTTGCTTGGGCTGAGTGCCGTCGTCGCAGGGAAGGTGGAGATCGGACGCGAGGGCCTGTGGCTGAACGGTGGTGCGGGCTTGGTCGTGACCGTGCTGGCCGCGTTGCTGATTTTTGGACTTTGTCCGCCATGGCTGGCGGTGCTGCTTCTATTGGTCGTGCTCGCGGCTTACACAGGGCTCGTGGCGTTGCAGCCGGAGCGGATCGGTGAACTGAAAATCACACGCCGTGCCAGGCAATTCCTGCAGCGCGCTGTCGGCCACGCCCACCGTGACTCGCGGCGTCGCAGCAGGCATCCACCTGCGCTGGCGCGTGACGTGCTCATTGTTGTTGTGACGCTGGTGGTGATCGTTTTTGCCAGCATCGAGCTCGTCCATGCGACGGCCAGCCTCGCGGACAAATGGGGAATCCATGGCGCTGTGATGGGCACACTGGTGCTGGCCTCCTTGACCTCTGTCCCCAATGTGGTGGCCGCCGTGAAGCTGGCCGTCGAGGGACGCGGCCCTGCGGTGGTGAGCGAATCCCTGAACAGCAACACCATCAATATCGCCACCGGCGTCTGCCTTCCCGCGCTGATCTTTGGTCTCGGCGGGGTTTCCAAGCAGGGCCACTTCACCATGTGGTGGCTTTTGGGGATGACACTGACGGCCATGCTCGTCGCCGGACGACAGCACGGGTTGAGACGAAGCGGCGGCGTTGCCTTGATCGTGCTCTATCTGATCTTCGCGGGCATGATCGCGTTTTGGAAATAGCCGGATCGATCATTCATCACGCCAACCCGTGCATACAAAAGCACATGAAGCGGCGGGATCGTCATGGTTGTCCCGTTCGTCCGGCACATAAAATGCCCTGCACACCCCATTGTGGGCATGCTGTTGCCGCAGCAAGTTGCGGATGCAGACAAGAAACAACCAAAGGAGTCTATCATGCCCATTCATCTCAAAGAAGAAAACGGCGGCAAGACCGTCATCGTCCACGTCACCGGAAAACTCGTCGCCGCTGATTACGAGCACTTTGTGCCGGAATTCGAGCGCCTCGTCGGAATCCATGGCAAGCTGCGCGTGCTGTTCGACATGGAGGATTTCCATGGCTGGACCGCCGGTGCGGTCTGGCAGGACACCAAGTTCGCCCTGCATCACTTCAGCGACATCGAGCGTCTCGCCATCGCCGGGGAAAAGAAGTGGCAGGAAGGCATGGCCGCCTTCTGCAAGCCCTTCACCAAGGCGACGATCAAATACTTCGATCACGCCGATCTCGAAGAAGCGAAAAAGTGGCTGGCTGAAGCGTAAACCACAGCGATGAACCCGCCTCCCACGAGCCTGGATCACCGGCCAGAAACGGGCCGTGCATCCGCGGCTGAGAGGCAGGGGACGATTGTCTCCGTCCGCGGCAGCGTGGTGGATGTGCGCTTTGAGAAGCATCTGCCACCGATCTATTCGATGCTGCGCGCCGGAGAGAATGGGAAGATTGTGATCGAGGTGCTCTCCCAGCTCGATGCACACCGCGTACGCGGCATCGCCCTGACGCCGACGCAAGGGCTGGCGCGTGGCATGCCGGTCGAGAATACGGGCGGAACGCTCAAGGCGCCGGTGGGAAAAGGCATCATGTCGCGCATGTTCGACGTGTTTGGCAATCCGATCGACCGTGCGGGCGAAGTTGAAGATGTCGAGTGGCGTGGTGTGCATCGTGCACCGCCGTCGCTGGCACGGCGCTCCACGCAGTCGGAGGTGTTTGAGACCGGCATCAAGGTGATCGATGTGCTGGTGCCGCTGGAACGTGGCGGGAAGGCGGGCCTCTTTGGCGGTGCGGGAGTGGGCAAGACCGTGCTGCTCACCGAGATGATCCACAACATGGTCGGACATCATGAGGGCGTGAGCATCTTCTGCGGCATCGGCGAACGCTGTC
>JAWLBG010000048.1:0-38421 GCA_041395065.1 Prosthecobacter sp. | reverse complement strand
AGTGCCAGCTACGAGCCGCAGCTGGAATCCGCCGACCAGGGCCGCATGGAGCGCGTCGTGGACTTCATTCACAATCATCTCACCGACGAGATCGACCGCCAGCGGCTGGCCAAGCTGGCCCACCTCAGCCTGGGCGCCTTCAGCCGCTTCTTTCACTCCCGCACGGGTAAGACCGTGCCCGAATATGTCAATGAGGTGCGCATCGGCCGCGCCTGCCGCATGCTGGCCGAAGATGCAGGCAATATCACCGACATCGCCATGGACTGCGGCTACCGGAACCTGGCCAATTTCAACCGCCGCTTCCGAGAAGTGGTCGGCACGACCCCCAGCGCCTACCGCCAGAAGTTTCGCGGCGTGGCCGGGCGCTGATGCGGCCGCCGCCCGCGCCACTTGCGCACTCCTTTTTCCGGTGAGATAGCAGGGCCATGAGTCAAATGCTCGAACCTGACCTGTCCGTGGTGGAACTGCGCTCCTACTTTGTGAGGAAGCGCAACGCGCTGCTCGTGCGCGGACGTTTCAGCCCACTGTATCTGGACTACTACCTGCATCTGATGCAGCACGGCATCCAGCATGCCGAAACGCTCGACCAGGCGCTGAAGGACGGTCTGGCGGCGCTGGCGCTGCACCTGTGCTCACGACCGCACGACGAGACGGCGGCGTGGACGATCCACCTCAAGGAGCCGCAGCGCGCAAACCTCTTCGTCACCGGCAGCACGCATCCGGGTCGCGTCACCGGTCGCGTCTTCACAGAGGACGTGAAGCAGGAGGGGGAGGCGCTCTTCATCGCACAGACCACCCGGCCGAACCACCCCACGCGGCAGAGCATGATCGAGTTTCACGGCGCGGACATCTTCAAGGCCGTCGAGGAATTTTACACCACCAGCGAGCAGCGCCTCACGCGCCTGTTTCGCCTGCCGGACGAGGAGTTTGTGCAAATCTCCGCCGAACCGGACTGCGACGAGATCTGGCTGACGGAAATGGACCTCGAAAATCTGCTGGAAATCGAATCCACCGAGCATCTCACGCTGCTGGAAACCCGCGGCTACGTTTTTGAATGCGGCTGCTCCATGGAGCGGCTCATGCCCATCATCATGCGCCTGCCGCAGGACGATCTGGATCACATCTTTGAAGACGGCATGGCCCAGATCACCTGCCCGCGCTGCGGCGCCGTGTTTCGCACCCCAAAAGCGGCCTTCGAAGAGTGGCGGGAAAAGCAGGCCTGATTCAGCGGACATGAAACTCGCCCTCATACGCCGCCAGTTCTCCGCCACCGGAGGCGCGGAGCTGTATGTGCAGCGGCTGCTGGCGGCGCTGAATGCGGCGGGGCATGAGACGCATCTCTTTGCGGAGAAATGGCAGGGGCAGGCGCCCGGCGTAAAGTTTCACGACATCCACGTCGCGGGATCGCGGGCGGAGCGCCCCCTGCGCTTCGCCGAAGCGGTGGAGGAGGCCCTGCAGCGGCAGCCGTTCGACTGCGTTTTCAGTTTGGAGCGCACGTTGAAGCAGGACGTTTATCGCGCCGGCGACGGCCTGCACCGCGTCTGGCTGGAGCGGCGCAGGCAGTTCGCACCCTGGTGGAAAAGGGTCCTCGTGGGTTTCGGCGCATTCCATCGCACCATGATGGCTCTGGAAGCCCGCACGTTCGATCCGGCGAATACGCGACAGGTCATCGTGAACTCGGAGATGGTCCGCGGCGAGATCGCGCGACACTTTCCCGCCTTTCCGCAGGATCGCATTCACCTTGTGTGCAACGGCGTGGAGGTGGGGCGCTTTCAAAACGCAAACCGTGCCACCGCGAGAAAGCGATTCGGTCTAAGCGAAGACGATTTCGTTCTCGTCTTCGTAGGTTCCGGCTGGGAGCGCAAAGGATTGCCGTGGCTGTTAAAGTTCATGGCATCGCACGGCGACGATCCAAAACTCAAACTGCTCGTCGTCACGCGCGACCGGATCCGCTGCAGCATCCCGCCGAACGTCATCCTCACCGGCCCGCTGGACGATGTGGAGGCCGCCTATGCCGCAGCGAATCTGCTGACCTTCCTGCCGATCTACGAGCCCTGTTCAAACGTCGTGACTGAAGCCCTGGCCGCCGACATTCCCGCCGTCACCACCCGCTACAACGGCGCCTCTGAATTAATCACTCCTGGCGTCAATGGCCACGTCCTCGATCACCCGGACGATCTCAATGCTCTGGCCAAATGCGTGAAGCACTGGCGCGCGAATCCGGGCGTGGTCGAAACGCAAACGCCGCTCGATCTGGAAACGAATGTGCGGCTTACTTTGCAGGTGCTGGAGCAGGCGGCGCGTGATCGCACAAGCTCATGAGCGCGGAGGATGACTTCGCCGCCGTCGCCACGCGCCTCTGCACGGCGTGCGGGATGTGCTGTGACGGCACAATGTTTCAAGTCGTGAACCTGCAGCAGGGAGATCATCCGGCCGAACTCGGAAAGCTGGGATTGAGGGTTCGCAGCCGCGCCATCGGCTTCTTCATGGAACAACCCTGCCCGGCTTTAAAGGAGAAAAAATGCACGATCTATGAGCGGCGCCCGACGCGCTGCCGGTTGTTTCACTGCCAGCAGCTCCGGCTGCTGGAGACGGGTCAGATCCGCGAATCGGATGCGACGGCCATGATCGACTCCGCGCGATCGCTGGCGGAGGAGGTGCGCGCCTTGATCCTGCAGAACGGGCTGCGCGAAGACGGGCAAGCGTTGGCGGATCGCTACGAGCGGGTCATGAGCACGCCGGTCGATGCGGAACTGGAACCGGACCTGGCGAGTGCGCGCGAGCAACTCAAGGAGGCCATGAGCCGGCTGCGCCTGCTGCTCAACCGCCACTTCCGGCCTCCGCCTCTGGCGCGATGACGAATGATTCGTCTTTTGCCGCTTCGGTGGCATGATGGCGGATGGAAATGAAATTATTGAGGCTGCTCGGCAGTGAGGATTACATCCCCGCGAACGTGCCGGAGCTGCTCTCCCTACTGGGCATGAAGCCCAATCAACAGCAGGTGCTGCAAGGCCTGCTCAAAAGCCTCGTAAAGCGGGGAAAAATCGTCCGTACGAAAGGCAACCGCTACATCGTGGCGAAAGAAGCGGACCTCATCCCGGGCGTGATCCAGATCACCCGCGGCGGACGCGGCTTTGTGCAGCCGGACGAGGCCGGCATCGGAGAAATCAGCATCCCGGAAAGCGGCACGGACACGGCCATGCATGGCGACCGCGTGCTGGTGCGACTGGATGTGAAACCGCAGGGGCTCCGCAAACCCGGTCCGCAGGACAACAGCGGCCGCGTGGTTAAAGTACTTGAGCGCAAGCGCTCGCGATTCGTCGGCACCCTGCACCGCTCGAAAAGATTCCTGCACGTCACGCCAGATGACCCGCGTCTGCCGGGCGCGGTGTATGTGCCGGAACCGCAGGATGTCGGTCGCAAACCAAACATGGGTGACAAGGTGGTCGTGGAAATCACGCTGTGGGAATCCAGGCAGACCGCGCCGGAGGGCGAGATCGTGGAAGTGCTGGGCGCCGCCGACGAGGAGGGCGTGGACATGCTTTCCGTTCTCAGGCACTACGACCTGCCGCTGAGTTTTCCCAAAAACGTGCTGCAGGAGGCGCACAACATCGCCAAATCACGACCCGACAACCAACCGGGCGAGGACGAATGTGCCGGACGCGTTGACTGCCGGTCGCACAACGTCATCACCATCGATCCGGATGACGCCAAGGACTTTGACGACGCCGTCTGCCTCGAAAGACACGGCAAGGACCAGTGGAAGCTGTGGGTCCACATCGCCGACGTTTCGCACTACGTCCGCCCGGGAAGCGCCCTCGACGCGGAGGCGAAGAAGCGTGGAAACTCGACCTACCTGGTGGATCGCGTGATCCCAATGCTGCCGGAAGCGCTGAGCAACGAACTGTGTTCATTGAAACCAAAAGTGGACCGTCTGACAAAGTGCGTGGAGTTCATCCTGTCGAAGGACGGAAAGGTCGTGAGCTCCAAGTTTTACCCGGCCGTCATTCACTCCAAACGCCGCTTCACTTACCAGGAAGCCTTCGGCGTGATCCAGCGCGTGCCGGAGGGGGATCTCGAACACATGCTGCACGGCTTGCACGATCTGGCGCAGAAGGTCAGGCGTCTCCGCTTCAAAAACGGCTCGCTCGATCTCGACTTCCCCGAAAACAAAATCCGCCTCGACGAACGGGGCCGTGTGCTGCGCATCGACCGCATGGAGAATGACGCCTCGCACCAGTTGATTGAGGAGTGCATGCTGCTGGCCAACGAGGCTGTCGCGGGTCGCCTCATGGGGCTGAACCGTCCCTCCGTGTATCGCATTCACGAAGCGCCCAAGGAGAAAAAGCTGAACGATTACCGCGAGGACGTGCTGAGCCATCGCGTGCCCTGCGGCAATCTCAACTACCGCCCCGAAGTGCAGAAACTACTCGGCAAACTGAACCTCCTGCCGATCGGCCCCGCATTGAAGATCGGCTTCCTGCGCTCGCTCATGCGCGCCCGCTACGCCATGGAGCCACTCGGACACTACGGTCTCGCGAAGAAGAAGTACACGCACTTCACCTCGCCGATCCGCCGCTACGCCGACCTCGTCGTGCATCGCTCGCTGTTTGACAAAGTGGAACTGCAGCCCGGCCTGGCCAGGGAGATCGCCGATCACATCACCACCACGGAAAAGAATTCCGCCGACGCCGAACGCGACAGCAAGGACGTCAAGCTCTACGCCTTCCTCAAGGCGCAGCTCGCCTCGAAGAAACCGCAGCACTACGCCGCGCTGGTGACCGACGTGCGGAACTTCGGCTTCTTTGTCGACGTGCCCGATCTCGGCATGAGCGGCGGCGTGCCGTTGTCCGCGATCCCCGACGACTTTTTCATGTTCGATCCCGCCAGCAGCCAGCTCGTCGGTCGTCATACACGCCGCGTGATTCGTCTCGGAGACAACGTCGTTGTGCAGATCTACAAAGTGGACAGCGAGAAGAAGCATGTCGACTTCCAGCTCGTGGTGCCACAGGGCGCGGCGAAGCGAAAGGAATCCCCCCGACGCTCACAAGAGCGCGGTCACCAGGAGTCACATTACGCCAAGCCGCCCCGCAAACCCGGCCACGGCCACAAGCGCGCCCGCGGCAAGCGGCGGCGGGGCTGAAGAGGCGAAAACTTTGCGCTTCCCCCGTTGTGCGGCACGGCGAATGCTCTGAAAACGCCACCGATGCACACGTCCTCCATTCCCTGGAAAGCCCTCTCCTCCCGAATCGCCGCCGGTGTCCTCACGCCCGGCTGGCCGCTCGGCGATCCCGCCCCAAAAACCAGCGGCGCCCGCAGCTTCAGTGTCGAAGTCATGTTCGACTCACCCTTCACCTCACCGCCTGTCGTTCACCTCGGTCTGACAGGTTTTGACCTCGATCAGCGCGACAGCTCGCGTCTCACCGTCAAAGCCGAAAACATCACCGCCAACGGCTTCCAGGCCGTCATCACGACCTGGGCGTCCTCGCGAGTTTTTTCCGTTGAATTCGACTGGCTGGCCATCGGCCCCTGAAACGCCGAATCGGGCCGCTACTGAAGGTCGAGCTCCGGCTTGAAATCTGCGGCGTGATACGAGCTGCGCACCAGCGGAGCGCTGGCGACATGGCGGAAACCTTTTTTCAGGGCGATCTGCTTGTAGTTCTCGAAGGTGTCCGGATGGACGTACTCAATGACGGGCAGGTGCTGGGCCGACGGGCGCAGATACTGCCCCAGCGTGAGGACGGTGACATCGTGCTCGCGCAGATCGTCCATGGCTTGGAAAAGTTCCGTCTCCGTCTCGCCGAGGCCAAGCATGAGACCGCTCTTGGTGGCGCAGGTCTGGCCCATCTCGGCCGCCATTTCCTTGGCGCGTTTCAGGACGTGCAGACTGCGCGCATACTTCGCGCGACTGCGCACGAGCGGGGTGAGGCGCTCGACGGTTTCGAGGTTGTGATTGAAAATATGCGGCCCGGCCTTCATCACGGTTTCGAGGGCGTCGTCCTTGCCGTTGAAGTCGGGCACGAGAATCTCGATGGTGATGGTCGGCACGGCCTCGCGGACAGCCTCGATGGTGCGGGCAAAGTGCTCCGCGCCGCCATCCGCCACGTCGTCACGAGCGACAGCGGTGATGACGATGTGGTTGAGGCCCATGCGCTTGGTCGCCTCCGCGACGCGCTGGGGCTCGTCGGCCTCCAGAGCGAAGGGCTTGGCGGTTTTCACCGCGCAGAAGCCGCAGGCACGAGTGCAGCGGTCTCCGGCGATCATGAAGGTCGCCGTGCCCTGACTCCAGCACTCCCAGCGGTTTGGGCATTGGGCTTCTTCGCAGACGGTGTGCAGCTTGAGGTCGGTGATGAGCCCCTTGGTGCTCCAGAACTTCGGATCGCGCGGCAGGGTCACTCGGATCCAGTCCGGTTTCTTGTCGCGATGGAGGGCAGGGTCGATTTTCGGGGTCATGGGGCGGGGTGATGCATCGCGAATCTGAACGATTTTGCAACGGATTTGGCCGCCCCGCCCTCGGGAGGACGGCCCATGGACTCAATTACCAAAAAGACTTTTCCTCTTCGGCGGCGTGCTCGGTTTGACGGCACTACCCGGGTTGCCACCGATCCTCTGGGCTTCACGCAGCTCCATCGCGGTCGGCGGCTTGCGCTCGTCGATGTTGCCCCCGCCGAAGATGCGTGGACTCCAGCGCGTGTCGCCCACGGTGCCGCTGCCTTTGTAGGCGAGAAGCGTCGTGACGGGCAGCAGGACGATGCCAGTGATCCCGCGGATGCGCACCTCGGCATTGAAGTCGATGTCGTCGCGGATGAAATCGACGTTACCAGCGGACTTGATGCGAAAGGCGCTGGATTCGGCTTCGAGGTTGTCCGTGACGATGAATCCGTTGGAAACTTCAAAGGTGCAGTCTGCTTTTTTCGCGACGTTGTAGCCCTTGATTCGCGAAGGCAGGATGGAGCCGATGACCGGAGTGAGAGGTCCAAGCACAGGCAGCGCAAGGAGGTTGCCGTTGACGATGATAAGCGCTCCGCCGCCCTTGAGAGCACTCCAATCATCCATGCGCCCGGTGAACTTGAAATGGCCGGTGATGTCCCCGATGCTCTCGTCACCAGGAGAATAGACCTTGGCAAAGCGCTCGAAACTCATGGAGCCGATGCGCACCTCGCCCTCGTAGGCGTTGGGCGAGCGGTTCTCATCCAAGGAGCCTTTGAGAGTCATGTCGCCGCCCAGCACTTCTCCGGCGATGTCGAAACGTGTATTGCCGGAACTGCTGGAGACCTTGGCGTCCACGCCTTCAAAGAAGAGGCGCTTGCCGAAGACCTCGTAGGGGAAGCGCCCCGCACGTGCGCGCACATCGTAGCGGCTGGGACCGGACAGATTCACCGACCCGGTGACATCCAGCGTGTCCCCGTAGAGGCGACCGTTCACATCGAAGCTAAGCACGCTGCCCTTGATGCCAATCGTTCCGTAGGGAGCGATGATGGGGTGGTCCTCGTCCCAGAGGACGTAGTGCGCTCCGCCGACGGGATTGCGGAAGGCGACCTCAAAGTTGTTCCGCTCGGGATTGTTCCGGAACCCGATCGTTCCGTTGACGACCGTCTCGGTGCCGGCGGAAAAGCGGTAACGGGCAATGGCGTCCGCCGTCTTCGGTGCAAAGGCGCGCACGATGTCGGCAGCGTCCGCCTCGGCCTTCACGTTGACGAGTCGCAGCCACTTTTCGTCGTCCGCATCGTTCACGAAAACGAGCTCCGCCTCTCCGGGGCCGTCCGGGCGCTGAAGGCGCACGTTGGCGTAATTCTGCAAGTCCCCCAGAAGAGACAGATCCATCTCCACGGATTCAAAGAAGACATCCTTGTAGCGGAAATTGCGCAGCACCCCGTGGCCGGATGACGGGCACTCGCGCAGGTTGGCCGTAGGGCCGGCGCAGGCCAAGCGCACGTCGATGAACGAGCTTTCGTCGAAAGCGAAGCGCTGGATGATTTCCCGTGTCTTCGGCAGCTTCACGAAAGGAACGAAGACGTTCGGATCCATGCCCAGATGGAGGTCGTAGCGAAAGCCCTCCTTCCGGTGATTCATGACATCGAGCCCGAGAGTTCCGGTCTTGTGCCGAAGCTTTGCCTCGCGCACAAACAGGCCCTCCTTGGAGGCGCCGAAGTTCAGCGTCAGTGAATTGAAAATCTCCCCGCGACTGCCGAACCGACCGCACTCCAGCCTGCCGGTGACCTCGGCCGGAATGAAATCATCCTCCGCCCGCTCTCCACCCACAAACAGCCGCCCCTCCAACGCGAGCTGCGGCGCTTCGTAGAACACCACTTCGCGCAGTTGATCGGCACTGAAAAACGCGCGCGCCAATCCGGGCAGGTCGGCGCTGGAATTCAGCCGAAACCTCACCTGGTCGGTGCCCATGCGCCAAGTCGCCGTCGCGTCGAAGATGCCGAGATGATCCTGCAGATGCAGGCGCTTGAGGTCGATGAATCCGCCGTCATAGTCGGCCTCGGCGACGAACTCCTGCCACATGTAATCCTCAAACGCGAGATTCTGCGCCTGCAGGGTGAGGCTGGCTTGAATTTCCTGCGGCCGCTCCAGAGAACCGGACAGCTTGACCGTCAGACTTGGCGCCTGCGGGGAGGTAAAGCGCGCCAGCCAGTCCAGCCCGTGCTGGATCTGCGCACGATGTTCCTGCATCAGCCGCAACCTTTCCAGCGCGCTGCGTTCGTTGGGATCCTTGGGTCGATCGTCCGACTCCGGCAGGCCCAGCACGCCGCTGATATCGACCTGAATGCCCGCCAGCAGACCCGTCGCATGGCGGATGTGCAGCCGTCCCTCCTCAATGATCGCCTTGGCCGTCAGGTTTTCGAGCGTCACCACCGTCAGTTCGGGCTGGGCGGGATCCACCGGCAGGGCGACGTTGGTGTGCTGGAGTTCCAATCCGGTGATGCGGACTTTCCCGCGCAGAAGTTCCCCCGCGTCGACGTCCAGATCCAACCGGTCAACGGCGGCCACCAGGTGTTGGCGCTTCGCGCCGTTGAAGACGCTCACCTTCTTGGCGATCAGACCGCCAAAAGGATTGATCGTCAGCGACTCGAAAGTCAGGTGCACGCCGTGACTCGCCAGCTCGTTCGTCACAAATCCGTGCCAACGCTCGCGAAAGGAGTCCGTCGTCACAAAAGTCCCCACCGCCAGCACGAAGCTGAACGACACGAAAAAAAGGACTCGCCCAAGAAACCGGAACATCGGGGCAAAAGTAGCCGCCACTGACGCCCATCACAAGTGGCGAACGTCCGCCTAGCGGTACTGCTCCGGCGCTCCCACAGGCAGCAGGCCCAGCGGTGCCACCTGTCCGGCGCGCAGCTTTTCCGGCGGCAGACTTGGCGCGTCAGAGGCCAGGAAGACGGCGATCTGCACCAGCCCTGTGTGTCCCTTAGGCCCCAGCTCATAAAGCGCCGCGTCGCTGGTCACTGGCTGGAACAGCAGCGGGCTGCCGACGATTTCGTCCAAATACAGCGTGTCGCGCGCCTCCACCCGCGGACCGCCGCGTTTCCACACCGCTGATTTTCCGTTCACGACCCGCTTCCCGTCCACACCTACCGCAAGTTCCAGCGGCAGCGGGGTGCGGTTGCGGACCGCAATCCGATAGGCCTGATTTGGCAGACCCGCCACAAAGAGCACCCCGCCGCAGGCATGGGACTCCAACCAGCGACCCGTCGCCGCATCCTGCAGGCCAACCTCGATGGTGCCGTCCCCCATCCGCACAAGACCGCGCACGGCATCCGCCACATCACCCTGGCGCTCCATCATTCGTGAGATGCGGTCCGGTGCTGCATAAACGATCCGGGCCACCATGTGCGGCGTCTGGCTGGTCTGGGCTGCACGCGCCGCCTCGCCGTGATGATAAAGATTTGGATCCTGCTGCCAGGCGGGTCTCAGCCCACCCATTCCTCCGTTGCACCCGGCCAGCAGCACCGCCGCAGCCGCCCCCCATGCCAGAATCCACGCCTTTTTCCTGCCTTCGTTGCCGTTCGTCATTCGCTTGATGTGTTGCTCGTCTTGATGTGGAAAGTAACACGCGTGAGGCCGGACACTTCTTCCACCGAACGCCTCACCTCGCTCTCCAGCAGCCGCTCGATCATCGCGCACTCGAGTTCATCCACGATCGCATGCTTGTCCGCCACCGCACTCAGGGGGCGGTGGGACTCCACCAGCATCAGCCCGCCCTCCGCACCCGTCTCACATCGGCTCAGACATCCGTCCGCCGTGCGCAGCTTGGCCAGCATCTTGACTCTTTCCTCCAGCGTGGCCGCCTTTTGGAGCTTCGCCTCCCAGAGGTCCGCCTTATCCTGGAAATGGGTGAACAACAGCTTCGACGGGGCCGTCTCTCCGAAAACACGCTCCGCCGCCGACAGCAGGTCCAGCGTCAACTGCGGTTCCGGACTGCCAAACAGGACCTCCGCCTTCGGAGTCAGGCGGTAGAGCTTTTCTGGCCGGCCAGCCTTTCGCGGCCTGCGCCAAGTGTCCAGAAAACCGGATTTCTCCAATTCCACGCAGTGCTGCTTCACCCCCATGTAGCTCATGTCCATCAGGGCGCAGAGCTCCTTCACCGTCAGGCCCAGCGACCCCTTCAGGTGCCGGATGATCTCCAGCACCGGCGACCGCAGCATTTCTCGAAGAAGGGACAGCATGGCTTCTGAATCCTCAGGCTAGCGTGCCCCACCCCCCGGCGCAACGCACCAGCCGCAAAAAATACCCCCAGTCTTGCGACCGCCTCCGCCCGACCATTTCTGTGACTCTTCGAGGCAACCAGGAGCGCGTCCCCATTTGAATAAAAACATCAAGGAGGTGGCAGCGGAACGTCATTGACGACCGGGGCTGCATTGGAGCCGGGAGCGGCCGGCGGGGGCAGGATCGGGTTCGGGGGAGGAGCAGCGCCAGACGGTGGCGCGGATCTTGCCGTCGCAGGAGCCTGGGTGGGAATGACCGCGCGCTGGACGACTTCCGCAGGCTGCACCGATTCGGGATCGCCAAAGCCGACCCAGCCGGCCTTGTCGCCCTTTTGCAATTGGATGCGGGTCTTGTCCACGGTGGCGCCGGGCGTTACTTGGCGGATCTTGATGCCCATCTCGTTTTCCGAGCCAATGCGCGCCTCCATGACCTGGGAGGTGGTGCGATCCACCAGCACGGCGACGACGCCCCCATCGATCTCATAGACGCCGGAGAGGCTGAGATTGTCGGCAAAGTTCGGCGCACCAGGATCCTCCGGCGCGGGAAGATCCTTGGTGGTGAAGATGGAGCGCTTCCACAGCGGCTCAAACGTCTCCAGTTTTGGAAACTCGACCGGCGGAGTCCCCTTCTCCGCTTCGTCGGCGCGGGAAATCGCGGCGATCGACATCGGGACAAGGACAACAGCGAGATGGAGCGGGTGAATCTTCATGCGTCAGTTGGCTTTGGTGACCTTCGGGACGGCCTTCTCGTAATAGAACTGCGTGAACTCGACCTCGACGTTGACCGTCTTGTCCGAACCGGTGGGATTGATCTGGAGGCGGGTGACGCCGAGGAAGCTCTGCGGCTTTTGCAAATCGTGCAGCCACGCGAAGAGAGCCTGCTCGGACACGCCGGTGAGGATCGTCCGAATGGCCGCCTTGTCGAAATGGCTCTCCTCCTCGTCCTCAAGCGGCAGACCGTCGGCGCCGACCCCACGTGCGGGCTCCAGAAGCTCAGTGGTGCCGATCATGAGCCCATGGGTCTGCGCCAGATTGGAGACTCTTTCCAGCAACTTGGCGGAGGCGTCCTTGTTGCTGGTGAAGCGGGGGGCGTTTTCCTCCAGCCAGACGCTGCGGGCGGCCCAGTCGGCTCCCTGCGCGACGGCGAGATTCATCGAGGCGAGGCGGTCGCGCAGAAGGTCAACCTCGTCACGCACCTCAAGATAGTGGCGCAGGGCGAAGGCACCGCCACCGATCAGCGCGATGCCGAAGAACAGCGCCGCGAAGACGCCGAGGAGCACTTTTTCACTCTTCTTCACGCGCGAGCCCTCCTTTCATTTCAAAGGTGGCGCTTTGGTCGCTGGCGATCACCGGCGGCGGACCATCAAGCTCGAAGCGCGCCAGCGCCTCGCTCGTCTTCAGCGCCTGTGTGTACTCCAGCGCCAGCGAGGCGCTGGGCATGCGACCGATGAGGCTCATCTGATCCGGTGTCCACTCCCAGTGGGTGATGCTTGCCTCCTTGGAGGACTCCGGCTCCATGCAGTCGAGCAGCACCTGCTGCGGCCACATGGAGGGGTCCACGGCGGGGGCGGCTTCAAACCACGCGCGCTTGTGATCCATCACGCGCGAGGCACGAGGCATGATGCCAGCCACTTTTTCCCGCAGCATGTTTCGCTCCTGCAGAGCGAGCGCGGTGAGCGTCGCGATCAAAGTCACGACAGCGGCGAGCACGGCACCGGCTGTGAGCGCGAAAAAGCGCGTGCGGGCATGTCCCGCCTGACGCTGGCGCTCGAGAATCAGATCCTCCGGCATGAGCAGGCTGGAACCGCGCTCCGGCATGGTCGGAGATGGCATCTCGCAGCGGTAGGGCGTCAGCCCAGTGGCGCGCCGGATCTTGTCGATATCTCCCTCGTCAGTCCAGAGCACGAGACTCTCCAGGCGTCCCAGCACGCCCTGAAATCCAAGTTGGAGACAAATGTTGTTCAACTCGGTGAGTGCGTTTTCGTCGAGGCGGAGAGAGGAAAGAGGCGTGCAGTAAACGAGCTGCGGGCCGCTGGTGATGGCAACGACGAGGCGTCCCAGTTCGCGGAAGATGGTGATGCCGTTCTGCACCAGCGGATAGCACAGCGCGTGATGCGTGACCTCGTCCGGCAGGCGCGTGTTGTCGCTCATCGGCACGGGTTCGTCCTTCAACGCGATGACGCGGGTGAGGTGCGCCCCGTCCTTCGAAGCAACGCTTTGCACCTGCACGCAGGTCTCGTCATCGCCGGTCTTCACCCCCATGCGTTCGAGATGCAGCAGGGCCATGCTGCGCAGGTGCTCCGGCTCACCTTTGAACCAGGCCGGCAGCACCCAGAAATGCGTCGCGGGCAGGGCCAGCACGCGGCGCTGGGATTCCCGGCTGAACGAACCACCCGAAGCCGTGAACTCGCCGCCAGGCTGGCACGACGAACCCGCTGCGCCCGTCCAGCCCTGCCAGACGGTCGCACCGGGGAGCAGCAACTCCGAGGAAGGTTTACGAGTCCGTGCCATGAACGGGAATTTCACCACGCCAGACGGCCTGTCCGCCCTGCGTGATGAGGATGAGTTTGCGCTTCAGGGACCCCAGGTAGCCGACGCTCTCGATGCGCCGGATGGGGCCGGAAAATTGAATCCACTGTGTGAGCTGCTCCACCGTGCCGCGATTAAAGACGCCCAGCATCTGCGCCACCTGTGGCACGCTGGTGAAGCGCGAATCGTCGCGTGTGCGGTGCCGTCCGTCCGGACCGGCGCGGAAGGTCAGCAGCGGCTGCACGCGCTCCATCGGCACATTGCCGAGCAGGGAGATGATCTCTGCGCTGGTGTCGTTGATGTCGATGAGCCCGTCGCCATACACGGTGAACCACTCGCGCCAGTCAGGGCGTTCCGCGTTCACGATGTCCATGCCGCGGACGTTGAGCATTTCCTCGACCTCCTTGAAGGGGCGGTTGAAGGGCATGCCCTCGAGACCGGCCTTTTGATACTCGCGTTTCTCGGCGCCGTTGAGACTGACGCTGTCATCCTCGTCCACCCAGTCCTTCAGCGCATCGCAAAGCGCGGCGGTGAATTCCGGCTTGAAGTCCCAGCGGTTGAAGAGGCGGCGCAGCAGCACCTTGTCACCTGTCAGCAGCAGGTGGTTGATGTTGAGGCGCGCCTCCTCGGTCTTCAGCGTCACGTCGAAGCCACCTTCATCATCGTTCGCGAAATGCAGCAATGGATCGTCCTGCTGAATCACGGGATGACGCGCCAGTTCGAGGCCTGTCTCGGCGTAGCGTTTCGCGTAAATTCGTCCGCGCATCATGCGAGTGTAGGCTGTGTCCGCGTGCAGCGCCTTCGTGGCCGCGAAGAGCACCATGCCGAGCACAAAGATCATCCAGAAGACCGCGATGAGCGCTGAGCCGCGCTGGAATGACGAATGCCGAAGTGCGAAAGCCGAGGGAATGACAAAGCCCGAAGCACGAACCATCCCGTGGCCGGCTTTGCAGCCCTCCATTCGGTTTTCGGTCGTTGGAACTTGATGAGTCATTCGTGATTCTGATTTCGTCATTGCGGCTGCGGAGCAGCGGCGATTCGGCCGTTGAGGTCATTGGCCACCCAGAAGGTGTATTCGTGCTCCCGCGTATCGTTGAGGAAGCCGAACTTGAGCTTGATGAAAAGCGGCGGCGCCGGGCGCTTTTTCGGGTCCCAGTTGACGTACCAGTCCTTGTCCTCAGGAGAATAAAACAGCCACTGCATCTGCGTGAGGTTCTCCAGAATCGGCAGTTCCGCGATCGTGTCGAACTGGTTCGGGTCGCGGGCGTTTTTGGGGCGCTTGAGGTGACGCACGACGAGGTTCAGCGTTTTTTGTCCGCGTTCGCGCACGAGTCCGAACTCGACTGCTTCCGCCGTCTTTAGCCGCTGATCCCATACGAAAGGCATCTGACCACCGAGAATGAAAAGATTGCCGGAGGATCCGCGCGCGGCCTTTTCGAGACCGGCGGAAAACTGAACACCCGGAGGCATCGATTCGAAATAGTCGCGCCAATGCGTGACGAAGTTCGAGATGCGCGTCTCGCCCACTCGCGCGGCATTCATCGACTTCCCGAGTTGCATGGCACCGTCCGCCACGCCCAGCACGCCGCTGAGCACCAAGCCCACGAGGACAAGGGCCAGGAGCACTTCGAGCAGCGTGAAGCCGGAAACCTTAGATCGTGCTGTTGGGTGAATAGACATAGGTTTCCATGCTGCGAACGATGCGGCGCGAACCGCCGTCACTGATCCAAGCTTCAGCCCGGACGCGAAAGATGTGATCCAGCTCCGCCTTATCCTGCGTGACGAGGCGCACCTTTTGGATGCTGGCACTGGCGTCGATGTTGTCGCCAGTCTTGGGAAAGTTGATGGTCGCCGCTTTGAACTCCGGCAGATGCGCGACTTCGGCCAGCACGGACTCCAGCACTCGCAGAACCTGCGCTTCCTGACGCGCGGCGGTGGTCGTCTTGGCGATACCGTCGATCGCCTGCGTCATGCCGACGGAAACCATCGCGAACAAGGCGATGGCGAGCAGGATTTCGAGAAGAGCGAAACCGGGCGATGACTTGGCTGTGTGCAGGTTCTTCATCCCTTGGCGTTGAAGTCGAGGGTTTTGCGTTTCGCGCATGCGGTCAGAGCGTCAAAAGCGAGCTCCACGCGACCGCCGGGACCGGAAAGACGGACTTCGATCGGCTCGCAAATGCCGGTGGGGCTGAACTCCCAGATCTCGCCGCGCTTCGGCTCGCGGAAGACGCGTTCTCCCACGCGACGAATCTCGAGCCTGCCGCCGAAGTCAGAAGCCGAGCCAAAGGAGGACGCCGACAGCGGCATGCGCACAAGGCGCTGATCCTTGACGGCCAGGAGCAGATTCTCGCGGGCTGAAGTCTCGATCGTCGCCACCGCACGCCGCAGGCGGTCCTCGTCCTTGATGCCGGCGATGCTGATGATCGAGACACCAAAGAGAAGCGTGATGATGGTGAGGACCACCAGCATCTCGAGAAGCGTGAAGCCTCTGCGTGGCAATGACGAATGAATGACGAAGCTCGAATGACGCGCATCGCGGCTCGTCATTGAGCATTGGGTCATTGGTGCTTCATTCGTCATTCGGAGATTCCTCATCAGTCATTTTCAGAGCTGCCAGCTTCCCACGTCGTCCGCGTTGTCGGCGATGCCGTCCGGGCCGGCGGAGTAGATGTCGAAGCCGCCTTTGTCCTTGGTGCCGGGCTTGCGGTAGTGGTAGGCGTTGCCCCAGGGGTCGAGCGGCATCTTCTTGAGCTTGCCCTTCTCCACGAGGATGCCGATGCCCTGCGAAGTGGTGGGCAGCTTCATCGTGTCCACTTCATAGGCGCGTACGGCGGACTGGATTTGGTTGATGTGGCCGAGAGCGGTCTTGTTTTTACCGCTTTCAAGAACACCGCCGAAGCTGACGACGCCGACGCCGACGAGCAGGCCGATGATTCCGAGGACAAGAAGCATTTCGACCAGCGTGAAGGCGCCGCGATGATGCCGTTGGTGGGTGTGGGTGTGTTTCATGTTGGGCTGTTGGTTTTGGGGTGGTGACTCATTTGATGGAACTGATCGTTTCGAAGATGGTGCTCATCATGATGTAGGCCATGAAGCCGACCATGCCGGCCATGACGAACACGATGACGGGCTGAATGAGCGCGGCGAGCGTGTCGATCTTCTTGCCGAGTTCGCGGTCAAAGCGCTCGGCGGCGCGTGCGAGCGCTGCGGGCATGTCGCCCGTCTGCTCGCCCACATTCACCATGTCGAGCAGCAAGGGCGGAAACTGGCCACTGCGGTCGAGCGCGCGGGAGAGGCTCACGCCTTCGCCGACGTGCCGCATTACGCCTTCGAACTCGCGTTGGAGGTGCGGATTCTCGATGGCCTGATGGGTGAGCTGCATGGACTGCACCATGGTGAGTCCGTTGCCGAGAAGGTTGGCCATCGTCTCCAGGAACTGGACATAGAACCGCGCCTGGAAGATGCCGCCGAACAGCGGAAGCCGCAGTTTGAAGCGCGCCCAGGGAATGGCGGATTCCGGACGTGAAATCCATGCGCGCAGCATGATGACGACGGTGATGCCGCCAATGAGAATCATCCACCATGTGGATTTGACGAGATCGCTGGCATGCACCATGAGCTGCGCGAGGAAGGGCAGCGAGCCGCCGGTGCTGTCCAGCATTTCGGTCAGCTTCGGGATCAGGTAGAGCACAAACATGGCTGACACGCCAACGGCCGCGACGACCAGAAACGCCGGGTAGAGCATGGCGGCGAACACCTTTGACCTCAGCGCCGCGAGCGAGCGCATGTAGGCGGCCTGACGCTTCAGAATCGTGCTCATGGAGCCACTGGCCTCGCCGGCTGAAACGAGCGCGCAGAAGAGATTTCCAAAGCTGGGGCTCGTACTGGCCACAGCTTTCGAGAAGGACATGCCGTCACGCACCTTCGTGCGAAGAACGGTGGCCAGCGTTTTGATGCCGGACAGCTCGCGGCGGCGCTCCATGGTGGCCAGGGCGGGTTCGAGCTGAATGCCGGCGCCGACGAGATCGGCGAGCTCCTCGATGAAGAGCACGACCTGCGCGAGCTTCAGCTTGATCGGACCTCCGGGAACATCCGTGGCGGCGCTCGACTTGGATCGCGCGCGGGATTTCACCGGCGTTCCGGACGAGTTCGCGATCTCGAGCTTGATGGGCTGGATCTTCTTACGACCGAGAATGCTGAACGCCTCGCCGCGATCCGACGCGGAAAGCTCACCGGTGACGATGCCGGCGGGACCTTGGGCGCTGTAGGTGAAGAGTGGCATGACGGAATGACGAATGATCAGGCAGCGAGGCGGGTGGTGAGCGGAACGGTGGCCGCGGGTGAGGAGTGGCTGCGTTCGCTGGCAGCGGTGACGGAAAGCACTTCTTCGATGGTGGTCTCACCGCTAAGCACCTTTTGGAAACCGTAGCCGCGCATCGGGATGTAACCGTCCTTGACCGCCTGCTTGATGAACTCGGAAGGATGAGCGCGGGTGTTGATCAGATGCTGCAGGGCGTGTGTGACCAGAATCACTTCGTAGATGGAGAGACGTCCCTGAAAGCCGCTGCCGCGGCAGGCTTCACAACCAACACCGCGCATGATTTTTCCCTGCGCCCTCAGCGGGAAGCCGATGGAACGCAGATAGCTTTCCTCGACATCCGCCGGTGCCTTGCAAAGCGGGCACAGCTTGCGCACGAGACGCTGGGCGAAGAAGGCGCGAACGGCACTGCTCACAAGAAACGGTTCGACCCCCATGTCCATGAGGCGCGAGATGCCGCCGATGGCGTCATTCGTATGCAGCGTGCTGAGCACGAGGTGACCGGTCAGCGCGGCGCGCACGGCGATCTCGGTGGTTTCAAGATCGCGCATTTCCCCGATCATGACGACGTTCGGATCACCGCGCAGAATGCTGCGCAAACCTGCCGCGAAGGTGAGCCCGATCTCCGGCTTCACGGCGATCTGCACGACACCGGGCATCTTGTATTCGACCGGGTCTTCGATGGTGACGATGCGGCGGTGCGTCTGGTTGAGTTCGGTAAGGAAGGCGTAGAGCGAGGTCGATTTCCCGCTGCCGGTGGGGCCGGTGATCAGGATGATGCCGTTGGGCAGCTTGAGCAGCTCCTCCACGACCGGGCGGATGCTGTCGGTGAGTCCGAGTCGGTTGAGAGTGACCTGCTGCTGCGCCAGGAGACGCAGGCTGATGCTTTCCCCTTCGACACTCGGGATCGTGGCCACGCGCACGTCGATCGGTGTGCCGTCGAGTTCGAGGTTGATGCGCCCGTCTTGAGGCAGTCTTTTTTCGGCGATATCAAGCCGCGCCATGATCTTCAGGCGCGCGATGACGGAGGCTTGCAGCGACTTGATGTTTTCCGGCACCGCCAACTCTTCGAGACGACCGTCGATGCGGTAGCGAATGCGCAGGCGGTCATGCTGCGGCTCGACGTGGATGTCCGTCGCGCGCTGGTCGAGTCCGCGGCGGATGATTTGATTCACAAAGCGGACGACGGACGCCTCCTCGTCCTCCGGTTCGTCGAGCACGGTGACTTCATCACGCAACTCTTCCGAGGCCCAGTCGGCACGCCCGCGCAGGATTTTTTCAAAGGTGTCCGCCCCCAGACCATAGAGCTTCTGCAGTCCTTCGACGATCCGGGTGCGCGGTCCAACATGCCAGACGACCGGCATCGCGAGGCTCGCGGCCACGCGCTGGTGCGCCACGAGACTCAACGGATCAAAGGTGGCGACGTGTAACTTCCGCCGGGCTTCCCCCGTGTCTTCGTCCGCCTCGCCCTGAATCTCTTCGGTGTAAATCGGCAGGAGGCGATGACGCAGAGCTATCTCCGCAGGCAGCAAGCGACGCATGCCCGGCTCTGTTGCGGTCTCCCCTTCTCCGACGGACTCTGGCTCCCACCACGGCAGGCTGAGCGTCTTGGCCAAAGCCATCAGAAAATCCCGCTCGCGCACGCCTTCGCAGTCCAGCACGGCATCGACAAACGAGGTTTGATTGAAGCACGCATCATCGACGGCCTGGCGCACGGCAGGCAGAGCACCACAACCTGCCGTTGTGAGGATCTGTTCGATGAGAGGAAGCATGATTTCTGAGAGGCCCAAATTTGGCCTTATAATACCGTATAATTATGGTTTTTCACAGAAATGGCAAGTTTTTAATATTTCTAAACCATTCAGAGAGCCGAAGGAGGCACGGTGAAGCCCTCTCCCTCCAAACAAATTGAGCACTGACACCGAGCGCTCAATGGCGCTGCGTCGGAGATCGGTGCTAGGACACCACCGACACCAATGTCCTTATTTAGTCGCCTGTATCTTGGCCATCATCTCATCCAGCGATCCGTTTTTCACGGCGATCACGCCTTTGGGATCGATGAGATAGAGCGTGGGAAAGTTCCGCGGACTGTAAAGCGAGGTGTTGGGTCCGCTGGTGGTGTTGTCGAGAACATTGCGGAACGAAACTTGGTAATCAGCCAGCGCCTTCTTCGCCTCGGATTCGATGTCGGTGTTCACACCGATCACCACGGCGTTTTTGTCCTTCAACTGTTCGGCCGCCTGATTCATCACCGGCAGGATGCCATGGCAGGCGTGGCACCAGCCGCCCCAAAAGATGACGATCACGTGTTTGCCGCGGTAATCGCTGAGTTTGAAGCTGACACCCTCCGCATCCCTGCCCTCGATCTCCGGTGCTTCGCAGCCGACCTGCAGGCTCGACATCTCAAAGAGCATCTTGGCGGTCATGTCGGAAAGTCTGAATCCCTGCACCACCACGTCGGCGTAATCGCTGTTAATCTGCTGAAAACACGCCAGCGCCTTCTCCTTGGAAGCCTCCCCGGACACACGATCAGCGGAGGCGTCGAAGTTTTTGAAATGGATCGCACCGAGTGCGTAGAGCGCGGAGGCTTTCTCCTCACGATGGGGATTCTTCTCAATCACCGCCTGAAGCACGGGCTCCGCGGGCAGCCCCCGATACTCCAACTGCTTCACCGCCTCCGCGATGCCGCTGCGGTCGGCAAAGGTGGTGCCCAGCATGTTCAGCGCCTCGCGTCCCTCGGCAAAATTTCCCGCGCCGGTGACGAGCCATGAGATGCCCTTCACCGCATCCGGCTGGTCGGGGTTCGCCTTCACCAATTGCATGACCTGGGCCGCACACGGTCCGGCGCTCGGAATGCTGGAGCGGTACTTGTTTTTCTCCTCCTCCGTCGTCGCGGCGATGATTTTTTGCGTATTCGCCCGCACCGAATTTTCGTACTCGTCGATGAGCGCACGAATCTGCACGGCAAGCGGTGAGGGCGCTTCCTGAGCGGAAAGGGACGCCGAGAAGAGACCCATTAGAAGGAGGTGTTTCATCATGATTCAGCAGGAGTGACGGCGTGATCGCATGGCCAGCAGATGCAGGGCTGCGGCCAGGCACAGCAGCAAGCCACCGGGTTCCGGGACGACCATGAAGGAGGCCTGGACATTGTCGTAAAAGGTCACCGGCACGCCGTAGAATTCCGAATGCGCATTCAGCGTGAAGGTCTGCGCAGCGAGGCCCGTGTCTGGAGCTTCCACCCGGTAGACCACCCCGTCGGTCAGTCCGGTGAGCGCGATGTCGTAGCCGCCGGCACTGTTGCTGAATCCGCTCGCCACGAGGATGCCGCTGACGTCCTCATAAACATTCACCGCCACCCCTGCGATCCCCTCCCCCGGCGTGTAAAACAGATCCGCCGCGATCGTGTCCTGATAGATCGAGCCGGTTAGGATGGCGTCAGCGAAGTAGTTCGAGCCGTCCGTACGATATTGCGTGGCGAAGTGCTGGGTCGTGACGTAGGGCCCCGTGACGCCCGTGTTGCCACCCGGAATCAAGATGCTTTGAAAGCCAATGCCCACTTCCTTGATGTGCGAATCGAGGAGGAGTTCGCGGTGGCCAGCGGGATTTTGAATGCCGTTGCCGTAACCAGGATCGCTTCCGTTCCCGTCTCCCCAGTCGATGACAAAGCCCGCATGACCGTGGGTGATCGACTGCGTGTTGGCGAACAGGTTCTCGCCCACCAGCAACCAGTTCGAACTGTAGCCACCGTTGAGGATGCGCTGCTCGATCGCCAATCCGTCGAGGGTGTGGGACTGCTGGTCGTTGGTGACCATGAGATTCGAGTAGTTCCCCGCGGACACGTTTAAAGCGCTGCTCCAAGCGAGCGGCGGCGCCACGGAGAGAGACGCAAACTGAGCCGCCAGCTCCGAGGCACTGGTGCCGAAATAGTTCAGGGCACTGGCGATGTAGGCATCGTCGGACTTGGGACTGTCCCAAACGCCCGGCGAGGCAAAATTCACCCATCGCGACAGCTCGTTCTGAGGATCGCTGCGGAAGCGATTCATGAGTTCCAGCATGTACTGCTGCTCTGCAGTCGGATCAGCGGCGCTGAGAAGCCCGTGTCCGGCCATCAACCAGAAACCAAGCCAAAGCGTGGCCAAACGCCTTCCCAGGCGCGGCGGTTGTGCCATTGGCAGAGTTGCGGTGATGAGCGACATCGAAGCCTAACTTATGATAATTATAAGGAATCGTAAACCCGGATTCTCAAACGTGACGCCCAAACATTCTAACTTTGTGATGCAAAGTTTCGCTTGCACGCTTCACTTTGTGCCCCAAAGTAACCGTCATGAGCACGACCGAAGCCGCTTTGGAAAATCTCCGCATCATCCGTTCCCTGATGGAAAAGGCGCATATTTACCGGGCTGTTTCCGCACCAGCAGCCCTGACAGGCGGCCTTCTTGCGATCCTGGCTTCCACCTGGCCGGTGCAGCATGCGCTGGCGCATCAGCATGAGGTGCTCATGGGAGAAACAATTTTTCTGGTGGTCTGGCTGGTCATTCTCGGCATCGCCTCCGCGCTGAACGTCGCGTTGCTCGCGAAAGAAGCCGCCCGCCGCAGCCAGCCTTTCGTGTCCGAAGGCATGCGCATGGCATTGCGAGCCTTCGCTCCGCCCATGATCGTCGGCGGCGTGGTGGGCATCGGATTGATCCTTTTCCTGCACAATCTCACCCTCGCCGCACTGATCTGGGTGCTGTGCTACGGCCTGGCGCTGCTGGCCACGGCGGGCTTTTCCCCGCGTTCGCTCGTTCGTCTTGGATGGGCCTTTGTCATCGCCGGGCTCGTGCTCTTCATCGTCTGGGCGGCGACCAGCGACATCCGTCTTCTTTCCAGCGACGAAGCGCCCGCCGCGGCCGTCATGGGACTCACCTTTGGCATGCTGCATGTGGTCTATGCCCTCGCGGTCTTCTTCAGCCGCAAACCTGCGGAGGTGACGGCGCAATGATCGATTTCGATCAAATCGACAAACTCATCCACGAAAAGGGCCGCCTCTCGATCATGACGCTGCTCTCCACTCGGGGCGAGTGGGCCTTTCAAGATCTCAAAAGCGAACTCGGCATGAGCGACGGCAATCTGATCACCCACCTGCGCACTCTCGCCACCGCCGGCTACATCAAAGAAACTCGCGACGAGTCCGGCACACGTCCGCGCACCAGCTACGAACTGACCGCCGCCGGGCGCACGGCTTTTCAAAACTACGTCGAAGTGCTCGGTGAGATCGTCAAAGCCGCGCAGCAGACCTGACCTCCCTTCATTTTGCCCAATCGCTTTGTCACACAAAGCTAAACACGAACCCAGAACAGAAACCATGAACATCATCCTCGCCCAACATCACGGCATGTGCTTCGGCGTCCGCGACGCCCTGCGCACCACGCATGCTGCCGCGCAACGCGGCCCGCTGACCATTCTCGGCCAGCTTGTCCACAACCCGCTCGTCGATCGTCATCTCGCCGCCGTCGGTGCTCAGCGCGGTGATCTCGATGATCTCAACTCTTCCACGACGCAGCAGGTGGCCATCACCGCTCACGGCGCTTCCGACCGCCACCGTCAGGCATGGCAAAGCGCCGGTCACAGCGTCGTCGACACCACCTGCCCGCTCGTCCGCAAGGCACATCAGGCCCTCGCCTCACTTGTGAGCGAATGCTACCTGCCCGTCGTCATCGGCCAGCGCCAGCATGTCGAGGTGCGCGGACTCATCGGCGATTTTCCGCAGGCCGTCGTCGTGCTCGACGAAACTGACATCGCGCAAATCCCCGCTCATCCGCGCATCGGCGTCGTCGCCCAGACCACCCAGCCCGTCGAAGTCGCCTTGCAGCTCGTCGCAGCGATCAAACGCCGTCATCGCGACTCCGAAGTCCGCTTCATGGATACGATCTGTCATCCGACCAAGCAGCGACAGAGCGCCATGGACGACCTCATTCGTGACTGCGACCACATCGTCGTCATCGGCGGTCGTAACAGCAATAACACGCGCCAGCTCGCGCAGAAAGCCATCGCAAACGGACGTCGCACCACGCAAATCGAACGCCCTGAGGAACTCGATGTATCCTGGTTCCGCGATGCACAAAACGTCGGCGTCACCGCCGGCACCTCCACACTCGATGAAACCGTCGATGCCGTCATGCAGCGCCTGCGCCAGATCGCCGCCGAACTCCGCAGCTCACCTGTTCACGAATTCCTCCGCAGCATGCTTCAAGCCGCCTGACCAACCCAGAACAACGAACCAACAACTCACCATGAACACACAGCATTGGATCAACCACTTCGAGACCAACACCCGACTTAACAACGAACTCCAGCTTTCGGAAACAACCTGCGCACTTCCAGATGCACCCCGACAGGCCATCGCACGGTCACTCGCCATCTTCCAGCTCGGTGAAAGTGGCGGCGGCACGCGACTGCGGCGCTACACGCGCAGCATCGCCTCGCTCGAAAACCTGCGCGGCTATCAGCGCGCCGTCGATCTCTTCGTCGCCGAAGAGCAAAGTCACGCGGCACTGCTCGCACGCACCGTCACGCATCTGCGCGGCACCTTGCTGCAGAAGCAGTGGACGAATTCCATCTTCCGCTGGATGCGCGATCTCGTGAACCTGGAGTTTAACATCCAGGTGCTGCTCACGGCCGAACTCATCGCTGAAGTCTATTTCGGACTGCTGGCCCTGCGGTGCAGCGATCCTGTGGTGCAAACCGTCGCCAGGAAACTGCTGCGCGACGAAATGGGGCACCTCGCGTTTCAGCGTGACTTCCTCTTCGAGCGTTTGCAGACGCTCACCCCGGCGGCTCAACGTGTCTGGCGCTGGCAGTTCAAGTTCATTCACTTCGCCACTGCCGCCGTCGTTGCGTGGGATCATCGCGACTGCCTGCGCAGTCTGAACATCACTCCGGCTGATTTTCGCGCACGTGCCGCACGCTGCTGGGACAACTTCCAGTCACGGCTCGAGCGCCGGCTGGGCGAAGCAATACTCGTAAATGCCACCAATGAGAGTTCCCGACGGACGGACAAGGACATTACTCATCGTTCAGATGGCGCACCCATTGACTCGGAGGCACTCCTTTTTCCTCGGCGAACGCACGGCTGAAGTGGGAGAAGCTCTGGTAACCAACCTCAAGTGCGGCCTCGGAAACGTTGCAGCGACCCGTGGCGATGAGGGAGGCGGCTTTCTCAATTCGGGCACGGCGCAGCCAGTTTGAGAGAGTGAGGCCCTCGACCTGCGTGAAGGTTCGACTGAGATGGCTGGCGGCGCAGCCCGCGATGACGGCGAGTTCGTCAAGAACCGGCGGCGTGTCCAATTGCTCCAGCAGCACCTCCTTCACGCGACGCACGCGTTCCTGCGAAGTGCGCAGCGTACGGCTGACGGCGGTCTCGGCCTCGCTCGCCGGACTAAACAGCGCATGGATGAGATACTCGGTGAGTCTCGCCGTTTCGAGGAGCTGCCGCGCCTGCTCGCAGAGTTGAGGCTGCATGGGGCCACGCGCCCACCCTTCGTCTTCCTCGCTCAGCGGAAGACGCAGCAGGGCGCGATCCGTTCCCGTGACGAGTGGTCGGAAGGCCTCGTTCAACTCGGTGTGGAGTCCGCCGAGCATCTGGCGCAGCCAGGCCTCGGGAAAGACGAGTGTGAGGCACTCATGACGCTCGCGGGAGGCCAGTCTGCGGGCGAGTCGCAGGTCCGTAGTGCTTGCACGCAGCCAGCAGATGGTGCGCGGAGGGACCAGCGTCTGCGTGCCATCCTGCCAGAATCTCGGCCTCTACCGCGAAGATTGAGATGAAACCAGCAGGGCGTCAGGCACCACCGCACACGGCCAGTCACTTCCACACGTTCTGGCGCGGTGCCAGAGTCGCTGGGGCGGATGGACGGTCGAAGCGGGCATTATTTAGATTGATACTCAGTCTCAAATGGAACGCAAAAAAGGGGAATCTACTTCACAATGCGTGGTGGCTTCGCCTCACATCCAGACAGACCACAGTGCCTTCGTTGTTGCGACACAAAATACGACCGTGAGCCAAAACGGGCTGCACATAGCCCTTCCCGCCAAGTACTTGCACGCGGCTAAGGATGTCGATTTTGTCAGCGAGCAGCTTCGCAAGCACGAGCTCGCCTTTGTTCGTCAAAATGAGCGTGTGACCGTCATCGCAGACCATTGCGCTGCCTTTGTCGATCTCCCCCGTCTCCCAGCGGGATAGGCCGGTGGCCAGGTCAATGAGGCGCAGGTCGTTCACGCCGCGTTTGGCGTCGTTGAAGGCGAGGACGTGGCCCTTCACGGACACGCCGCTTTGGAAAAGCAGTCCCATCCCACGCTCGCTCCACAGCTCGGTGAGCGCGAGATTATCCCACGCGAGCACGCGGCTGCCCATGGTCCCCGTGTGCGAGATGAAAATGAGATCGTCATGGCGCACCGGCGTAGCGCAGTTGCAAAAATCCCGCGTCTCCGTGGCGTGCCGGGCCAGCAGTTTGCCATCCGTGACGGCACGCAGCTCGAGCGCCTCTCCTTTGAAGAGCACGAGCTGCTTGCCGGACACAAACGGCGTGGCATAGCCTGCCTCGCCACTGCCGGTCTGCCAGATTGTTTCGCCCGTGGCCGCATCGAGGCACACGTTCGAACCTTCCGCCCCGCCGACATCGAGATAGAGCCGGTCCTCATGCAGCGCGGGACTCGTGGACCAGCCATACACGGGTCGCTTGCCGCCGAAGTCCTTCAAAAAGCTCTTCTGCCACTTCACCGCGCCGCTTTGCTCATCGAGGCAGAGCAGATCGCCCTCGCGGCTGATGACGTAAACGCGCCCGTCGCTCACCGTCGGCGTCGTGGCAGGACCGTAGGGAACGATGCTCATCTCGTGCGCCTTCGTCGGCACATCAAAAACATGCTTCCACACAGGCTTGCCCGTTTCGAGTTCAAGGCTGAAAACCGTATCGTGATCCGAGCCATCGTTCCCACTCGTGAAAACGCGGTCACCGACCACCGCAAAGCTCGCGATGCCTTTGCCCAACTCCGCCTTCCACAGCACAGGTGGACCGTCCGCAGGCCATTTCGTGTTCCAACCGGCCTCCGGCGTCGTTCCATCGCCACGCGGGCCTTGATAGCGTGGCCAGTCGCTTTCGGTCTTTTGCGTCACCGCAGTAAAAACAGGCGTGGGAGAGGCTTTTCGCGTGCTGGCGGACTTTTTGGCTTCCTCGGACAGCGGAGCCGAATCCTGCGCGGGAAGCGCAATGACCTCCGGCGGCGCTTTTTGACCTTCGCGGCTCTCACCTCCGATGGCGATGATTTTTCCTGCTCCACCACTCAGCAGGCGATGGAAAAAACGCGGATGCGCCAGCTTCGCAACGCTCACCCAGGCATCGCCGCGCAGCTCCAGCAGCACGCCGCTCACACCGCTCGCAAAAAGCCGGCCTTCATGCGCCACCGCCGCGAAACCGAAGCCGCCGATCTTCTCCGCGGGGAGCTTCGGCCCTTCGCTCCAGGTTCCCGTTACCGAATCAAGCACGGAAACCGCCGTCGTCGTTTCGTCATCGTCCGTCATGCCGCCAATGGCATAGACCTTCGTGCCCATGGCCTGCACGGCCAAAGCGCGACGCTTGAACGGCTGTGCATGGCTTTCCCACTTCGCGTCCGCCTTGTTCAAATCAAGCGTGAGATAGGTCTCGTGCCAAATGGCATCGCTTTCCCCCTCCAGGCGCCATCCACCGATCACGAAGAGCTTGTCACCGCAGACGATGCTGTCGTGGCTGCTGCGACGCTGCGGCAGTTTTGGCAGCGGATGCCACTTTCCGTCACTCACGCGATACAGAGCCGCCGTCTCGCTCGACCACAGATCCTGTTTGGCGCCTTTTTCATTCCGCGCCGCCATGCCGCCGATGCGGATGACGCCGTCCTTTGCCACCACGAGCGAGGCACCCTGCGCGGGCTCGTCCTTGAGCAGCGACTCCCATTGTTCCGTGCCGGCTTTCCAGCGGAAGAGATCGCCATGCACCTCCTCGCGGTTGTATTTGTGGCGCTTGCCACTGTGACCACCGTAAAAGTAAAGCGCTCCATCCTCCGTGCCGGCCGCGCCAAAACTGGCGACTGGAAGTGGAAGATCAGGCGGTGTGTCAGGAGCCGCCGACGCGAGCGATGCGGCCAGCAGCAAGGAGAGAAGGGAAATAGCTTTCATGGGGGACTCTGCGATACCTCCGCCTACGCGTCCGCGCTTGCGCCTGTTTGCGCAAAGCTGGCGGTGAAATGAGATTTGACTCACTCAGCACGCAGCTTCCCGCAGCCAGTGATTCCATTGCTCCCTCTGCACGGGATGGGCCTCGGGACGCAGGCCCAAACCGGCGCGGAAATGACCGTCGGCATCGTAAACCTCCACGCTCAGCACTTCGGAGCCATGAACCTCGAAACGCGTGGCCCAGCATTCGCAGGCGTTCAATTCATGCCGCAGCGTGAGCTGCACCACGCTGGAGAAGAACGTGGTGCCGCAGCCGCAGTCCGCCCAGTGGCTCAGATGCATGCCGGCAGGCATGAAGACGGCATCATTGCGCACGCCGATTCCCAGAGGCGCGTCCGCCAGTGTCATGGCGCGCAGCAGCTGCAGAACGGCGTTTTCGCGCACACACCAAGCGTACTTCGGACCGGCCACCGCGAGCGCACGCCGCCGCGAGATGCCGTCCACCCCCGGAAAGATGCTCGTCGGCAGCGTGCGGCGCAGTCCATTCCACAGACTGCGCACGGCTTGGGCGTCCGGCTCCGCGTCCGACACCAACGAACACGCGTTTCCAGACGGTCCAAAATGAGCCAGATGCCGAGGCATGGCATGGCGGCACACAAACGTTTCAAAAGCGGTCACGTCGCTGTGATTGGTGAGCATCAGCTTCAAACAGCCCTCACCTTCGCGGTCGAAAAATTGCAGCGAGGCAGTATGCTGCCCGCCTTCCAGCGGTTCCAGCGCAGCGAGCACGCCGCCGAGGTTTGCGGGGCAGAGTTCGATGCCGCTTTCGAGGCATACCCACTCCGATGAATCCGGCACAGACTCAAACCGCAGCCTCCGCGCGGCGACAGCCGCCGTGACCGGTCCGCTCGGCGCACAGGCCATCAGGAGTCCGCATTTTTCCAAAGCAGGCAGCAAACGCAGCCAGCGCGCGTCGAGTTGCACATGCGCGGAGCCGCCTTCGACATCGACCTCCCAAAAAGAGGGTTTCATACGATTGAGATTGAAGGTGTTCGGCTGGAAGCTGAAGCCTATGCGGGCTGGACCATGCATGTTTTCCATGTCGACGGAGGTGGTGAGGAGGTTTGATGTGGCATGCCCCCTATTCTCCAACCACCCAGGTCAGCGAGACGCTGTGGCTGGCGATCTCGTAGGCGCTGCCCTGGAAAAAGCCAGGCGCCTCCTCCGAGAAACGGGCCAGCGTGAGCATGTGCAGGCCTGGAACTGCCTCCGGCAGCTTCACGAGGCCGTCTTTGTCCGATACCATATCCGTGGAGGCTTTCGGCGACCAGTGCGTGAGCTTCACCTCCGGCAACGGTTTGCCGCGGAAGAGCACGCGCACCTCGCCAGGCTTGCCGGCGGGCACCAGATCCAGCGTGAGGGCCGGCTGCGCCTCCCACGCGCCCGCAGGCTGCCAGCGGGCGTAAAAAATCGGGCGGCGGGCGGGCTTGTCGCCGGATTTCATGACACCGAAACCCGTCTCCGCCTGCACAGCCTGCGCGGGTTTCACACCGCCGAGGTCAAAGCAGTCGTCTTTTTTCGCGACGACGAACTGTTGCGGTTTTTCACTACCCTCCGCACTCCATGCTGTGACGGTCGTGAGTGAATCGAGATGGCCGGGGGATTTTTCGACCTCGTGGCCCCATTCACCGAAGTACACGGCCAGGGAGCCTTCCTTCGTTGGCTCGATCCAGACCGAGTGAGCGAGAGCCGAGTTCGGCATGATCATAATGAAGGAAGCGAGGACGAGGAAGAAGGAGGTGGGTTTCATGACACACTTCTTTCGTCGATGGTGAATACCGCGCTTTGGATGAAATGATGAAAACTGGCGGTGAAATGCTGAGTCCTCACAAGGCACTCAAATCACCAGCAGTCCTTGGCAAACCAGGCAAAGCATGAAGCCGGCTCAATGACATCCGTGGAGATGCCATGCAGTACACCAACCTCCACTCACGTTTGAATTTCCGTCCCACGCTCAGCCCCGCCCTGCTGCGCCGCATCGAGGAATGCCGCCAGCGCACCATGAAAGCACGCACGCATGCGGAAAAAATCGCGCTGGCGGCCAAGCTAGAAACCCGCGCCTCCGCTCAATCATGAACCGGCTTCAAACCGGCGCGGCACAGCGCTGCCTCTTTCGAAATGATTGTGTGCAGGCCCACTTGCTGGGTCTGGACCGACGCTGTCCGTGTTTTGAGGAATGTGTGCAGGATGAAACAACCGTCGTCGTCACCTACGGGTCCGCCGCGGCTTTTCTGGATGGTGCGGAGGTCGTGCTGCGCTGCGGCGAGCGCCTGCGCGTACCTGCCGCATGTCCGCTGCGTCTCGTGGCACGTTCCGAGGCCGACGTCCTGCTGCTGCGCTGTCCTGCAGCCGGGTGATGACGCCGGTTTGCGGATTTCTGGCGGCGGCATGACATCAGACTGCAGGCGGCGCAAATGAGCGGCAGTCTTCGTCATTCCAGCAAAAGCACGGAGAGAGCGGTTGGCTACGGGATGCCCCTCCCATGAAAATACAAGTCGCACTCCTGCTCGCCTGTCTTCCCTGGACCATTGTGGCCCAGGAACAGCCACAAACACCCGCAAAGAAGAACAACAAGGAAGAAACAACCTCAGGAGCCGTGCTGCCTGAGATCGTCATCCTCGCCACCCGCACTGAGCGTTCCGCAGCGGACATCCCCGCCACCACCACCGTGCTCGACTCCGATGCCAGCGTCTTCTCGCTGGCCACGAGCATGCGCGACTTTCAGCGCTACGAACCCGGTGTGAGCCTATCCTACGGTGTGGGAGGAACGGGACCGGGTTCCAATTCACGTCCCGGTACTTCCAGCATCAATATCCGCGGCATCGACGGTAACCGCGTGCTGATCACCGTTGACGGTGCGAGGCAGGCGGACCAGTTCACGTTTGGCGGCTCCTACAACCTTGGACGTGACTACATTGACGTCGATGCGCTCAAGCAGGTGGAAATTCTCAAGAACTCCGCTTCCTCGCTGTATGGCAGCGACGCGCTCGGCGGCGTGGTGTCCTTCACAACGATAGATCCCTCGGACATCCTCGACCTCACGGGCAATGACATGGCGGCACGGGTCATCAACCGCTACGACACAGCCGACAAGTCGTGGGCACATTCTCTCAGCATGGCGCAGCGCATCGGCACGCTGGAGTGGCTGCTGCACTACACACGGCGCGACGGCCAGCAGTTGGACAACCGTGGCACGATTCAGCCGGACCTCACCAACTACAACGTCAACAACTGGCTGGCAAAGCTGGTGTGGAACCCCTCTGATCGTCATCGTTTCGAGCTGTCCGGGGAGTATCTGGAACGTGAAAGCGACAACGACCTGCTGAACACTCGCCGCACGTTTCTCAGCGCCGGATTCCGTTACCGGACAAACTCGCAATTGCTGGACGACGACCTTCGCCGCATGCGCTTCAGCCTGGAACACCAGTTCGACGCCTCCGGCCTCGGCTGGATCTTCGACAAACTCACATGGACCGGTTACTACCAGAACTCGAAAACCAGGGAGCACATCGTGGAAGACCGGGACCGCCTCACGCCGACCTTTCGTGATCGCCTGCGCATGCGGGACTATCTCTACCGTCAGGATCACTTCGGCCTGAACCTCAACCTTACCAAGGAGCTGGAAACAGGAGGGCTGAAGCACTCGCTGGCCTATGGTGCGGAACTGGTCACCTCATTCTCCCGTCGTGTGCGCGACGCCACGGAATACGACTTCACCGTCAACACGCAGACCAAGGTACTGCTCCCGGACACCTATCCGCTGAAGGACATGCCGGACACGCGCACCTCGCGCGTCGGCGTTTACCTGCAGGACGAAATTTCCTGGGGGCCGGACCAGCGCTACCGCCTCACGCCGGGAGTACGCTTTGAATATTACAATGTCAGCACCGAGATGGACGCGCTCTATGCAAGAGCCAGCGGCGGACGCCTGCCCCAGGACTTCGAACAGTTTGCAGTCGCACCAAAGCTGGCCTTCCTCGTAAAGCTCGACGAGGAGCACACGACCTACTTCCAGTATGCGACTGGTTTCCGCAATCCGAGCGCCGAGGAGCTCAATGCCACGATCACCAACATTCCCTTTGGCTACCAGACGATTCCGAATCCGGCTCTGGAGATGGAGACCAGCCACAGCTTTGAAATCGGCCTGCGCCGCAAGGCGGAGCACGCCTCCTGGAACCTCGCCGCGTTCTACAACTTCTACACTGACTTCATCGAGTCCTTCCGGCAGGTCGGCGGCACCGGAGCACCGGGAAATCCCATCCTCTACCAAAGTACGAACCTCTCCCGCGCCGAAATCTACGGCCTTGAGTTCAAGGGCGAAACCGATCTCGCCTTCATCTCCGAAGCCCTCGGCGATTTCGGAGTCTTTGCCAACGCCGCCTACATCCAGGGCTACGACGGCCAAAACAAGCAGCCGCTCAGCAGCATCGATCCGTTCAAGCTCGTCACCGGTCTGCGTTATCGCCGTGAAAACTGGCAGTTGGAGCTGATCTCGACCTTCCTTGCCCGTCAGAACCGCAGTGCCTCCATCCCCGGCGGCATCCAGCAGTTTGAAGTGCCCAGCGCCTTCACTTTGGATCTCGTCGGTCGGTGGCAGATCACAAAAAACATCAGCCTCAATGCCGGCATCTACAACCTGACCAACGAGAAATACTGGAGGCATCAGGATGTGCGCGGTGTTGCCACCAATCGCACCGACCTGGATCGCTTTACCCAGCCCGGCATCAGCGGACGCATCGCGCTGACAGTGGTCTTCTAAGTTTCAACCCATCGAGTCAAACTGGTGTTTGCGTCGAAAACCCGGCGGGCGGGGCGAGTGGTGTCGCTCCGCCCGTCGGAGCAGAGAGAGGTGAAGGAGTTCACACTCGCCAGGAACTCGCATCCACACCGGGATACAGCCGCTCCAGCAAAGCGGTCATGCATTCACCCGCCACCTGATGCGTCTCGCGATAGAGGGAGGAGGGAGCCGTTTCCTTTTGGACGCCGTTTTTCCAAAGCCTGTCCACGTCATCGGCGAACTCCTCCATCACCGCGTCCACCGCCTCGCGCCAGTGCTCCGGCTGCTCGCTTTCCTCCCACTCACCCCGGCCGCGGCCGAAGTGGCAGACGGCGAGGTAGGTCAGCAGAGACAGGCGCACCTGCTCGCGAAAGTGCTCCCGCGACCAGCGCAGGCGTTGGTCGCTGCCGCGCACCAGGTTGTAGCTGCGAATCAAAGCATAAGCGCCGATGCCGGACGCGATGCCGCCGATGAGCGCGCCGCCGCCGAACGTCATGCCACCGAGTTTCAAGTCAGCGATGAGACCGCCCATCGCACCACCGGCGAAGCTGCCAACCACGCCCCAGATGCTCTCCGAAACGCCCTGCGGCTGATGGAAATGCTCACGCGCCACCTGACTCAGCGCATTGCCCGCCGCGCCCTTGAGGCCGTGCGCTTCGATGAGCTTGTTCGTGGCCTGCTCGACGCGGTCGGCGAGTCCCTCCGCGAGTTTTTGCCGGGCCTCGTTGTATTCGCGGTTCAATTCCTCGCGCTGCCAGCCCACGCGCTCCAGCAGCGTCTCAGCGCGCACTTCCACGCCGTCCACAAGCGCCGCAGTGAGCTGCTCCGAGATCAGCCGCACCGAATCACGAAACACATCGACGTTCCGCTCCGCCCAGGCGCGTTTGACATGCTGGAAGGTGGGGATCTTCGAACCCTCCATCAGCGGCGTCAGCGCCTCCATCAGCGTGTCCTCCTGCACCCAGCAGCGGGCGAAGGCGTCCAGCGTCAGCACGGCCCGGACGATCTCAAACTGCTTCAAATGACTGCGCCATGCGTCGAGTTCCGTCGCATCAAAGAGCGATCCACCAGCGGGTCCGGTCTGATTCAGCAGCACGACGACGGGCTTGCCCACCCAGGTGAGGATTTCCATCTCCGGGCCGATGTAGCCCGCCGCCTCCGGCGGCTCGGCGGCGTTCACGAGGTAAAGCACCACGTCCGCGTCCTCGCGCACATTTTTGAGCGCCTGCTGGCTGCACCACAGCGGCCGGTCGGTGATCCGGTCCCAGGTTTGTGAAAGGAACCACACCACCGGATTGCGCTCGCGCTTGAGCCGCTTCATCAGCCGTGCGCTGTCGCCAAAGCCGGGCGTGTCCCACAGACGCATCATGAAGCCGCCCGTCTCGATCAGCGTGAAGGATTCGTTGATCAGCGTCACGTGCGCCGCGTCGCGCACCTCCCCCACGTCCTGCCGCAGCAGCGTGCGGGCCAGCGTGGTCTTGCCCGCATTCGTGTGGGAGACGAGGCTCAGCGTGATGATGTCCGAGGCGTCGCGCACGCCCGACTCTCCCGCGTCCGGCGGGGAATTGGAGGCCTTGAATCTGGAAAGCAGTGAGGGCACGGGCGAAGAACTTTACGATGAATGGGCGCGGTCGCGTGCGGATTCTTTGCGAACGGCCACGATAACTTCGGATGCGAGACCTTCGACCATGCGCGCCCACAACTGCTCGCGCCCGGCCATCTTTTCCGGCGACCAGCGCCCCGCAAGACTCGTGCCGTCCAGCAGCACGATCAGCTCCGGCTCCGGGTGCTTCGTGAGCAGGCGCTGCCGCACATCGGACACCAGGCGGCGCTGCACCTCGTCCTCCGGCGTGGTGGCCATGTTGAAAAGCATCACGACCTGCGCGGTGGAGGGCTTCCATTCGGCGGCAAATTCATCCTCGTCCCCCGCCGGGATGCGCAGTACTCCGCCCGCGCCATGCCGCCGAATCGACCGCGCACGCCGCGGTCCCACACCTCGCGGTGCGTCGGCGTGGCCTCCATCGCGTGCACCAGCACCTGCACGATCTCGTCCCCGCCTTCCACAGCCCGCAGCAGCCCCCGCAGATGGCCGCCCCAGCTCAGCGTCCGTGCCCGGGACGACACCACCACCGCCGCGCGCCGCGCCGACCCCGCCAGCAGCAGCCGCGGTGCGATCACCAGCACCAGCAGCGTCCCGGCATACAAATGAATCCACGGCAAGGCTGGTGCCGGCTCCGGCGTCACGCCGGCGCTGCGGTGCATGGCTGCCAGTTGGTCCAGCGGCACCGGCGTGAGCAGGACGTCGACGCAGGCTTGAAAAGCGTCTCGAAAAAAGCCCGCGCCCCGCTCTCACTCAGCAGCGTGCTCTCCCATACCGCGCGATACTCCTTCGACCAGCCGCGGGCATACAGCGCCACCGCGCCGCCCAGCGCCAGCAGCGCCGCCGCAACATGCAGCCAGAGCCGGAGACGCATCTGCAGACGACTCCAGGCCAGCGGCCAGGCGAGTTCTTCAAACCGCGCGCGCACTTTTTCACCGAGGCCGTCTTCCGAGGGCTTCGAACCACCACTGATGCGCGAGACGCCGTGCGCCAGCACCTCCGCCAGCCAGCCTCCGCGCCCCACCATGGAGGAGGTCGGCATGATCTCGCACAGCAGGCCAAGAACCACCACCACCGCGTTCCAGGCCAGCAGGCCCACCAGCGGCAGCGCCAACAGGTTGAACTCGCCCGTCTGTCCCAGATCCGTGAGCAGATAGCCCGCGATCAGCGCAGCCCCCCACCCCGCCACGGCCCACGACCAGCGGCCTTGCGGCACGCGCAACAGTCCCAGCACCCGGATCAATTCCCCGCGCCAGCCCACGGCCTCGCGGTCCAGCCACTCGGCCCGCTTCTTGAGAAACGACTCGCCCCGCTCATCGAGGGCCTCCCCCTTGACCTCCTCAGACGCCAGCCCGGCACGCGTGTGCGCCGTCGCCTCACGCCGACGCTCCGCGCCGACGAGCACGCCGTCCGCATCGCCTTCTTCGAGGGCGCGCCATATCAGCACGCGCTGCCAGTCGTTCCAATCCATTCAGGGGTTAGTTTTGCCCACTTTAAACGCGGCTTTCGGCGGATTCCAATCGCGGATGCACTTCATGCCGTCTCGGTGACCTCCAGCTTCCGGGCGTCATCGCCAGCTCTGCAACTGCTTCACGAACATCTTCAGGCTCGCGGAAGCCTCCAACGCCGGTTCCAGCGGTTGCTCTGCCGCATCCCAGAATAAATGCATACGGTCCACGCCCCGCTCTTTCACTTCCTCGTCGCGCAAGTCCTTGAGCTGCGGTGGAGGCTCTCTGCCGTAGTAAAGTTTGGCAAGACCCTGCGAAGCCTGACTGAAGGGCGGCAGTTCCTCGCGTTGCGGATTCAGCAGCAGCAGCACCCAGCTCTCGATCATCTCCACCGGCACCGCCAGGGCCACCTTCACCGGCCATCCGGCAGGATCAGCCCCCAGCGTCTCAGAGAGCATGTTTTGCAGCGCCGCATAGCGTGGAGCCTTCGATTGATCCGGCTTTGGCAAAGGTTTGGGATAAGCTCGGCCACCGGGATGCCCGGAAGCACGATCATTGTCCACGGCGATGATCACCGCGATGTCCTGCTTCTCCTGCCAGTGCTTGAAGCGGCTGATCAGCAGCCGTGCGGAAGCCATCGCCGTCTTCCAGTTCGCCCCGTGCCGCAGGCGGAACTCCTCATCCTGTATAAAAGCGAGGCCGGTCACCCGTTCGGCAAGACGTTCATAGAACATCTCATCCAGTTCACCCTCGCTGAGGATGTACAAGTGCTTCGTCATTTCAGGTGTGCGGGCGGAGCTTGATAGGCCGCGGAACCCCGCCCACCAGACCGGAGAACCACAGATTGCCCAGCGGCATGTCATCAGGATCGACCTTGTCGTAATCCAGATCCTTCAGCCGGTCCACCAGTGTGCTCAGCGTGCTGGCCCCGTCCTTCTTCTCCACGATAATCACCGCTTCCTTGTCATCCTGGAAGCAGTCCACGAGGTAGGGATTGTGCGTCGTCGCCAGAATGTTGATGTTATGACGCTCGGCGATGTCTTTCATAAGCGGAGCCATGTATTCGAACAACCGGGGATGCAAACCACGGTCTATGTCTTCGAGGAGAATAATCGGTGGCGGATTCTCCTGATGCAGGATCGTCAAAATACAAAGCACCAATCGTGTGCCTTCGGAAAGCGCGGTGGCAGGCAATGGATTCTTGAGGCCTTTCTCTCGAACCTGAATCTGCTTCTTCCCATTCTCTACGGAGCGAAGGCTTAGCTTTTCTACTTCAGGAACATAACGTCTAAAGTTCTCTTCGATTCTGTCGAATAGTTCCTCTCGATCTCCATTTTTTAAAATATCTAAAACCTGAGCGGTCCCACTTCCATTTCCTTGGATAAAAGCCTTCGGCGCAATGGTCTCGACCTCCGATACCTTGGAGGGATCAATATTGAAAGTCGGCACTTCATTCGCCTTCCAAGGCAAGGTTCCATACAGAAAATGTCCGTTGTTCGTCTTGTTCGCAGTACACGTTACAGACTTACCGTCTTCGAATATGATCTCGAAACCAAAATGTTCCTTGGTATGCATCTGATGCTTGGACCACACGTCTTGCTTCACAAGCATGCGCTCACTTGTCCGAACATTCTCTGCCTGAAAAGTCGAATCTAGGAAAAACCTCAACAGATTGCTTTTCCCCGATCCATTCGCTCCCACAACCAGCGAAAAGGGTCGCAGATTCACTTCGGCATCGACGAAGGAACGGTAGTTCTGGATTTTGATCCGGGTGATCATCTTGGGGTGAGCCTACGCTGTGGCCTCAGGAAGCGCAACAGGCTAGCTTTTGGCAACGGCTTCAACCTCTTTGCCTGTGGACTCCCACATGGCTCCGATTCTTTACGCCGTCACATGCCCCCCGCCTTTGCCTGAACTTTCTGCTCGTCGTCGCAGCCAGATTTTGATGTGTATCCGCGCCGCCTGGACCAGCCGAGGCTGCAAGGCACGCGGTTGCTGCGCGAGCAAAAGCGCGATCTGCACTTCATGCCGTCTCGGTGACTTCCAGGCTCGCTGCTGAAGTGGGTGGCGTGCAGGACGGTCAGGGAGTGCTCCCGCTGCACCTTATCGAGGGTCCTCTGGGGTTTTTGGTGCCGGCAGTGGATGGATTGATTCCTTCAGGAAAATCATCGAGCGCTCCACAGCAAGGGCGAGAACCCAGCCCCATGCGATGCCCGTGCCGAGACCTGCGAGCGCACCCATGCCAGCGGCAGGCCATGGGGCGGCATCAGGCCAGATCATCGGCGCGATGAAACCACCGATCCCAGCTCCGGCCATGAGCATGAAGCCAGCGTGCATCCAAATGCTGAAGATCCTCCAGCCCACCTGTGGCCTCCGCGTGGCTGCCAGCCCGAAAAGAGAAGTCACCACTCCACCCGCGCCAAACATCGCCGCGAGCCCGGCGATGATCGCCAACCCAAGCGCAAGGCTTAGGCCGATCAAGAGACACAAGAGGACCACGAGCAACAACATGATCGCCCATACCACAAGCGATCCCATCAGTCCAAAAGGAGCATCTTCGACATAACCGTCAGGAAGACTTTCCTGCCCCAAGGCAAAAGTCAGCAGGAAGAATGCGATCCGTAACATAAGCGTGGTGTCCCTCCGGTGTCAGGGTGAAGAGAATTGGCAAATCAAACGGCCGAGCGGGAAAGGGTCGGGGTCGATTGTTGACAGCATGGCTTCCACTCATGCCACTTCCAGCCTCCCGGCGTTCATGCGCAGGTGCAGGTGGCCCAGCGCCGCCGCCTCGCTG
>JAWLBG010000047.1:0-38573 GCA_041395065.1 Prosthecobacter sp. | reverse complement strand
GCCCGTCCTTAAGACCGAGGCGGCGGAAGGTGACGGAGCCGATCCAGGCGGCGTTATCCCAAGTCAGTTTAGTGACGGGATCCGGAGCCTCCTGGAGCCAGGCGTTGTTCGTGTAGCGTCCGTCAAACACACTGGAATCGGGAGCGAGCACGACTTCGACGGCATCGTCCGCGGGAGCTGCGGTGGCTTTGGCCTTCGCCACAAATCCAGAGGCAGCGGCGACATTCGGCGAGGCAGCAGCTTTCGGATAGGCGGAACCATTGAGGAAGCCGTCACGGAGCGTGAGGTTCCACTTGTTTTCATCCATTTTCCCAGCCACGGCGGCAAAGGTGTCGCGAACGGCGACATGGGCCGCGTCGTCTGCCGGAGGGGAGCCGTCAGCGGGTGATTCAACGGGACCGAGCTTCTTGCGGCCGAGCAAGGCAAGGAGCAGTTCGACCTGACTGGCACCGTCGTATAGCGGCGCGATCATCGGCTGAACAATCGAGTAAACTCCGTTTGCGGAACGGGCGTCGCCCCAGGATTCAAGGTAATGGGCGGCGGGAACATGCAACGCCGCGCGCTTGGCGGTCTTGTCAGCCAGCAGGCCGAGGTGAACGAGCTTCACCTTCTTCTCGGCGATCAAATTCGCGAAGCCAGCGGCGTCCGGCGCATCGTAGAAGAGATTGCCGGAGGTGAGGGAAACCAGCGTCTTGATCTGGCCGCCGGAAACGGCCGCCTGCAACTCGGCGAATCCGCCTGCTTCAGGGGCCGGAGCTTCCTGGAGCAGATCAATCGTCGCACCATAGGCGCCGAGGGCGTTGTTGATGGAAGCCACAAGCGCATGGACTTCGGCGCCGTAACGCGAGCCGGCCAGAACGACTGACTTGCCCTTGTTGTCGATCAAATCCCTGACCGCAGGCAGCAGCCAGTCTTTGAGGCTCTGGGAAGCGGTGCCAGCCAGTGCTTTTGCGGAAGCATCGCCAAGTTCAGCAGCAATGACTGCGGCGGCGACGGGGACGAGGCTTGCAGGGAGCGCCTTGCGGTGGTCCGCCATGCCGCCGGTGAGCGTGTAACGATTTTCAAGGACGTACAGGCGGTTCATGTCCGCCGCCTTGGCGTTCTTGGCGCGGTGCTTGGTGAAGGCGGAAATCGGCTGTCCTGAGACGGGATCTAGCCCGAGGAAATCGCAGTCGAGAGAGAGGATGCGCATCGCGGTACCGAGCTTCACAAAGGGCTTCACCCCCGCGCCGAAGACGGCCTTGCCGACAGCAGCAGCACCGTCGGCGCTGGCGGCTTCGTAGCTGAAAAGCTGCACCTTCGGGAAGGCGGTCTGCACTTCACCGAGGAGACGCTGGAAGGTGGGAGAGGTCGTGGAACCCGTCACGATGCCGAGACCCGCGCCTTTTTTGGCGTCAGCGGCCACGGCAGCGAGCAATTCGTTGGCTTTTCCCCAAGAGAGTTCCTTGCCCTTGCCGAGCGGCTTCTGGGAGCGCTCGGGATCGTAAAGATCGAGCACGGACGCCTGGGCAAAACTGTCAACACCGCCACCGAGGGGGTGGAGCGGATTGCCGGTGACATGCGTCGGACGGCCTTCATGCGTGGTGACGACAAGCGGCGTGGAGCCGCCGCTGCGCGGCATGGTTGTGGCATACATCAGCGCCTTCCCCGGCACCATCCATTCGACGTGCTGGGTGTAGGGCAGAATGTTGGTCAGCGGACGACGGCAGCTGGCCAACCCCATGAGACCAACGCTGGCCCCCATGAT
Source organism: Prosthecobacter sp. (assembly GCA_041395065.1). Lineage (GTDB taxonomy): Bacteria > Verrucomicrobiota > Verrucomicrobiia > Verrucomicrobiales > Verrucomicrobiaceae > Prosthecobacter. The sequence continues at coordinate 36,826 of JAWLBG010000047.1, read as the reverse complement.
TTTCAAAAAGTCACGACGACCGTTTTCACGCTCTTCGTCCGTCAAGGTGTCACCAGCTGGGAACTCGCGTCCCAGGTCCTTGAGGAAATTTTCACGACGCTCCAGTTCGGAGACACTGCGCCAGTAGCGCTTCGCGTTCTGCGGCTCCTCGGGATGCTTCCAAATTCGTTTCATGTGTCGGGGAAAGGGGAGCGTGGGGTTAGCGGTGGCAGGCGGTGCAGTTTTCCGGCGGCTGGATCTGCCAGTGCTTCTTGAGCTGGGTGCCCACTTCCTGCTGGGTCACTTCCTTGCCGTAGGCCTTCTCGGCGAGCGCGAGGAGCTGGTCGAGGCTGTCGGCTTTGGCGCTTTCGCCGGCAATCACGGACGCGATTTCAGCGGCGGGGACTTTCTTGTCGAGCAGCCCTTTATAGAAATCCTCGCGCTTCAGATCACTCGCTTTGAAGTTGAGGTTGGTGACCAGATCCAGCGGGCGCAGATTGTTTTCCGGATTGCGGTGGCAGTCGAGGCACCAGCCCATGGACTGCGGCTGGTCGTGGCGCACGACTTCCATTTCATTGATCTTGCCGTGGCAGGAGACACAGGAAATGCCGCGGTTGAGATGGGCGCTGTGGTTGAAATAAACGTAGTCGGGCGCCTTGTGCACCTTCACCCACGGGATCGACTTGCCGGTTTCGTTGGCCTTGACGACCATCTCCAGCTTCGGCGAATTGCTGCGGATGTTGCCTTTGCCCGGACCGTGGCAGTTGAAACAGGTCTGATTCGTGGGGACGTTCGAGTGGCTGGAGGCGTCCGCAAAGCTGTGGCAGTAGCGGCAGTCCAGGCCAAGTTGTCCGGCGTGAATCTTGTGTGAGAAAGGCACCGGCTGCGTCGGCTCATAGCCCACACGGGTGTATTTCGGGGTGAAGTAATAGGCAACGCCGACACTCACGCCGAAGGCGATGAACACGGCGGCAATGGCTAGCTTCAATGGCAGCCAGTTGGTCCAACGCGGAAAAAAGTTACCCATAGAATGATGTCGGGAGATGAGCTTGTGAAAAATTTCACAAGGGCGCTCAGAATAGAAATCGTTAGCAGGTTTGCAACCGGCATCTTGATCTTTTTGAACTTTTTGTGCGCGAATCCTGCTGTTGCGAATCTGTCGCAAAAAATTCGCTTCCCGAAGCCCGTTGAACCTAGCCCCACTCGACCCAAAGTACCCCGTGCTCAAAGTCGAGGGTCACGCGGTAATCCTCGAGCACATAGGTGCCGATTCGCGAAGGCCCGGGCATCACATCCACTTCCGCAAAAGGGTAGTAGGATCCGAAAAGCCCCAGCGCCGGAAATTCCAGCACGCGCACCTTCGCTTCCTCCGGTGTCTGGGCGCCGCCGATGCCGGTGATCAGGTAGTCGCCGCCGACATGCCATCCGCCATCCCGATAACCAAGCACCGTCGCGATGTTCTGGTCCAACTGCACTCCGAAGACCGATCCCGAATCGACCACCGCGTCCCATTGCACGCGTCCCTTTTTGAGAGTGATGGAAGGCACTCCGTTCTTCATGGCCATCTTCGTCTGGTGCATGTGCTTGCGCGTCTTGCCGCCAAAGCTTCTCGAGAAACCGAACTCGACCTCGTCCCGCAGAAAGTCGAGCGTCAGGTACTTGCAGTTGACCGCCGCCAGATGAACGCCCAAAACCGAGACACCCAGTTGCTCCTTTAAAATACCGCTGCCCACCGCCGTGCGCTGCATGCGAATGATGCAGGGCAGATTCTCCAACCGCCAGGAACCGATTTGCAGCGTCGGGATCACCGCCGCCATTCCCGGCTCATTCCCCAGTACACCCGCCATCCGTGGTCGCACCTGGGGCACCGTGCGCATGCCAAACTCCACCGCCTGCTCCGCATCGAACACGCTGAATGTCGCACCCGTGTCGAGCATGAACTTCCTCGGCTTCCTGCCGTTCAGACTCACCTTGATGTGGGGAATGCCGCTCTCGTAGTACATCGGCACCCTCAAGTACCCTTCGGCGGGCGGGCGGCTGGTGGTTTTCACGTTCAGCGCGCCCTTGCTTATTTTTAGTTCCGAAGACGGCACCGCCTGCGAAAGCAACTGCCGTTGCATCTCCGCCGGCACCGCCTCGTTCTTAACCGCAAAAGACTCCGCGCAGCCTGAGATCCCGAGCGAGGCAAGCATCATCTGCAGGAGACGCAGTCCGCAGCTCGGGCGAGTTGTTTTCATGGGAGCGCAGCTTCCAGCCGACCGCAATTCTGTCAACTTGCAGCGATTCGCGCACAAAACCTTGTGTGCACCGACGTAATGGCTGAGACTTTCCATCTTTCCCGCACACCGCTTCATGCGCGACTACTTCATCCGCCGCTTCCTCCTCATGATTCCGACACTGCTCGGGGCGACGATGGTGGTGTTTTTTATCACGCGAGTCACACCGGGCGGCCCGCTTGAGGCGGCACTGCGGCAGGCGGCGCAGCAGCAGGGCGAAAGCGGCATGAAGGACGCGGGAGCTTCCCTCTCCGAGGAGCAGAAAGAGGAAATGGCCGCCTACTATGGCTTCGACCGCCCCTTCTTCCCGGCCTATCTCGCCTGGCTGGGACTGCTGCCCAAGGAGACCGACAAGCAGTTCATCAAGTTCGAAAAAGACACCTCGGAGATGCCCCTCACCCTGCAGGATCTGCTGCCGCGCGAAGAGTGGACCGCGAGCAACGCCTACCGCACGACCCAGGCGAAGGTATCCCGCGCAGGAAAACTCAGCAGTGAAGACGGGAAGCCCGTTCCCAACTGGAGAACGCGGGTGGAGGAGGAAAAGGAGCGCGTGCAGGTCTTCAAGCCCGCTTACGACGGCCTGCTGCAGGGCAGCCTCGGCATTTCAACACGCTACAACGAGTATGTCTGGACGATGATTCGTGAGCGCATGCCGGTCTCGATCTTCTACGGTCTGGTGACCTTCATCATCAGCTACATCGTCTGCATCCCGCTGGGCATCCTGAAGGCCATCAAGCACCGCACGGTGATCGACAATGTCAGCTCGATCCTGATCTTCGTTGGCTATGCCATTCCCGGCTTTGTGCTGGCCAGCATTCTGGTGGTGTATCTGGCGGCGCGGATGGGCTGGTTTCCCACCGGTGGGTTTACCAGCGAGGATTTCGCGTCGTTGACGGTGGGCGGAAAGGTGTGGGACGTCATTCACCATGCGGTCCTGCCGCTGGTCTGCTACATGGTCGGCAGCTTCGCCTTCATGACCATGCTGGTGAAAAACAACCTCATGGACAACCTCGCCGCAGACTACGTGCGAACGGCGATCGCCAAAGGCGCGGGCTTCAAGCGCGCCGTGCTGGGCCATGCACTGCGAAATTCGCTCATCCCGCTGGCGACGACGCTCGGACACATCGTTTCCATCTTCGTGGCGGGGTCCACACTCATCGAACTGATCTTCGAGATCAATGGCTTCGGCCTTCTGGGTTACTACAGCCTGCTCGATCGCGATTACCCGCTGGTGATGGGCATCCTGGTCGTCCAGGTCGTGCTGCTCATGCTGGGCAACATCCTTTCAGACTACTTTGTCGCCCTGACTGACCCGCGCATTCGCTTCGAATAGTTCATGTCTCCCCGATTCACCGGCATCACCCTCCTCGCCTACGCAGTGCTCGCAGCGTTGTTCCGCTCGCTGTCGCTGGCGGTGCCGGTGTTCAAGGTCGCTTTTCTCGGCGGTGCCTGGCTGGGGTGGATTCTGCTCCCGCTGCTGGCGCTGACAGGCGGCTGGCTGCTTTGGCGCGGTCAGACGCAGTGGCATTGGAGTCCGCTGACCCTGAAACAGTTCCGCCGCTTCCGGGACATCAGGCGCGGCCACATTTCATTCCTGATTCTGCTCGGATTGGTCGGCATCGCATCACTGGACACGCTGATCGTCGGCAAACGGGCGCTGATCGTGAGTTACGAGGGGAAATGGTATTTCCCGTTCATCACCGAAGCGAAGCCGGCGACGACGTTTGGCCTCAAGAACGAGTCGGAAAGCGACTACCGCGAACTGCAGCGGCAGTTCCAGGAAGCCAAGTCTTCCAACTGGGTCCTGATGCCGCTCATCCCCTACGACGCGAAGCTCGATACGCCCGAGGTCATTGAGGAAGTCGAGATGCGTGAAGGGCTGGTCCACCGCACCAACGACTCGAAGCCCTTCGACGGCCGCGCCTACACCGTCTTCCGCGACAAGCCGGAACAAAAACGTCAGGAATGGGTCTTTCGCCACGGCGTGAAGCAGGGTGACATGATGGGCTGGGACGAAAGCAATGAACTGGTGGAAAAGGGCAAGTTCGAGAAGGGCGAACGCACGTCCTACTCCGACTTCACCGACGGCAAGGCGGCCGCGCTTGAATCGCAGGCCGGCGACCAGCTTTTCACGGTGGTCTACCCCCCTTCCCCGCCGTCGTGGGCGCACCGCCACTTTCTCGGCACCACCTCGATGGGCGGCGACGTGCTGGCGATCCTTTTTGGCGGCTGGCAGCAGGCAATCATCGCGTCCGCGCTCTTCGTGACCTTCGTGTTCGTGGTCGGCGTCGCTGTGGGCGGCTTGCTCGGCTATTTCGGCGGCGCGCTGGACCTCGTTGGCATGCGCCTCATCGAGATCTGGTCGGTGCTGCCCTTCCTGTTCATCGTGATGATCGTCAGCTCCATCGTCAGCCCAAACCTCCTGCTGCTGGTGGTCATCATTTCGCTGTTCAGTTGGATGGGCACCACCATCTACATCCGCACCGCGGCACTGAAGGAAAAGGCGCGAGACTACGTCGCCTCCGCCCGCCTCCTCGGCGCGGGCACAGGGCGCATCATTTTCAAACACATCCTGCCGAACAGCATCGCCATCCTGGTCACGCTCGCGCCCTTTGAAGTGTCGGCCATCATCACTTCGCTCGCCGCACTGGACTACTTGGGCTTCGGCCTGCCGCCGGAGGAGCCGAGTTGGGGACGCCTCCTGCACGAGGGCACGGAAGACTTCAATTATCCATGGATCGTCAGCAGCGCCTTCTTCGCCATGACCAGCGTGCTCGTCCTTGTCACCTTCGTCGGCGAAGCGGTGCGCGAGGCCTTCGATCCGAAAAAATTCACGACTTACAAATGAGCGGCGAATCCAAGGCAAAGAGCACACGAACACGCGGCTTGATACGAGTCGTGCTGACGGCATCCGCGCTCGGTCTTCTGCTTCCGTCCTGCTCCGACGATGAGGACACCCGTTTCCCGCCCTTCGACAACACCGAGGAAGTGAAGGCCTTCTGGAAGTCCAAGCCGGACTTCTTCCAATGGAGTTCACCGCTGATCTGCCGGCGAACCTCAAGTGGGAAGACGGCGCTGACGTGCCGGAGTTCCGCGACCCGCGCGCGAAGAAGGGGGCACCTTTTCACGACTGGCACCAAAGTCGTTCCCGCCGACCTTCCGCAAGATCGGCCCGGACGCGAACAACTCTTTCCGTGGCGAACACCACGACAACATCGAAATCAGCCTTCTCACCCGCCATCCTGACGAGGATGTCTGATTCCCGGCCTGGCGAAGGAGTGGGCTGGCTCCGAAGATCGCAAGACGGTCTATTTCCGGCTGCAGGACACGCTGACCTGGCCCTGACGGGCGCCCGGTCGAGGTGGAGGATTTTTCTTGATGACCTTTCTTCGTCATGACCAGTCCCCACATCAAGGATCCGTGGTATAAACGACTGCACAAAAAAGAGTAAGCCTCCATCGCCAAATACAACGACAAGACCCTGTCGATCACCATCCCGGAATCGAAGCCGGACCCGGTCTGGTATGCGATGATCCTGCCGAGTCCGCAGCACTTCTACCGCGAGTTTAAGCTGACTTTCCCGCACGCTATCAGTGGCGCATCTGCCCGGTGACGCCTACGTGATCGACACGGATCTGCTGAAACGCGCTCGCTCGATCACCCTGCGACGCGTGAAGGACTGGTGGGCGCGCGACCTGAAGCACTACCGCTACGTCTTCAACTGCGACCACCTGGAATACAAGATCATCGCCAGTCAGGACAAGGCCTTCGAGATGTTCCGCCAGGGCGAGTTCGACTACCTCGCGGCCTATGCGCTACTGGTATGACAAGACGGAGATTCCGGAGATCTACAAGGGCCACATCGAGCGCCATACGTTCTACAACGAATACCCCAGATCACCTGGGGCATCCGCATCAACGAAAGCAAACCCTGCTCGGACAATCTCGATGACCTGCCTCAAGCATCAATTACGCAATGAACTTTCAGAAGGTCATCGACGTGGACTTCCGCGGTGACAAAACGCGCATGCAGAGCACCGTCTCCGGCTTTGGAAAGTTCACGAATCCCGATCTGCACGCCCGCCCCTTCGATCCCGTGAAGGCCCGTGAACACTTCGCAAAAGCGGGCTTCACTATGCCGGCCCCGACGGCATCCTCGTGAGCTGGTAAAGAAGTTGTCCTTCACGCTCACGACCTTCAATACCGGCACGATCATGCCGATCATGCTGCGCCTGAAGGAAGAAGCCAAGAAGGCCGGTCTGGAGATCAGTCGAGGGCTTCGACCCCACGCAAAATGTAGGCGAAGAAGCTCGACCAGAAAACCATGAAACGGGCTTTGCGGGCATAACCCTCAGCCGCCCTATCCGCGCTTCTCTGGGACGACTATCACAGCGGATAACGCTTCAAAATCGGCAAGGACGGCAAGCGTGAGGTGGTGACGGACATTAATGAACAACAAGGACGCAAACCGCCGATCCCGCTCTCGATCCGATCATCGACCGGCATCGCAAGGAAGACCGAGGAGGAGGTGTGCGTGAACTCGTGGCAACTCGCCGTCAAGCTCATCGAAGAACGCGCCTGCGTAATCCCCGCCTGGGAGCTCCCCTTCTACCGCTATCTGACTGGCGCTGGGGTGCAGTGGCCAAAAGAACGGCAACGCCCGCAAGAGCCGCGAGCCGATCGACGCGCACATGTTCTGGATCGACGAGGATGTGAAACGCGAAACCAAAGAGGCCATGCGCACAGGCCGCGACTTCGGCGAAACTCAGCGCGTCTTCGACGCCTACCGAGCCAAATGATGAGCACGCCCATTCTCCAGGTCGAAAACCTCACCACCGCGTTCGACACGGACGCGGGCCGCATGACGGCGGTGGACGGAGTCAGCTTTGACGTGCCGCGCGGCGGAACGCTCGGCATCGTGGGCGAATCCGGCTGTGGCAAGAGCGTCACGGCCTTTTCCATCACCCGCCTGCTTCCCCAGCCGCATGGCAAGATCCTCGGCGGCAGCGTCCGCTTCGAAGGACGCGATCTCGTGTCCGCCCCGCTCGAGGACATGCAGAAGGTGCGCGGCAACGACATCAGCATGATTTTCCAGGAGCCAATGACCGCGCTGAATCCGGTGCAGACTGTCGGTCGCCAGCTCGCCGAAGCCATCCTACTTCACACGGAGTGCGAAAAAGCGGAGGTGCTCGCCCGCAGCATCGACATGATGAAAAAGGTGCGCATTCCTGCGCCCGAGCAGCGCCTCAACGAGTATCCGCATCAGCTCAGCGGCGGCATGCGCCAGCGCGTGATGATTGCCATGGCGCTCATCAACAAGCCGAAGCTCCTCATCGCCGACGAGCCCACCACCGCGCTCGACGTCACCGTGCAGGCGCAGATTCTCGAGCTCATCGCCGACCTGCAGAAGGAGATGGGCATGAGCGTCATCCTCATCACGCACGATCTCGGTGTGATCGCCGAGGTCTGCGACGAAGTCGCGGTCATGTATGCCGGACGCATCATCGAGCAGGCCGAGGTGCACGATCTCTTCGCCAAACCGCGGCACGCCTACACCCGGGGCCTGCTGGAAAGCATCCCGCGCCTCGACAGCACGCCGAAGACCCTGCTGAAGGCGATCCCCGGCAACGTCCCCGGCATCGCCGATTTCAAACCCGGCTGCCGCTTCGCAGAACGCTCCGGCCTCGAGCACACGGAGGCGCATCTGGCCACCCGTCCGCCGATCACCGAAATCGCGCCGAATCATTTCGTCGAGCATTGCCCCATCTGCGTCGCATGAGCCTTCTCACCGTCCAAAATCTTCAGCAGTACTTTCCTGTCCGCGGCGGCGTGATGCGCCGCGCCGTGGCCTCGTGCAAGGCGGTGGACGGCGTCAGCTTTTCGCTCGGCGAAGGCGAGACCCTCGGCCTTGTCGGTGAATCCGGCTGCGGCAAGACCACGCTCGGCAAGGCGATCGTTCGCCTGCTCAAACCCACCGGCGGCAGGATTGAATTCGAAGGCCGCGACATCACGCACGCCTCCATGGGCGACATCCGTCCGCTGCGCCGTCACATGCAGATGATCTTCCAGGATCCCGCCGAATCGCTGAACCCTCGCCACACCGTGCGGGACATTTTGGAGGAACCCTTCATCGTGCAAAAGCTCGGCACGAAGGATGAGCGCCGGAAGTGGGTGCTCGATCTTCTCGACAAGGTCGGACTGAACTCCGCATCCGCCGATCGTTTCCCCTTCGAATTCAGCGGCGGCCAACGCCAGCGCATCGGCATCGCCCGCGCCATCGCCCTGAAGCCGAAGCTCATCGTCTGCGACGAACCCGTCTCGGCACTCGACGTCTCGGTGCAGAGCCAGGTGCTGAACCTGCTCCTCGATCTCCAGCGTGAGATGGGCCTCAGCTACCTCTTCATCGCCCACGGCCTCAGCATCGTGAAACACATGAGCGACCGTGTTGCGGTGATGTATCTCGGCAAAATCGTCGAAATCGCCCCCGCTGAGGAGCTTTACCACAATCCGCGCCACGCCTATACCAAGGCGCTGCTCGACGCCATTCCCGTGCCCGATCCCTCAAAGCGCCGCAAGCGGCAGCTTCTCCAGGGAGATGTCCCATCCCCCATCAATCCGCCCGCCGGCTGCGCCTTCGGCCATCGCATGAAGCACCCGAAGTGGGAGGCGAGCACGAAGATGGACCTGAGCCTCAAGGAGGTGGCGCCCGGTCATTTCGTGCAGCCCTGTCCGTGCTGCACGTAAAGGTTTCGGTGCCGGATTGCCATGGGGAGGCGTATCGCTAGTCTCGCGCCCTCCCCATGCCCCGTGTTGCCAAAAAATCCGCCGCCAAGCCGCCCCACGACGTCATCCGCATCCGCGGCGCACGACAGAACAATCTGAAGGGCGTCGACCTCGACCTGCCGCTTGGCCGGTTGAGCGTCATCACCGGACCGAGCGGTTCCGGAAAGTCGTCACTGGCCTTCGACACGATTTATGCGGAAGGCCAGCGGCGGTATGTGGAGACGTTCTCCCCCTACACACGGCAGTTCTTCGAGCGCATGGACAAGCCGAAGGTGGATGCGATCGAGGGCATCCCGCCGGCCATCGCCATCGAGCAGGTGAACAACATGCGCAGCACGCGCTCGACCGTTGGCACCATCACGGAGATCAACGACTACCTGAAGATGATCTTCCCGCGACTCGCGGAGGCGACTTGTCCAAGCTGCAAACGCTCGGTCAGGCCGGAAACGCCGGAGAGCATCGTCAGCGAGTTGCTCGGCCGCCATGCCGGCAAGCAGGCGCTCGTTCTTTTCCCGATTCCCGTTCCACCGAAGACCGACACCGCCGACTTCGCTGCGTTCCTCCAATCCCAGGGTTTCGTCCGTCTGTGGTTGTATGGAAAGGTCATCCGCCTCGACGACGCGGAAGCGCTCAAGGGTCGCAAACTTCCCGCGCAGGTGCTCGTCGTCCAGGATCGCGTGACGCTGGAGACAAGGCAGCGCGCCCGCCTCAGCGAAGCGCTCGAAGCGGCGCTGCGCTATGGCAAAGGGAAAGTCGCCGTCAGCATCGATGAGGAGACGCTGCATTTCTCCACGGACTGGAGCTGCGCCGACTGCGACATCACGCTGCCAGCGCCCACGCCGGGCCTTTTCAGTTTCAATTCACCCATCGGCGCCTGTCCGTCCTGCCGCGGCTTCGGTCGCACGCTCGGCATCGACATTGGCAAAGCGATTCCTGATGAGTCGCTCTCGATCAATCTCGGTCTCGTGCGCCCGTTTCAGGGCAGCACCTACGGCGAGTCGCAGCTCGATCTCGAACGCGCGGCCCGGAAGCGCGGCATCGACATCCACAAGCCGTTTGAAGATTACACCGCCGACGAGCGCCACTGGCTCATCGAGGGCACCGACCCCGATCCCGAGGTCGCCTACAATCGCGGCGAGTGGTATGGCGTGCGCGGCTTTTTCAAGTGGATGGAATCGCGCAGCTACAAGATGCACGTCCGCGTCTTCCTCAGCCGCTACCGCGCCTACACGGAATGCGGCGACTGCGGCGGCGGCCGCTTGAAAAAAGAGGCTTATGCCTTCCGCATCGGTCCGCACACCATCGCCGATCTCTGGCGCATGCCGGTGAGCGATTTGCATCCCCTCGTGCAAACGTGGCCGCTCAAGGAGGGCGATCACGCCGCGAAGCTCCTGCGCGATGAAATCGCCAGCCGCGTCAGCTACATGGACCGTGCGGGACTCGGCTACCTGAACCTCGACCGCCAGACGCGCACGCTCAGCGGTGGCGAGCTGCAGCGTGTCAATTTGACCACCTGCCTCGGCGCCTCGCTGGTGAACACGTTGTTTGTTCTCGACGAGCCCAGCATCGGCCTGCATCCGCGGGACATCGGCCGCCTCATCGGCGTCATGGAAGGTCTGCGCGATAAAGGCAACACGCTGCTCGTCGTCGAGCACGAGGAGGCCGTCATGCAGGCCGCTGACAACCTCATCGACATCGGTCCCGGTCGCGGTGAGAAGGGTGGCGAGCTTGTCTTCAACGGGCCGCTGGGAAAGCTCGCAAAGACAAAGGGCTCGCTGACTGGTGATTATCTCTTCGGCCGTAAGTCGATCCCTGTTCCCGCCCAGCGCCGTTCCGTAGTCCCGCCTTCAGGCGGAAACAAAACCAGACCGCCTAAAGGCGGGACTACAAAACAGCTCTCCATCATCGGCGCCCGGCAGAACAACCTCAAAAAGCTTGATCTAGACATCCCGCTCAACGTGTTCTGCTGCATTACCGGCGTCAGCGGCAGCGGGAAATCCACCCTCGTCCATGACGTGCTTTACAGGAATCTGCAGAAGCTGCGCGGAGAGGTCTGCGAAGATGAACCGGGACGCGTCAGGAGCATCGAAGGCTGGGAGCAGCTCGGCGGCGTGGTCATGGTGGACCAGTCGCCACTGGCCCGCACGCCGCGCTCGACTCCGGCGGTTTTCACGGGAGCGTTTGATCACATCCGCACGCTCTTCGCCGCGTGCGACGATGCCGCCGCGCAGGGAATCATGCCCGGCTTCTTCAGCTTCAACAGCGGCGAGGGCCGCTGCGAGCGTTGCATGGGCAACGGCTTCGAAAAGATCGAGATGCAGTTCCTCAGCGACCTCTTTGTCACGTGCCCCGAGTGCGAAGGGAAGCGCTATAAGCCGACGGCGCTGAAGATCCTACTCAACGGCAAGTCCATCCATGACGTGCTCAGCATGACCATCGAGGACGCCGTGCCGTGGTTCGCACGAATCGAGCATCGCGTCGTCACCCACATCAACCGCAGCCTGCAGCTCGTCATCGACGCCGGGCTCGGCTACCTGCGCCTCGGCCAGCCGCTCAACACGCTCAGCGGAGGTGAAGCCCAGCGCCTCAAGCTTGTCGGTCATCTGCTCGAACCGCAGACGAAGGACAAGAGCAGCCTGCTGCTGCTCGACGAACCCACCACCGGCCTGCACTTTGACGACATCGCGCTGCTCGTCACGCTGCTGCAGCGCCTCGTCGATGAAGGCAACAGCCTCGTCGTCATCGAGCACAATCTCGAAGTCATCAAATGCGCCGACTGGGTGCTCGACCTCGGACCGGAAGGAGGAGCGGAAGGCGGAACGCTCGTCATCGCCGGCACGCCGGAGGATGTGGCGGACTGCCGCGCATCACACACCGGGCGTTATCTAAAGTCCGTTCTCGGTTCGCAGTTCACAGTGCGCAGTTCCACCCCCAAGAAGACGCCGGAGAAATCCGCCCATCGCGCACCGCGAGCGGAGAACTCCATTTCCATCCGTGGAGCGCGCGAGCACAATTTGAAAAACATCTCGCTCGACATTCCACGCGACGAATTCGTCGTCGTCACCGGCTTGAGCGGCTCCGGCAAATCGTCGCTCGCATTCGATTTGATCTTCGCGGAAGGCCAGCGGCGCTTCCTCGACTCGATGTCCGTCTATGCACGAACCTTCGTCGAACAGATGGAAAAGCCGGAGGTGGATCTCATCACTGGTGTGCCGCCGACGGTCGCCATCGAGCAGCGCATCTCGCGCGGCGGCGGAAAATCCACCGTGGCGACGGTGACGGAGGTTTACCACTTTCTGCGGCTGCTCTTCGCGAAGCTCGGCACGCAGTTCTGTCCGAAATGCAGCGTGGCGGTGAAGAAGCAGAGTTCGGAGGCCATCTTGAAAACCGTTCAGGCGCATCTCCGCAAAAGCGGAGGACATCTGCTGGCGCCGCTCATCAAGGCGCGAAAAGGCTTCCACACTGACGTGGCCGAAAACGCGGCGAAGCACGGCATTGAGACGCTGTGGGTGGACGGGCAGTTCATGCCGACGATGGGCTTCAAACGCCTTGAACGGTTCAAGGAGCACACCATCGACGCCGTCATCGCGAAGGTGGGCAAAGGCGAGTCGGCGGACACTCTGCGGCCTTGGATCGAATCCGCTCTCAAGACGGGCAAGGGCACGATCAAGCTGCGCCTGGCGGACAAGACCCTGCACGTGCTGAGCACCGAGATGAGCTGCCCGAGCTGCGGCTTGTCGTTCGAAGAGCTCGATCCGCGACTGTTCAGCTTCAACAGTCCGCACGGCTGGTGCGGCGACTGCCGCGGCTTCGGTGTCGTCCGCCATCAACCGGAACGGCGCGACGACGTCTCGCAACTCGAAGCCGAGCTCGAGGAGGAGCGCCGCTTCAGCAGCGACGACGATGACGCCTCCGCGCCGCGAAGCCCCTGCCCCACCTGCCACGGCAGCCGCATCAATGAGATCGGCCGCGCTGTGCAGCTGCAGAAGACGACGATTCAGGACTTCGCCGGCCTCACCGCTGGAGAGGCGGCCAAACTCATCGCCAAGCTCAAGTTCGAAGGCACCGAGGCGATCATCGCGCGGGACATCGTGAAGGAGATCGAACAGCGCCTCCAATTCATGCAGGAAGTCGGGCTTGGCTATCTTCAACTCAATCGCAGCGCCGACACGCTCAGCGGTGGTGAAGCGCAGCGCATTCGTTTGAGCGCCCAGCTCGGCAGCAACTTGCGCGGCGTGCTTTACGTCCTCGACGAGCCGACGATCGGCCTGCATCCGCGCGACAACGAGAAGCTGCTCAACACACTGACAGCACTGCGCGACAAGGGGAACTCGCTGCTCGTTGTCGAGCACGATGACGAGACGATGAAGCGCGCCGACACGATCCTCGACCTCGGACCGGGCGCGGGAAAATTCGGCGGCGAAGTTGTCGCGCAGGGCAGCCTGAAGCAGGTGCTCAAGAACAAACACAGCATCACCGGCCAGAGCCTGAATCATCCGCTCAAGCATCCCTCTCGCGGATCGCGGAGGCCGCTTCCCGCAGCGAAGTCGAAGGACGGCTGGCTGCGCGTGACGGGCGCCACCGCGAACAATCTGCAGGGCATCGACGTGAGCATCCCGCTCGCGCGTTTGACGGTGCTCACCGGCGTCAGCGGCAGCGGCAAGAGCAGCTTCATGCACGGCGCACTCTCACCGGCGGTTCGCGAGAAGATCAGCAAGTCGAAGACGAAGTTCACCAAGGCTTGGAAAAGCGTCAGCGGCTTCGAGAATCTGCAGACCGTGCACGAGGTCGATCAATCGCCAATCGGCAAGACCAGCCGTTCATGCCCGGCGACCTACGTCGGTATTTTGGACGACATTCGGAAGCTCTTCGCTCAGGTGCCGCTGGCGCGGACACGCGGCTACACCGCGAGCCGTTTTTCCTTCAACACCGAAGGCGGGCGCTGCGAGACCTGCGGCGGCAACGGCGAGATCAAAGTGGAGATGGCCTTCCTGCCCACGACGCGCGTGCACTGCGAGACCTGCCGCGGCCTGCGTTTCAACGCAGCCACGCTAGAGATCGAATACAACGGCAAACACATCGGTGACGTGCTGCGCATGAGCATCACCGAGGCCGCCGAATTCTTCGCGCCCGTGCAAAAGATCGCGCGTCCGCTCAGGCTCCTCGCTGACACCGGCCTCGGCTACCTCCAGCTCGGCCAGCCCAGCCCGACGCTCAGCGGCGGGGAGGCACAGCGCATCAAGCTCGTCACCGAACTTCGCAGCGGCGACGGTCGCACGATGAAGGAGCAGCTCAAGGGCATCACGAAGGCCGGCAAGCGCAATCTCTACCTCATCGAGGAGCCCACCATCGGCCTGCACATCCAGGACGTTGCCCGTCTGATCGACGTGCTGCACCGCCTTGTCGACGAAGGCCACACCGTCGTCGTCATCGAGCACCACCCCGACCTTTACGCCGAAGCCGACTACCTCATCGACATCGGCCCCGAAGCCGGCCCCGAAGGCGGAAAAATCGTCGCCGCCGGGACACCCGAGCAGGTGAAGAAGTGCAAGCAGAGCCGGACGGCGCGGTTTTTGTGAGTTGGCAACGCGGTTCGCCCGCTAAACTAGCCGTCATGTCCACCCCCCTCATCCGAGTCACCATCTGGAACGAGTTTGTCCACGAACGAGAAAACACATGCGTCGCGGAGCTTTACCCGCGGGGCATCCACGGAGCGCTGGCGGAGGCTCTGGGAGTGCATTCGGAATTCGTCATTCGTACGGCGACACTGGACGAGCCGGAGCAGGGCCTGCCGCAGGCAGTGCTGGATGAAACAGACGTGCTTCTCTGGTGGGGCCACGCAGCGCATGATCAGGTGCTGGATGAAACGGTGACGCGCGTGCAGGAGCGCGTGCTCGCGGGAATGGGGTTGATCGTGTTGCACTCCGGACACTGGTCGAAGGTATTCAAACGTCTCATGGGCACGAGCTGTTCGCTGTGCTGGAGCGAGTCAGGCGAGCGCTAACGCGAGTGGGTGCTCAATCCGGGGCATCCCATCGCCGCGGGCATCGGCGACTGCATCGAGATCGAGCAGTCAGAGATGTATGGCGAGCCGTTTGGCATTCCGACGCCGGACGAACTCATCTTTGTGTCCTGGTTTCAAGGCGGCGAGGTCTTCCGCAGCGGCGCGACGTGGAAACGCGGCAGCGGGCGCATCTTCTACTTCAGCCCCGGCCACGAGGTGTATCCGATCTACCATCATCCCGACGTGCAGCGCGTGATCGCCAACGGCATCCGCTGGGCGCGCCCGCAGGGGAAACCGGCCAGCACGCCGCGCCATGTGCCGGTGGAGGAAGCGCGGGAGAAGATCGAAATCCGTGGAGGCACCGTGCACGTCGAGGATGGGAAGCTCGCGGGGCAGTGAGCACGCGAGTAGCGATGGCTACTGCCGCGTGATGTTCGCCCGTCCGCCGCGCAGGACGTACTTCTGAATCTTGCCGGTCGCGGTCTTCGGCAGCTCGGCGATGAATTCAAAGCCGTGCGGGACTTTGAAATGGGCGAGGTGTTCGCGGCAGAACAGGCGCAGCGCTTCGGGCGTGGTTTCGGCGCCGGGTTTGAGGACGATGAAGGCTTGCGGCGTTTCGCCCCATTTCTCATGCGGCAGGCCGACAACGGCGGATTCCTGCACGGCGGGATGACGCAGCAGCACGCCTTCGACTTCGACGGAGGAGATGTTTTCGCCGCCGCTGATGATGATGTCCTTCCAGCGGTCGCGGATTTCGATGTAGCCGTCCGGATGCACGACGGCGGCGTCGCCACTGTGAAACCAGCCGTTGCGGATCGCCTTCTCGGTGGCGGCGGGATCGTTGTAGTAGCCTTTCATCACCGCATTGCCGCGAATGATGATCTCGCCCATCGTCGCGCCGTCTTGGGCGACTTCGTTGCCCTCGTCATCGACGACGCGGACTTCGGCGTTGGCGAGGTATTCGACGCCCTGGCGGGCTTTGATGACAGCGCGCACGGCGGGATTCAGCGAGGCGTGCTCCGGACGCGGTTCGCTGATGGTGACAATCGGAGAGACCTCGGTGAGGCCGTAAACGTGGGTGATCTCCCAGCCGAGTTCGCCTTCCACACGCTCGATCGTGGCGGCGGCAGGCGGTGCGCCGGCGGTGAAGACGCGCACGCCGCGCGGCGCACCTTGGCGCACGTTTTCGGGCACGTTGGCGATGCTGATGAGCACGGTCGGCGCGGCGCAGAGCAGCGTGACGTCTTCGCTTCTGATCGTTTCAAAAATCAGGCGCGGATCGGCTTTCGGAATGCAGATGTGGCGGCCGCCGACCGCGGTGATCGTCCACACGAAGCACCAGCCGTTCGCATGAAACATGGGCAGCACCCACAGGTAACGATCCGCCGCCGTGATGCGGGTGTGCATGAGGTGGCCCATGATGTTGAACGCCGTGTTGCGATGCGTGACCATGACGCCCTTCGGATTCGCCGTGGTGCCGCTGGTGTAGTTCAGCGCGATCATCTCCGTCTCAACGACCTCGGCAGGCGTGAATTCAGTCGCAGAGGCGGCCAGCGTGGCTCCGTAATCCGTCCAGCCGGCCTTGGAACCGCTGAAGGCGATGAAGTGCTCTACGCCGGGCACCTGATCGCGGATCGAATCGACCGCGTCGAGGTAATCCGCATGCACGCACACCACTTTGGCACCGCTGTGCTTGAGGATGTAGGCGAAGTCGGCGGCGGTGAGGCGGAAATTGATCGGCACGATCACCGCGCCGATCTGCGGGATCGCATAGAACGCCTCCAGATGCGCATGCGTGTTCGGCGCGATGGTCGCCACACGGTTACCGGGCTTCACGCCGAGCTTTTGCAACGCGGACGACCAGCGGTCGCAGCGCTCGAAGAACTCGCGGTAGGTGAAACGACGTTCGCCATCGACCACGGCCTCGCGGTCAGCATACAAACGGCGGGCACGGCGGGCGAAGTCGAGAGGTGAAAGCGGCGTTTCCATGGAATTGCGGGGATCATAGGAAGACTCGCGCCGAAGTGGCGAGAGAAAACATGCGCTGCCTATTTGAGTTGGCGATGATTCTGGTCGCGACGTGACCGCAAGGCAGCGCTAAATATCGGCCACATGACCGACATTGATCTCGAAACACTCGCCGTGCGCATTCGCCAGTCACTCGGCTGCAGCAAGGATCTGGCTGCCGACTACGCCAAGGGCATCAGCAATCCCCCCGAGATCATCCACGGCAAAATCGTGGTGCGTGACCTCGAAGGGCGAATCATGGCCCGCGTGCCGGAGAGCGTGCTGGCTTGAGGTTACGCCCGCGGACCTCTATCAATGACTGTGCTTTTGTCACGCAGTCGCAGCCTGACATCATTTCCCGAAAGCAGAGAGGCTAGTGAGGGGCATCCACGTTTTGTTCGGCTGGTTTGTTGGATGGCGGTAAATCATCCGGCGTGTATGGCTCCTCATCATCAGGTGGCGGATAGAATAAGGTGCCTCCGTGCTCAAAATGCCACTCAAATAGAAAGCGCACAAACCTAAGGCTCAGAGTAATCGCCTGCATCTCATCGGAGCCTCCAATCGGCGGGGGGTCATATGCTGGCTGGAGACCAGTTGTGGTAATCTTGCACCGACATGATCGCCCCTCTGTAACGGGACGCCATATCTGAACACAAACATCATGGCGTGTGCCGTCAGCCCAGATGGCTATCAACTGTTTGGTTGCAATTGGAGTTTCCTCAGACATTACGATTTCAGGGCAGCCTACCGAGTCGATGGCTTCATGGTGCCGCAAATTGCGGAGATGGGAACAGAATTGTCGGATACGACGCGCATGGGCGCCGTGTTTGGCTTCAAAATATGACCGGAGACATCGCAGGCACTCCTCGAAACCCAAAACAAAAAGCCACGGAACTGACGAAGCAGATCCGTGGCTGAAACCTTGGATTCAGGTTTTGGGGGGAAGGATCAGGCTTCGCGGCCTTCGATGCTGGCCACCATCTTGCGGATGTGCGGTGCCTTGCAGGAGCGCTTTGGCATCTCATGCCGCGGCGGCCAGGATGCCTGCGGCTTTGTGCAGCGTCTCTTCGTGCTCCTGCGCCGGATCCGAGTCCGCGACGATGCCGGAGCCGGTGTGAAAGGTGATTTCACCGCCCTTCTGCACGGCGGTGCGGATGGCGATGTTCCACTGGCTGCGGCCATCGAAGCCGAACCAGCCGATGGCGCCGGTGTAGAGGCCGCGCGAATGCGGCTCGAGTTCGGCGATGATTTCGGTGGCGCGTTTCTTCGGCGCGCCGGTGATGCTGCCGCCGGGGAAGCAGGCGCGAAAGGCGTCGACGTGATCGACGTGCGGGCGCAGCGTGCCGGTGACGGTGGAGACGAGGTGAAACACCTGCGCGAAGCTTTCCACCCGCCAGAGTTCGGGCACGGCGACGCTGCCGAATTCGCAAACCTGGCCGAGGTCGTTGCGCTCCAGATCGGTGATCATGAGCAGTTCGGCGCGTTCTTTGGCGGAGCCGGTGAGGACCATCCACGGCGGCGCTGTCGCGTGCAGGGTCGCCGATGAAGCGGGGCCGGGTGCCCTTGATCGGACGCGTGGTGATGCGCGATCCGTCGAGCTGGAGAAAGAGCTCGGGCGAGGCGGACAGCACGCAGGTCCCGGCCAGTCGCATGAAAGCCGCGTGCGGGGCAGGAGAGACGGTCCGCAGCTTCAAGTAAAGCGCAAGGGCGTCCGCATCCTCAGGCCAGGCTGCCTGCCAAGGACGGGAAAGATTGACCTGGTAGATGTCCCCGGCGGCGATGTACTCCTGAGCACGGCGGACCATGCGGATGTAGTCTTCAGGGCTGACGCGGGATTCAAAGTGAAGCCGGGGGGCGTCCGCGGTCTGGACGTTGGCGTTTGGAACTTTGAAGTCGCCGAACTGATACCACCGGGACGTGTCGTGGTCGTAGATCAGCCCGTGGGGATAGACGCCGAAGACGAACCGCCCGTCGTAGCCGACCCAGCCGTAAAGCCCGCCTGCGGCGGCGCGAGGCGCGGCCAGCGCGGTGCGGACTTTTTCCCAGTCACGGTCGATGTGTCCTTCAAGAACCTCCACGGGTTCCGCCGTGAGCGCCGAGACGGCGCCGGGATGGGCGAGGGACGAGTCCAGCCAGATGAAACCCTCGCGACCGGCGAGCCGCGCCGCCATTTCGGCGGGTGCAAAGGAAAAATCACACGGACGCAGGTGCGGCGACGTTTCCAAGGCATGAATACTCTGCGGCAGGGCGTGACCTTCCGGCATTTTGAACGAAGAACCCTGGAGCATTGACACTGGGAAGCGCAAACCGTACCATACGCCTCTTTGACAGCAACCGTGACGCCATCTTCCACCATCCTCGCCCCCGACCGCGAACGCGCCTCCGTGGTGGCGTGGGGAACGCTCGGCGTGCTGGTGCTGGCACAGATCGGGCTGGCGGCGAATTTACTGCTGTCCGGCGATCCCGACACAGCGGAGAAGCCGCAGCCGGCCACCCCGACGTCCCCCGTCGTCCCGGCGATCGCGGCGCAGACGAGCGTGGTGCCTGAGATCGGCCAGATCGCCGCTCCACCGCCGCCGGTGATTCAGCCTCCGCCGCCGGGTTCCCTGGCGGCACCGCAGGTCGCGGCCCCGGCCCCAGTGGTTTCCAATCAACCGCCGCCCATCGGTTCCTTCCAGCAGCCCTCCGTCGCTCCGACTCAGCCTGCTGCGCCCGTGCCGGTAATCCCGCCGCCAATTCCTTCGCCGACACCCGTGGCCGCATCTTCGACGGCTCCCGCCCCGCCACCGACGAGTCCTCCGACGCCTGCAGCCGCCGCAGCGCCGACTGCCAAGCCACCAGCGCCTGATTTTTCCAAGCCGCAGGCCGTCAAGCCGGACCCCGCCGCGGAACTGCTGCGGGACGTGGACTACGTCGTCACCACGGCGAAGGAGATCCGCGGCATGAGCGACATGCAGGGGGCGCTGGAGATGCTGAAGCGCGCCGATCAGCTCAATCCCGACCACCCGGCCATCATCGCCGAAATGGCCCAGACCTACGAGCAGATGGGCATCGCCGACAAGGCGACCGACAACTGGCGGCGCATCCAGCTTCTGGGCGAGACGCGTGCGGGCAGCTACTTCGCCCTAGCCGCCAGGCGGCTCGGCGCAGGTCCAGCCGCCACGGCTTCCCCGCTGATCAACACAGCCGCCGGCGCGGAGGGTGAAAAACGCCTGCGGCTCGGCGCCTGCCAGGTGAAGCGCGATTTCGCCACGAACAATGGGGAGCGCTACGTGCTGCGCGTGCCGATCATCCGGGCGGGCAGCCAGACGGTGGACGGGCAGGCCATGGACCTCGAGGTTTTCTTTTTCGACCGGGTGAATGGAACGCAGGTGGCCCAGACCATCGCTCCCGAACCGGTCGAAAGCTGGCAGTCCACCCCGGTGGACTGGAGCGGCAGCGGGGAGGAGACGCTGGATGTCGTCTACCACCTGCCCGTCCTTTCCGCCGCCGAGATCCAGCAGCACGGTCGGCGCACCTATTACGGCTACATGCTGCGCCTCTACTACAACAACAAGCTTCAGGATGTGGCCGCCGAGCCACGCGATCTCCTGGAATTCGGATCGTCGCCGGGGGCCGTGCCCGGCGGAGGGAATCCGCTGCTCCCGCCCGTGGGGAGATGATCGCCGCCGCAACGCCGCATGACTCTTTTGTTTGTCGATTCCAACGCCGCCCTGCGCGGCATCCGTTTGAAAGCTTTGAAGGGAAGGTTCCCGGACGCCACCATCGTGGACATGCCCGGACCGGCCCTGGCGAAGGCCTGGATCGCCGAGACCGAGCAGCTCGATGTGCTGGTGACGGAAGCCGTTTTCTCATCAAATGAAACCGGCTTCGGACTGCGGGATCAGGCGCGGGAACGTTTTCCTGAAGTGAAGGTGCTCTTCACCACCCGCTACGACCTCACTGGATTCGAGAAGCAGCTCGCCGATGACCTGCTGCTGAAAGACGGGCCTTACGCCCCTGAAAAGCTGCTGGACCGCATCCAGACGCTGCTCGCGCGGCCGGCCGTCGAACCCGGCGGACCCGCGCCCATCATGGCGCCCGGCACGCTGCTCGGAAACTATCAGGTGCTGGAGCGGCTCTACCTCGACAAGGAGTCCGAAACCTATCGCGCCATGCAGGTGGCGGTGCAGCGGCCGGTGGCGCTGATGCTGCTGCGCCCGGAGTGTCTGAGTCAGTCGGAGGTGGTGGAAAAATTCCGCACCCGGGCGCGGGTGAAGGCATCGCTGACCCACCCCCGCATCGCCCCGCTCTATGAAGCCGGTGAAGCGAACGGCTGGTTGTTTTACACACGCGAACTGCCCCGAGGGCGCAGTTTGGCAGAGTTGGAGGCGGAGGAGGAGATGCTCGGGGAACGCCAACTCGCTGAGGTGCTGCACGGCGTCTGCGAGACGATGATTTTTGCCGAGCAGCGTCAGTGCAGCCCGCGCCAGATGATGACGCGGGACATTTACATCGACACGGACAACCAGGCCAGCGTGGTGAACATTTTCCGCCCGGTGAGCGAGCGCAGGCAGGACACCAAGGCGGACGTGAAATCCTTCCTCGAACTCCTGCGCCCGCTGACGGCGGAGGGCAAAGCCCGCGGACTGCTGAAGTCCCTCGGCGATTCCGCGCACGACTGGCACGGCCTGCAGCAGGCGCTGGACGAGATCCGCGGCGAGATGCGCACCCGCAGCATCGTGCGCAAGATTGAGTCCGAATCCCTGCCCGTGGACGAGCGTGGTCGGAAGCCCTGGTGGGTTTGGCCCGCAGTGACTCTCGTCCTGATCGTCGTGGCCACGCTGGGCGCGATGATGAACGGCACGGTGGATTCCCGCACCCAGGAGGCGGCGGTGGTCCCCATCGAATTCGTGCGCATCCCCGCGGGCTCGTTCCTTTACCAGAAGGACAAGAATGTCCGGCTGCCGGAGTTCTGGATCAGCAAACACGAGGTGACCATCGGCCAGTATGCGGAGTTCCTCGAAGCCCTGGCGCAAAACCCCGCTGCAGCAACGACCTTCGACCACCCGCTCCAGCCCAAGACAAAGCTGGGCCATGAGCCGGTGAACTGGCAAACCACGCTCGAGGCCGCCAAAAGCGGCGCCTCCGCGAAGGGGGAAAGCATCACCCTGAACACACCGGTCAGCCAGGTGGACTGGTGGGACGCCTCCGCCTTTGCAAAGTGGAAGGGCAAGCGCCTGCCGACCGAAGAGGAATGGGAAAAGGCCGCCCGCGGCACAAAGGGGTTCCGCTATCCATGGGGTAACCAGTCAAAAGCCGGCGCCGCCAATCTCGGCGACGACTACGTCGCCTCGGGAAAAGGCAAGGGTGGCAAGGTGGACGGCTTCAACCTCTGGGCGCCGATCAACCGCGTCACCAAAGACGTCAGTCCCTTCGGCGTGTGCGACATGGCTGGCAATGTCAGCGAGTGGACCTCCGGCGAGAGCAGCGATGGCGAATGGCCGGTGCATCCTGATTTGATCGATGTGAAGGTGCCTGTCGTCCGCGGCGGCCATTTCGGTCTCAAGAGCGACCCCCAGTTGCTGACGGATCGGCGCTTTCCAGAATCCGCCGGAGAGGCTACACTGGCCCGGGGATTCCGCATCGCCTCCAGCCAGCCTCCCGCCTCTCCAACTCCACCCTGACGCGCATGAACCGCCTGCTTCTGCTCCTCTTTGTCTTCCTGTCCGCCACTGCGGTGCGCGGTCAGTACGTCACCAACATCGCCCTGAACAAAAACCAGTTCCTCACCGGCGAGCCGGTGGTGGCCATCGTCACGATCATCAACCGCTCCGGCGCGGATGTCATCGTGGGAGGCCACGGGGCGCGGGACTGGCTGAACTTTACCATCACCGAATCCACCGGACGCAATCTGCCGCCCGTCAGCGTCGGCTCCGAGGAGCCGGTCACACTGAAAGCAGGCGGCACCACGAAGCACACGGTGGAAATCTCCGGCGGCTACTCCACGGCGGACCTCGGCGTCTTTCACATCGTCGCCAACGTCCTGCATCCCATCAGCGGCCACTTCTACGCCTCCAACCGCGAACGGCTGACCATCACCGACGCCAAGCCAAACCTCTTCGACCAGCCCTACGGCGTCCCGGAAGGCTACCGCAATGCAGGACGCGCCCGGCGTTACCAGATCATTCTCTTTCGCGAACTCAACACGCTGCAGCTCTACTGCCGGATCACCGATGAGGGGACGGGTGCCTACCTCTCCACCTTCCTGCTTGGCCCCGTGAGCATGGTCACGAAACCGCAGATCAGCATCGACACCACCAACCGGCTGCACGTTTTTTTCCTCGCCCAGCCGCACATTTACTGCCACGCCATCGTCAATCCCGACGGCAAGCTCCACCGGCGAAACTACTTCCGCGACGACGATGGCAACCGGCCCACGCTCGTCATGGGTGGCGCCTCCGGTGCGCAGGTTCTTGGAGGCATCCCGTTTGACCCGGCCGCACCTCCTGTGGAAACAGGGAAACCCATGCGCAAGGCCTCCGAACGTCCACCAGGTCTCTGAGTCGTCGGCTGCGGTTGTGGCTTACAAACAAGCCGCAAAAGCGGAACGGATGAAGGCTTGCCCTTGCATTCCTCCGCCGTTAAAACCAGCAGCATGATTGCCTCATGGTCTGATTTGATCGCTGGTTCGCAGCTCTACTGGGCGATCTCCGTCTTCGCTTCCGTGATCCAGGTTTTCCTGCTGATCGGCGCCTTTATGGGTGGTGGTTCGGACTTTGACCACGGCGCGGACGCGCACGACGGCAGCACCGCGGACAGCGTGAAGCTGCTCTCCTTCCGCATCCTTGTCGCGTTCTTCGTCGGCTTCGGTTGGACGGGCGTGCTCGCGGAGCGGCAGGGCATGTCTCCGGGCGCAACGGTCGGTGCGGCGGTGCTCTCCGGCATCGTTTTCATGCTGCTGATCTTCTTCACGATGCGGCTGCTGATGTCGATGCAGAACGACGGCTCGCTGCGATACGAAAACGCCGTCGGAGCGTCCGGCCAGGTTTACGTCACCATCCCCGCCGCCCGTCAGGGAGTCGGCCAGGTCGAATTGCTGCTGCAGGGTCGCCTCATCACCGCCGACGCCGTCACCGACTCCGAACAGCCTCTGACGCCCCGGCAGGGCGTTGAAATCGCCGCGCTTCTTCCCCCTAACACTTTCGTCGTCAAACCAACCTCCTAAAACGCCATGTTCGACAGCTTCATGTTCACCAGCCTGGTCGGTCTCGCCGCCGTCCTTGTCGTCGCCACCCTCGCCCTCTTCGCGTCGCGGTACAAACGCTGCCCGTCGGATCGCATCCTCGTCGTTTACGGGAAGGTCGGTGGAAACAAGTCCGCCAACTGCTACCACGGCGGTGCCGCCTTCGTCTGGCCGGTCATTCAGGACTACGCCTATCTGAGCCTCACGCCGATGCCGATCGACATCCAGCTTCGCGGCGCCCTCTCGCAGCAAAACATCCGCGTTAACACCCCCTCCACCGTCACCGTCGGCATCAGCACGGAGCCCGGTGTCATGGCCAACGCCGCCGAGCGCCTCCTCGGCCAGACGCAGCCGCAGATTCAGGAACTCGCGAAGGACATCATCTTTGGCCAGATGCGCGTCGTCATCGCCACGATGCCCATTGAGGAAATCAACGCCGACCGCGACAAGCTCATCGCCAACATTTCCAACGGCGTGGAAGTCGAACTCAAAAAAGTCGGCCTCCGCCTCATCAACGTCAACGTTCAGGACATCACCGATGAGTCCGGCTACATCGAGGCCCTCGGCAAAGAAGCCGCCGCACGCGCGATCAACGACGCGAAAATCAAAGTCGCCCAGCAGGAGCGCGACGGTGACATCGGTGCCGCGCTTGCCGACAAGGAAAAGCGCATCAACGTCGCCCAGGCCCAGGCTGAGGCCGTCACGGGTGAGAACCTTTCCGCGGTCGAAATCGCCAACTCCATCGCCGCGCGTCGTGAGAAGGAAGCCGAGGCCGAACGCGTCGGTACGGCGGCGGAGAAAGTCGCCACGGCGAAAGCGCTTCAGGAATCCTACCTCGCCGAAGAATCCGCCGAGCGCCAGCGTGCGAAACGCGAAGAGGCCTCACAGATGGCCACCATCATCGTTCAGGCCGAGATCGAAAAGCGGAAGATCGAGGTGCTCGCCGAAGCCGAGAAGAACCGCGTGCGCATCAGTGCCGAAGCGCAACGCCAGCGCATTGAGCTCGAAGCCGAAGCCGAAAAGCGCCGCATCGAACTCGTCGCCCAGGCCGACGCCGAAAAAATCCGCATCATCAAGGAGGGCGAGGCCGCCGGTCTCAAGACCTACATGGAAGCCGAGGCGGCTGGGACGCTCGCGCAGCTCGAAGCGCGTGCGAAGGGTTTCGAATCCATCGTCTCCGCCGCCGGCGGAGCCGACAAAGCCGCGCAACTCATGGTCACCGAGCAGCTTCCCAGCCTCGTCTCCGAACAGGTCAAGGCGATCTCCGGGGTCAAGATCGACAAGGTCACCGTCTGGGACTCCGGTCGCGCCGGCGAAGACGGCAAGACTCGCACGGCGGATTTCCTCTCGGGCCTCGTTGGTTCCGTCCCGCCGCTGCATGACATCGCCAAAAACGTCGGCGTGGAATTGCCGGGCTATCTGGGGAAACCCGTCGCACCGGCAACCAAGCCACCCGCTGAACCGGAACCGGAGGAAGAACCGTAAAAATGTCCTCGGCCAAGCCGCCGAATGCAGAAGCAGGGCCGCAACGGCCCTGCTTTTTTTTCCGACTGAAGTTCGGCGAACGCGTCACGTTTAGCCAATCCATGTCTTTTCGCCTCGCCCTCAGTCTCCTTCTCGCCGCCACGCTCACTTCCGAAGCCGCCGATGCCCCGAAGTGGAAAAAGCTCAACCCGCAGACTCCGGCAGGCTTCACGCTGAAAACGATCGTGGTCGAGAAGCACCCCGAGCACGACGTGGAACTCTACGTCTATGTGCCCGACGCTGAAGGCACCTGGCCCTGCATCCTCGACATCCACGGCGGCGGCTGGAAGGCGCGGCAGGTCGAGGCCGACAAGCCGATGATGGAACGCCTCGCGCAGCGGGGCTTCGTCACCGCGCTCGTCAGCTACCGATTGAGCACGGAAGCGAAATACCCCGCCGCGATTCACGACTGCAAAGCCGCGCTGCGCTGCCTGCGTGCACATGCGAAGGAATTGAAGATCGATCCGGAGCGCATCGGCTGCATGGGCGGTTCCGCCGGCGGCCATCTCTCGGGCTTAACCGGCATGACCAGCGGACTGCCGGAGTTCGAAGGCGACGGTCCGTTCAAGGATCAGTCCAGTGCGGTGAAAGCCTGCATCGTCATGGCCGCCACGCAGGATCTGGTCGCCGCCAACACCGGCAAGAAAAATGAAGGTGCGCTGCTGTTCTTCGGCGCCACCTGCGACGAGAAACCCGATCTCTACAAGGCCGCGTCGCCGATCACCCACGTTCGTCCCGGCGTGCCGCCGACCATCTTCATCGAGGGTGAAAAGGACACACTCAAAATCGGTCGCGCCGAGATGATGCAAAAACTGAAGGCACTGGGCATCGAAACCGCCGTTTACACGCTCAAGAACGCTCCGCACCCCTACTGGATGAGCGATCCCTGGTGCGCCGAGACGGTCGACATTGCCGCCGCCTTCTTCAAAAAGCACCTCGGAGAACCGGCGGCGAAGTAGGGCGGTTACTTCGTCGGTTTCGGCAGCGCCTGGGTTAGCAGGTTGTAGAACTCGTTTTCCGCGGGCGTCTCTCCGTCGGATTTCAGGATGTTCTTGATCACCCCGAGCACCTCCTTCTGCGCCGCCTTTGTCGTGAAAGCCTGCGCGCGTTCCGTCATGTAGTCGATCATTGAGTCCTCGTCCTCCGCCATCTCGCGCGCCCGGGCGAAGGACTCGTCGATGAACAAGCTTTTGGGATACTTCGAATCCCATCCTTCCGCGATGAAAGCCGACTCCAGCAGGTGTTCCTCCCGCAGCGAAATGTGTGCGTCCGCGTAAAGGGACAGCGTGAGCAGGTCAAACAGGGCTTCGCGTTGCTTCTGGGTCATGATTGATACTGTCAGTGTACGCACCCGAGGATCAAGACTTACTTCCCTCGACTCGCATCTTGACCTGTGGACCGCCCTCCCGATTCCTTGAGGTTCGCGCATGTCCGACGTCAAGACCACTCCCATGATGAAGCAGTATCTCGCCATCCGGCGCGAGCTGCCGGAGGACGTGCTGCTGTTCTTCCGTCTTGGCGATTTCTATGAGCTGTTCTTCGAGGATGCAAAAGTCGCCTCGCCGATCCTCAATGTGGCTCTGACGAAGCGCAACGCAGTGCCGATGTGCGGCGTGCCGCATCATTCGTCGCAGGGCTATATCGCGAAGCTCATCAAGGCGGGCAAGCGCGTCGCCATCGCCGAGCAGACCACCGATCCGGTGCCGGGAAAAATCGTCGAGCGCGCCGTGTCGCAGATCCTCAGCGCGGGCACGATCAACGACCTCAATCTGCTCGACTCGAACCGTCCGAACTACCTCGCCGCGGTGTTTCGCGATGGGAAGAAATTCGGCCTCGCTTATGTCGATCACACCACCGGCGAGTTTGAGGTGGCCGAGTTCAAGGACACCACCGAGCTCGCGGACGAACTTGAGCGCCTGCAGGCCAGTGAGATTCTTTTCAGCGATGATCAGCGCGAGGTCATCGACGCCCTCGGTGCTCCCGCGTGTGCGCAAGCGACGGAGAGCTACCTCTTCCTGCTCGATCAGGCACAGCACAGCCTCACACAGCATTTCAAGGTGCAGTCGCTCGATGGATTCGGCTGCACCGGCATGAGCGCCGCCATCTGCGCCGCCGGCGCGATCCTGCAATACCTGCAGTTCCAGCTCCGCCGCAGTGTCGAGCACATCCAGCGCCTGCGCGTCGGCCAAACCAATGACGTCGTGCTCATCGATGCCGCGAGTCAAAGCCACCTCGAACTCGTCAGCGCGCGAGGTGGCAATGCGCACACGCTATTGAGCGCGCTCGACCGCACCTGCACGCCCATGGGCGCGCGCAAGCTGCGCCATTGGGTGCTGCATCCGCTGCGCGATCTCGACACGCTCACGCAGCGTCAGGACATGATCGCGTCGTTGCTCGACGAACCGATCCTGCTTGGCCAAATCCGCACGCTGCTCAAAGAAGTGCGCGATCTCGAGCGCACGAGCTCACGCCTCAGCCAGGGCAGCGGCAATGGCCGTGATTTGCAGGCGCTTGCGGTTTCGTTGGAAGTGGTTCCCACTTTGAAAACTCTATTGTCCGACTCGGCTGACCTGTCCGACGAGTCTGACACCTCGGCGCTGCGCTTCGCACTCACGCAGCGCCTCCACGATCTCACCGAACTCTCCTCCGAAATCCAGCGTGCCATCGTCGATGAACCGCCGATGCAGATCAAAGAAGGCGGCGTGTTTCGCGAGGGCTGGTTGCCGGAGTTGGATGAATTGCACGCTGCCTCCACGCTTGGGCGGCAGTGGATCGCGGATTTGCAGGCGCGGGAGATCGAGCGCACGGGCATCAAGAGCCTCAAGATCAAATACAACGCCGTCTTCGGCTACTTCATCGAGATCACCAAGGCGAACGTCGGCAGTGTGCCCGCCGACTACCACCGCAAGCAGACTACCGTCAACGGCGAGCGCTACATCACCGACGAGTTGAAGCGCATGGAGGACAAAATTCTCGGCAGCGAGGAGCGCAGCAAGGCGCTCGAATACGAGCAGTTCATCGAGCTGCGCGGCCGCGTGCTGCAGCACCTCGCGCAGATTCAGGAGACCGCGGAGACCATCGCCGTGCTCGATTCACTCGCCTCGCTCGCCGAGACCGCGCGGCTTTTCAATTACACCCGCCCCGTGCTCAATGAGACGCGCAATCTCTTCATCCGCGACGGCCGCCATCCCGTGCTCGATCAGAATCTGACGAGCGGCGAGCGCTTCGTGCCGAATGACATCACGTTGGAGCCGGAGGAAAGCCGCCTCATCCTCATCACCGGCCCGAACATGGCCGGCAAGAGCACGTATCTGCGCATGACCGCGCTGCTCACGCTCATGGCGCAGATTGGCAGCTTCCTGCCCGTCGCCAGCGCGGAGATCGGCCTCGTCGATCGCATCTTCACCCGCATCGGCGCCAGCGACGACATCGCGCGCGGCCAGAGCACCTTCATGGTCGAGATGAACGAGACCGCGCTCATCCTCAACAACGCCACCGAGCGCTCCCTCGTCATCCTCGACGAGATCGGCCGCGGCACGAGCACCTTCGACGGCCTCAGCATCGCGTGGAGCGTCGCCGAGCATCTGCATGACAAGGTGGGCGCGCGCACGCTCTTCGCCACGCACTACCACGAGATCACCGCGCTCGCGCAGAGCCGCACCGCCGTGAAGAACTACAACGTCGCCGTGAAGGAGTGGAACCATCAGATCATCTTCCTCCACAAGATCCTTCCCGGCTCCGCCGAAAAAAGCTACGGCATCCAGGTCGCGCGCCTCGCCGGCCTCCCCGAAAACGTCATCGACCGCGCCAAGGAGGTCCTCCAACAACTCGAATCCGGCCACCAGCCCGCCGAAAGCGTCAAAGAAGTCCCCGTGGCCACGAGTGTGCCCGCGAAGACGCGGAAGAAAGCCGTTAGCGATGAGGACGCGGGGCAGATGAGTTTGTTTGGATAAGCTTGTTAAGTATACGGTTTGTCAATCCGCAGAAACTGCTCTCATGACTTCCCCAAACCCCAACCCCGTTTCGCCACTTCGAGTTTTCGTGAGCTATGCCCACGAAGATAGACTCCTTAAAGAGGCGTTTGACGTCAATTTGAAGGTTCTCTCAAAGCAGGGGCTTGTCACGACATGGACAGACACGAATCTCCGTGGCGGCGATGTTTGGAACGACGTCATCGAGACCGAATTGAGGTCGGCGGACCTAATTCTTTTCATGGTGACCAATGCATTTTTAGCATCGGACTTTATTCGGGACAACGAGGTCAGAATCTCGATGGAGCTAGCGACCGCAGAAAGGGCTATCATAGTGCCCGTAATCCTTAAGCCCTGTGGTTGGCGTGAGGAGAAGTGGGCAGGACGCCAACCGCTTCCTTCACTTGTCAAAGCTGTCACCGATTGGGAAGAAACAGAGAAAGGGTTCGATGCCGTGGAGAAAGGGCTTCGAGATCTAATCAAATGGGTACAACGCAAGAAGGGTCCGTGCATCGGAACTGACGGACCCATTGTGCCTCCTCTGCATCGGAAGTGGTGGCAAACGAGAGCAATGTTGATCACTGTCGGCGTCGTAGTTACAACAATGGTCGGGTGGGTTAGCTGGAACATAGGGCACAATACGGTGACACCCGAATCAATACGGTTGGGCCAAACGCCGACCACGATCCCGCCCCCTGAAATTTCGTCGTCGGCTGCCATTGATGAATGGAAACTTGCAGAGGCCCAGACTAGGATTTTCGTGACTGGATTGGATGGGAAATCCGTAGATGACCACGTAGTCCAAGCTGCGTTACAGCCTACGTGGAGCTTTATAGAATCGGGCACAAATCTTCGAAGAACGTATAGCGACGGGGCTCGTTTTTGGCTGAAGTTCCAATCCAAACGTGGTGACATTGCAGGACCTTGGACAGTCACCATCTATGCGAAGGCGGTGGAATCACCCCAACGACCTACAGGCTTTGCTACCATGAGTGCTGCACTGCCAATGCTCAAAACCGCTACGCCCGAAGGATACACTTACACCTGGTCGTTTCTCATGAATCCGTTTCAAGGTGGAGTGCTCCGTGAAGGAGTAATTGCGCAAGAGGCATGTGGCTTCTTGCTCGGCATGGGAGAACATAAGCGAGGTTTCATCCCAGTGGGGGAACATAACATTGGTCTGCAAATTGCAGGAAATGATCAATCGGTCCTGTATCGGTCATCAATTAAGATCAACGTCAGTCAATGGACATTGCCCGATAGAGACAGCAAACTGGTTGTCACTGACTTAAGCGGTGTTTCCATCGAAGACGGTCACGAGATTCCTGCAAAACGTGGCGACTCAGAAGACCCATCTGGTTCAACAATCAACCCACGAAGTGCCCTCACCTTTGGGCTGAAGCTCCAAAGCAAGGACGAGGCTATTGCAGGGCCGCACTCCATCGAATACTTTTTTAGAGCAACTACGCTCCCAACTCCCCCGTTCGGCGTTTTCACCATAAGCGTGGCGTCCAAACTACTCCTGCCAAATCCAACAGCAGAGGGTTACACCGCCAAAATCTCTTCGCCGCTTACGCTGCCTTCAGGTCAGTTGATGGAACCCAATGCCGAGATATTGCTCCCCAAACTAAGACTCACAACTGACGATGGGCAGGGGCCGCTGGCTGAAATACCCAAAGGAGTTCACGACATTGGAATCCAGATAACCGGGAGGGATGGCGTCGTCTACCGCGGCGTCCTAAAACTCAGAGTTGAGTAGAAAAGACATTCCAAGGGGCAATTGCTAGTACCTGTGTCGATTGACAGGAAACGGGTTCAGTGTGCAAAAAGTTGACAGACGGAAGGTCATGCGACCTGTCTGCGGGTGCGGAAGTGATTCATGAAGGCGTCACGATCCATCTCCACGGACTCGCCACGATCCAACTGGTCAAAACCCGCTGCGGCCTCCTGCCGCAGCCACTCCAGCGCCGATTCACGCGATTCCATCTGCCGCAAGGCCTCCCGCACGACTTCACCTGCATTCTCATACATCCCGGAAGCCATTTTCCTGGCCAGAAGAGCATCCAACGCCGGTGGTAAAGTGATGGTCATGCCCAATGGCATTCCACAAAGTTGGCTGGCTGCAACTTTTCAAAAGGCGGCCTCCATTCTGTTTTCCATGCTTGGCAAAGTTGGTATGGCACGAAAATGGGCATGTATTACCATCACCCACGTATGAGAACCATCTCCCTCAAACTGCCTGATTCCCTGCAGATGCGGCTTGAGCAGGAAAGCCGAAGACGGCACATGACGAAGTCGGCCTTGGTGCGAGTGGCGTTGGAACGTGAACTGGAGCAGCCACAGACGGCCGATGGGGCCTCATGCCATGATCTAGCACGTGATCTGGCCGGTTCGATCAAGAAGCCGCTGCCGAAGGATCTGGTGACGAATCCCAGGCACATGAAGAGCTTTGGCCGCAATGCCTCGCCTGCGCTCGAATCGCTGCTCGATGAGGCGCTCTCGCATTCCGGCGAACGCATCCCTCTATCGCAATTGCGCCGGAAGACGGCATGAAGCCCGTCGTCTTCAATCCAGTGGCGCTGGAGGACTTGGAAGAAATCACCGGCATATTGCCTCAGACACTCCGGCGGCCGCGGAGAACGTGCGGGAGGACATTCTCGACACCGCCGAAAACCTCGGGCACCAGCCCGGCCTCGGCATCCGACCGCGATTCAGTTCTCAACGTTTTGCTGGCATCCGGTTTCTGCCTGCATCGCAGTATCCGAACTATCTTCTCTTTTATCGTGAGCTTCCCGACGAGGTCGAAGTCCTCCGCATCCTGCACGGCGCACGCAACCTGCCTCCGTTGTTCGAATAACACGAAGGACGTGAGCAAGAAAGGGTCAGGGGTGAATGGCACTGAGTTAAGCCAGTTTTAGGACGCATGAGCAAGGTCGTCTTCGAGATTGTAGAGGTGGCGAGGTTTGGTCATAAAAGTGTATTTATTCTGCCGGTCTTTGCAGACACGCGGTTCCTTTCGTCCGGGGCGCGGCGGCACCTCGTCATCAGCAATGGTTTGCAGCAGCGCGTTGCGCCTCAGCCTTGCCTGCTTGCAGGATGGCGCGCTCCAGATAACCCACTGCCACTGGTCGAGCCGGTCCATCGTGCCCTTGAAGGAGAGTGTGCCGAGTGCCTGAACATCACGCATTGGTTCGGCACAGGCCATGAGGTGACGCACGAGGTTGTAGGCGATCATGTGCATGAGCAGTTCGCGTGCGACCATGTGCGGTGTCTTGCAGCGAAAGGCATGCATGTTGAGGCTGGTCTTGATGTCGTCGAAGAGCCGAGCGCAGCGAGACAGACAGCCGCAGGCTGCCCGAAGGGTGAAGCGAAGCGAAATCAACAGCTCGACCTGCCAGCGCCGTTGATACCATGCGGCGATCTGCGCAGCGCTGTAAACACGCAAGTCCCGCAGCGTGGTGACGACTTGCAGCTCGTGGGTGCGAAAGCCGGGGCTGGTGCTGCGCACTTGGACCAGGCGCAGGTTCAGCGTCGTCGGCAGTGCGGCGTGCAACGCCTTGTGCTGTCCTTTGGGCGGTTGCAACGGCCGGTTCCAGGTGACGTGCCAGTCACCCTCGCCGACACGCCTGCCTTTCGCCAGCTGCGGATCACGCGCCTGGTGCAGGCGCATGACCACATCAATGCCGCGCGCCTTGCACGCGGCGATGAAGGCGTAGGAGCCGAAGGCTCGATCAGCAATGAGGATGTCGCCGCTGCGCAGATGTCGCAACATGCGCCAGGCCAGCGCCGCATCGTGCGCACGAGGCTTGCTTTTGACTGCGGCGATCCAGGTGCCGCCGCTCAGATCGAAGAGACCGAGCACGGGCATCAAAGGAAAACCACAGCCGGGCTTCTGCCCGGGACCACGCGCATAAACAGCGGCATTGCGCTGCGAGTCTGGCATGCGGATGCTGGTGCCATCCATCACCAGCACACGTCGTCCTTCGGACAGTGAACATGTGCCGAGACGCCCGACGACATGCGCATGCACGTTGAGCAGCAGGCGCATCGGCAGGCGTGCTCTTGCTGCGCAGTAGGCGCCGGTGTCTTCATCAGGCAGAACAAGACCCAGCGCAGAGCACAAGGTCTGCACGCGAGTCACCGCACGGCGGCAACTGCCATCGGCATCGAGCGTCTGGGAGAGAAAGGCCCAGAAGGTCACCTGCGGTGTGTAGATGCGGTGGCGGCTGTTGGAACCTTGAGCGGCTTTGTAGGCGGCCAGCGATGACGGCAGCATACCTTCGAAGAGCGTGTGCAACTGTGTCAGGCAGAGCCGGTCGGCCTCGCGTGCCTTGCGCTGCAAAAGCCCCCTCTCACTGACGGGCGGACGCCCAAAAAGACACCTGTGAAACGAGGGAAAGAACTTCGTGTTCGCTGCCATTGATCATCAACGAACCCATCCTCAAAAACATGCTCGTTTTTCGTCCCAAATGGGCCTTAACTCAGTGCCATTCGGGTCAGGGGTCGATTCATGGCAATTGGACTCCACGGAGGCCATGTCATTTTACCTCAAACCCACACTTCACCGACCGAGCGACACACATCGCCGAGCAGTTCGTGGCTGAACCAGCAGTTTCCCTGATCTTGCAGCTCTTGAATGACGGGAACGATCTCCGGGATCAACTTCCGTTGTTTCGCGAGCACCAGAAACCCCAGCAGGCCGGTGACCACCAGACCGTGGCGGGTGGCGAGACGCCTGCCGAGGCGTTCGTCCATGAGCACTGCGTCAGGATGCAATTCCAAGGCCAGCGCGATGGCTTCGGTCTCACCCGGATCGAGTCCGGCCTCGGTGATGCTCGCGGGAATCGAGTGTGGCGCGATGATCTCGATCCATGCAGGCAGCGTGGTGTGGACACGCAGGAGTTCACCGTGAACGGCAGGCGGAATCACCACGCGATCAAAGAGCTGACACAACAGCGCCTCCCGGTGCGTGAGAAGCAGCGCCGTCAGCGGCGAGGTGTCACTGATGACGAGCATGATCGAGCTGTGCGTTCAGCTTTGCGATGGCCTGAAGGTCCTCGGCAAAGTCCTCCCGCTCGTAATGCAGCGGAATCCGCCGCCGCGCGAGCTCGCGCATGAACTCGGTCTGAGACACGCCCGCAATCTCCGCCGCCTGGCCCAAGGTAATCTCTTCAGCCGCAAACGCGCCGACCGCGAAGTGCAGCTTCGCACTTTGCGGCTCCATCTTCTGCTCCAGCAGCGCAGGCAGTGGCATGGTCAGGGTCATGGCTTAAAAGCTGCCATAGGAATCTGGAAAGACAACTGTGACGAGACCCGCCCCCATCTCCCGGTTTCAAGCAGGCTGACTCGTCGGCAACATTGCCCCCACCCCACCGTTCTGAAATCCTCAACCATGCGCACGCTCCTCCTTTCTCTCCTCGTCTCATCGCTCGCCTTCGCGGACACACCGAAACTGCCCGGCATTGGCGAGGCGATGCAGGAGATGATCGCGCAGCATGAAGTCGCCGGAGTGGTGACGGTGGTGGCGAACAAGGACGGGCTGCTGCATCTCGAAGCAAACGGGATGGCGGACATCGAGAAGCAGAAGCCGATGAGCGTTGATGCGATGGGCTGGATTGCGTCGATGACAAAGCCGATCACCGGCGCGGCGATCCTGATGCTGCAGGACGAGGGGAAGCTGAACATCGCGGACCCGGTGTCGAAATTCATTCCCGAGTTTGCCGCGTTGAAAACGCCTTCCGGCAAGCCGGCGAATCTCACGATCACGCAGGTGCTCACGCACACCTCGGGACTCGGTGAGGCGAAGGGTCCGAAGGCTGACGAAGCGCACACGCTGGCCGATCTGGTGCCCATCTGGCTGGCGACGCCGATGCAGTTCGAGCCGGGTGCGCAATGGAAGTACTGCCAGTCCGGCATCAACACCGCGGCGCGCATTGTCGAGGTGATCAGCGGCATGACCTTCGACGCGTTTTTGCAGAAGCGGCTCTTTGATCCGCTCGGCATGACGAACACGACCTTTTATCCCACTGATGCGCAGTGGGCGCAGGTGGCCACCGGTTACGCGAAGAACAAGGACACCGGCAAACTCGAAGCCGTGCCGCCGCGCGGCGACTTCGGCAAGCGCGGCCGTCCGCCACAGGGCAACGGCGGCCTGTACTCCTGCGCGAAGGATTACACTCGCTTCTGCCGCATGCTGCTCAACGGCGGCACGCTCGAAGGCACACGCATCCTCACGCCCGAGGCGGTGAAGATTCTCTCGTCCGTGCACACCGGCGATCTGCCGTGCGGCTTTTTCCAGAAGGAGGAGTTCGGCAATCACGGCAAGAACTACGGCTGGGGCATCGGCGTGTGCGTGTTGAAGGAGTCTCATGCGGGCCTCGCGGAAATGCTCTCGCCCGGCACCTTCGGCCACGGCGGCGCGTGGGGTACGCAGGCCTGGATCGATCCGACGAAGGACGTCATCTACGTGCTGATGGTGCAGCGCGCGAACTTCCCGAACAGCGACGCCAGCCCGGTGCGCGAGGCGTTTCAAAAAGCCGCGGCAAAGGCGCTGGCGAAGTGATGCGCACCGCGGGGCGATAACATGGCTTGACCAGACGCGCCGGAACGACGGATGATGCCAGCCTGAACCCCATGGAGAAAAGCATGCCCCCCGTCCGAGCCGTCACCACAGCAACCCGCAGGCCCGCGTGGCTGTGGATCACCCTCGCAGCATTTCTCGTTCTCGGCCCGGCATTCTGCCAGGATCCCGGCGCGGCCCAGCTCGAAAAGTGGCTGAAACGGTTCCCCGCAGCGGATGCCAACGGTGACGGCAAGCTGACGGTGGAGGAGGCCCTGGCGTATCGCGCCAAGATGACCGGCGGGACCAAGTCCGCGCCGGGCAAGACGGCGGGTGGCGGCGCGCCGATGGAGTTCGCGGTGGATCCCGGATGGGACGCGGAACGCTTTCCCGAACACGCGGTCGGCTACAAGTCGCCCGAAGAGATCAAGGCGATCTACGCGAAGCAGGTGCCGGGTGGCCAGCCGGCGGTGGTTTCCTTTCCCAAGCCGTCGGACG